>NZ_JADFCM010000008.1:1364196-2046294 GCF_015234585.1 Pseudalkalibacillus hwajinpoensis
TACTATTAATCATTTGGGGGAACTTATGAAAAACCGATCTTATACACGTTTATTGAATGAAACGATTACAATCTATGAAGAAAGTGGTAGTTTAAAAGCTTATCAATTTATGAAAGAGCATGCGAAGAATGTGGAAGGCAATCAAGCGCAGCTCTTCAATTTTCAATATGCTCTTGCAGCTGCATCTGACCTAAAAGAGGAAGCCCTTGCGATCATGAGGGAAGCCATTATGGAACAGGGATACTGGTATGCGTATGAGTATTTACAAGCGGATGAAGACTTGGATTCCCTCCGTGAGTTTGATGAATTTCAAGAATTGGTTCAGCTTTGTAAACAAAGAGAAGAAAAGGCGATGGAACAAGCAAAACCAGCGTTAACGGTTTTAAATAACGAGGATGAACAAGAACGTCCCGTTCTTATGGCTATTCATGGAGATCAAGAGAATGCTGAAATGACTGCTGTAGCTTGGAACCGAGCAGCAACGAAAAAGTATAAACTCGCCTTTCCTCAATCATCTCAAATCCAGTTTTCAGATGCTTATGAATGGGAAGACGTTGCTTTAGGGGTACAAGAAATAGAGGACCATGTGAATACCCTTTCCTCTAGAGATAACTTGATTATTGGAGGTTTTTCAGCTGGATGTCACGTAGCACTTAGAGCGATTCTCGAGCAGCGTATAAGCGTGGATGGATTTATTTTCGTGGCACCATGGATTCCTAATATTGATGAATGGCGAGATGCTATCGATTCTTTAAAGAATTCAAATATAAGGGCTTATATCATTTGTGGTGAGGAAGATGATGATTGTCTTGAGGGGTCTAAAGCCTTATCCGAGTTGTTGGAAGCTCAAGAGGTTGCACATGAACTGAAGATCATTCAAGGTCTGGATCATGAATACCCAGAGGAATTTAATGAATGGCTTCACCGGGCTCTGCAGTTTATTAATAAAAGGGATTAGAGAAAGACCTTAGATAGAGCCCAGTTTCGTTTATTCCTAAGGCCGAATTCTTGTTGATCACAATAGTTCAATCCTTTGGAAGGGTGATCGTATGAGAGAACGAATTGGTGAGTGTACAAACTGTAAGAAACTAGTTTATTGCTTGAATGGTTTTCTCGATGGAGTTAGTTGGAAAGGTCAGCTATACTGCTTTACTTGCTTTGAAAAGCATAAAGATTAACCACCGTCATAGTCTTGATCGATGTAGTGGGGTCAACCCCCATTCAATAGAAGATTACTTCAACCTTTTCCAGGATGTGCAGGAAGGTTTTCCTAAGTGATATGACATAAGGGAGGAAGCAAGTGAAACTAACGAAAGAGACACAATATATCAGAAGTGTCCGTTTAGAAAAAATTGAAGACAATGAATTTCCGTTCTCTCTACCCGCTGTACAAAGTCTACAGGATGAACTTATCTTTCACCCAAATGTTACGTATGTTGTTGGTGAGAATGGAATGGGGAAATCAACGCTGCTAGAAGGGATAGCTGGGACACTAGGTATGAATCCTGAAGGTGGCACGAAGAATTTCAATTTTTCGAGCTATGATTCTCACTCAAATTTGCATCAGTATTTGAAATTAACAAGAGGAGTTCATAGACCAGATGATTCTTTTTTCTTTCGAGCCGAGACGTATTACAATTTAGCTACGAATATTGAAGCATTAGATCAAGAGGGATTTGGTCCGAAAATTATTGATTCTTTTGGAGGGAAATCACTTCATCAACAATCGCACGGAGAGTCTTTTTTTGCTACATTTATGTACCGATTTCAAGGAAGAGGGTTGTACATTCTAGATGAACCCGAAGCGGCGCTCTCGCCGATTAGGCAGCTATCGATGTTAACGAGAATACATGAGCTTGTTCAAGAAGGTTCTCAACTAATCATATCGACACACTCACCAATTTTAATGGCTTATCCTGAGGCAAGAATCATGCAGCTAAACGCCGATAGCATGCGTGAGGTAACGTTAGAAGAAACTGATCATTATGTGACGATGAAACAATTTTTTGAAGATAAAGATCGCCTTTTGCATCATTTGTTGAAGAATTAAGGGTTGATGGTGTTTAGACGAAATAATTGATAAATTAAATTGAAAAGTGCCCTCCAAATGAAGCTTGCGTTTGGAGGGCACTTTAAACTTGTTTAGATTGTCTACCATGAATGGCGTTCCTTACCGAATCATTTTGTACTTGTGCACTAGTGATCTTCACGTATGATTCGATCCGCCACATTTTTCCCGCTAATGACGACCATTGGAGAACCACCACCAGGATGGGTGCTTCCGCCAGCAAAGTAGATATTCGAGATATCCTTTGATTGATTGGAAGGTCTAAGAAAACTATTTTTTAAAGAATTCGAAGAAATGCCGTAGAGTGCCCCTCTGAAAGCGTAGAAACGTTCTTTAATTTCTTCAGGTCCGATGACCTTCTCTGTGACAAGGTGCTTCCTTATAGGTAATCCATGCTTCTCCAACTTATCATATATTTTCTCTTTATATTTCTCTAAGGAAATTTGGTTATTTTCGGACAGAGGAGGCGCATTTACTAGAATAAAGAGATTATCTCCATCAGGAGAAATAGAAGGATCTGTTGCTGAAGAATTTGATATATAGATCGTCGGGTCGTCAGGCCATTCTCCCTTAAATAGCGTTTCAAATTCATGACTGTAATTTTGAGCAAAGTATACTTGATGATGGACAAGATCAGGAAGTCTTGTTGATAATCCAGCCATGATAACAAAAGCGGAAATGGAGGGAGATGATCCCTCAATTTTTATGTTAGGCATGGATGGCCGCTCTTTCTCATTAACTAATGCTGGGTAGGCTTTTAATAAGTCTCCATTAATAATAACCTTATCTACGTCTAAACGATCAGAAGCCGTTTCAATTTGCTTCGCTTTTTTATTTTCAACATGTACTTGATTCACTTCAGTATTTAAGTGAAAAGTGACACCTAGCTGTTTTGCTGCGGATTCTAGACTTTCAGCAAGTTTGGTGTTTCCCCCCTTAACATAATAAACTCCCTGCACCATCTCAAGATATCCGATCATCGCAAAAGTAGCTGGCGAGAGAAAGGGGGAGGAACCAATATATGTAGAATAGCGATTAAAAGCTTTTAATAAAAGAGGGTGCTGAAAATAGCGTTCATGAAAGTGGTTCATTTTCTCAAGCGGTCTCACTTTAATAACTGCACGAAACAATGTAGGAGACAAGTAATCATTCCACTTTGTAAACATCCTCGGAAAGAATGATGATTTGGATAAATGATAGAGTCGTTCAATTTCTTTGAGATAAGCGGGATAATGATTCGCTGCAAATGAATCAAGATTCTGTAGTTGCTCTATCATGAAAGATTCGTCTGTGCTCATCATAAAAGATTGACCATCATAGTCTATATTTCTTGTATGATGATCGAGTTTCATCCACGTGTAATAATCCCTGGGGTTAAGGTTTGCTTCTTCAAATACAGAATCAAAAATTTCAGGCATTGTCATCGTGTTTGGCCCGAAATCAAAGTGATGTGTCCCCAGGTTAACAGGCATCATTTTCCCACCTGCGTATTCATTTTTGTCATAAACGTGTACATTGTATCCTTTGCTAGCTAGCTTAATTGAAGCAGAGAGCCCACCGAGTCCTGCCCCAATAACGGCGATTGTTTTCATGAGTACGTTCTTCCTTTCCAAACATAACCTTTCTGCCTTAAACCTGTGCGCATAGAATGGATCAACAGAGTCATAAACGCGACAGCACTTAGTGGCATGAGGAGCGATAACGTGACTCTTTGATTCGTTCTTATATCAATCCATGCTTTTTGGAGCACGATTAGAACATAGGGGTAAAAGAGTGCGACTATTAGTGAACCTGTTAATGCTGTATAAAGCCCTGCAAGTAATAAAATAAGAGGACCGAGATAGAAAATGCTATAAAAGATAAAGAGGATCCATATTAGGAAACGAGAGCGCCCGAGACCTGGGAAAAGGTTTTTGGTGAAACCATTCCACACTTCGCGATTCGTTTGATACATATAACAAGTGACCACATTTGTTATATTGGCAAGAATAACTCTTTGTCTTTTTTTCTTAAATGTTTTTGCTAAATCAATATCATCAAGGAGTGTGGCGCGAATCCCTTTATGACCACCAACTTGTTTGTATGATTCCGTATGAACCATTATAAATGCCCCATGAGCAGCGGTGAAGGAGGGTAGGTTCGTCCAATTAGCTGGTGCTAATGGAAGATGGAAATGAACGACAAAATGCTGAAGTGGTACAAGAAGCTTTTCAAGAAACAAGCTTACAGGAAAAGCAGGAAACCCTGTTATCATGGAAGCCTCCCGCTTTTTCATTAATAAGAGTGCAGCTTGAACCGCATTTGGCGACAGTCTTAAATCTGCATCATTAAACAGTAGGTATTGTCCTTTAGCATGTTCACTTAGCTGGTGACAAGCATATACTTTCCCAGTCCAACCTTTAGGTAGGTCTTTACCAAGTATAACCTTAAATCGCGGATCATTTTTTGTTCCTTCGTAAAGTAAATTCAATGTTTGGTCACTAGAGTGGTCATCAAGTAGAAGAAATTCGATATTATGATATGTGAGCTTTTTTAAGCTTTGAAGGAGTTCTTCAACGTTTCGTTCTTCATCACGAAGAGGGATAAGAATGGATACTAGTCCATTCTCATCCCCCTGAAGACTTCGATTTGATAGACGTGGCATGAAGAGTGAATTGATGATCGTCCATAAGACAAACGCTGTAAGAATGCTAATATAGATGAGCAACATTAGACGGTCACCTCTCCCGCTGTAGCGTGTCCATTTTGCTTCGCTTTTTTCTTATAGGTAATTAGCAGAAGCAGTGTAGGAATCGATGTTACAAAGACCGCAAGCCAAAGGCCATCAAGCAGAGCAAGGAAAATAAACATCCCCATCACCATACCAAATAACATAGCCATTCGATGCTTCCATTTAATGAAAGAAGTCCTATTTGGAACCTTATTCCTCATATAGAGAGGATAGAGTAAGGCGTGAAAGAAAAGGGATACCCAAAACCAGCCCGTGAAATTTTGGAAAGGAACGTTATAATAAACGCCGTTTCCGTCCCATCCCCAATAACCCTTCACTAAATAGGCGACGGGATCAATAATTAAGTCAATTAAAACGGCAATAAGGGAGCCTAAAAGGGAGTAGACGATCCATCTTATGATTCCGGGATTTAGTTTTTCGGTCATTTGAAGCGATAGCACATGAGTAACGCCAATCACCATAATCCAAGCAAAACCAATTCCTATTGGAACGTCAGCTAATTTAAACCCAAAATCACCGGAATAATCATATTTTCCAAAGATTAAACCATAATGAACGCCTAAGCCCTCTGCGATCATGCTGAAAGCAAAGATAAAGGAGGCTGTTGAAAGCCCCCGCAAAGCCCCAAACGTTCGTACAAAATAAAAGCTGCCTAATATTCCACAGAGTATAAGGAAGAAGGCATTTGCCCAGTTAAGAAACGATGGAAGTAGGTCGAAGCCAACAAGGATCAACCCACAGCAGTACCAAAAAATAAATAGTCGAAAGATTACATTATCCCATTTCATCATGTTGCGAAGTCCCTTTCTTAGCCAGTTTGTTCATCTTTCAATTTCTGATCTTCCGCAATTAAATCTGCTGTTAACTGACCTGAAAGTGTAACCATTGGTACGCCACCACCTGGATGTGTTGAACCGCCTACAAAGTACAGGTTATCAATTAGTGAACTTCTAGATGGTATTTTAAAACCGCCGTTCACTTTACGATCCGTTGCTACACCATAGATAGAGCCACCGTTAGAACCATATAAACTCTTAATATCATCTGGAATGAACTGATATTCGAATTCAATTGATTCGCGAAGACCTGTCATACCCATTCGTTCTAATTTATCTAGGACGATTTCACGGTATCTACCGCGATGTTTCTCAAAGCTCTCACCAGGCTTTAATGGTGGAACATGTGTTAAGACAAAGAGATTTTCTTTTCCAGCCGGTGCCTGAGTTGGGTCAGATTTTGATGAGACACCAATATAGACAGTTGGATCGTCAGCAGGGACGCCTTCATCAAATATTTGTTTGAATTCTAGCTCGGGATCTTTCGAGAAGAAAAAGTTGTGGTGTTGAAGGTGATCAAACGTCTTATTTACACCTAGTAACAACACAAGGCCCGAAACGGTAGGAGTATATTTTTTCAATTCATCCTTCACTTTTTCAACACCAGGCTCTCCTTTAAGAAGCGTTTCGTGGGCAGGGATGCCTTCAAGATTACTAACGATTAAGTCTGCCTCCATGATCGTCCCATTCGCAAGTTTTACACCAGCTGCTTTTTTGTTCACGGTGAGAATCTCAGCGACCTCTGTATTGACTTGTACGTCCACACCTAGCTCATCAAGTAGCTTAAGCATTCCTTCTGCTATATTATACATACCGCCTTCAACATAATAGATGCCAAGGCCAAGCTGTACATAAACAAGCTGTGAAAGAATGGCAGGAGAATGATAAGGTGATGAGCCAATATACATAATAAAGAAGTTAAAGAGCTGCTGAAGATGTTTATCATCAAGATATTTTTCCGTTGCCTGATTCATTGATTTCATAGGGTTCATTGTGAGAAGATCTTTAAAAGAATGCAGTTTTTGCAAATCTTGAATGCCTGATAAGCTTTTTTTGTAAAAGCTTTTTAAGCTTAAATCGAACATCGTTTTGCAATAATCTAAATAGGAGAGGAAGTTGGAATAATCTTTCTCTGAGCGCTTATGTACTTCAGATAGCATAACAGCAATATCACTTGTTACATCAATCTGGGCGCCATCTTCGAAGAAAGTTCTCCATTGAGGTTCAATACGTTTAATGGTCATATAATCGTTTACATTTCGGTTTGCACTTTTGAATAGTTTCTCAAGGACCCACGGCATTGTTAGAATGGAAGGACCGGTATCGAATTTAAACCCCTGGCCGGAACGTTTGTTTAATTTGCCGCCAGCGCGCTCATTTTTTTCCAGTACGGTAACCTGATGTCCATCGGCTGCCAGACGAATAGCTGCCGAAAGACCTCCGAGTCCAGCACCAATAACGATTGTTTTTTTGCTCATTCCATCTCCTCCTTCATCGAATTAACTTCAAGCGTCGACATTTATACACTGTAATTGTATAGTGTGGGTATAACCTTTGTAAAGGAATCATAACGCTGTTACAGTGTATAATAGGTTTTCCTGACATAATAATTACCTAATATTGGATATGTTAAACAATTTTGAAACGAGGAATGTGTATGCAGGTCATCCACTTATCGATCGTAGGGTTAATCTTAGTGAATATTTTTGCCTGGCTGATCATTCATGTTTCTATCTCTTATATTTGCCTTCGGTTGCCAGATTCCTTTTATGAATCTAAAAAATCAATGTTACAAAATAAGAAATGGGAACTGAAAGTGTATGATCGTATCCAGATAAGGAAGTGGAAAACAATACTACCTGATGGGGGAGATGTGTTTAAAGGAGGATTTCGGAAGAAAGAACTCAAAACGCTCACTTCTTCTTATATAAGGAAATTTATCTTAGAGACAAGACGTGCAGAGGTGACTCATTGGCTTCTCATACCACCTTCATTCTTGTTTTTCTTATGGAATCCTTTGAGTATTGGTTTAGTAATGGTTGGGTATTCTTTAATAGTTAATCTTCCATTTATTCTTATACAAAGGTACAATCGACTCAGGTTAAAACCATTATTACATCGACAGTTGAAAAAAGAGCAGCGCAGGGGGAATTCCATTGGAACACTTGGGGTTTGATCAAACCGAAAAAAGAAAGAACGAACATATTGATATTTGTCTAACGGAAGACGTGGAAGGACAGGGACTTACGACGGGGTTAGAAAAATATCGTTTTAAGCATAATCCACTACCAGAAATTGATTATAATGAAGTCGATATCTCCACTCAATTTCTTAATAAGAAATTGAAGACGCCATTTCTGATCAGTTCAATGACGGGCGGTACAGAGCGATCTTGGGAGATTAATAAACGTCTTGCCAAAGCTGCTGAAGCACATGGTTGGGCGCTTGGTGTAGGCTCAATGCGTGCAGCTATTCAAGAATCGAAATCCGCTTATTCATTTGACGTAAGAAAACATGCACCAACCATTCCTATACTAGCCAATATTGGAGCTGTTCAACTCAATTATGGTTTTACAGTAGAAGAGTGTAAGAGAGCGATTGACTTCATTCAAGCTGATGCGCTTCTGCTTCATTTAAATCCATTACAAGAAGTATTCCAACCTGAGGGTGATACAAATTTCCAAGATTTAATCGATAAAATTCGAGAAGTAGCAAAAGCGATCCCTGTTCCACTCGGTATTAAAGAGGTTGGCATGGGAATCGATGCGAAGAGTGCTCAGCGTCTTATAAGTGCAGGTGCCAGTTTTATTGATGTTGCTGGAGCGGGTGGAACATCCTGGATTCAAGTTGAAAGTTTCCGTTCCCATCAAACATTAAGGCAACAAGCTGCCGAAGCTTTTCAAGATTGGGGTAACCCGACAGCTGATTGTATTATTGATGTAAGGAAACAGCATCCCGATGTCCCGATGGTTGCAAGTGGCGGACTAAAAAATGGTGTGGATGCAGCTAAAGCTATTGCTCTCGGTGCGGATGTGTCCGGATTTGGTAGGGCATTACTTGAAAATGCGGTAGATGATAGTGAAGAAGCGCTATCAGATCAATTAAAGCGAATTGAGTTCGAATTACGAACAGCTATGTTTGGAATTGGAGCTGCATCGATCAATAGATTAAAATACAATAGCGCATTAAAAAAGAAATAGTCAGAGCACTGAGCTCTGGCTTTTTTGTATGAATAAGTTAAGGAACGATGTTCAATTTGTCTTATTTAACCCATATGGCATCAATGCCTTCGAGCAACTCCACTTGCTCATATGAATGAGGTGTCAACATTATCGGTTCCCGTAGTATAGGTCGTTCTCTAGAGAGCAAACTAGAGCTTAAGGAGGGCGACGCTAATGGCCTGGTTATCCATTTTTCCGTTTATCGTTGTCATTATCATTGCGATGAAAACAAAACTAGTGATCCCCGGATTAACGGCGGGTTTGCTAACAGCATCATTTATATACAAACCTGGATTGATCATTGGTTTGCAACAGTTCTATGAATTTATAATGACTGGTTTGAAAGATGAAAATAATGTTAAAATCGTCCTTTTTCTATATATGTTTACGGGCTTAATCGGATTGATGAAATATACTGGTGGGATAAAAGGATTTGTTCAAGTTGCCTCATCCAAAATCAACTCAAAAAAAGGAGCGTTATTTCTGACGTGGGTGTCAACGCTAGGAACATTTAGTGCTCCTAGTTTCCGCATTGTAACGGTAGCCCCAATCATGAAAGCTCTTTTAAATAAAGTGAAAATCACTCCTCAGGAGCTTGGATTTGTGATAGAAACGACAGCAACTCCAGTCATTGTCTTAATGCCAATTGCTACCGCTTTTGTCGGCTATATGTCATCTGTTGTGCAGCTTTCACTAAAAGCAGAAGGCATTGAAGGAGATGGCTATCGTTACTTTCTTCAAAGTATCCCTTACAACTTTTTTTCGATTAGTATCTTATTGATTGGCTTTTATTTGAGTTTTTTCCATCATCGAAAAACGCCAGCTACAGACGCAGGTAATGTGGAAAAAAAGCTTGATGATCAATGGGAAGATTGTCATCCAGCTGTGGCGAAGGATCTTCCTACGAAACCGATGAATTTATTAATACCTCTTGGAGGAGTTATTCTTCTAACACTTCTTCTTACATATTGGAGTGGTTATAAGAAGGGGTTTACTTCTTTAATCAAGGCGTTTATTGAGGCGGATGTCCTCGACGCGATGGTCTTTGCACTTCTCACTACAGTACTTTTAACGTTCATTTTCTATTTATTTCAACGTTTTTCTTTAAAGGACCTTGTTACTTATTTTATCGAAGGTGGTAACGAGATGATGCCGGTCATCGTCTTGCTTACTGTCGTTTGGGGCTTAGCAGCTTCAACAGAAGCTCTTGGCTTCTCATCTTTTGTTACCTCAAACCTTGATTGGATTCCTACTTTATTTGTACCACCAGTCTTATTTCTCGTTGGTGCGTTTATTTCATACTTTATTGGCTCATCATGGGGCACATGGGGAATTTTAATGCCGCTTGGTATTTCATTAGGGTATTCTACAGGAGCAGATCTCCCTGTTGTCATTGGAGCCGTGTTTGCGAGTGGGACATTTGGCGCATTTGCTTCTCCGCTAAGTGACAATACGAATACAGTTGCGAGGATCTTGCAGTTGAATCCTATGACATATGCGAAATTTAAGCTTGGCCCAGCTTTATTAGCGGCGGGATTAGCTGCAGCTGGCTACTTTGTTATCTCTTTTGTAATATAATTATTTTTATGAGTACTTTTGTATTGACATCCGTTTTAAAACCATTTATTATTGGGACTAACTTAATAATCCTTTGTTTAAAGGATCTTCTTATTCAGAGAGGTGGAGGGACTGGCCCTTAGATACCTCGGCAACGGACCTATGAACTTATGTTCAATTGGAACCGTGCTAATTCCTGCGACGAAAGTCGAAAAATGAGAAGAGGCTCGGTCTATCCAAACCCTCTTCTGTTCGAGCAGATGAGGGTTTTTTTATGCACCCTCATTTGGAAATATGTTTTAGTAGAGGGAGAGACTGATATTGCATACACTAATGGATAACGAAGCAAGAAAACAACAGCTTATTAAGACCCTTCTCTCACAAGGGATATATAAGAAGGGTGAAAAGCAACTTTATATGTTATCACTAAATGAATTAGAAAACATATATGCTCGATCAAATAAAACCATACAGAGAAAAGGAAACGGAGTGGTCACAGTGGAACAAGCAACATTTGCAGCAGGGTGCTTTTGGGGAGTAGAAGCGCTATTTCAACAATTGAACGGTGTTATTTCAACTTCAGCAGGGTTTACAGGAGGAGAGACGATTAATCCAACTTATGAAGATGTTTATTCTGAATTAACAGGCCATGCAGAATCTGTCCAAGTTGAATATGATCCTTCGCTCATTACTTATGAAGAACTTATAGAAGTTTTCTTTGAAAATCATAATCCAACCTCTTTAAATAAACAGGGAGAAGATGTCGGAACACGCTACCGCTCAGCGATTTTTTACCATTCAAATGAGCAGGCAGAAATAGCATTGATTGCGAAAGAAAAACTCGAGCGATCCGGACGCTTCAAAAAACCAGTTGTGACGCAAATTGTACCAATCACTTCATTCTATCGAGCAGATGAATATCATCAAAGCTATCTTGCAAAGCGTGGACAGTCTTCTTGCAAAATTTCATAATAGAAAAAGGCCTTCCCTCATCGTCATGAGGGAAGGCCTTTTTAGTTAATCACCTTGATTGACACCTATTTGGTCAATATAGACTTTTCCTTTCTCTGATGCATTAAATTCAAATGTAAGAGCATTCATCTTCTTCGGATTAAAGGCATCGTTTGCTTCTAAGAATTGCTGCATCGGGATATTAAAGGTTTGGAGAACCGGTTCAGTAGGTTCACCATAACGTCCTTCTTCGAAGTATTTTGTTTTTGTGTGTTGAATAGGAAGAACACCTTGCAACTGCATGACGTCACTCAGCTTAACACTAGCGGACGCTCCGTTATCTGAACTAGCCGTGATTGTGAAATCAACAGGTTGCTGGTCAGATGGATCTGAAAGGTTTGCTGCTGTGAATGTTAATGAACTGTTCATTGTATAAGCAAATGGATCCTGAAGGGCTTTCTTGAAATTTAATTTGTACGTGCCGTTCTTTGAATAGGAATGATCCCATTTCAAAAAGACCCCATGAGTACCTCTTTCTTTATCGCGTCGAAATTCAAGCTCTCCTTCATACCATTGCAGCAAGCTATTAGCCTCTATGGTGATATATGGAGAAGTCGCTGTTGTGACATCAACGTCCTCCTCAAAGGTGCTATAGATATGATACGAAGGATCTTCATATTTACTAATGTATGTTGTATCAGGTAGCCATTCGAGAGCATAGCGATAATCTTCAAACATCGGTTGATAAGACTCATTTTGATGAAGCGTTGCCTCAAGAAAGCCAGCAACAAATGTACGTGCTATTTGACGTTGTTCAGTGCCTTTAAGAAGAGGGTCTTTATTTAATAAAAGCGTGAAAGGGAAATACGTATCGTTTTCTCCCCACGTTGTGTTAAATTGTCCGTGATTGGCGCGATCAATATAAAGAGCTGCTTTCATAGCTTCTTTTCTGCCACTTAAATCAATCCCATTATACTGTCGGTCGCCTTCGAATTCCGATAAATCACTATCATAAGAACCTTGAAGCAATAAATAATTGACATCATCCACTTCGATTTTTCGATCTGAAAGTGTTTGATAATCTGTAGGTGCAAGTGCGATAACAGTTTCAATATTATAATGGAAATCAAAAGTCATGTTCCCGTTATTTGGGTAACGATCAAGGTCATTGAATTTTGCTGCTAAAATGGCAGCTTGACCACCGCGTGAGTGACCTATTAAAGCAATTTGATCCATATTCACTTTATTGAATAATGGATTATCTTTTTGAGACGATAATTTCTCCATTTCTTCAATATGTTTAAGCAGCAACCAGGCGCGTCCATTAATGTCTCCTGCGAGGCCACCAGACCATGATGAATTGAAGAAGTTCTCATCTACTGATACTGTTAAAAAGCCACGACTCGCGAGTAACTCACCTAAATAATTGTAGCCCTCATCTGAGAAGTCCTCCATCTTATGATTTCCATGGACAATAAAGACAAGAGGAAAAGAACCTTTTCCTTTAGGCATCCATACGCGTCCATTAAGTGGCACATTGGTGTCTTTAAAGCCCCAGAACCACTCGCGTTCTTTGGACCATTCTCCAATCATACTTGAAGCGTTAACTGACATCGTTTGAATATCAACTTGCTCTCCAAATTCAGGACGTTGCTTATCCTTTCCACTTCCATATGTATAAGTAGTTACATCAAATGAGCCGTATTCTGAAGGGTTATCACTAACAGGTGAGAGCGGCTCTACATTAATAGAAAGGCGATCATTCATCAAACCAGGTGTGAATAACCAGTATGAAAAAGCTGACGTTGCTAAAATACCAAACAGTAGCATGATCATAGACATTGGCTTTTTGATGCCTTTAGAAAGAGGGTATCCGAACATGGCGCCAAGGATGATACCGACTGCAATTAAGAGATAGGAGAGCGGAAGGATGTTCTCTAATTGACGAAATTGATCTAATGTATAAATGGTTATAGCAAGCGAGACTCCAATACTTGCAATGAGAAGAGAGGGTAATCTTTTGAAATGCTCTATGAACCATGTACCAATCTTAACGGTGAGCAGTGTACTGACAACTGCTATTAGTAGGAAAAGAATAACGTCCATTATTTGACCCAGTCCAGTATGAAAATCAAACCCAATCGAAAAGATTAGCAGCATTGTCATAATAAGAGCGCCGTAGGAAGCTCCTTTCCATATGGTTTTAAAGAAGGATTGTAATGGTTGAGTAAAAGAAATCAATAAATGCTTTAATTTATTTCGGTTGTGTGTATTTTTACGCGTTTTTTCAAATTCAGGTTCGTGTTCCACGCTAATCCTCCATTTCTTATCCTGCTGCTTTCATTATAGCAAATAGGAAATGAGGAAGAATGTTAAATCTAAGAATGCCGCAATTGAATGAGAATTGGCTCGGTGAGTCTAGCACATATTTCGTTCATTTAATTGTAAAAAATGATCGCTGCATAGTATTTGCTTCTCCTTTGTATAAGTCGTACAATAGGAATTAAGAATTAATGTGAAATATTTCACAAACGTATGTTTGATGTGAAACTAAAGGTGGGGGATCAGGTGAAGAACGAACTTAAAGCGTATGCTTCAGGTTTTAAAATCACACACTTGTTCATGATTTTAGGTGCTCTTATTATTGGCGCATCCATTATTGTACAGGCGTTTCTTACAGTAGAAATAGTGAATCGGGTATTTATTGAGAGACTAGCATATTCAGAAATTTCACCGTATCTCATTGGCTTACTGATTGTCATGGCGCTACGCCCTTGCGTATCTTATTTAATGGGAAAAGCAGGCGTAAACATGGCCACTATTGTGAAACAAAGAATAAGAGAAGCGCTTTTGAATAAATTTTCTCGAGACGCACTTCTAACGTCTTACCAGGGTCAATCTGGACAGAAAGTGAGCGTTTTACTAGATGCGGTGGATGAGATTGATTCCTATTATAGTCAATACATTCCACAAGTGTTTAAAACGGCGGTTATTCCTTTCTTTATTCTAATCGCAGTTTCAACTCAGCATATTGAAACAGGGCTAATAATGATCGTGACGGCTCCATTTATTCCACTCTTTTATATTATTATCGGCATTCGTACTCAGAAAAAATCCGAGGAGAAGCTAGAGCAGATGACCGTTTTTTCTGGTCGCTTTCTTGATGCAATTCAGGGTTTGACTACGTTGAACTTGTTTCGTCAATCGAAGAAATATCGCTCGATTATGGAAGAAAGTAGCTTGAATTATCGAGATGCAACGCTCGAAGTTCTTAAGGTTGCGTTTGTTTCATCCCTTATGCTTGAGCTTATTTCAATGTTAAGCATTGGGATTATCGCTCTTGAGATTGGTCTTCGTCTCATTGTGTTTAATAGCATGTCTTTTGCTACAGCCTTTTTCCTTCTTATGCTTGCTCCTGAGTTCTATCTTTCCCTAAAGGAACTAGGCAGTGCTTTTCATACTGGTAGAGGTAGCATGAGTGCAATGAAAAAGGTAAGTGAAGAACTTCATCGTGAAAGTGACGAAATGAAATGGGGAGATCGATTACTTGAAACGAAGGAGAGGCCACCACTGTTGGCGTTTAAGAACGTTTCCTATCGCTATCAGGAGAGTGGATTTGGGTTATCCTCTATTGATCTAACTATTAAACCTTATAGCAATACGGCCGTGATTGGTCGGAGTGGATCTGGAAAATCGACGCTTTTGAATTTGCTTGGTGGATTGCTTCCACCTCAAGAAGGTGCCATTACCGCCGACGAACTTCCCCTAACAAGTTTAGAAGAAGAAAGCTGGTTTTCAAAGATAAGCTTTATATCACAAAATCCGTATTTGTTTACTGGAACGATCGCTGAAAATATCGCGATTGGATCAAAAAGTACGGATAAAATACAAATTGAAGCGGCGGCTGAGAAAGCTGGTATTTCCTCGTTTATTGCTTCTCTTGAAAATGGTTATGAGACGGTTATTGGTGAATCCGGAAGAGGGATATCTGGAGGAGAGAAGCAGAGAATTGCGCTTGCTCGAGCATTTATAAAACAACCAGAGATTATTTTATTTGATGAACCAACAACGGGACTTGATTTATATACAGAGAAAGTTCTTCATACTTCGATCAAAGAACTTTCAAAAAACGCAACAATTATTACTGTAGCACACCGTATCCATACAATACGAAATGCCGATCATATTATACTTCTTGATAAGGGAAACTTGATCGCGGAAGGAACCGATGAATCGCTTTACGCTTCAAGTGAGTTGTATCGTGGTATGGTTGATACGCAGAAGGCGGAGGTCACATTATGAGAGAGCTAGCATTTGTATGGCGTGAGATGCTGACAGAGAAACGGGATATCCTCCTCTCGATATTATTTGGTTTTATTGCGGGGATAACAGCTGTTGCCTTGTTTGCTTCTAGCGGCTATTTAATTTCGAAGGCAGCCTTATCGTTACCTGTGTTTGCATTAGCGATTTTAACAGCTGTTGTGAAATTTTTTGGACTTGCCCGCGCAGCTGGACGCTACTTTGAAAGGATATATTCTCATCGCGCGACGTTTTCCATTTTAAGCAACATGCGCGTCTCCTTCTATAAAAAGCTTGAGCCAATAGCAGCAGGGTTGTCACAGCGATATCGCAGTGGAGATCTGCTAGGTAGAATTGTAGGAGATATTGATCGACTGCAGCATTTTTACCTTCGCGTTTTTTATCCACCTATTGTTTTTATTCTCATATTCCTTGTTACGATTTGGTTTACGCTATTCTATTCTTTCGAAATTGCACTTCTAATGTTACTCGGAGTGATTTTTACAGGGATTGTGATTCCGGGTTACTTTGCGTGGAGTATTCGAAAAAAGGATCGAAAGGTTCGTTCAAGTAGAGGAGAATTTGCTGCTGATTCAGCTGAGTTTTTCGCTGGTTATCGTGATTTGAAAATCATGAGTGAGGTTGAAGGAAAGAAAAGCGATCTTAGAACAAAATCCAACGACTATGGGATTGCTCAAAGCAAAGAAGGAAAAGCAGAAGTGCTTCATCAAGCCGTTAATTCATTTGTGTCTTTATTTGTAACCTGGAGTGTTATTGGGGGCGGTTCATATCTTGTTACAACGGGAGAACTAGATGGCGTGTTTCTTGCCATGCTTGTCCTGATCTCTTTAACGTCCTTTGAGAACGCAGTGCCATTGGCTATCATGCCTGCTTATTTGCAAGATAGCATAGTAGCTTCGAAAAGACTGTCATCTGTAGAAGGGAAGCCATGGGTGGAAGAGAAAGAAGAGGTGGATCTTCCGAAAGAGAAAGCTTTTTCTCTGTCGGCAAGAAATGTCACTTTTTCTTATCCAAATGAAATACGAAAGTCATTAACTAATGTAACGGTTCATATTCCAGCAGGAGGAAAAACGGCTATTGTTGGACCAAGTGGTTCTGGAAAATCGACTCTTTTACAACTTTTCTTAAAATTCTTTGAGGGAAGTGGCACATTACAGATGAATGATCGTTCCATCCAATCGCTTTCCGAAGAGAATATCTGGAGCGAGACGAATGTCGTCCTGCAACAAAATCATTTCTTTTCAGGTACGATTCGTGATAATTTGCTTCTTGCCGGAGAGTCGTTATCCGATGAAAAGTTAATGAAAAGTCTTCAAGCTGTCCAACTAGAACACTTTTCTCTTGATTATAGCGTGCACGAAAAAGGATCCAACCTTTCTGGTGGTGAGCAACAGCGCCTTGCTATCGCCCGTTCCTTCTTAAAGGGTAAACGAGTCTGGTTATTAGATGAACCGACTTCCTCAGTCGATCTTCTTACTGAAAGGTCAATTCTCAAGCATCTTTTTGAACAAGCGAAAGAGGATACGCTTCTATTGGTCAGTCATCGGTTAAACAATCTTGAACAAATGGATCAAATTATCGTAATGGATTCAGGTCAAATCGTAGAAAGTGGTACGTATAAAGAATTGATGAAAATGAAGGGCTATTTCTATCAAATGAGAGAAATAGAGAAAAGTGTCCTTCTTTAATATTGATGGAGTCTCATCTTCCAATCGCTTACTGAAAGAAAATAGCGGTTGGAAGTTTTTTTGTTGACTTTTTTAATGGACATTGTTGATTTGTGGATCAATAGAGAATCGACCTTCGAACTAATGCTATGACAAAAAG
This sequence comes from Pseudalkalibacillus hwajinpoensis, assembly GCF_015234585.1. Classification (NCBI taxonomy): domain Bacteria; kingdom Bacillati; phylum Bacillota; class Bacilli; order Caryophanales; family Guptibacillaceae; genus Guptibacillus; species Guptibacillus hwajinpoensis. The sequence continues at coordinate 1,381,708 of NZ_JADFCM010000008.1, forward strand.
AAGGGGGAAGTCTTCTTTATATGGAATTTTATAGGGATGATCTAAAAAGGAGGGGATTTATTGTTAAACAACGTGAGTGTGTAACCGTGAAAGTACCTAATATGAAACAAGCGCTAGCCTTTTGTACGAAAGTTTTGGATTTCGAGGTATTAAAAGAGGATGGCTCTAAAATTGTGAGCCTTTTTCATGAAAACATACCAATTGTCTTAGAAGAGGAAGCGGTTCAATCTGATAGTAAAAACGTGCTGCTCGGAATTCTATCTACTAGCATTCGTCAGGATCCTTTTGATCCAAGCGCCTTAGCGATAGTTGAATATAGTTAGGATAGATAAAACACCTACTACCATATACGATCACATGTACGATATACTAATAGCTAGCGTATTTTTTTGAGAGAGGAATGTTACCTTTGGCAGCTGTTTGTATTATCGCCGAAAAGCCAGATCAGGGAACGCGTCTTGCCGCCCCTTATCCAACCGAAAAAAAACAAGGATATCTCTATATTAAACCTAATCCTGATTTTCCTGATGGAGCCTATATGACCTGGGCTGTAGGACACTTGTGTGAACTCGTTCCACCTGAAACATACGAATCTTCATGGAAGAAGTGGTCTCTTCAAACCCTTCCGATGATTCCGACACAATTTCAATATCAGGTAACGAAAGGGAAATGGAAACAATTTAATGTCATTAAAGAACTCGTTAACAAAAAAGAAGTAGGATCTATTATTCACGCGGGTGATGCTGGGAGAGAGGGTGAACTCATCGTCCGTACAATTTTGAATCAGGCTCGTTGTAAGAAACCAATGAAGCGACTTTGGATTTCTTCATTAACAGAACGTGCAGTAAAAGAAGGATTTCAATCACTGTTAGAAGAAACAGAAACGCGTAATCTTTATTACGAGGCTTATGCAAGATCTTGTGCAGATTGGGTCGTAGGAATTAACGCCTCACGCGTGTATACACTTCTTTTTAAACAAAAAGGGTTACAGGATGTTTTTTCTGCAGGAAGGGTTCAAACGCCTACACTAGCATTAGTCGTTCAACGAGAGAAAGAGATTGCGAACTTTAATTCAGAGCCGTTTTGGGAAGTGAAGGGCACATTTGATTACAATGGAAAAATGATTGTTGGAAAATGGATTAAAGAAGATCAAACGAGACTTGAGTCGCCCGAAATGGCCCAAGCCATTGCTCAATTTTGTGAAAATAAGGACTGTTTAGCGAGTGAGGTTAAGAAAGAACGGAAGCAGTACAAAGCTCCCTTCTTGTATCAACTATCATCTCTTCAGTCTACTGCCAACAAGCGCTATAAATTTTCACCGAAAAAAACGTTGGATATTGCTCAGAAGCTTTACACAAAGGGGAACATTTCGTATCCAAGAAGTGATTCTAGTTTTGTCACCAAGGATGAAGCGGCAGAATTCCCTTCGATTTTATCAAAGCTTCAGAAGCAGCGAGCTTATCAAGAGTATTTTCCACTAAAACGTGACTCGCTCTTAACGGACAAGCGATTTGTGAATGCTGCGAAAGTAAGTGATCACTATGCGATCATTCCAACAGAACAGGTGCCAAACCTGGATAAATTATCAGGTGATGAAGCTAAAATATATGATTTGATCGCACGAAGTTTACTAGCGGCGCACGAAGAGGCATCGATTGTCGATTATACAACTGTGCTCACACTCGTTGATAACAGAGCCCTATTCCAATCAAAAGGACAGGTGCGAATTCAGGAAGGATGGCAACGAATTATCCCATCGAGCCAGAAGGATGAAGAGTTACCACCTATTGAAAAGAACGAACAAGGTAAAGTTGTATCTGTAGAAGTAACAGAAGGCAAAACACAGCCGCCAAAACGATTTACTGAAGGACAGCTTATTACAATGATGAAGACGGCCGGTAAGCATTTAGATGATGAATCTCTTGAGAAGATCTTGAAAGACACAGAAGGACTTGGGACTGAAGCGACTAGAGCGGGCATCATCACAATGCTCAAAGATCGCAAATACATCGATGTTGTAAAAAACCAGGTATTCGCAACGGAAAAAGGCATGTTATTGATCGATTCGATCGGAAATGCCGTTCTTTCAAGTCCTGAAATGACAGCGAAATGGGAGCAGCGGCTAAAACAAATTGGAAGTGGCGAGGCTTCTCCACAAGCGTTCATGGAATCTGTGAAGAAACTTGCAGCGAAGCTAACCTCCGATGCAGTTGAATCTTCTGCATCATGGGATTTAAAAGATATTAAGATAGAAGCACAGCCATCCAAAAAATCACTAGGAAAAAAGGTTGGCACATGCCCACTTTGCGGTTCTGACGTACTGGATAAGGGGAAATTATTTGGATGTAGTAGTTATGCTAAAACAAGTTGCCCGTTTACAATCTCCAAACGAATTCTTGGTAAACCTATTTCGCAAACGAACGCTAAAAAAATTCTAACTGAAGGAAAATCCAATGTAATCAAAGGGCTGAAAAGTAAAAAAGGGACGTTTGATGCCGCGCTTGTATGGAGCCCGGATGAGAAAAAACTAACATTTGAATTTGAAAAGAAGTAATTTTAAGCATGCCTTTCATATGGGCATGCTTTTTTTGAACTAATTTTCTCACCTAACACACTCTTTATCAGGATGATAAACAAGTTGCGCTTGTTAATACGTTGTGACAAATTCATAAGTTTGAATAAATATTAAAAAAACTGTTGTATATATATACTTATATATGTATAATCATTCAATAAGCAATGAAAGAGGGAGTGGAAATAGTGAAAGCAAGTATAGTCGGTGCTAGCGGATATAGCGGCCTTGAATTAATTCGCTTATTGCTTAGTCACCCTGAAGTAGAAATTAATACAATTGTATCTCCATCTAACGCAGGAACGAACGTACATGATGTTTTCCCACATCTCACGAATATACAAGTAAGTCAGTTTGAAGCGCTTGATGCAGAGAAGCTTGCTTCCGAGTCAGATGTTATCTTCTTCGCAACACCAGCTGGCGTGAGCAGTCAATCTGTTCCTTCACTGCTAAATATGGGTGTTCCAATGATCGATTTATCCGGAGACTTCCGATTAAAGAATGGGGATTTATACGAAAAATGGTATAACCATTCATCTCCACCAGAAGGAGCTTTAACAGAAGCGGTATATGGATTATCGGAATACTATTCAGAAGACATCAAATCCGCAAACTTAATTGCCAATCCTGGATGCTATCCGACGGCAACGCTACTAGGTATTCTTCCAATCATTCAAAAAGGATGGGCTGATCCATCGTCTTTAATCATCGATGGAAAGTCGGGCCTTTCAGGTGCAGGACGTAAAACGAGTCTTACAGCCCATTACTCTGAAGTTAATGAAAATGTATCAGCATACAAACTTGGCAAACATCAGCATATCCCTGAAATAGAACAAGTCATATCGAATCAAATCGGTGAAAATGTAAATGTATCGTTCTCTACTCACCTCGTCCCGCTTACAAGAGGGATGATGTGCAGTATGTATGTCAATCTATCTCATGATCGATCCGAAGCAGAAGTGATTGATCTTTACCAATCAATCTATGAGGATCATCCATTTATCCGCGTGATGCCTGAAGGGAAATGCCCCTCAACAAAAGGTGTTTCCGGTTCTAACTACTGTGATATTGGTCTTTCTGTAGATCCGAGAACGAATCGCTTAACGATCATCTCGGTGATTGACAATTTGATGAAAGGTGCCGCTGGTCAAGCGGTACAGAATATGAATCTACGATTTGGTTATCCTGAGACAGCAGGTCTTAGTTTATCTCCAGTATTTCCATAAATCTACTAAACGAAAGGGTTGAATGCTTTGGCAACATCGACTGTAAGTGAGGAACTTTTTTCAATCGTAAAAGATGGCACAGTTACTTCTCCTAAAGGATTTGAAGCTGGTGGGTTTCATGCAGGTTTAAAACGAAAGCGTAAAGATCTTGGCTGGATTAAATCGGTTGTACCAGCGAATGCTGCAGGAGTGTTTACAATGAATACTTTCCAGGCACCGCCATTAAAAGTGACAAAAGAAAGTTTAGTAGATGGAAAACTTCAAGGCCTAGTTGTTAATTCGGGAAACGCCAATGCGTTTACAGGAAAGAAAGGCCTTGAGGACGCATATGAAATGCGTAAACAATTCGCAACTGTGATGGGTCTAAAAGAAACGGAAACGGCTGTTACTTCGACGGGGGTCATTGGGGAGTATTTGCCCATGGAAGCCATTATCAAAGGGATTCATCACATTCCAAACTATGCAGAAAAAACGAGTGGCACCGATTTTGCTGAAGCGATCGTTACGACAGATACAATGACAAAACAGGTAGCCGTAACGTGTCAGATTGATGGAAAAGACATCACCATTGGTGGCGCTGCAAAGGGATCAGGAATGATCAAGCCAAACATGGCCACGATGCTGGCTTTTGTAACGACCGATGCAGAAGTAGAAAATAACGCTCTTCAGTCCGCATTAAGCTCTGTGACTGACACGACTTATAACATGATCACAGTTGACGGTGAAACGAGTACAAATGATATGGTCCTTCTTCTAGCAAATGGTCAGGCGGAGAATGAAGAATTATCAGAAAGTCATCCTGAGTGGCAAACGTTCTTAAGTTCACTAGAGTATGTTTGTCAACAGTTAGCGAAATTGATCGCTAAAGATGGCGAAGGGGCTACAAAACTCGTTGAAGTTCACGTAAAAGGTGCGAAAACCGAAAACGGGGCGAAAGCCATTGCCAAATCTGTTGTAGGTTCTAGTTTAGTAAAAACAGCTATTTATGGAACCGATGCAAACTGGGGACGAATTGTTTGTGCCATTGGGTACAGTGGTGAATCTGTCCAAGAGGATTCTCTTTCCATATCACTTGGACCCATTAAAGTAGTGGATTATGGTATTACAACGGAATTTAGTGAGGAAGAGGCAAAAACCTATTTAGAAAACGAGAACATTCATATCTATATTGATTTGCATAACGGAAATGAAGAAGCAACAGCATGGGGGTGTGACCTTTCTTATGACTATGTCAGAATCAATGCCTCCTACAGAACATAATCAAAAGTATTTTGTGATTAAATGTGGTGGAAGTATATTAAATCAGCTTCCAGACTCATTTTACCTTGACCTAGTAGCTATGAAAAAACAAGGATATCATCCCGTACTCGTTCATGGTGGAGGCCCTGAAATCTCAAGGATGCTTGATAAGCTATCAATTCAGACAACATTTGTCGATGGACTACGTGTCACAACGGATGAGATGGTCGATACAGTTGAAATGGTACTGAGCGGTAAGGTGAATAAGCAGCTCGTGAGGAAGATCCACCATGCAGGAGCGAAAGCCATTGGCATTAGTGGCGTAGACGGAAAGCTGTTTACATGCAAACAGTCTAATGAATCACTCGGCCGTGTTGGGGAAGTCATCCATGTAGATAAATCACTAATTGAACAACTCTCTCAAGCTGGGTACATACCTATTATCTCACCAATCAGTACGGATGAATCTTTCGAACCTCTTAATATTAATGGGGATGAAGCCGCATCAGCTGTCGCTCAGGCGCTGCATGCAGATATTTGTCTCGTTAGCGATACGCCAGGTGTGTATGAAGAAATTGATGGGCAAAAAGTTATTTTCAGCACACTAGATGAGCCAAAAATAACAAGTTTAATAGAAAAAGGCACGATTATTGGTGGAATGATCCCTAAAGTGAAAGGAGCGATTGCCGCTCTTTCGGATAAAGTCTCCTCGGTTATTATTGTTGATGGTCGAGAAGAGAATGCCCTGCTAAAAGCAGTCGCACATGAATCTGTTGGAACGCGAATTGTTCGAAAGGAGTCTTTAGAATGTCACTAACTGAAACGTCACAAACAAGCATCATGCAAACATATAATCGACTTCCGATTACTGCCGTTAAAGGTGAAGGAAGCTTCCTATATAGTGAAGACGGAACAAAGTATCTTGATTTTACTTCCGGAATTGCCACATGTAATCTTGGTCATCAACCAGCTGCGATTAAAACAGCCGTTACAGAACAGTTGGATCTCCTCTGGCATTGTTCGAATTTATACCATATCCCAAAACAGCAGGAACTCGCTGAGGTTCTAACAGCGCAAAGCTGTTTTGACCAGGTGTTCTTCTGTAATAGCGGTACGGAAGCGAATGAAGCAGCGATTAAGCTCGTTCGAAAATGGAGCGGTAAAGAAACAATTGCAACGTTCACGAAGTCCTTCCATGGAAGAACGTTAGGTTCCCTTTCCGCTACAGCTCAACCAAACCTTCAAGATGGATTTGGCTCCATGCTTTCTGGTTTTGAATACTTTCCTTACAACGATTTTGATCGTTTATCAGAAATCGAGGAACGAAAACCAGCAGCCGTCATGTTAGAGCTCGTCCAGGGAGAAGGAGGCGTTCGTCCAGCAGATCAGGAGTGGATTTCGGAGCTTGTGTCGATTTGTAGATCGAACAATATTCTTATCGTCGTTGATGAAGTGCAAACCGGGATGGGCCGAACCGGAACGTTATTTGCTCATGAGCAATATGGTTTTGAACCAGATATTATGACGCTTGCAAAAGGGTTAGGTTCAGGATTCCCGATTGGTGCGATGCTTGCGAAGGAAAGCGTAGCGTCAACATTTGGTCCAGGAACTCACGGAAGTACATTTGGGGGAAATCCACTTGCTTCTGCCGCTGCAACTGCGACGGTAAAAGAGATCGGTTCTTTACTTAACAACGCAAAAGAAATGGGAGACATGCTTATAAATGAATTAAAAAGTTTGTCGGAGCAGCACAATTCCATTAATGAAGTGAGGGGACTAGGTTTACTTCTAGGAATTGAAGTGGCGGATGCCGCGCCTCTTGTTAGTAAGCTTAGAGAAAAAGACGTTCTTGTTTTAAGTGCAGGACCTAACGTCATTCGCATTCTTCCACCTCTTAATGTGAGTAAGAAGGAAGTAGAGCAATTTTTGGAGAAGCTAACCGACGTTTTTAAGTCAGCTGAAGGGGAGGATAAGGCATGAAAAAGGGCTATCTTGTATTAGAAAACGGAGCAGTATTTGAAGGCGATCTAATAGGAGCTTTAGAAGCTTCTGGTGAAGTTGTTTTCAATACAAGCATGACCGGTTATCAAGAGATTGTATCGGATCCTTCTTACGCCGGGCAAATCATCGTCTTCTGTTACCCACAAATCGGTAACTATGGAATAAATAAACTTGATAGTGAAAGTGAACACCTTCATCTTCACGGTGTTGTTACAGGAGAGCAGTGTGAGGAACCTAGTCATTATTTAGCAACAGGTTCCTTCTCAAATGGTCTATTACAGAATGAAATTCCTTCTTTAACAGGTGTAGACACACGAGCCCTCGTTAAAATGCTACGGGATTATGGAACAATGAAAGGACAAATAACGGCTGAACTTCCTAATAACAACGTTGAATGGAAATCAGAGAAATCTTTTGTTCCAAATGTATCAGTAAAAGAAAAAACACATTATCCAGGTGAAGGGCCACTTATTGTGCTGATGGACTACGGGTATAAGAAATCAATTCTTACGTCTCTTCAATCTCTTGGTTGTGCTGTAACAATCATGCCATTTAATACAACTTTTGAGGAAGTTGTTGACCTACAACCAGACGGAGTGGTGTTAAGTAATGGTCCTGGAGATCCTGAAGCATTATCTGCAACTTTTGAGACGATACGGCTTATTAGTGAAAAATATCCAACTTTCGGGATTTGTCTTGGTCATCAGCTTCTCGCTCTTTCACACGGGGCGTCCACTCGAAAGCTAACATTTGGACATCGTGGGTCGAATCACCCGGTGAAGCATTTGGAGACGGGGAAAGTGTTTATCACCTCCCAAAACCATGGTTATGAAGTCGTACAGGAGACCTTAGAAGATACAGGGCTTGCGCTTACTTTTGTTAATTTAAATGATGGAACCGTTGAAGGATTAAAACATCACCATTATAACATTCAATCGGTGCAATTCCATCCAGAAGCACACGCGGGACCTTCAGATACAGCATTTTTGTTCGACGCATTTATGAACCAGATTACAAGAACAGGAGACCAGCACTATGCCTTTACGTAAAGAGTTAAAAAAAGTTGTCATTTTAGGATCTGGCCCTATTGTCATTGGTCAGGCAGCGGAATTTGATTATGCAGGTACACAGGCGTGCCTGGCGCTAAAAGAAGAGGGGATTGAGGTTGTTTTAATAAATAGCAATCCAGCCACCATTATGACGGATTCATCGATCGCGGATCATGTTTATATGGAACCAATGACGCTTCCTTATGTAGAGGAAATCCTCAAAAAAGAAAAGCCTGATGGCATCATTGGCACACTTGGTGGTCAAACAGGTTTAAATCTTGTCGTAGAACTTTATGAAAAAGGGATTCTAGAAAAATTGAATGTGGAACTTCTTGGCACCTCTGTTGAATCCATTCAAAATGGGGAAGACCGTGAGAAGTTTAGACAGCTCATGCTTGATATTGGCGAACCAGTACCTGAGTCGAAAATTGCCGTGACAAGGGAAGAGGCGTTAACATTCGCTCGAGAAATTGGCTATCCGATCATGGTTCGCCCAGCCTATACAATGGGTGGTGAAGGCGGTGGATTTGCAGCTGATGACAACGCCTTGCTTGAAATTGTTGATCGCGGCCTTTCCTTAAGTCCTATTCACCAGGTACTCATTGAAAAAAGCATGCTTGGTTGGAAAGAAATCGAATATGAAGTGATGCGTGACGAAAACGATACGTGCATGATCGTCTGTAACATGGAAAATATGGATCCTGTTGGAATTCATACAGGGGATTCGATTGTTGTTGCACCTTCTCAGACGCTGAATGATTACCAATACCAGATGCTACGAAACGTTTCGTTGAAAGTGATTCGTGCCATTGACGTTATTGGTGGTTGTAATATTCAAATTGGATTAAACCCTGAATCAAACGATTATTACATCATTGAGGTGAATCCGCGGGTAAGTCGTTCGTCTGCATTAGCTTCTAAAGCTACTGGCTATCCGATTGCACGTATGGCTGCAAAATGTGCCATTGGCTTTACATTAGATGAGCTTCCAAATCCAATTACAGGTAATACGTATGCAGCATTCGAACCTGCCCTTGATTATTTAGTTGTCAAAATACCAAGGTTCCCATTTGATAAGTTTCCTGAAGGTGATCGCGTACTTGGAACGCAGATGAAAGCAACAGGAGAAGTGATGGCAATTGATCGAAGTTTTGAAGGTGCTTTAAACAAAGCTGTTCGATCTCTTGAGAGTGGTCATCAATCATTAACAGGCTTATATGAAGAGGTAAGTCAAGAGTATTTAAATGAACAGCTAATGACGCCAACAGATGAAAGACTTTTTTTAATTAGTGAAGCTTTTCGAAGAGGTTATTCTGTAGAGGACATTAAATCACTTACAGCCATTGATAGCTGGTTTCTTCATAAGGTGAAGCGAATTGTTGAAGCGGAAATAAAGATAATGAATCAAACCGATCTTTCTGAAGAATTGCTGATTCATGTTAAGCAATTAAACGTTAGTGATGCCTACATTTCGAAAGCAACTGGAAAAACGATCGATTCGATCATGAGTATGAGTAAAGAAGCTGGCATTCAGAGGGGAATGAAGCAAGTTGATACGTGTGCGGGTGAGTTTGAAGCCATCACGCCTTATTTCTACTCTACGTATTTAGGGAGCGATGAGATGGAGCAGATCAGTGAGCCAGGCATCCTCGTTCTTGGTTCAGGGCCCATTCGAATCGGGCAAGGTGTGGAGTTTGACTATTGCTCCGTTCACGCGACACAGGCAGTTAAGAAGTTAGGCTATCGTGCGATTGTTATGAATAATAACCCAGAAACGGTTAGTACAGATTATAGCGTTGCAGATCGTCTTTACTTTGAGCCGCTCTCACTTGAAGATGTCCTTGCGGTTATCGAGAAGGAACATATTATAGGAGTGGCTGTACAATTTGGTGGTCAAACTGCTGTTAATTTAGCGGAAGAGTTGCACGAGCGCGGAGTTCCAATCCTAGGTACACCTGTTGAGAACATTAATAAAGTCGAGGACCGAGATCAATTTTATCAATTGTTGGATTCTCTTTCGATTCCTTATATTGAAGGGAAAATGGCTTATCAGCCAGATGAAATGGAGGAGCTTGCCGCAGAGTTAGGATTCCCGATCATTGTAAGACCTTCCTATGTGATAGGCGGACAAAACATGTTTATCTTCCGTCATATGGATGAACTGAAACGGTATACGCAAAAATTAGAGAGCAGTTCAAAGAAAATGTGGCCATTCCTTCTCGACCGCTTTGTGGAAGGAATTGAATGTGAGGTCGATGTGATTTGCGATGGAGAATCAATCGCCATTCCTGGCATTATGGAGCACCTTGAACGAGCGGGCGTTCATTCTGGAGATAGCACAGCAATTTATCCACCTGTATCCATTACAGAAGAGCAGAAAGAAACGATTACGATGTATTCTGAAAAGCTATCTCAAGCGCTCGAATGTCGAGGGTTAATGAATATTCAATTTGTCATCGATCAAGGCATCATTTATGTTCTTGAAATTAATCCAAGATCTTCGAGAACTGTACCCGTTATCAGTAAAGTAACGAACATTCCAATGGTTGAATGGGCGATTAAAGCTCAATTGCAAAGTAACTCATTAAAGGCAACGGGTTTATTAGAAGAAAAGCCTTATTACACGGTGAAGTTTCCGATCTTCTCAAATGGAAAGTTAAAAAACGTAGACCATGTTCTTGGACCAGAAATGAAATCGACTGGAGAAGTGCTTGCTATGGCAAAAACATCGGAAGAAGCCTTAAGAAAAGCGGTTGTATCAACGTGGGATCCGAATAAGCTACCTTCTTCCATACTATGTTCGATTAGTGAAGAGCATAAAGAAGCTGCATGTGATGTACTAATGAAGCTTAAAGAAAAAGGTGTCGCAATCTACGCAACCTCTGGAACAGCCAAATTGTTAAATGATAAAGGTATCCAATCAATCGTGATTAAAAAAGATTTAGATGAAATTGAGGCGCTAATGAAAGAAGAGCTAAGCGCAGTTGTATCGATTCCGACAATCGGCAGAGAAAAAGAACGTTCTGGATTTCAAATGCGCGCACTCGCTACACGATATAAAATTCCATGTTTTACGCATCTTGACACGCTTCAGTTATTGGTCTTAGAAGGATCCAAGACACTTGAAGTCAACAGTCTAGAGCATTGGCACCAAATGAAAGAAACTCCAATCGGGCAGGAAGGATGATTGAATGATGCAGTCGGTAAAAACGCAAAATGAAATCGCAGAAGGAATGAAAGGGAAAGATTTTCTAACGATCGCTGAACTTAGCAGTGAGGAGATTCATTATCTTTTGCAAGAAGCTGAACTATTGAAAAAGCTACAAAAGGAAGGAATTCCTCATGAAGAATTAAAAGGAAAGGTGCTTGGGATGATCTTCGAAAAGTCATCAACAAGAACGCGTGTATCATTTGAAGTAGCAATGCTTCAGCTTGGTGGGCATGCTTTGTTTCTTAGTTCGAAAGACATCCAGCTTGGAAGAGGCGAGACGGTTGAAGACACCGCTAATGTGCTAGCAGGGTACCTTGACGGAGTAATGATTCGAACGTTTGGCCATGAGACGATTGAACGTTTTGCCAAAGCTTCCTCAGTTCCCGTTATTAACGGCTTAACAGATACACATCATCCAGCACAAATTCTTGCTGATTTACTTACGATTATCGAGCATAAAGGTCATTTAAGTGGATTGAAAGCAGCTTATTTTGGAGATGGGAACAATGTGGCTCATTCACTTATTGAAGGGGCAGCGAAAGTGGGCATGAATTTCACGATCGCCTGTCCAGCAGGTTATGAACCAGATGAAGGGATCGTAGCGAAAGCGAACGAAGTAGCAAAAGCAAATGGTTCGGTCATTGAGGTAACCGCTGATCCCCTTGCAGCTGCTAAGGATGCGGATGTTTTGATTACCGATGTTTGGGCGAGTATGAGGCAAGAAGACGAGCAAGCTGAACGTGAGGGCGTTTTCGAACCCTTTCAGGTGAATGAGGAGTTATGCATAAATGCTGATGAAAATTACATCTTTATGCATTGTCTTCCAGCGCATAGAGGAGAAGAGGTTACAGCGGAAATTATTGATGGTTCTCATTCAGTTGTATACCAGGAAGCAGAGAATCGTCTCCACGCTCAAAAAGCACTTTTGAAACTTTTATTAAAAAGTTAAATTTTTTTCGTGCAATTTGAATAAATATACGTTATCATAGATATTAATACAAAGATAAGGAGTGGATGACATGGCAAAAGAGAAAATCATTCTTGCTTATTCCGGAGGTCTTGATACCTCCATTTCGATAAAATGGTTAGAAGAAAAATATGGATACGAGGTTATTGCTCTTGGACTTGATGTAGGTGAAGGGAAAGATCTAGAGACGATCAAGGAAAAGGCACTGAATGTGGGTGCCTCAAAAGCTTATATGATTGAAGCGAAAGAACTTCTTGCTGAGAACTATCTTTTACCAGCATTAAAAGCAAATGCATTATACGAAGGGAAATACCCGCTATCCTCAGCACTGTCACGTCCCCTCATTTCAAAGCTTCTAGTTGAAGCGGCTGAACGTGAAGGAGCTACGGCAGTGGCACATGGATGTACAGGAAAAGGAAATGATCAGGTTCGCTTTGAAGTATCGATTCAAGCGTTGAATCCGGACTTGAAAGTGATCGCTCCTGTTCGTGAATGGGGAATGACGCGTGATGAACAGATTGCTTACGCACAAAAAAAAGGGATCCCGGTTCCTGTTAAACTTGATAATCCATTTTCAATTGATGCCAACATTTGGGGGCGTGCATGTGAAGCTGGTGTACTTGAAGATCCGTGGGCTGAGGCTCCAGAAGCCGCATTCGATTGGACAGCACCAATTCACCTAACACCTGATGAGCCGGAATACATTGAAATTGATTTTGTAGAAGGCTGCCCAACAGCACTTAATGGCCAAAAGATGGGGCTAGTTGATCTTATTGAGAAGTTAAATGAAATTGGCGGCGTCCACGGTATTGGACGTATTGATCATATTGAAAATCGTCTCGTTGGAATTAAATCCAGAGAAGTATATGAAAACCCAGGAGCACTCATTTTAATTAACGCTCACAAAGAATTGGAATTTTTAACTCATACGCGTGAAGTATCACAGTTCAAAACGACGATTGATCAGCAGCTTTCAAAACTGATCTATGATGGTTTATGGTATTCACCACTTCGTCAGGCGCTTGAAGGGTTCATTAACGAAACCCAGAAAGTAGTAAGTGGTAAGATTCGTCTTAAATTACACAAAGGGTCAAACACAGTAGTTGGACGTAAATCAGAGAACTCTCTCTATAACGAACAACTTGCAACATATCTTAAAGGTGATCTCTTTGATCATGACGCTGCAGTTGGATTCATTAAACTATGGGGATTACCTACAAAAGTGAATGCGGAAGTTCATAAGAAGCAAAAAGTAACTCAATAAGGAGATGTTAGTGTGTCTAAGCTATGGGGTGGACGCTTTACGAAAGAAACGAATAAGCTTGTAGAAGAATATACAGCTTCGATCCAGTATGATAAAGAACTAGCAGAAGAAGATATCGAAGGCAGTCTGGCCCATGTTCAGATGCTTAGTGAATGTGGTGTAATTAGTTCCTCTGACATGGAAGAAATCAAGCGAGGCTTACTTGTTGTTCTTGAGAACATTCAGAATGGAACGTTTGTATACGATGTATCTCAAGAAGACATTCATATGAACATTGAAAAAGCACTCATTGATGAAATAGGACCTGTTGGAGGAAAGCTGCATACCGGTAGAAGCCGTAATGACCAGGTTGCAACGGATATGCATATGTACCTTATTAAAAAGGTTAACCATTTTATTTCACACATCGAAGAGGTTCAGCAGGCGATTCTAAGCCAGGCTGAATCTCATGTTGAAACTGTTTTACCAGGTTATACACATTTGCAGCGTGCTCAACCTGTATCATTTGCCCATCATATGCTGGCGTATTTCTGGATGTTTGAACGTGATAAGGAAAGATTTCAAGACAGCTTAAAGAGAACGAGTATGTTACCGCTTGGTGCAGGCGCACTAGCTGGAACAACCTTTCCGATTGACCGCCATCGCACGGCAGAACTGTTAGGTTTTGACGCCGTTTATCCAAATAGCATGGACGCTGTTAGTGATCGTGATTTTATTGTTGAGTTTCTTTCAAATGCTTCCATGCTTATGATGCACATGTCCCGTTTGTCGGAAGAAATGGTGATCTGGAGCAGTCAGGAATTCCAATTTATCGAACTAGACGATTCTTTCTGTACGGGATCGAGTATTATGCCCCAGAAAAAGAATCCGGATGTTCCTGAACTTCTTCGTGCGAAAACAGGTCGTGTGTATGGGAATTTGTTTAGCTTGTTAACGGTATTGAAAGGACTACCGCTTGCTTATAACAAAGACATGCAGGAAGACAAGGAAGGCATGTTTGATACAGCTAAGACGCTTGATGGCGCTCTTCAACTTTTGGCGCCTATGATTGAAACAATGACTGTACAGACAGAAAACATGAAGCAAGCCGTTAATGAAGATTATTCTAATGCAACTGATATTGCGGATTACCTTGTTAACAAAGGAATGACGTTCCGTGAGTCGCATGAAGTCATAGGAAAGATTGTTCTTTATGGTATCGAAAGAAAGAAATATTTACTTGATCTTACGATGGAAGAATTTAAATCATTTACGCCATTATTTGAAGAAGATGTTTTTGAAGTGCTTAAGCCTGCTAATGTGATGAACGCAAGAAAAAGCTATGGAGGTACGTCACCAGAGCAAATCGCGATTCAGATTAGTTTAGCTCATCAGCATGTGAAAGAGAATGCATAAAGGGCCCTATCCGAAAGGATAAGACCCTCATGAAGAAGGAAGTTATTAGCGTTTGCTAAACAAGCGATGGGGTAGAACGGTAGTTGTCTTTTGGAGACACCTCTTTCTAATGAAAGTTGTTAGAGCCTTGTTTTACCAACAGAGTAGTTCAACGCGACCATCTCCTTAAAAGCTTCCGTTTTCCTTATGCACTTTTGTTCTTCCCTCTTCACTAATTATCATGGCCACTTTCATCTGCTTCTATACATGCCCATTCAAACTTTTTTCGGATACTTTTTTTCCGTAAGTGGGAGAATACGAAGAGGTGAAAGGAGGGGTAAGATGGGCCGAGGAAAGGCATTTGATCATAAGAAAAAAGGAATGGAACGTGAACGACCGAAAACAGCAGATCAAACAAAGTTCCCTCACGAAGCATCAACAGGGCATAAAACAATTCAGAATGAAGAACGCGAAGAATAAAGTAAGCTTCCTGCAATTGCAGGGAGCTTTTTACTTTTGACGAGAAACTAAGCTTGCTTTCTTGAGGTTCATTTCCAACTCCAGTAAAATTAAATATAGATGATTGAAAAGGGGACTTTTAAATGAATTCAGTAGGTCTTGTACTAGAAGGCGGAGGGATGAGAGGCGTTTATACGGCAGGCGTTTTAGAGTATATGATGGAGCACGAGTTGTATTTTCCTTATGTGATTGGCGTATCTGCTGGTGCATGTAATGCAGCTTCATACCTCTCAAGGCAAAATGGAAGGAATCGCAAAGTACTTATTGATTATGTGAATCATCCCGAATACATTTCATACAAGAATTTATTTCGTAAAAAACAGCTGTTTGGTATGGATTTAATCTTTAATGAAATTCCTTCTACTCATGTACCGTTCGATTTTGATGCATTTCAGAATGCTACTGAGCAATTTGTTATTGGCACAACAGATATCTCTACCGGGAAACCTTATTATTTTAATAAGAAAGATGATGGTGAACAGATTCTTTCGATTCTAAGAGCATCGAGCTCATTACCATTCATGGCCCCGCCCGTTCAAATTAATAATCGTTTTCACCTGGATGGCGGTATTACAGATCCGATCCCTGTTCAAAAATCGGAAGTCGATGGCAATAAAAGTCATGTAGTCGTTTTGACCCGCAATGAAGGATATCGAAAGCAGAAATCAAAGTTATCATGGATGATTCAACGTCTTTATCGGAAAAATCCTGCGCTCGCACAAGCCATTACAAAGCGATATATTCATTACAATCAAACACTTGATCATATAGAAGCAAATCGGGAGAATTATTTTATCATTCAACCTTCAACACCTCTTGAAGTAGCACGGATAGAAAAGTCACAGCTTCGTCTCACGACTTTATACAATCAAGGATATGAAGAGATGAAAAGGCATCATAAAGAACTAGAAGCTTGGCTTGAAAAGAGGGAGTTAGCGAAAGAAACTGTTTGAATGTGTGATCATATGTTTAAGAATATAGCTAACTTGGGAACAGTTCTCCAACACTATGTAGGAGGTCTTTCAAGTGAAAAGCTATCAACTATACATTAACGGTGAATTTACAAATAGTCATTCAGAAGAAATGCTCGAAGTGATCAATCCAGCAACAGAAGAAGTGATTTCAAGAATTCCGAAAAGTGATGAGAATGACGTGCAGCGTGCAATTGAAGCTGCTAAAGCTTCCCAGAGAGATTGGGAAAAGAAACCTTCAATTGAACGAGCTGAATACTTATATAAGATTGCCGATAAAGTAGAAGAGAAAAAAGAAGCTTTTATTAACATGTTGACTGAAGAAAATGGTAAAACAGTAGATGCTTCAAAGGCAGAAGTAGACCTAACGATTGATTACTTCCGCTATATGGCAGGTTGGGCAAGACGATACGAAGGAGAAGTACTCCCAAGTGATCGCCCGAATGAGAATATTCTTGTTTTCAAAAAGCCGATCGGAATCGTTGGCGGTATCGTGCCATGGAACTTCCCAATGTTTATCTTTGCTCGAAAGGTAGCCCCAGCGTTTGTCACAGGCTGTCCGATTATTATTAAGCCAAGTCAATATACGCCAAATACAGCATGTGAGCTAGCAAGTATTATCCATGAAATTGGCGTACCTAAAGGAGTGTTTAGCTTAGTTACTGGTAAAGGTTCAGACATTGGTACGCCACTTGCTTCTTCACCAGACGTACAAATGATTAGCTTAACGGGAAGCTATCCAGCTGGTTCAAAAGTAATGGAAGCGGCTGCTAAAAACATTACAAAAGTGAACCTTGAGCTTGGTGGTAAAGCGCCAGCGATCGTAACAAAACATGCGAACGTTGACCTAGCCGTTGAGAAGATTACGACATCTCGTATAACCAACAATGGTCAGGCTTGTACAAATGCAGAACGTGTATATGTGCATGTAGATGTAGCCGAAGAATTCATCTCGAAAATTACTAATACTTTTAAGAATACAAAAGTAGGGGACTCTTTAAACGAAGATGGATGTGACATTGGTCCACTTGCGAACAAACAGCAAATCGATTCTGTCGAAGAAATGGTGAATAATGCAGTGAAAGCTGGTGCTGTTGTGAAAACAGGTGGGAAGCGTGTAGATCGGGACAAAGGCTTTTTCTTTGAACCTACTGTTCTTACTGATGTATCCCAGGATATGAACGTTATCCAAGAAGAGATTTTCGGACCAGTCTTACCGATTGTTGTATATAGCGATTTTGACAAAGTTCTAGAAATGGCTAACGATACTCATTATGGACTATCTTCATCGATCTTTAGTGATAACATGCACGAAGTGATGAAAGCATCGAACGTCCTTCGGTATGGTGAAACCTATGTGAATCGTGAGAACTTTGAAGCGGTTCAAGGGTTCCATGCAGGTATGGGACAATCAGGTATCGGTGGTGCAGATGGTAAACATGGTCTTAATGAATATCTTAAGACACACGTAATCTATATGGAGTACGATCAAGATATCAAATAAGAAAACCGGGCATATGCCCGGTTTTCTAATGTTTGAAGAAACTCCGGTCTAGAGCGTATAATAGAAAGGGTTAAGAATATTAATTTGATGAAAAGAGGGAGAATATGTTTGATTCTCGTATTATAGAGTTTGCAGAGAAACTTGTGCAGTATTCTACAAAAATCCAACAAGGTGAACATGTCTTGATTGAAGCCTTTGATGTGAATAATTCGTTAGTGCGGAGCATTGTAAAAGAAGTACATAAAGCAGGGGGCTTTCCTCATGTGAATTTAAGAGATAATCAAATTCTTCGGGAGCTATTGATGAATGCCACAGAAGAACAAATAACAGAATGGGCTGAAATCGACTTAAATCAAATGGAGAAAATGGATGCATATATTGGCATTCGGGGTTCAGAGAACATTAATGAACTTTCTGACGTTCCTGAAGCGAAAATGGCTCTCTATAATCAGATTTACAAAACAAAAGTTCACAGCAACCAACGTGTGAAACATACGAAATGGGTTGTGATGAGATATCCTAATGAATCAATGGCACAGCTATCAGGTATGAGTACAGAAGCATTTGAAGATTTCTATTTCAATGTTTGTACAATGGATTACGCAAAAATGAGTGAGGCAATGGATGTCCTTGTTGAGCGTATGAACAAAGCTGACGAAGTCCGAATCGTTTCCCCGGATACAAATTTAAGTTTTTCTATTAAAGATATTCCAGCTGTAAAATGTGCGGGTGAACTTAACATACCTGATGGAGAAGTATTTACGGCACCTGTAAAAGATAGCGTCAATGGCGTTATTACGTATAATACACCTTCTCCTTATAACGGTTTTGTGTTTGAAAACGTCCAGCTTACTTTTGAAAACGGAAAAGTGATTGATGCAGTTGCAAACGATACAGAAAGACTTAATCAAATTCTCGACACGGACGAAGGTGCACGATATATCGGAGAATTCGCTATCGGCGTCAATCCTTTCATTCGTGAGCCAATGAAAGATATTCTCTTTGATGAGAAAATCGATGGATCTTTCCATTTCACCCCAGGACAAGCCTATGATGAAGCACCAAACGGCAACGATTCTTCCGTTCATTGGGATCTTGTTTTAATCCAACGCCCGGAATATGGTGGCGGGCAAATCTGGTTTGATGATGAGTTAATTCGCAAAGATGGCAAGTTTGTCCCTGAAGCACTTCAAGTGTTAAATCCAGAGAATCTAAAATAAAGAAGAGAAACGCATCCATTGGATGCGTTTTTTTCGTACAGATGACCAATCACATTTTCAGTTCTTTGAATATAAATAAAGAAAACTACTTAAGACAGGAAGTGCCTTCCAATGGAAATACATTGTGATGGATGTACGAAGGAGATGAGAGACTGGGAAACCATTCATATGGTGAAGTTCGATAAATGGTATGTTGGTCATTTCAACTGTTTATTGAACTTGAAAAAAAAATTAAATCTCAATAGACCGATTAAGTGGGATAAACTAGAAGGAAAAAAGGATAACCAGAAAGACTCAGATGGAAAAACTGCAAATTAGATCGAGGGGCAAGAAAAGACGCTAATGAAACTTAGCGTCTTTTCTTGTGAAGAGGATATCTGATGTCTCTGCTTCTTATTCGCCGTTTTCTTCCATGTAGGATATTGCCTGTTCTGCATGGATCGCAAATGTTAGCGGCGTTTTTTTTATGTAGCCAGCTTTTTTAAGTTCGCTAATCGTGGCGCTCACTGTTTCTCTTGTGGACCCGATCATCGTAGCGATATCATAATGCGTTAACTTAATATCAATGGTTTGCCATTCATTTTTTCTTTTACCAAATTTTTCGCTGAGTTTCATTAAAAGCGATAGGATTCGATATTTTACACTCCTGAGCGCCAGGTTTTCACTCATTTCATAGATTTCTTTTAAACGAGAAGAAAGAATTTCAATGAATTTTATGGCGAGCTTGGGGTTTTCGGAAATAAGTTCTTCAAATTGATCTTTTCCGATGACGCAGACATATACGTCAGACATGGCTTCCGCATATACGGAATCATCATTGAGAGAGAAACTAGATGTTTCACCGAATATGTTACCGTCTCCTAGAAGGTCAACAGTTAATTGTTTTCCTGCAGCGTTTGAGCGATAGAGACGTACCGTTCCTTTTTTTAAAAGGAAGAGGGCTTTCATCGGGTTTTCGGGTCCTAATATGACTGTTCCTTTTTTTAAAGGTTGCATGTCACTTACGCGATCAATTTGCATTAAATCATTCATTTCGAGTTCTTCAAATAAATTGATCTGAGATAACATTGTTAATTTATCTATTTTCATCACCTTCATTCATGTCAAAGTAGTTGTACTCCGTAATTTAGCTTACATCATTTTACCTATTTTATCACTTATACTCAACTATGTTAGGAGGTTAGAAGTCTAACATGGAACAGGTTACGTTATTTACGATTACAAGTTGTATCGATTGCTATAAAATGAAACAGCATCTTATGGTGAAAAACATCCCGTTTGAAGAAGTTAATTTAATGGAACAGCCAGATCGACAGGATGAACTCATTAAGGTCGCTGGGGAATTCAATGTGCCCTTTCTTGTAGGTGGAAAAGAAGCTCTTTCTTTAGAAGACCTTGAATAGCCAAGCAATAATGAGAGGATGAGAGGCATAATGTAGAGCACCTATTAAAGATGCTATGTTAAATTCACATCCTCCAATCCTTTATACGGCAATGATAGATTCAGTCGCATTAGGTATTGAAAAGGGTTGTGTTTTCACATGTTTTTTTAGTTTTTGCGATAAAGGCATGTAACCGTCATATTGAAACATAATCAACTAGAGAAACTCTTGAAATTGCAAATACTTTTCTAAAGTGAGAGAAAAGCAATTGTTGGCTTCAGAAGGCATTCTCCTAACTACAAAGGGGCATAAGATATTTTAAATGTTTTCTTGGAAACAGGAAAATGTCTTTTAATGTTTAATTTATTTGAAGCAAGGGTAAAATTTGGTGTTCATACATTATTAAGATTTTGGGGAGGAACTTATGGTACAACAATCCATTCAATTAAACGAATTACGAGAACAATTGCTTCATGCTTATGAAGCAACACGCACAATGACGAACACCTTAGTGGAACCACTTGAAACGGAGGATTTCACTATTCAATCGATTCCAGATGTAAGTCCTCCCAAATGGCACATGGCACACACAACGTGGTTTTTTGAAACGTTTATTCTGAAAGAATACTGTGAAAACTACAAGTCATTTCACGAAGAATTCGAATACTTATTTAACTCGTACTATGAAAGTGTAGGAAGTTATTTCCCTCGCCATGCAAGAGGTTTGCTGAGCAGGCCAAGTATAGATAAAGTTAGAAGCTATCGATCTGATATTGATGAAGAAATGGTTACTCTTATTCAAGAAATTGACGATAGTAAACTTCACCAGGTTGCTGATTTAGTAGAAATCGGATTGAATCACGAGCAACAGCATCAAGAGCTTTTAATGACAGACATTAAATATAATTTTTCCATTAATCCATTGAAACCCGTCTACCGTTCACTTGAGGTTAATTCTAAAGAAAAAGCTACACCATTAGAGTGGATCTCGTTTGAGGGAGGTCTGATTGAAACGGGTATAAATGAAGATGATGGTTTTTCCTTTGATAATGAACGTCCAATACATAAATCTTGGCTTGAGCCATTTAAGTTAGCGACTAGAACAGTAACGAACGGGGAATATCTTGCGTTTATTAAAGCTGGTGGTTATAAAGAAGCGACCTACTGGTTATCAGATGGTTGGGCAACAGTAAAGAAAGAAAATTGGCAAGCACCGTTGCATTGGGTTGAAAAGGATGGGGAGTGGTATACCTTTACGCTTCATGGGTTAGTTCCACTAAATATAGAAGAACCTGTTACACATATTAGCTACTACGAAGCTGAAGCATATGCAAGCTTTGTAGGTAAAAGACTTCCTTCTGAGTCCGAATGGGAACTTGCAGTTCGCGATCAGCCGATTGCGGGTAATTTTGTTGAAGATGGCATCTATCATCCCGTCGCATCGGTCAAGGAAAATGAAGGTAGAATAAAAAAAGCCTATGGAGATGTGTGGGAATGGACGAAAAGTCCTTATATGCCTTACCCTGGTAATAAACCGCTTGACGGGGCGTTGGGTGAGTATAATGCAAAATTCATGAGCAGTCAGATGATTCTAAGAGGCGGATCATGTGTTACCTCCGTATCTCATATTCGTCCGACTTATCGAAATTTCTTTGGTCCAGATAAACGCTGGCAATTTACCGGCATTCGTCTTGCAGATGATGAGCTATGATAAAAACTTCGCAAAGTATTCAGCTAGTTGATTTCTTATCAGAACAATCTGATCGACTTCAAGAAGTTTTAAAGGGGCTGACAGCTCCCAATAAGGAGCTTGAGCCTAAATTTCTTTATGATCAATATGGATCAGAGCTATTTGAAGAAATCACACAGCTAGAAGAATATTATCCGACTCGAACATAGTCTTAAAGAACTTAAACTGTTAGCAGAGAATTCAGGTTTCACACCAATGAAAACATGGACCGATCAAGAACAGCTTTTCAGTTTGCACTATCTTAGTGTGAAATAACGTAAGCTTTCTTACAGACATTCAATGATTATTTCGATATAATTGTTAATGAAGATATAGGTGAAGGAGAGATAATCATGAAGAAGATTGAAACAGCTGATTCTTATCAGTCATTCATTAACAATAATGACGTATCCATTCTTAAATATGAAGCAAACTGGTGCCCGGATTGCAAGCGTCTTGACTTTTTTATTGATGATATAATGAATGCTCATCATGAAAAACAATGGGCTCAAATCGATATTGAACAATTCCCTGAAATAACAGAGGAAAATGATGTCATGGGTATCCCGAGCCTTCTTGTCTATAAAGACGGCAAAAAGATTGGTCACTTGCATAGTGCGAATACCAAAAATCCAGATCAGGTGAAAGAATATTTAAGTCAATTTTAAATAAAAGAGAAGGTTGCGAAGGCAACCTTCTCTTATTTTGTTAGAACATATTCAATGGACCCGTCGATTAATGAATGAACAAATGCAACTGTATATCCAATGCTAAGGTAAGTAGAGAGTGTCTCACTACAACGTGGATGTAATGGTTCTGTTGGGGCATGAATACTTTTATACATGGTTTTTACGGTGCTAGAGATGGGTTCACAACGAAGTAGTACAACATGTTTACCGCTCCAAGCGGTACTAATGTGATTTCTATGCATATCACTCTTCCTTTGCGAAAAATATATTCAGGGAATACAGTTAGGATATGAGTGAAATCGTAGGATGTTAGAAGTAGAAATGAAAACTTAAAAATATTTTGAATTTTCATCGAATAACTGGTATATTAGTAGCATATAACGTCAAACTTCTCGATAATCGCATCGATTCACTAAAAAGTTGTGTGTTTTGTAAGTTTATGGTCGGAATGTGTCATTTCTGAATTCTCCAGACAAGGGCAAACCATCCTAAAGGGTGGGACGCAAAGACACAGGTCTAATGTTGGTTCGCCAACGATGACGGCTGGTCCTCCTGGAAAACCCATGAAGGAGGAGAAAAGAATGACCATGGCTAAACCTAAGCCTAAGAAGGTACTTGATCAAGAATGGGTTATTCTCATGAGGGCTGCCAGGGAACTTGGATTGAAGAAAGAAGAGGTACAGGCATTCTTAAGACAACACAAAAACCGACATCTATGAATATACATAAATGCATGACGACCTATAAGGTCGTTTTTTTGTGATAAGCTTTGATGAAAGCAAATACGGTGTGAAATGAATAATCCTTGACTTTAGGGCAATATTTTTTGTATCATATGTCATATCAATTGCATACATAAACCATACTAACTATGAAGGATAAATAGTAGTCAGAATAACCTTGATTTTAGCGATTCGGGGACGGTGGAAGCCCGAACGAGGTCTGATGAAACGGCAGTCTGGAGTTACGTTTCTCAAAGTGGATGCCTTATTTGCATCAACTAGGGTGGAACCGCGGGTGCATAAGCTCTCGTCCCTGGACATTTTTTGTCCATGGATTGGGAGCTTTTTATATTGATTGAGAAAAAAGGAGAGAATGACATGACAATTTCAATGGATCAGATCGTTTCAGTATCAAAGCACAGAGGATTTATTTTCCCTGGTTCTGATATTTACGGTGGACTAGCAAATACGTGGGATTATGGACCACTTGGTGTAGAACTTAAGAAAAATATTAAAGATGCATGGTGGAAGAAGTTTGTTCAAGAATCACCTTATAACAGTGGTCTAGATGCCGCCATTCTAATGAATCCAAAAACGTGGGAAGCTTCAGGACATTTAGGTAATTTCAATGATCCTTTAATTGATTGCAAAAGCTGTAAAACACGTCACCGTGCAGATAAATTAATTGAGGACGCTCTTTCTACTGATGAAGAGGACATGATTGCAGACGGCCTTTCATTTGAAGAAATGGAGCGTTTGATGAAAGAAAATCATATTACTTGCCCGGAGTGTGGCAGTGAAGATTTCACAGAAATTCGTCAATTTGATCTTATGTTTAAAACCCATCAAGGTGTAACAAAATCGAGCACGAGTGAAATTTACCTTCGCCCAGAAACGGCGCAGGGAATCTTCGTAAACTTTAAAAATGTTCAACGCTCTATGCGTAAGAAAGTGCCTTTTGGTATTGCACAAGTTGGAAAAAGCTTCCGGAATGAAATTACACCAGGTAACTTTACATTCCGTACTCGTGAATTTGAACAAATGGAGCTTGAATTCTTCTGTAAGCCAGGTAACGAACTAGAGTGGCATGAGTATTGGAAAGAATACTGCAAAAATTGGCTTCTAAATCTTGGTGTAAAAGAAGATAGCATCCGACTGCGTGAGCATGCAGAAGATGAACTGTCGCATTATAGTAATGCAACAACTGATATCGAGTACAAGTTCCCATTTGGCTGGGGCGAACTTTGGGGTGTTGCTTCTCGAACAGATTACGACTTAAAGCAGCATATGGAACATTCCAATGAAGATTTCACTTATCACGATCAACAAACAGGTGAGAAGTATGTACCTTATTGCATTGAGCCTTCACTTGGTGCTGACCGCGTCACTCTTGCTTTCTTGATTGAAGCATATGAAGAACAGGAGCTTGAAGATGGCACAACTAGAAGTGTGATGCACTTCCATCCAGCGATCGCTCCGTTTAAAGCTGCTGTATTCCCTCTATCTAAGAAGCTTTCTGAAGAAGCGCGTGCTGTTCATGCGGAACTTTCGAAATACTTTATGGTTGATTATGATGAGGCTGGCTCAATTGGTAAACGTTACCGTCGTCATGATGAAGTTGGTACACCGTACGCCATTACATTTGATTTTGATTCTGTTGAAGACCAACAAGTGACGATTCGTGACCGTGACACAATGGAACAAAAGAGAATGCCGATTTCTGAACTGAAAAGCTTTCTTGAAGAAAAAACACAATTTTAATGTAGGAAGCCGCTCAAAATTCGAGCGGCTTTTCTTTATAATAAAAAATGACAATGATTCTTATTGATCGTTTACCCGCGAGATTAAACTAACTTGTTGTATAACTAATAAGGAGTGAATAGTAAGTGAGGATTCTATGGGATTTTGATGGCACATTATTTGATACATACCCTGCTTTTACAAAAGTGATGAAAGAATTAGTCTCTAAAGATGTAAAGGAAGAAGATATCTTAAAAGAGCTAAAAGTGTCTTTTCGTCATGCGACGGAAGTGTTTCAATTAACTGAAGAACAAATTAAAACGTTTCGTGAAATGGATAATGCTTTGTCACCAGAAGATAAACCACCATTTCCTGGTTTGAAAACTATTCTTCAAAAAGCTGAATTAAATGTCATCATGACTCATAAACCGCGTGAAGAGGTGATCACGATTTTAAAGTATTTTAATATGGAGCATTATTTCGCTGATCTTGTTGCGGGAGATGATGGATTTCCACGTAAGCCTGATCCTGCATCCTATCACCATTTGAATAACAAGCATCAGCTTGATCTTGCCGTTGGTGACAGAGTACTTGATATTCTCCCTGCTAAAGAAGTGGGAATCAAAACTTGTTTATTTCAGAATGATTCTTCAGGCGCTGATCTATATGTTACTAATTATGAGGACTTGAAAAACCTGTTATGGCCATCTTCGTAAAAAGCTTTTTATGGCCATTTAAAAGTTGAAGTCCTTCATATTCATATGTGATAATACACATATGAATATGAAGGGGATGGTTTTGCCGTGGATAAAAAACTTCGGTTTATTTTAATTACATTTTTATTAGGGGTTTTTCTAGGCGCGCTTGATTCAGGAATCGTTTCTCCTGCCTTAACAACGCTTATAGAAGATCTTGGCATCGATTTGAAATGGACAGTTTGGGTCGTTACGATCTATACACTTGTTTATGCGGTAAGCATGCCGATTGTAGGAAAACTTGCTGACTTATTTGGAAGAAAGCGTATTTTTCTTGCAGGGATTACGTTATTTGCACTAGGTTCCCTTCTTGCGGGACTTAGTCAATCACTTCCTGTTCTATTAGCTGGAAGAGCGATTCAAGCCCTCGGAGGAGGGGGAATCATTCCAATAGCGAATGCTGTGATTGGAAGTAGTTTTCCGAAAGAAAAGCGAGGTATGGCTCTGGGTTTAGTAGGTGCGATGTTTGGCGTAGCGACTATACTGGGACCGAACGTTGGAGGTTTCTTCGTTGCACAGCTTAGCTGGCGCTGGATTTTCTTTATCAACCTTCCAATTGCTGTTGTTATTATCATAATGGGGTTAAAGCTTCCGGATGACCGAACAGAGAGTAAGAAACCTACACTTGATTGGGGCGGGGCGCTTGTTCTATCATTTCTCATTGTGTCCCTTTTACTAGGTCTAACCAACCTTGAAACGAGTGAATTTCTTCAATCCATCCAATCATTGCTTGTATGGCCATTGTTACTTATCAGTCTTGTGCTTATTTACCCATTGATCAAGGTCGAAAAAGCGGCCGCGGATCCTATACTGAAATTAAGCTACTTTACTGATCGGAATATTGTTCTCGCATTATTTATTTCAACGATTACCGGTATTGGGATCATTAGTATGATTTTCGTACCGTCATTCTCTGAAATTATCTTGTCATTATCAAGGGGCCAGGGTGGTTATGTGATGACAATTTTAGCCGTTGCATCTGGATTCGCAGCACCTATAGGAGGTGTTCTTCTTGATAAGTGGGGCGCCAAACAAGTTGTGTTATTAGGCTTTTCATTAAGTCTTCTTGGCTCACTCGTTTTTACTTATCTAGCAGATGGATGGCTAACCCTTTCGCTTGGTATGGTGCTGTCTGGTGTTGGAATTGGATTTACAATGGGCACACCGCTTAATTACATTATCCTTGAGTTAACTCCTGATCGAGAAGCTGGCGCAGCGCTTTCTCTAGTAAGTACATTTAGATCTGTTGGAACATCACTTGGTCCTGTTATCCTTGCAGGATTCATTGCGACTTCAGGTTCAAGTACATTTAGCGGTAGCAAAATAACGGATGGAGTAAGGGATATGATTCTATCAGGATATGAGCATATGTATCTAGCTGCTTCGGTTATATTTCTAACTGGACTTATTCTCGGCGTCTTTCTAAAAATGCCGGCAAAAGCCTCACAAAGTTAATTGATTTAAAAAAACCATGTCGAGCGTATTGCTCGACATGGTTTTTTATTGTCCAAATCGGTTAAGAACTTCATAAAAATGGGTAAGAAATTCAAAAAACTTTCTTTCAGAAGGAGCTAGCTCTCTTCCTTGCGGGATAATGACGCCGACTGTTCTCGTGACGTTTGGCTCTGATAACTCAATTTTGACTGTCTCACCTGGGAGCTGCTCAGAAAGGGTTATCTCAGGTAGTAGACTTACGCCAAGTCCAGCTGCAACTAGTCCTTTGATCGTATCGATATCTTCACCTTCAAATGCAATACGTGGTTTGAATCCAACTTGCTGGCAGGCTGAAGTAACGAGATGATGCAGGGCATAACCAGAGCGAAACAGCACAAATGGTTCATTTTTTAATTGTCCGAGCCGTAGCATTGGATAGTCGGCCAGGGGATGAGATATAGGGAGGAGGGCTAATAGTTTTTCTGTAAAGAAAATATGCCCATCAACATCAGTTCGATCTTTCGGCACTGGGGACACGAAAGCAATATCTATCTCTCCTTTACTTACTGCATCGGTAAGATCTTGTACAGATCCCTGTCTTAATTGAAATCCAACGCTAGGGTGCTCCTTTCGAAATGCAGAAATAACGGTAGGTAATGTTTTAGCGGCAAGGCTGTTTGGAAATCCAATTCGAATCGTCCCTGTATCAGGATTTAAAAATTCATATACGGCTTGTCTCGCGCGTTCAATTTCTGAAATGGCCGTTTCAGCATGATCCATAAATATATGTCCTACTTGTGTTAGCTTTACATTCCGGCCTTCTCGAATAAATAACTGCACTCCAAGCTCAGATTCAAGGTTGGCAATTTGTCTACTTACAGCTGATTGTGCGACGTGAAGGGAATTAGCTGCGTCTGTCACATGCTCTCGTTTCGCCACTTCCATAAAATAATACAATTGCCTGAGTTCCATTTAAAACAATCTCTCCTTTGATTCATATCAATATTAGATTAATTATATCTAAATTATATATTGGAAGCATTGGTTAAAGCAATGTACAATAAGTGTAGAATATTTAAACAATTTCGACGTTATGGCGTTAAAGCGAGAAACCATAATGAATTGGGATAAGAGCGAGGAGTGGGATTATGGATAGAAGTAATTTTCCAGAGAAACAAGGATTATATGATCCAATTCATGAGCATGACGCTTGTGGCATCGGACTGATCGCCAATATGAATAATGTGCCTGCACACGACATTATTGAAAAAGGAGTCTATATGTTACGCCAGCTAGATCACCGAGGAGGGCAGGGAAGCGATCCTGACACGGGTGACGGTGCGGGTATTATGTTACAGATTCCACACGAGTTTTTCAAAAAGAATTCAGGGTTCAACCTACCAGATAAAGGTGAGTACGGAGTAGGAATGATGTTCCTTCCGGTAGATAATCAGCTGAGACAGCGTGCAAAACAAATTGTTGAGAAAGCAATCAAGGAAGCAGGTCAAGAGTTTATTGGCTGGAGAACGGTTCCTGTAGATGAAACGACAATTGGAGAAGCGGCATGTATTGCTCAGCCTGTCATTCGACAGGTCTTTATTAAGAAAAGCGATATTTCAGCTGAAGAATTTGAACGTAAATTATACGTTATTCGTAAAAAAGCAGAGAAGCAAGTTGCTCAAGATTCACAGTTATCAAAAACAAAGTATTATGCAGCGAGCTTCTCCAAAGATACGATTGTTTATAAAGGGATGTTAACACCAGAACAGCTGGATCAATTTTATCTTGATTTGAAAGATCCTAGTTTTAAATCAGCATTTTCAATGGTGCACTCACGCTTTAGTACAAATACTTTCCCAAGCTGGGATCGTGCCCATCCAAACCGTTATCTTATTCATAATGGGGAGATCAATACTCTTCGTGGAAATGTGAACTGGATGAGAGCAAGAGAAGGAGCTCTTCAATCGGAAGTATTTGGAGATGACATGAAAGACATTGCTCCAATTGTCCGTCCAAATGGAAGTGACTCCTCTTCATTAGATAACTGTCTTGAATTCTTGAATCTCTCAGGCCGTTCATTACCACATGCGGCAATGATGATGATTCCAGAGCCATGGGACCGTGATGCTACGATGCTGGATCCAAAGAAAGCATTTTATGAGTATCATAGTACATTGATGGAGCCATGGGATGGTCCAACAGCTATTGCGTTTACTAACGGTCGTCAAATAGGAGCGATGCTTGATCGTAATGGTTTGCGTCCTGCACGATACGTTATCACAAACGACGACACGTTTATTCTTTCTTCTGAAGTTGGCGTTATTGAAATAGAAGAAGAGAAGATTACAGAAAAAGGCCGCTTAAGTCCTGGGAAAATGCTACTACTCGATCTAGAGGAAAAGCGCCTCGTTGACGATGAGGAGATTAAAGCGCAAATTGCGACTGATAAACCTTACCGTAAATGGCTTGATGAAAACCTTATGAGTCTTTCACCAGAAAAAGTGAAGACAAGACAGATAGATGAGAAAGAACTCGTCCAAACACAGCGTGCTTTTGGATACACATATGAAGAACTTACAAAAAATATCGCGCCAATGGTTACTGAGAAAAAAGATCCAATCGGATCAATGGGAAATGACGTGCCATTAGCTGTTCTTTCTGAGCGTCCACAGTTACTGTTTAACTACTTTAAACAGCTGTTTGCTCAAGTAACGAATCCACCAATTGATTCGATCCGAGAAGAATCCGTTACTTCAACAATGACGCTGCTTGGCCCTGAAGGAAATTTACTTGAAACAAAACCAGGAAGCGCTAGAAGAATTCGTCTTGAAACACCTATTTTAACAGATAGTCGATTTGAAGCGATTAAGGCATTAGACGAAGAGGACTTTCATCCTGAAACACTTAGTTTATTGTTTAATGCAGCACGTGGTGAAACGGAAATGGAGCATGCACTTCTGGCGTTATTCCGTAAAGCTGATCGCGCAATTAAAAACGGGAAAAGCATACTTGTTCTTTCTGATTTTGGAGTGAATCATGAGAAAGCGGCGATTCCTTCTTTACTTGCTCTAAGTGGCCTTCATCATCACTTGATTAAACGCGAGACGCGGACGAAAGTAAGTTTGATCGTAGAAACAGGTGAAGCTAGGGACGTTCATCAGTTTGCTATGTTAGTTGGTTATGGAGCAGACGCCATTTATCCATATGCTGCTTATGACTCGATTGACCATATGATTAACGACGGGACGATTGAGGGCTTTTCTTTCGAAGATGCCGTTGATAATTATATTGATGCTGCGACAACTGGAATTGTAAAAGTGATGTCCAAAATGGGCATTTCAACAATACAAAGCTATCGAGGAGCGCAAATTTTCGAGGCGATTGGAGTTAGCAACGAAGTAATTGATCGTTATTTTGCTGGTACAGCTTCGCAAATTGATGGTATTCCAATCGATGTTATTGCAACAGAAACGTTAATGAGGCATCACTTTGCTTATCATGATTCTGAATATAGTGATCTTACACTTGAAACAGGTAGTGAACTGCAGTGGAGAAATGGGGGAGAGCACCATTCATTCAATCCGAAAACCATTCATACACTCCAACACGCTGCTAGAAGTAATAACTATGAATTATATAAGAAATTCTCTGGCATGGCGTTAGAAGAGAATCTCACTTATTTAAGACAGGCGATTGATTTTGGTTCAAAAGATGCGATCTCGATTGATGAGGTTGAAAGTGTTGAATCGATTACTCGTAGGTTTAAAACGGGTGCAATGAGCTATGGTGCCTTAAGTGGTGAAGCTCACGAAGCTCTTGCGATTGCAATGAACCGTATAGGGGGACGTAGCAATAGCGGTGAAGGTGGAGAGGACCCTTCTCGTTTCACTCCTGATGAAAATGGTGATCTTCGTCGAAGCTCTATTAAACAGGTAGCATCAGGTCGATTTGGTGTATCAAGCTACTACTTAAGCAATGCAGATGAAATTCAAATTAAAATGGCTCAAGGTGCGAAGCCTGGTGAAGGTGGTCAGCTACCAGGGAAGAAAGTATACCCTTGGATTGCTGAAGTTCGTGGCTCGACTCCAGGTGTTGGACTAATTTCACCACCACCACACCATGATATATATTCGATTGAGGATCTTGCCCAGCTAATTCATGATTTAAAGAATGCAAATCCATCTGCACGAATCAACGTAAAGCTAGTTTCAAAAGCAGGGGTTGGTACGATTGCTGCAGGTGTAGCTAAAGGGCTTGCAGATGTTATTCTCATTAGCGGATATGAGGGTGGAACAGGAGCATCTCCAAGAACGAGTATCAAACACGCTGGTCTTCCATGGGAACTTGGTTTAGCGGAGACGCATCAAACACTCGTATTAAATGATTTACGTGATCGTGTTGTTCTAGAAGCTGATGGAAAAATGATGACTGGTCGTGACGTCGTGATGGCAGCTATTCTAGGCGCTGAAGAATTTGGATTCTCGACAGCACCGTTAGTCGTTCTAGGTTGTATTCTTATGAGAGCGTGCCATCTTGATACATGCCCGGTTGGTGTAGCTACTCAAAATCCTGAACTACGTAAGAAATTTATGGGGAATCCGGATCACGTCGTGAACTACATGCAGTTTATTGCACAAGAAGTTCGTGAAATCATGGCTGAGCTAGGCTTTAGAACGATCGAGGAGATGATTGGACGTACGGATGTACTGAAAGTAAGTCGTCGCACGAAAGATCACTGGAAAGCAAGATACCTTGATCTAAAACCGCTTCTCTATCAGCCGCATGTGTCAGAAGAGGTTGGCCGCTTCAAACAGCGTGATCAGGATCACAAGTTAGAAGCAGCACTTGACAATACCTCAATTATTCCTGCAGCACTCGGTGCGCTCGAAGAAAAGAAGCCGTTTGAGGGATCTTATGTTATTCGTAATACAAACCGCGTTGCAGGTGCTCTTCTAGGACATGAAATTACGAAGCGCTATGGCGCAGAAGGACTTCCAGAAGATATGATTCGCTTACACTTCACAGGTTCAGCAGGTCAAAGTTTTGGAGCTTTCGTACCTAATGGCGTCACAATGGAACTAGAAGGCGATGCTAATGATTATGTAGGTAAAGGGTTATCAGGTGGGAAACTGATCATTCACCCGTCCGCTAAGGCTGAGTTTGCTCGTGATGAAAATACAATTGTAGGTAACGTTGCTTTCTACGGAGCAACTTCAGGTGAAGCTTATATTAGCGGTCTCGCAGGAGAGCGATTCTGTGTAAGAAATAGTGGTGCAAGTGCGGTTGTTGAAGGTATTGGAGACAACGGTTGTGAATACATGACAGGTGGACGTGTCGTTATTCTTGGTGAGACCGGAAAGAACTTTGCAGCAGGTATGTCAGGTGGAATTGCTTATGTTCTTTCAGATGATCAGGAGGCGTTTAAGCGCAATGTAAATGCTGAAATGGTTCACATTGAATCACTACGTAACTATGACGAGATTCTTGAAGTGAAGCATTTGATTCAGCAGCATGCTTACTTTACTGATAGTCCGAAAGCGATCCGTTTCATTCAAAACTGGAATGAGGTTGTCGGGAAAATCGTTAAAGTGATTCCGAAAGAATATAAGAGAATCACAGAATCATTAGAAGAATTGAAAGAAAAAGGCTATGAAGATGACGACGCAGCATATGAAGTGTTCCAGCAGGCTAAGAACGGTCAAGTAAAGCCACGTCAAAGTGACCTGGAACCGGTATAAGGGGAGGTATTCGATTGGGTAAACCAACAGGTTTTTTAGACTATCCTAGAGAAAAAGCACGTGAAAGAGATCATTCAACACGTTTAAAAGATTGGGAAGAATACCAGCTTCCTCAATCAGAAGAAACTCTGAAAACGCAAGGGGCACGCTGCATGGATTGTGGCACGCCCTTCTGCCACTCAGGTATAGAACTAAATGGAAGTGCATCGGGTTGTCCACTTTATAATTTGATTCCTGAATGGAATCACCTTGTATATCAAGGGAAATGGAAAGACGCGCTAGATCGACTTCTTAAAACGAATAACTTTCCGGAATTCACCGGTAGAGTTTGCCCGGCACCGTGTGAGGGAGCCTGCGTAGCAGCTATTCCTGATGATGCTGTTGCAATAAAAAGCATCGAGAAGGAAATTATTGATCGCGGGTTTGCAGAAGGTTGGATGACACCCCAGCCTCCCAAAAATCGTACAGGTAAGAAGATTGCCATTGTAGGATCAGGCCCTGCTGGTTTAGCAGCGGCTGATCAGCTAAATAAAGCTGGTCATACTGTCACAGTATTTGAGCGTGACGATCGTATTGGTGGTTTACTAATGTACGGTATTCCGAATATGAAGCTTGATAAAGAATTAGTTGAGCGACGTGTGAAGCTTCTTGAAGATGAGGGAGTAACCTTTATTACGAATACCGAAATTGGTAAAGATGTCACTCAAGATGAGCTTCGTGATCAGCATGATGCTGTAATTCTTTGTACAGGTGCTCAAAAGCACCGTGATCTTCCGATTGAAGGTCGTAAGCTAGGTGGCATTCATTATGCCATGGATTATTTAAGACAGAATACGAAGAGTTTGCTTGATTCTAAGCTTCAAGATAACAAGTATGTTTCTGCAGAAGGTAAAAATGTTATTGTCATCGGTGGTGGAGATACTGGAGCGGACTGTGTGG
Organism: Pseudalkalibacillus hwajinpoensis; assembly: GCF_015234585.1. Taxonomy (NCBI): domain Bacteria; kingdom Bacillati; phylum Bacillota; class Bacilli; order Caryophanales; family Guptibacillaceae; genus Guptibacillus; species Guptibacillus hwajinpoensis. The sequence goes on from NZ_JADFCM010000008.1 coordinate 1,415,953, forward strand.
CAACTGCGCTCAGACACGGTTGCAAAAGTGTACACCAATTTGGTAAACACCCGCAGCTAACTGCCGACCGTATGATCGATAATCCTTGGCCAGAATTCCCTAAGGTTTTTACTCTTGACTATGCTTATGAAGAAGCGCAAGCAGAGCACGGGGAAGACCCTCGTCAATATTCCATCATGACGAAAAAATTTGTTGGTGACGAAGATGGCAATGTGAAGGAACTTCATACGGTTACAATCGAAAAGCATGTTGATAAGATGGGCAATGTGTTCATGAAGGAACTCCCTGGTACAGAGCAAGTTTGGCCAGTTGAACTTGTCTTCATTGCTATTGGATTTACTGGACCTGAAGAAGGGGTTCTCGAACATTTTGAAGTAGAACAGGACAATCGGAAACGAGCGAAGGCTGAATTCGAAGACTATCGCACAAACGTTGATGGTGTTTTTGCAGCAGGTGATGTTCGCAGAGGACAGAGTCTCATTGTATGGGCAATAAATGAAGGTCGCGGCGTTGCACGCGAGACCGATCGTTATCTTATGAATAAAACTGTCATGCCTTAATTGAAATAAAAAAGCACTCCTATGAAGGTAGTGACCCCGAAAGTTAGAGTAAAACTAACTTCCGGGGGTCATCACCGAAGGGGTGCTTTTTCACTTTGTTACGATGAACGATCTTTCGTGTGGATGATGGCGAGCACAAGAGCGGAAAAGCTGACCATTAACGACAGGGCCTCAAATACGCTTAGCATCACATCACTCCTTTACATATAGAATGTCACCAGCAGGGGTTGTCCTATACGCATAAGAGGAAAAGATTTGACATAAGAATACAAATTATATACACTTAAATCAAATATCTCGATTTCGAGATAAAGGCGTCTAAAAGAACAAATTAGACGATTAAAAACCGTACTATACGGGAACCTTCTAAAGTGGATGTAATATTGAAAAGGAGACTTGTCATTTATGAAGCATACAACAGGAATACATCATATTACTGCAATTGTAGGAAATCCTCAGGAAAATATTGATTTTTATAGTGGGGTTCTTGGCCTTCGTCTCGTTAAAAAAACAGTGAACTTCGATGATCCAGGAACATACCACCTTTATTTCGGAAATGAAGAAGGGGCACCTGGTACAATCATGACCTTTTTCCCATGGTCGAAAGCACATGATGGAAAGATTGGCTCTGGTCAAGTTGGCGTAACCAGCTTCGTTGTGCCTGAAGGCAGTTTAACGTTCTGGAAAAAGCGTCTTGATAAATTAAACGTAGAAAACGGTGAGATGACTCGGTTTGGTGAAAAGGTTCTCGCTTTTGATGATCCGCATGGACTACACCTTGAACTCGTTGAAAGAGAAGAAGGGGAGCGAAACACGTGGAGTTTTGGCGGTGTTAGCACAAAACATGCAATCAAAGGATTCGCTGGTGCTACATTATTGACCGGCAAGCCGGAAGCAACTATGAATGTGTTAGAAGAAGTTCTTGGCTTTATTCGTGTAGCTGAAGAAGAAGATTTTGTTCGATTTAAATCCAGTGATTCGATAGGCAACACGGTCGACGTGAAGAAAACACCGCTAGAGTCTGGAAGCATGGGCTCAGGTACTGTCCATCATATTGCTTTTCGGGCTAATGACTTCAATGATCATGAAGAATGGAGAAACTTACTCGAAGAAAATGGGTATACTCCAACTCCGGTCGTGGATCGACAGTATTTCAATGCCATCTACTTCAGAGAAGAAGGTGGAATACTGTTTGAAATAGCGACGGATCCTCCAGGGTTTGCAAAAGATGAAGACCCTGATGAAATGGGGAAAAAGCTTCTTCTACCACCATGGCTAGAAGAGAAGCGATCTCAAATTGAAAATCATCTTGAACCAGCGGAAGCAAGAGTCCTAAATGGTGACAAATGATGAAGCATCTTTTTAAACAAGGAAAGAAAGAGCTTCCCACCCTGCTACTACTTCATGGTACTGGCGGAACAGAAGAAGATTTGGTTCCTTTAGCTGAGCTTATTGCTCCTGGGCATTCCATTCTGAGTGTGAGAGGGAATGTATCAGAAAACGGGATGGCGCGCTTTTTCAAGCGATTAGCGGAAGGCGTTTTTGATGAAGCGGATTTAATAGAGAGAACACATGAATTAAATGCTTTCATCGATGAATCATCAGAAAAATACGATTTTGAGCGTAACAACGTTATTGCAATAGGCTACTCGAATGGCGCCAACATCGCAGCTAGCCTTCTATTCCACGATGCAAAGGCGCTTAAAGGCGCTGTCCTACATCATCCTATGGTGCCACTGCGTCATCTGGAGCTACCGAACCTTAAGCAAAAACGAATTTTTATAGGCGCTGGTGAAAATGATCCCATTTGCGCCCCTCAAGAAACAAAGGAACTTCAGGAAATGTTCTCTCATGCTGGGGCAGAGGTAACGGTTCATTGGGAAAGTGCAGGTCATCAATTAACGAGATCAGAAGTAGAAAAAGCGGCAGAATGGTTTAAGAAAAACTATTAGAACAGCTGGTTGATATTAATTAGTTATACAATAAAAAAAGTGGAAGCGAGTAACAAAATCAAATGATTTTGTTGCTCGTTTTTTTATATGTTCATGTGATTTATCTAGAATTTTTCATCAATAAAGTTAGGAATGATTACGTAGTAGCTCATCATCGTTGGCTTACTTAGTATCGGAAAGTTGTTTTGGAACGATAGAAGAATAGCGGAAATTCATTGTTAATAGAGCTTAATCGTTTAATTAGAGAAATGCGGCCCTGTTATCCCGATAACAGGGCCGCATTTTCATTTAAGCAACTGATTTGGATGTTTTCTTTTTATCACGATCGATGACAGCTGCCCCAATAATATCACCAAGTACGTTCGAAGCTGTACCAGCCATGCCAATCATGACGTCAACTCCAGCGATTAAAGCAACAATTTCTAAGGGAAGGTTAAACATGGTTAACACTGCTGATAATGTCACTAGGCCGGCAGCGGGAATCCCTGCCGTTCCTATGGAGAGAAGTGTACCTATGGCAACAATGGTCACATAATCCATAACGGAGAAGTTTAACCCGGTGACGTTTGCAGCAAAAACGATCGACACACCCATTCTTAACGCCCCTCCATCTGAATTGAAGACGGCCCCGATTGGTAAAGAAAAGTTCACAATTCGTTCTGAGATGCCGGCTTTTTTAGCAGAGTCAATCGCGATTGGAAGCGAAGCGATACTACTTGATGTAAAAAATGCTGTTAAGTAAGCATCTTTCGTTTGAGAAAAGAAGTTTTTAATACTTAATTTCGCGTACTTTAGAAAAGAAGTATAAATCAATGCCCAAAGTAATAGAACGCCTAAATAAAAAACACCTGTGAAAGCAAGTAAAGATTGGAACGTTTGCCAGCCTTGATTGCCGAAGGATGTTGCACTAATGGCGAAGATGCCAATCGGTGCATAAAGCAAAATACCTTGCAGTAACAAAAAGAATAAGTCATTTGCAGCAGAGAATAGCTTATGAAGTCTCTCGCCAGATTCGCGCATGTCATTTTTCTCAGAATAGCGCATTTTCCCCATAGTTAATCCAATGATTACAGCAAGAAAGAGTATACCCATGAGTTGTCCTGAAGAAAAGGTTTCAAAAAGGTTATTCGGAACGATATTTAAGAGAACATCAGAAAAACCAGGAGTGTCAGGCTTTTCAACTTTCGTATCCGGAAGTGTTAGACCAGACCCAGGGCTAATCCATAAAGCGATTGTAACCCCTATTAAAACAGCGGCTGCTGTTGTTAATCCGTAATATACTAACAGTTTCCCACCTAATTTCCCAAGGTATTTTGGGTTCATTTGATTGATTGCAAGCACAACTGTTAGAAAAATAACTGGAATGGCTATCAGGTTAAGCAAGTTGATTAGAATGGTGCCAAGCGGTTTAATGAATTCTATACTTGAGCCAAAAAGAATTCCCGCTGTAATACCAAGTATAAAGCCAAGCGTCATTTTTAGTATGAATGAAGAATTTTTATACATATGCCACATTTTTTGCATTGTTCCACCTCTTATTAAATAGTGTTATTAGTATAACAGCTAGATAATAAATTGTTTAGAATTTAAATTTTCATTTATCGTATTTGTTAAAATTATATGGTTTATATAACAATGAGCCAATGGTGTTTTATGTTAGTTGATAGCACGTGTCCACCGAATACAGTTTCACTTCATTTTTTATTTCAATATAGTTTCTAAGGTGGAGCTGTTCTCTCCGGAAATCTTCTTAAACGACATGGTATACTAGCTTTGAAGGAAATTAAAGGAGATAATCGGATGATTTTTACAACTGCAGGAAGACCGACTGATGCACTCATTAAAGAGGCTATAAAACTGAGTCATAATTATGAAGGTACTTACATATCAAGAGAAAAACGATCGATTCAACAAATCATTAACCTTTATGAGGAAATAGTTGTGGTTGTCGGTTTTGATCGATTATATTTGTATAAAGAAAGCGCTGAAACACCGATTTTCTTTCATCCAAACTCGGCGATGTTTCGTTGCAGGGCGGTTCTAAATGGACGTGATGATGCGTTAATTAAAGCGAGTGGGCTTAGTGAAGGAATGAGCTTGTTAGATTGTACAGCAGGTCTTGGTTCTGACAGCATCGTTGCGAGTTTAGTAGTAGGCGAATTCGGTAGTGTCCAAGCAATTGAGGGATCAGAGCACGCACTATTACTGCAAGAAGGATTAAAAAAATGGGAAAGTAATAATAACTACGTAGATAAGGCAATGAGGCGAATAACAGTTCGAAGTAATAAATATGAAGACGTATTACCTCATTTAATGGAGAGCTCGGTTGATGTTGTATATTTTGACCCAATGTTTGAAGATTCTATCTTAGCATCTGACGGCGTATCTGGTATCAAACGGGTTGCGATTTATGATGCACTCACAGAAAATATGGTGAAGGAAGCTAGACGAGTTGCTCGCATAAGAGTCATTTTAAAAGATTCTTGGAAAAGCTCGCGGTTTGAACAGTTAGGTTTTCAACAACAAATTCGGAAAACATCGAAATTTCATTATGGAATACTTGAATGCAAGGAGTGAGGCGCTTTGTTACCAGACCATCTTGATCACCAGTTGAAAATTTTGTTTATCGGTTTTAACCCTGGACTTCAGTCCGAGAATGAAGGGCATCATTATGCAAACCCAACAAATCGTTTTTATTCCGTATTAAAAGAAGCGGGTCTTACAGATCGTAAGCTCTTACCAGAGGAAGATCATAGGCTTTTAGAATATGGGTATGGACTCACGAATATCGTAGATCGTCCTACGCGAGGAGCGGCTGACTTAACGTCTGATGATTACACAAAAGGACGAGAGCAGCTTAGCGAGAAAATTAGGTTGTACAAGCCCAAAGTCAATTGTTTTGTAGGAAAAGGAGTTTACCAGAAATTCTCGGGTGTTAGAAAGGCTGAGTGGGGATTTCAACCCGTTAATCAAATAGATGGTGTGCAAGATTTTGTGGCACCATCAACTAGCGGATTAGTTAGGATGACGCTTGAGGAATTAGTAGAAATCTATCGGCATTTAAGTACAATGCTAAAAAAATGAACGACATAGATTTTGTACTCATTCGAGAATCAACAATATCTAGCTAAGTACAGAAAAATAGACCCTTCGTAAGAACATGTCGTACATTACTGGTGCAACATTAATCGAAAATTCTCTAATGATTAGCCATTACGGGCATATATTATTTAAAAAGCTATGTTAGTTAATAGTGATAATATATCGGCTTTCGGTAAAAATCAACAACGTTCAATCTAGCCATTAAAGAGGGTGAATGGTGTGGCTTTTATGTTTGATAAAGATCGATTTGTAGATGATCGTTCCTTAAGTCTGAGCATTAAAAATAAAGGGCTAAACTATGGTTTAGGTTGCATAGAAGGTATCCGCGCCTTTTGGAATAAAGAACAAAAGCAGCTTTTTGTTTTTCGATTAGATGATCATTTTAAAAGGTTCCACGGCTCTGGAAAAAGCTTGTATATTCCCATTCCCTATTCTATAGTTCAGTTGTCTGAGATTACCAGACAGTTACTATCAATCAACCAAGTGACTCAAGACGTTTATATACGGCCGCTTTGTTTCAAAGGAGCTAATACGTTACGTCCAGATTTAAATGATCCATTAAATCATCTAGCAATCTATTTGGATCTTACCGAGTATGAGCCAAAACCTTCTATAAATGTATGTGTTTCCTCTTGGACAAGAGTAGGAAGTAATATGATTCCTCCACAAACAAAATCAACAGCTGGCTACTTGAATTCAGGGTTGGCAATTAATGAAGCGGTGTTAAACGGTTATGATGGGGCTCTTTTTTTAACTAGAGAAGGGAATGTTAGTGAGGGAGCTACTAATAACCTCTTTATCGTACGAGGGAATGAAGTTGTGACTCCTCCAGTATCTGATGATATTCTTCCTGGAATCACTCGAAATACCGTTGCTCAAATTGTATACAGAGAGTTAGGATTATCAATGCGAGAACAGAGTATTACGAGAGTTGAGTTATACGAGGCAGATGAAGTGTTTCTTACGGGAACGGCTATTGGAATTAAACCAGTAGTGGAGATAGATCGAAGAATGATAGGAAATGGTAAAATCGGTCAGATTACACAGAAAATCCAAAAAGCGTATGACCAGATCGTTCGTGGGGAAATGTCATCCTATATTAGCTACTGTACTTCAGTGTATGAAAATGCAAAGATATTCGAGTTAAATCGCTTAAGGTACTATGTCCTTTACGATGTAATTTTTTATTAAACGAGTAAATAGAAGAGAAATTCAATTTGTCAAACCGTTAATCTTAGCACCAGCATAAATTGCTTTTATTTCTATTTATGTAGTATTTAATTCTATTTTGATATACTTTACTGACGAATTCCACCATTATTACTTAGCGGTTTAGCGAATTCGTTTATTAGTTGGACGAGACAGGATATAGAAATGGGGTCCATCAATAAAAGGGATTTCAGGCATATTTATTATAGAAAAAACGGTTATCATCATTTTGGGACAAAGTGATAACCGTTCATATTTTCTATACAAATCGCAGCAACAATCGCTTCAGTAGAGGCGTTAAATAAGCGGGAATCTCATTCGCAGAAGGAATCACGAGGCTTTGTGTACCGTAGATATTTCGCATCGTATTTTTTTCTTTTTCCTGTGGTTCCCCGTTAGATAAGAAAACACCGATTACTTCAAAGCCTTTTTTCCTTGTTTGCATCACAGCTTCATGTGTATCGATGATACCATTTTCGCTGTAATCGTATGCGGAAGGCTCGCCGTCTGTAAAAACAAGTAAAATTTTATGTTTTTCATTTCGTTCAGCTAATTCTTGAGCAACTTTTCGAATCGCATACCCATCCCGATTGTCTTCTTCAGGTTCCAATTGCATAATTTTAGCCCCTTCATGAGCTTGAGTCGATCGGTTGTAATCAACAATTTGAAACAGGGTATTCGGTTGTTCCTGATCATCAGCATCGAATGCATCTTCATAGAATCCAGTGATCGAGTGTTTAATATTTAGTCCTTTTAGCGTCTCATGGAAAAGCGTAATACCTAGTCGTGTTTCTTCCATCTTGTCGTACATCGATGCCGAGCAATCGACGAGTAACGAGAACGTTACATCAAGCTCTGTACTAGGCGCATTCTTTTTATAAAAGAGACGAGGGTTTTCGTCTGTTAATAGCCTTAGTAGCTTGCGATTCAATCGTCCAAAATGAAGATCACTTCTAGGAGCAATTTGTTTTTGCTCGATCGTTTTTTGGATCGCAGCACGAAGTGATTTTTCAGCGTATTGGATGTCAGCCTTCGCAGTTCGATAATTCGAAAGTTCTTCAGAAGTTGGTTTTTCAGCATGGCGAATCACTTCTTTTACGTTTCGATTCGCTTCACCTAGAGGATCCTGTGAAGAAGCGACAGCTTTTGTATCACGGCTTTCAAGAATTGCCTCTTCATCAAACTGACTGCCTTCTGACTGCTTAGAAGCACCTTGTACACTGACAAAGGCTTGATCACCGGATTCTTTTTTTCGCTCGCCTTCTCCGATCAGATCTGATTTAGCGCCTTCTTCTAAGTCAAATTGAAGGAAGTTGGACCCTTCTTGCTCCTGCTCTTCATGCCATGTATTCATTTCCTCATCATACGTTTCTTTATCTTCTTTATCAGTCGTTTCCATCGTATCGTCACTTTTTAATTGACGAGCTTCTTCATCTTCAACATCAGCGTAAGCGTTGGCCGAGGTTCCATACATCGTTAAATATTCTGTTGTCATATCGAAATGATCATCATTGAGCCCCTGACAAAATGCATTTGTGAGAGTGGCAACGTCTTTTGTTGAACTTGCTTTAGAAATCTCAATAATTAAATGGCGCAGATAGGGCTTATATTCTGCTAGTTCATTTCCGAGAGCAACTGGTTTACCGATCGCTTGTAGATAGATTGCGCAGAATAAAGCATCAAGCAGCTGATTCTGGCGATTATGAACTTCAAGACGACCACGGAAACGCTTTTGAAATAATGTTCGTCTTGTATCAAAAGCAGCGCTCATTCCTGGTCGGATAGACATACAAATCTTCTCAAGTCTTATATCCTCTAATAATGCAAACAGTTGTTTACGGAAAAGAGGATGTGATTGTTGTTTGATAGAGGAGAGGTAGTGATCTACTTCATTGAAATTCGTATAATGAACATTACCAAGTGCACGAAGGTAGATATCGCTTTTCATACCATCAAATTGAGTTCCATCAAAAATATCATTCCAATAATGACTGACCGTAATCAACTGTTCAGCTGGTCTGTAGTAAGAATGGAAAGCGAACTGAACTTCACTTTCTAGGTGACTCAGTGTTTCCGCGAGATCAGATAAACTTAGATGAAGAAACGGATCAGTCTGATTCTCAGCAAAGTTTAGAAACTTCATTTATGCTTTCTCCTGATAACGTCCGAAAATTGTTTCTGCGATGTTTTCCACTGCAGCTTTTTCACGCTCATCTTCAAGCTTATCTGTAATCGCTCGTTTAATCGCGCGTCTCGCTTCCATAAAAGTTGTTAAGTCACACGCATCTAGGAGTGAACGAGGAGAGGCGGCTTCCTCTGAAATCTGGCCATCTCTTACTTTTGATTGAAGGTCAGCAGATAGTGTCACAAACTGATCAAGCTGATCTGAGTCGTCTAGAAGCGATTGTTCACTTAACATTTCTTTTAAAGCTTTCCCTTGTAAGTAAGGCACTTCTATTACGATAAAGCGATTTTTTAATGCCTCATTTAACGGTGCTGTTCCAATATATCCCTCATTAATCGCAGCAATAACACCAAAGTTCTCTTTTGCACGAACCGTTTCTCCAGTGAAAGGGTTGAGCACCATGCGTCGATAGTCAAGAACACCATTTAGAATAGGAAGTGTTTCTGCTTTCGCTGTATTAATTTCATCAATATAGAGAAGTTCGCCGTTTTTCATCGCGTTTTCTACTGGTCCAGGAATGAATGTAATATGCGCATTGTTTTGTTCGTCATAACTTAGCGTTTTGTAGCCTAGAAGCGCTTCAGCATCTAAATCAACGGAACAGTTAATTGAATACATAGGTTGGTTAAAGAAGTAGCTAATTAGTTCAGCAAGTTTTGTCTTACCAGCACCTGTCGGACCTTTAAGAAGCACATTTTTACCTAGAATCAAAGCTGTTACGGCATCTTTTACGATCGACATATCTGGTGCAGTATAGCCTTCAGATCCGATGAGATAGTGCTCTGGATTGGAGTTTGCCTCGCGTCTCGCTTCAATACGGTCTTGTATTTTATCTGGAATATCAAACGTTTCATATAATTGCATCTTTCATACCTCCGAGTTTCGAATTCATGTCTATTCAAAAGTTAACTATAACGGAAAAAAACAGTCTCTGTCTAATGAAAGTCGTTCTAATGCCAACGTCAATCATTTTACCAGGCGGAATAGATGAGCTATACTAGTTCTAGCAAGTAGGCCTAAGAAAGAAGGGGGCATAAGAATGAAGCCTATTCAAATAGAAAAAGTACAAGAAATCCTTGAAACATTTGAGAACAAAGAACTTTATTTTCACCTAGAAACAACGAGTGGAGCCTATGCTGCTCAAGATAAAGAAAAGCTTGCGGTTGGAGCTTACATAAGAAATGGCTCAATCAAATTCACCAATGTCAAAATGGCAGGTAGCGGTCCATTCCGCGTTGGGTTTAAATTAAATGACGGTTGGATGTACGCTGAAGGCTTAACGGATTATCAGTTGGATGATGGTCGTTTATTAATGGCAGGTCATGATTCAAGCGGACGTTTAGCAGTAGCTGTTCAATTAAGCTATACACCATTCGACTAAGGAGGAAACGATTATGGAGAAACAAGTCCTCGTTGTCTTCCCGCATCCGGATGATGAAGCTTTCGGAACTGCAGGGTTGATAACGAAATTTGTAAATGAAGGCGTGCCCGTCACTTATGCATGTGCAACGCTCGGAGAAATGGGACGCAATATGGGGAATCCATTTTTTGCGACAAGAGAAACACTTCCAGAAGTACGAAAGAAAGAATTACAAGATGCCTGCAACGCTATGGGCGTAAAAGATCTTCGCATGCTCGGGTTTAGAGACAAAACGCTTGAGTTTGAAGACCCTGAACTGCTTGTCTCTACAATTGGAGAGCTAGTTGATGAATTAAACCCATCATTAATTATTACATTTTATCCAGAATACGGTATCCACCCGGATCATGATGCTTGCTCTGCAGCTGTCATAGAAACGTTAAAACGAATCCCGAAGGAAAAACGTCCAACGGTTTATGCTTTACCAATTACTCCTGACCGTGAAGTGGTACTTGGTAAACCTGATAAAGTTTTTGATGTAACGGATGTGTTAGAAACGAAGATCAAAACCATCGAAGCTCACCGCTCCCAAACAGAGGCGATGGTGGCAAGACTTGAAGATGGTTCAATGGATCCGAATTCTGAAATGATGTCGTTTATTAAACAAGAATCCTTCTGGATCTATCCATTTGATGAATAAGATCTGTTGGGTTCATATCTATTCCGTGTAGAACATGTTATAATTTGCACTATATTACGATAGATGGAGGAATACGACCTAAATGATTACAGTTACAGATGTCGGCTTACGATATGGTGATCGTAAGCTTTTTGAAGATGTTAATATTAAATTTACTCCAGGAAACTGTTATGGACTAATCGGTGCTAATGGTGCTGGTAAGTCAACGTTTCTTAAGATTTTATCAGGTGAAATCGAACCACAAACTGGCGATGTTCACATGGGACCGGGTGAACGACTTGCCGTCCTGAAACAGAACCATTTCGAATACGAAGAGTATGAGGTTCTCAACACCGTAATTATGGGACATGCACGTCTTCATGAAGTGATGCAGGAGAAGAATGCGATCTACATGAAAGAGGATTTCTCTGATGAAGATGGTATGAAAGCTGCAGAGCTTGAAGGTGAATTTGCTGACCTTAATGGGTGGGAAGCTGAATCAGATGCAGCTGTATTGCTTAAAGGACTTGGTATTTCTGAAGATCTTCATGATAAGAAGCTTGCAGACCTTACTGGTTCTGAAAAAGTGAAAGTACTTCTTGCACAGGCTCTTTTTGGTTCTCCTGATATTCTTCTACTGGATGAGCCTACGAACAACCTTGATCTTGGCGCAATTCAATGGTTAGAAGAGTTCCTTATTAACTTTGAGAATACCGTTATTGTTGTGTCCCATGACCGTCACTTCCTAAACAAAGTATGTACGCACATGGCTGACCTTGATTACGGTAAAATTCAAGTGTACGTGGGTAACTACGATTTCTGGTATGAATCAAGCCAGCTTGCTCGTACGATGAAAGAAGATGCGAACAAGAAAAAAGAAGAGAAAGTAAAGGAACTTCAAGCGTTTATCCAGCGCTTTAGCGCGAACGCGTCGAAGTCTAAACAGGCTACGTCACGTAAGAAGCTTCTTGATAAGATTACACTTGATGATATTAAGCCTTCTTCAAGAAAATATCCTTACGTTGCCTTTACACCAAATCGTGAAATCGGAAACGACGTGCTTCACGTAGAAGGTTTAACAAAAACGATTGATGGTGTAAAAGTACTTGATAACGTAAGCTTTATGCTAAATAAAGATGATAAAGTGGCACTCGTAGGGCGTAATGAAATTGCGAATACGGCGCTAATTAAAATCTTGATGGGTGAAATGGAAGCAGATAGCGGTACGTTCAAGTGGGGCGTAACGACTTCTCAGGCTTATTTCCCTAAAGATAACTCGGAATACTTTGAGGGTGTGGATACGAACCTTGTTAACTGGCTTCGTCAATATTCCCCAGAAGATCAAAGCGAGAGCTTCCTACGCGGATTCCTTGGAAGAATGCTTTTCTCTGGTGAAGAAGTATTGAAGAAAGCAAGCGTTCTTTCCGGTGGCGAAAAAGTTCGCTGCATGCTTTCAAAAATGATGCTCAGCGGTGCGAATGTTCTTGTACTTGATGATCCGACAAACCACCTGGATCTTGAATCAATTACTGCACTCAACAATGGTCTTATGAATTTCAAAGGTGCAATGATCTTTACATCTCATGACCACCAGTTCATTCAAACGATCGCAAACAGAGTAATTGAAGTAACACCTAAAGGGATCATTGATAAAGAAGCAACTTATGATGAGTACCTTGAAAACACTGAATTACAAGCAAAAGCACAAGAAATGTACAAGTAATACAAAAAGCGGCTCCCGGAAGGGAGCCGCTTTTTGTTTATATAATTCTTCCGACTCTTTGTACGTGACGGAGACGTACAAAGAGCGTAATAGCAGCAACGAAAAGTCCCGCACTAAGCCCAACCCAGTAGCCGTATGGACCGAACGCTGTGTATTTCGCTAGTAAAAAGCCTGAAGGAAGTCCAATCACCCAGTAAGAAATGAGACTCATAACAAGCGTTACGTTAACATCTTTATATCCTCTGAGCGCTCCTTGTATGGGAGCAGCAACGGCATCGGAAAGCTGAAAGAAGATGGCGTAAATAAGAAATACTTTAATTAAATCAAACACTTCCATGTTGCTTGTATACCAACTCGCGACAGTGTCATTGAAGAGAAATAAACAAAGAGCTGATAGTAAGGCCATTAGAACAGCAAAGACAATGCCCATATAGCTGTATTGCTTTGCATCCTGTAATCTTCTTGCCCCAACCTCAAATCCCATAGCAATCGTTAACGCCATTGATATACTAAGGGGGATCATATATAGAAGAGAAGCAAAATTAATGGCTGCCTGGTGAGCAGCGATCGTTTCGGTTGTATACGTGCTCATTAAAAGTGTAACGGCCGCAAAAATACTGACTTCAAAAAAGATAGAAAAACCTATCGGAACACCGATTTTTAGCTGTTCTTTCCATGTAGAAAAGGATATTGGATAAAAACGTTTGAAAATCCTATACGCTCGGAATGGTCTTACTCTGATGACAACAAGTAAGGCGATTAAAAGAATAAACCAATAAGTGATCGCTGATGCATATCCAGCACCCACACCTCCTAATTGAGGGAATCCCCATTTTCCAAAAATCAAAACATAATTGAAGAATACGTTGATTGGAAGAGACGTGAGCGTGACTAGCATCGTCGTCCTTGTTTCTCCAAGTGCATCAAAGAAACTCCTTAGAACGGAGTAAATAAACAGTGGAATAATCCCGAAGGAAAGTCCGATGAGGTAATCTTTTGCAATTTGAGCAACTTTGTTATTAAGATCCATGGTATTTAAAATAGGGTCTAATATAAAATAACCAACAACTAATATACTAACGGAAAGAGCAATGGAAAGGTAAATGCCCTGAAGTACTGAAAATGAAACCCGATCTTCCTGCTTTGCACCGATATAATGCGAAACAATCGGAGTGATGGCAAGCAATATTCCACTTAATCCTGTAAATACAGGAACCCAGAGGCTTGAACCAATGGCAACTCCAGCAAGATCATTTGCTCCAGCTCGTCCACTCATAATCGTATCAACGAAATTCATTGAGTAGAGACCAACTTGAGTGATTAAAATGGGGTAAAGAATGATGGCTAGTAATTTGATCTTTTCCTTGATCGTTTTAGTTGGATACATGGTGCAACATCCTTGCTATGTAGAATACTGAACATGGAAATTATAGCATATTCTCCTTCGTAGATTATGTAGTTATGATATACTTGATATGTGAAGTGTTGAGCATAGTTTTGAAGTGAGGTGAATGGATCTGTGGCTACTACCAGAGACTCGAAAACAAACATTATTCTTTTTGATGGGGTTTGTAATTTATGCAATGGATTAGTGAAGTTTATGTTTAAGTATGATAAAAAAGCTGTTTTTTCTTTTGCTTCTCTCCAATCGGATACGGCTAAGCGTCTCCTTCATGACGCTGAACTAACAGACGTTCCGGATAGTGTGATTGTTATTAAGAATGGAGAGGCACTCGTTAAATCAGATGCAGCTCTTTATATTGTAAAGCAGCTAGGAGGCTTTTTTAGTCTTTTTCTTGTACTTCGACTTTTACCATTACGGCTAAGAGACAAAATATATGACGGCATTGCAAAGCGCCGTTACAAATGGTTTGGGAAAAATGAAACTTGTATGATCCCATCAAAAAAACAAAGAGAAAGGTTTCTATAACTTTAGGTCTATCATTTCAATAGGTTATTGCTAATTATCGTTATTTTTCATGTAATCTTACGAGATACCTCTTTGAAACATCAAATAGCGAACGATTATATAAATAATCAATATAAATGTTCATGTTTTTGTTGTGATGATTAATAATGTCTGTTATGGTATTAAAGTACTAACTTAATCATTTCTTACTCGTATATCCTCAGAAATATGGTCTGAGTGTTTCTACCCGGTTCCCGTTAAAGTACTGGACTACGAGTTGAAGTATGCATGTAGCTGACTTAACATTTAGTTTTACTAATAACTTTGGCAGGGTTATTTGACGCATATTTTAACTTTCGTAGGTCTGGACGGTAGAACATCTTCTACAAAATCCTGGCCTATTTCTTTTGATTTAAATACGAGAATCACAATCTAGAGGGGGAGAATGACGACAGAAGAAAAGTTTACTATTGTCAGTCACAAATCACGTATTTGATGAAGAAGAGTGTCCGAACTTACATACTAGGGAGAGAAAATCGATGAGGAAACCATTTTTTAAAAAATACGCTACATCAGCTATGATAACTTTACTTTTGTTAGTTGTTTTGTCAGCCTGTAACTCTGCACCAGAATCTTCAGCTGAACAAGAGAAAACAGAAAGACCAATCATTGTACAGGGACCAATGCCAATAGAAGCAGAAGAGTTCGCACAAAAATTAGAGAATGTAACAGAAGAAAATTCAGGTTCGTTCGTTTTTTACAAAGGGACTGTGGATGATTATCCTGTTATCGTTACGAAAACAGGTAAGGGAATGGAGAATACGGCAGCTGCAACTGCACTAGCAATAGAGAAGTATAACCCGATCGCGATTATCAATCAAGGAACATCAGGAGGACATGATCCTGAATTGGACGTATTTGATATCGTATTAGGGCAAAGAACCACAAACACGGGTTCATTAAAAACAACTAACCTCGCGAAGAATGAGGGCATTGAGCCAACGGAATGGAAACCAATGGACCTAATGGCGTCTGAAGGTAGCGCAGGGGAAGATCCTGATGCAGAAAACATCCGATACTTTGATGGAGATAAGGACTTACTTGCTGCAGCGAACGCCGTGAAGGATGAATATACAAAAGGAAAAGTTGTGGAAGGAACAATTGGTTCAGCGGATGTTTGGAATAATGAAATTGATCGTATCAAGTGGTTTCATGAAAATTATGGTACATCCGTTGAAGAAATGGAAGGTGCTGCAGGAGCACAAATCGCTCAAGCCTTCGATGTTCCTTTCCTAGGGATTCGTATTCTTTCAAATAATAAAGTAAATGGAGGAGAATACAACCCAAATACTGCTGAAGCAAATCAGGAGTATGTTTATAAGGTCGTTCAACAATATATTAAGGATCAAAAAGATAACTAGCACCCATGAAGTGTCTAGTAATCGTAGACCATAAATACAACCATGGGTTTTAACAAAAACAGCTTAAGTAGTAAGTGCGGAGAGAGCCGTACTTCACTTAGGCTGTTTTTTTGATCCATCTTCTTTTAAAGACTCGCGACAGAATGCTAGTTTTTTGTACATTTTATTTTACATTTTGTATAGTGCATCGAGGAAATGAATCTTCTACACTTTTATTAGAAAGAAAATTCAGTTAACTACTGCGAATAGGAGGGCTTACATATGGCAGATTCAGTGAAAATTGGCCTAATTCAGGCAAAAAATGATGTGGATGGTAGTGAATCAGTTGACCTTCACAAAGAAAAAGCCATTGAAAAACATATTCACCTTGTAAGAGAAGCAAGTGAAAAAGGAGCTCAAATTGTTTGTCTTCAGGAGATCTTCTATGGACCGTATTTTTGTGCCGAGCAGAATACAAAGTGGTATGACGCTGCAGAAGAGATCCCCGAGGGTCCAACGACAGTGAGATTTCAGGCGCTTGCTCGAGAACTTGGTATTGTCATTGTTCTACCTATTTATGAGCGAGAAGGCATCTCAACCTATTATAATACTGCTGCGGTTATTGATGCTGATGGTTCTTATCTTGGTAAGTACCGGAAACAACACATTCCACATGTAGCAGTTGGAGACAACGGACACGGATTCTGGGAAAAATACTACTTTAAGCCTGGTAATCTTGGTTATCCGGTATTCGACACGGCTTTCGCAAAGATAGGCGTGTATATTTGTTATGATCGTCATTTTCCAGAAGGAGCAAGACTGCTTGGTTTAAACGGCGCAGAGATCGTTTTTAATCCTTCTGCAACGGTAGCTGGACTTTCTGAGTACTTATGGAAGCTAGAGCAGCCAGCTCATGCTGTTGCGAACGGTTACTATCTTGGAGCCATTAATCGAGTTGGGACAGAGGGACCTTGGAACATGGGTGAATTCTATGGACAATCTTATCTTGTTGATCCACGAGGCAATTTTGTAGCGGTGGGCTCAAGAGATGAAGATGAAGTGATTATCGGTGATGTAAATAAAAAGATGATTCGTGAAGTTCGAGATACGTGGCAATTTTATCGCGATCGCCGTCCTGAGACATATGGGGAAATGACTTCACTATTGCCTTGATGGAAGTGAAAGCAGGTGTGGCTTCGCCGCCTGCTTTTTCATTTAAGGATCTATTAGTTTATCAAGCGGTAAAGCGTAATTTAAACAGGGGGGACGAATATGAATACAAGCGATCCAGCGATCCAAAAGGAACTGCAGAAAGGGTTTACTGAAGTTGTTCCACCTCTCACGAATCAGGAAGCGTTTCAAGAATCTCAAAGATGTCTTTATTGCTATGATGCTCCTTGCATCAAGGCGTGTCCAACCGGCATAGATATACCAACTTTCATTAAAAAAATCGCTTCAGGAAACATGAAAGGGTCAGCAAAAACAATTATGACTGCAAACCCAGTAGGAGCGAGCTGTGCGAGAGTATGTCCGACGGAAGAACTATGTGAAGGTGCATGTGTGTTAAATCATTCGACAAAACCAATTTTAATTGGTAATCTGCAGCGCTACGCTACAGATTGGGCAATTAAAAATGATCAAGTGCTATTTAAACAAGGACAACCAAACGGGAAAAAGGTTGCCATTGTAGGTGGCGGCCCAGCCGGTCTATCAGCTGCTCGCGAACTTGCGCTACTTGGCTATAGTGTCACAATCTATGAAGCCGAGAAACAGGCAGGTGGACTTGATACGTATGGCATCGTGTCTTTTCGGTTACCAAAAGCCATTTCACTCTGGGAAGTGGAGCAAATTGAAAGGTTAGGCGTCACCATTAAAACGGGTGTGAAAATAGGCGTTGATCTTCCATTTGAAGAGTTAGTTTCAACAAATGACCGTGTTATTTTAGCAATTGGCATGGCAAATGTTCCAGATCTTCAAATTTCAGGGGAAGAAGCTGATGGTGTTTACGATGCCATTGAACTCGTCAAAATGACAAAGAATGCGCCATTTCCAACTCACTTAAAAGGAAAGAAAGTTGTTGTGGTAGGAGCAGGGAATACAGCGATTGATGGGGCAACCTGCTCTGTTCGACTCGGTGCAGAAAACGTCAAAATACTTTATCGTCGATCTGAACAAGAAATGACTGCTTATGACTTTGAATATGAATTTGCCAAGCAGGATGGCGTTGAGTTTCGCTGGTTAACACAGCCGGTTGAAATAATGACAAATGAAACTGGCGATGTAGAAGGAATGAAATGCGTCAAGATGAAGCTTGGAGAAGCGGCTGAAGATGGGCGAAGGAGGACAGAACCTATTCCTGGTTCTGAATTCCTTATTGAATGTGATGCTGTGGTGAAAGCGATTGGCCAAAAGCGGCATCTTCCATTTATAGAAGAGCTTGGTCTTGCTCATAAAGACGGTGTCATTTTAATTAACCAAGAAACGATGGAAACATCGAATCCCAAAATCTATGCGTGTGGAGATGTTATTTTCGGAAAAGGACAGGGAGAAGCCATGGTTGTTTCAGCGGCTCAACAGGGGAAAACGGCTGCTTATCATATGCATGAAAGCTTAAAAGCAACGTACTCAGCGTAAGAGGAGAAAGGGGAATATCGATGGCAGATCTTAGAACGAATCTTGCGGGTATCACTTCACCGAACCCATTTTGGTTAGCATCCGCTCCGCCTACCAATTCCGGGTACCAAGTACAACGTGCATTCGAAGCGGGATGGGGAGGAGCTGTTTGGAAAACGCTTGGAGACCCGATCCTGAATGTTTCTTCGAGATACGCAGCCGTTCATTTCAATGGCCAAAGAGTAGCGGGTTTTAATAATATCGAGCTAATTACAGATCGGCCACTTGAAGTGAATTTGAAAGAAATCTATGAAACGAAGAAAAAATTTCCTAACCACGCCGTTGTCGCTTCATTAATGGTTGAGCCTAATCAGGAAGCATGGCATGAAATCGTTAAAAAGACGGAAGCAGCTGGCGTTGATGGCCTTGAGCTTAATTTTGGCTGTCCACATGGAATGGCTGAACGGGGAATGGGCTCTGCTTCAGGGCAGGTCCCTGAGCTTGTGGAGAAACAAACTTTTTGGGCAAAAGAAGCTGCAGAAACTCCAGTCATCGTAAAGTTAACGCCTAATATTACAGATATCACAGCGACGGCTGAGGCAGCTGTTAGAGGCGGAGCTGATGCGGTGAGTATGATTAATACAATTAATAGTCTTGCTGGGGTTGATATTGATACATGGCTACCGATTCCGCATGTTGGCGGAAAAGGAGCGCATGGCGGCTACTGTGGTCCAGCGGTTAAGCCGATTGCGCTAAATATGGTAAGTGAATGTGCGAGAAACAGCCGTATTAACGTGCCGATTTCTGGAATGGGCGGTGTATCTAACTGGCAAAATGCAATTGAATTTATGTTGATGGGGGCAAGCAATGTACAAATTTGTACAGCCGCCATGCATCACGGCTTTCGAATTGTGGAGGATCTTATCGACGGATTGTCCTCTTACCTTGACGAACGTGGCATTCTTTCGGTCCAAGACATCATTGGGAAATCTGTTCCAACCTTCTCTGACTGGGGTAATCTTGATCTTAACCATAAAGTGGTGGCGCGTATTAACAATGACGTTTGCATCAATTGCAATAAATGCCACATTGCATGTGAGGACACCTCGCATCAATGTATCGATATGCTAAATGACCCAAATGGGCATGCGATTCTTCAAGTAAGAGAAGAGGATTGCGTAGGCTGCAATTTATGTTCCATTGTTTGTCCAGTTGATGGAGCAATCGATATGATTGAAGTACAAAATGATTTGCCACAGATGACCTGGAACGAACGTCAATCTCTTATCGGTTCGCTTAAAGATATCAAAATATCCAAATAAGTAGGGGGATTTCAAATGAAAAAAATCATTCGGAATGGGACCATTGTAACGGCCAGTGAAACGTACCAGGCAGATATTCTAATATCTGATGGCATTATTTCTTCCATTGGTAAGAACATCGAAGAAGAAGGAGCTGAAATCATTGATGCGAGTGATCGCTACGTATTTCCTGGAGGAATCGATCCGCATACACATCTAGAAATGCCTTTTGGTGGTACGGTCTCAAAAGATGATTTTGAAACAGGGACGATTGCTGCAGCTTTTGGAGGCACCACATCTGTCATCGATTTTTGCCTTACTGAGAAAGGAAAGCCTCTATCAACAGCGATTAAGACATGGCACGACAAATCAAAGGATAAATCGGTCATTGATTATAGTTTTCATTTAATGATTAGCGAAATAAACGACAGTGTTTTAGAGCAGCTTCCTGACGTGATCAATCAGGAGGGGATCACATCTTTCAAAGTTTTCATGGCTTACAAAAACGTTTTTCAATCAGATGATGAAACCCTTTATCGAACTCTTTTAGCAGCTAAAGAACTCGGAGCATTGGTCATGGTTCATGCTGAAAATGGTGATGTGATTGAATATTTAACGAAGGAAGCGCTATCGAAAGGCCAGACTGAACCTATTTATCACGCATTAACGAGACCACCAGAAGTGGAAGGAGAAGCAACAGGTCGTGCTGCCCAATTAACTGGTCTTGCTTCTTCTCAACTATATGTTGTTCATGTTAGCTGTCAGGAAGCGGCTGATAAAATTGCTGAAGCAAGAAAGAAAGGCTATGACATCCATGGCGAGACTTGTCCGCAATATCTTGTTTTAGATCAAACCTACTTAGAGAAACCCAATTTCGAAGGTGCAAAGTATGTATGGAGTCCGCCACTTCGTGAAAAGTGGAACCAGGAAGCTCTTTGGACCGCTCTTCGAACTGGACAGCTTGAGACGATTGGTTCTGATCAGTGTTCGTTTGATTTTAATGGCCAAAAAGACCTCGGTCGAGATGATTTTACAAAAATCCCTAATGGCGGTCCAATGATTGAAGATCGGTTTAGCATTCTTTTCTCGGAAGGAGTACTCAAAGGGAGGATTTCATTAAACCAGTTTGTTGATATTACTTCAACAAAATCAGCGAAGCTATTTGGATTATTTCCTAAGAAGGGGACAGTTTCAATTGGAGCAGATGCAGATTTAGTTATATTTAATCCTGAAACAAAACGCAAAATCTCTGCTGAAACACATCATATGGCTGTAGATTACAATGCTTTTGAAGGAATGGAGATTACAGGTGAGCCAGAGACAGTTCTTGTAAGAGGAGAATTCGTGATTAAAAACAAACAGTTTGTAGGTACACCGGGGTCAGGGAAGTATATGAAGCGAGCAAAATATGGCAAGCTAAAGAACGTCACTGATAAGCCGATGATGATTCAGTAACAGACCGAAAAAGGGGATAGCTGAATGAAAAAAGATGAAAGCTATTTAAAGTCACCGGATCTTTTGCCCATTGCCCATAAAGATAGAAAGATAGGGACGGGCGGATTTGCAATGATGTGGGTTGGGATGGCTGTTGTTCTCGCCGCGTTTGCAATTGGTGGAGCCGGTGTTCAATCACTATCACTTACGTGGGTTGTAGCGGCAACGATTATCGGAACCCTTGGGATTGGTTTGTTTATTACAGTTATAGGTGATATCGGTATTGAACATGGTTTATCCTTTCCGGTTTATATGAGGGCACCTTTTGGTACGATCGGTACACACATTCCTTCCATTGTGAGAGGACTTGCTGCTTCATTCTGGTTTGGAATCAATACGTATTTTGGTGCAACGGCAATGAACGCAATTCTAAATGTACTTTTTGGATTTGATAACTGGTTTGTGTGTTTTCTGATTTTCGCAACGCTTCAGCTCGTAAACACTGCACTAGGTATCAAAGCAGTTGAACGATTCGCAGATCTCGCTGCACCAGTGATCATTATCATCTCTGTATGGATGTATGCTTCATTATCCGATCAGGCAGTTGCGCAGGGGCGAGAAGTATGGGCGTGGATTGAAAGCCCTGTGACAGGTGGAGCGGCAGTTACTGCTTTTCTTGTCGTTATCTTTAGTAATATGGGATTTTGGGCAACCATTTCAGCGGACATTCCTTCTATATCAAGATTCATCAAGGCTCCTAAATTCGAGCGGAATTGGGTGAAGCGTAATAAAGGAACGTTAGTAGGTAGTATGATTGCGCTACCGATCACGCAAACCTTTATGGTTATTATTGGTGGTGTATCCTACATTGCTGTTTCGAATTATGATCCAGTCGTTGCACTGCAGGAAGCCGCCACTGGTTTAGTTCTCGGCATTTTATTATTAATGATCGTTCTTGCTCAATGGTCAACTAATGTATCTGCCAACCTAGTACCAGCTGCCACAATTTTCTCCAATGTAGGTGGACCTAAAGTTCCGTTCTGGGCAGGTGTATTTATAGCAGGTATTATAGGATCAGTTGTTCAGCCGTGGAGCTTATTTAATATTCTCATACCGATCTTGCTCATAGTTGGTGGGATCTTATCTGCGATTGTTGGAATTCTTTTTGCTGACTATTATCTTCTAAGAAAGCGTCGCGTCAACGTTCCAGATTTGTATGAGCAAAACGGTCAGTATCGTTATATGAATGGGGTAAACGCCGCTGGATTTATCGCCTGGGTTCTCGGAGGATTAGCTGCTTATTTTCTCTCAAACTATTCATTTCTTGTAGGCTTTATTGTAGGTGCTGGAACTTACTTTGTCTTAGCAAAATACTGGTGGTTTAAGAAATATGAACAAGCTGAAATGATAGACCCAAGTGATGAGAAATACCTTGGGATAACAGTTGGTCGTGATTGGACTATCATGAGTGACAGTGAATCTCATGCTGTTCAAGAAGTGGGGAGTGCACTTGACGAAAGGAGCTAATGAAATGAGAGAACATCAGCATTATTTAATCGAACGCGAGAAGATCGACTATTTTATTGACCGTGGATATCGAATCAATGGTATTACCGAGAATTTAAGTGGGGCATTTATAGAGTTTATTCATAAAGACATGAAATCTGATGAAATTTCAAAAGAAATTCTTCATATTCAAACCGCTGATGGGAGAAAATACTTCTCAGCTCTTCTTTTAAAACAGATGCAATCCGTTACTTAGAGAGGAGGAAGCTCATGGAGTACACTTTATATTCGAAGGATAGCGCTTATCCATGCGAAGTAACGATTGATGAAGAAAATGGTCGTTATATGATAAGAAAGGCGGATACGAGCGGAGAGATTTTCAATTCAGCAGCAGAGTTAACGCTCTGGATTCGATCAAATTGGAAAGAGACGGACTTCCGGAGTAAGAAGCAATATTATTATTTAATGGAGTTGTTAGACGAATACGAATGGGAAGTAGACACTGGGCAGTAGTTGCCCAGTGTTTTTTTACTTTTCGTGTACTGATGCAAATGATATCATACACAAAATTTCATATACCGTAATGTAATATAAAAAATTTAAATAATTATGACTAATAATGTCATTATTTAGAGAATACCTAGAAATGATTTTCACGATGTAGTAAAGTTATTCTCACAAGATGTAAGCGCTATCATAAATGATGATTGAAAGATTATGTGCCGTAAAACCCCTGAATAGCAAAACTTCATGATTAGATTAACCATATAATCTTCAGAAGAGGAAGTGGTAGGATGCTGCGAATGACTAGTTTAACGGTCCATGAAGTGTTAGAGAGAGAACATTTTCATCATGCTACTGTCTTAGCTGGGAAAAACGGATTAGATCGAAGAATTAAATGGGTTCACGTTATGGAAGTAACCAGTGTAAAGCAGCTATTACACGGTGAAGAATTGATTTTATCCACAGGATTTGTTTGGAAAGATAACATAAGTGTTTTTCGCTCTATTGTGCAGCAATTGATACAAAGTAAAGCTGCTGGTCTTTGCATTGAAATAGGTACATACATGGATCATATCCCTTCAGAAATAATCGAACTTGCCGATCAGTATCATTTCCCCATTATTGCATTTACAAGAGAAGTTCGATTCGTTGATATCACACAGGACCTTCACTCCCTCTTAATTGCCCATCACTATCAAATGATTTCAGATCTGGAGCAGTTTTCACAGGAACTCAATAACCTTCTTCTTGTACCAGGATGTTTAACAAAGATTTTAACGCTACTTTCCATAAAAACAGGTATGCAGGTGATTTATAACCCTAAAGAAGCTGAGCCTATTTTTGCACCTGAAGCAACGGAAGAAAAAAAGGATACGTTTTTGCATTTTCTTACGATCCAACCAGAGGGTAAAGGCCTCGTGCTCCAACATGTTCGTGCAATGGATTATCACTTTGCAAATCTTATACTTGTCCCTGCGCAACATGCTTCGATTTCTGATTACGATATGCTACTACTTGATCGAAGTGCTACGGCAATCGCTCAATATCTTTTACGAGAATTATATATTGAAGAGAAGAAGCGAGCTCTTGAAACTGAATGGTTATACGATTGGATTGAAGGAAAGCATTCTGAAGAAAGAGTTTTATCCTATCTTGTAGATGTGGATGAAACACTTATTCCACGAGGTCTTCATGTATGCACGTGTAAATTCAAAAAACATCATGATACCTACACTTCTTCTCAGATGACATACTTTATGCTTCTCATGCGGTCTGTTTTTGAACAGGAAGGTTTCTTTGTATTATCGTTAACATCAAGGAATAAACTGATAATCATCATTCTAAATCGTCGATCTGAAGCAGATGTTGATCACCGTTTACGAGAGGCCTTTGAACGATTTCTTCAAAGCGACATCTTACAAAAAGAGTCTGTACCAGAAGTGGAGAAAATAGGAGTAGGTAAACATGTCCGCCTCTTAAAAGACATGCATAAAAGCTATGATTCATCTCTTGAGACACTTGTTATGAATGAGAAACTATTCTCACAATCTTCTATAGTGACCTACTACAATGACTTCCATATTTACCGTATGATCTTCCAACTAGCTAAGGGGAGAGAACTTAATGAATTTATGTTTGATTATTTAGACCCCGTTATGCAATATGATTCGAAGAATAACAGCAACTTACTAAATACGTTGAAAGTCTACATGTGTTGCAATGGATCAAAAAAGGAAACAGCTGAACAGCTTTACGTTGTACGACAGACCCTTTATCATCGATTAGAAAAATTAGAAGAGTTACTTGGGAGTGATTTTATGTGCTCTCCTAAGCGGCAAGCTATTGAATTCTCGTTACATGCATACGATTATTTGAAACAAAATGGCTAAAATGTGCAACGTGTACAATAGGCTCCTCATCCATGTTACGTTTTGTCTAATGTATGAGTGCCATTACATCCCCTACAATAAAGATATGAACGAATCAAAGGAGGGCATGTAATGACAGTTGTAAAGAAGGAAACGGCCGTATTAAAAAACTTTGTTAATGGGGAATGGGTAAACGCCAAAAGTAAAGATACGCTTGACGTCCCAAATCCTGCAACAGAAGAGAACCTCGCATATGTGCCACTATCGTCAAAAGAAGATGTTGATCTTGCTGTTCATGCTGCGACCACTGCATTTGAAACATGGAGCAAAGTTCCTGTTCCAAAAAGGGCACGAGTATTGTTTAAGTATCATTCCCTTCTAGTGAAAAACCACGAGGAACTAGCTGAGCTGGTTGTTAAAGAAAATGGAAAGAGTTATAAAGAAGCATATGGAGAAGTGCTTCGTGGTATTGAATGTGTGGAGTTTGCAACTGGAGCACCTTCTTTAATGATGGGAGACAATCTGTCTACGATCGCTGAAAGTATAGATTCAGAGATGTTCCGCTATCCTGTGGGTGTTGTTGGGGGAATTACTCCATTTAACTTTCCAATGATGGTACCTCATTGGATGTTTCCTCTTGCCATTGCCTGTGGGAATACGTTTGTTTTGAAGCCTTCTGAACGTACGCCCATTCTTGCTAACCGTATGGCGGAACTATTAACAGAAGCTGGTTTACCAAAAGGTGTATTTAATATTGTGCACGGTGCTCATGACGTTGTAAATGGATTGATAGAACATGAAGAAGTAAAAGCAGTCTCATTCGTAGGCTCTCAGCCCGTTGCTAAATATGTCTATGAACAAGCGGCATCACGAGGTAAAAGAGTGCAGGCGCTATCTGGTGCCAAAAATCATCATATTGTGATGCCTGATGCAGATATCGAAAAGGCTGTTCAACAAGTCATTAGTTCGACATTTGGTAGTGCAGGTCAGCGTTGTATGGCTTGTAGTGCCGTGGTTATTGTTGGAGACGGTGAAGCGTTTATTTCTTCTTTAAAAGACAAAGCAAATGAATTGAAGATGGGGAATGGATTAGATGAAGAGGTGTTGCTAACGCCAGTCATTCGAGCATCACATCGTGAAAAAGTTCTTGGATACATCGATAAAGGTTTAGAAGAAGGAGCAGCGTTAATTCGTGATGGACGCAGTGACATGAAAGAGCATGAGCAGGGGAATTTTATTGGACCTACTATCTTTGATGAAGTGACACCAGAGATGACGATTGCAAAAGAAGAGATTTTTGCACCTGTTCTTAGTTTATTACATGCTGATGGGATTGATGGAGCGCTTGGTATTCTTCGCAAATCTCGGTATGGAAACGGCGCAACAATTTATACGAAGGATGCAGGAGCGATTAGGAAATTCCGTGAAGAAGCGGATGCTGGCATGCTTGGCGTAAATGTTGGTGTTCCAGCACCTATGGCATTTTTCCCTTTTTCAGGATGGAAGGATTCTTTCTATGGAGATCTTCATGCAAATGGAAAAGACGGTGTAAATTTCTATACAAAAAGAAAAATGATTACAACTCGCTTTGACTACTAGAGGGGAGTGAAGAGTATGCATACTGCTCACGAGAATCTTGCAGGAAAAGATGAGAAATACGTCTGGCATGCGATGCGTCCATATGATCCAAAGTCTACTATGGTGATTGAGAAAGCAAATGGTGCTTGGTTAACTGATTACGAAGGAAATCAATTTCTCGATGCTATGGCTGGACTCTGGTGTGTCAATGTTGGGTACGGTCGAGAGGAACTGGCTCAGGCAGCTTTCGATCAGCTTAAAGAGTTATCTTATTATCCGTTAACGCATACACACGCCCCGGCTATTAAGTTAGCAGAAAAGCTAAATGAGATGCTTGGTGGAGGATACGTTATCTTTTTCTCTAATAGCGGGTCTGAAGCAAACGAAACAGCTTTCAAAATTGCGAGGCAATACCATGAGCAAAAGGGAGAAGGAAGTAGACATAAAATTGTTTCCCGCTATAGAGCGTATCATGGTAATACAATGGGTTCATTAGCTGCAACAGGTCAGGCGCAACGGAAATACAAATATGAACCACTTGGTCAGGGTTTTTTACATGTACAGCCACCAGATACGTATAGAGAGATTCAAGATCATCAAGGACAACTACCTTCGGTCAAAGCCGTTGATGATATAATGACATGGGAACTTAGCCAGACAATCGCCGCTATGATTATGGAACCGATCATCACAGGTGGAGGTATTATTATGCCTCAACAAGAGTACATGAAATCCGTGAAAGAAATATGTGAAAAGCACGGCGCTCTGTTAATTTGTGATGAAGTGATTTGTGGCTTCGGAAGAACAGGAAAAGCATTTGGGTTTATGAATTATGATGTGAAGCCAGATATAGTGACAATGGCAAAAGGTTTAACAAGTGGTTACCTCCCATTATCCGCAACAGCTGTTAAAGAAGAGGTCTACGAAGCATTTAAGGGAAAAGATTCTTATGATCATTTCAGACATATCAATACATTCGGCGGCAACCCAGCCTCATGTGCACTTGCCCTAAAGAATTTAGAAATAATGGAGCAGGAGCAGCTTTTTGATCGGTCACTTACTTTAGGTGATAAGCTAAAGAAGCAGTTAACAGAGCGCTTAGCCACTCACCCAAATGTTGGTGATGTTCGAGGGAAAGGATTATTGGTTGGCATCGAGCTCGTCGAAGACAAGAGCACCAAGAAGCCCTTAGCAGTCAGTGAGCTAAATAAAGTAATCGCCTATTGCAAATCACAAGGTGTAATTATAGGGAAGAATGGTGACACGGTAGCAGGTTATAACAATGTTTTAACGATGGCTCCTCCACTAACGATCAAAGAAAAGGATGTCGATTTACTTGCTCAAACCGTAATTGAAGGTCTACTACATTTATAAAAGTGCGCCATCGGCGCACTTTTTATTGCGGGGGAAGTGGTATCAATTAAAAAAGATTGAATATTTGAATATCTTATATTATAGTGAAAGTGTTACATACTGACTGGTTAGTAAAAAAAAGGAGGAATTGCAATGAAAGCGATCCAACTTAAGGAATTTGGTGGACCCGAAGTTTTACAACTCATTGACATGGATGTTCCGGAACCAAAAGGTCATGAAGTATTAATTGAAATTCAAGCTATTGGAGTTAATTACGCTGATACTGCGAGAAGAGAAGGGCAATATGTTGTTGAAACTCCGCTTCCTTACGTTCCAGGCTCCGAAGTAGCAGGTATAGTGAAAGCTGTTGGAGAGAAGGTGACTTCCGTAAAACCAGGATCATCTGTTGTGACGTTACTAGGCACGAAAAATGCGACGGGTTATGCAGAATTTACGCTAGCTGATGAAAGAGGGTTGATTGCCATTCCTGAAGGTGTTGAACCTCAATATGCTGTTGCGTTACCGCTACAAGGTTTGAGTGCTTATCATACACTCAAAACTATGGGACGATTTGAAAATGGGGAGACTGTCTTAATTCATGCGGCTGCAGGTGGCGTAGGAACGATAGCCGTTCAACTCGCAAGACTATGGGGAGCTAAAACGGTTATTGGAACAGCGAGTAGTGAAGAAAAAAGAAACCTTGCTGCTGATATGGGTGCAGATCTCACTGTGGATTATACGAAAGAAGGATGGGAGCAAGAAGTTTTAGATGCAACAGATGGTAATGGAGTGGACGTTATTCTGGAAATGGCTGGCGGAGACGTTTTTAGAAAATCGTTGAAGTGTCTTGCTCCATTTGGACGACTCGTTATTTATGGCGTGGCGAGCGGAGAACAAAGCCGCTTCTATCCATCCTCTCTAATGGAGAAAAATCAATCAGTGGTTGGTTTTTTCCTGCCACAAATGATGCGCAAACCAGTCCTTTATCAGAAGAGTCTCGAAGAATTGCTACATTATATGCAAAGTGGTGAATTGAAATTAACAATTGGTGGTGTATTTAATTTAGAAGAAGCAGCTGACGTTCATCGTATGCTTCAAGGGCGTCAAACGAAAGGAAAACTAATCTTAACACCTTAATTCAACATAAACAAAGCCGACCTATAAAGGTCGGCTTTGTTTAGTTATAGCTGATATTCGTTTAGGTAAGTAGTACTTCGCTTTTCCACATACAACTAATTTTTAACGAATCCTATAGGATGAATGAAATAAAATGGATCGCATTTCGTTCGTATCACACTAAAGAAATAAACCGCTGTAAATATTCATTGGTAGAAAATCGATATTAGCTATTCACTATGGTAACACTTTGTGGTAATTTAGTATTGCACTGTGTTAATATTCGAAAAATTTTTCGACTTTTATCATTGTTCGTTGAAATTTTTTTCGATAATTTGCTTGAAAGTTTTGTGGGCAGTCTAAAATTATGCTAAAATACCAATGTAAGCGTTTTTTTAAATTGAATGTTTCAAATCGCGAAATGAGTGTAAAGAACAAGTAAGAAACCATGCTTAAAGTGGTGTGCAATAAGACCATTGCACTAATTGAGTTTAAACCCAGCAGGGAGGTAGCATGCTTTGAATACCAAACAGTCCAGAGTGGAACATCCATGGCAAGAATTTTATGGACCAAACCTTGGCTATGCCATTGAATTATATGAAAAATATCAAGAGGATCCTGAATCTGTTGATCCAGACATGCGTCAAAAATTTGACCAGTGGGGACCCCCACCTTCTTCACAAGAAGTTGTTGAAACTTCAGGTCAGCCAGCTAATCTCAAAAAGGTTATTTCTGCTGTTAAATTAGCCGACAATATTCGTACATATGGCCATTTAGCTGCGGCGATTAACCCGCTTTCTAATGAAAAATCTGATCAGGATTTCATGACACCACAGAAATACGGTCTCTCTGATGAAGACCTGAAAGCGATTCCTGCACAAGTGATTTGGGAAAATGCTCCTGATGAAGTAAACAATGGATTGCAAGCGATTCAAAAATTGCAAGATCTTTATACAAAATCTATGTCTTATGAGTTCACTCATGTTCATTCAGACGATGAGCGTAAATGGCTAGATGAAATGGTAGAAAACGATTCTGTAAGTCGTACACTTACGAATGATGATCGTAAGGAGCTCCTACGCAGATTAACGGAAGTAGAAGGATTCGAGAAATTCCTTCATAAAACATTTGTTGGTCAAAAGCGCTTTTCAATCGAAGGCGTTGATGCCATGGTGCCGATGCTTGACGATGTTATTAAGTGCGGGACAAGTGATGGTGCAAAGAACGTTATGATTGGTATGGCGCACCGAGGTCGTTTGAACGTTCTAACACATGTTTTAAACAAGCCTTACGAGAAAATATTCTCTGAATTTCACCATGCACCAAATAAGGAACTCGTTCCTTCAGAAGGTTCAATGGGAATTAACTACGGTTGGACAGGTGACGTAAAATATCACATGGGGGCAGACCGGAAATTTGAAGAGTCTGATACTGCTAAAGCAACGGTAACACTAGCAAACAACCCGAGTCATCTTGAATTCGTCGATCCTGTTGTAGAAGGGTATGCTCGAGCTGCTCAAGAAACACGTGAAGAAAAAGGTGAGCCAAAGCAGGACTTCCGTAAATCATTTGCTATCTTAATCCATGGCGATGCGGCCTTCCCAGGTGAGGGAGTGGTTGCTGAGACGCTTAACTTAAGTCAGCTGAAAGGCTATCATACTGGTGGAACGATTCATATCATAGCTAACAACCAGCTTGGATTTACGACTGAGAGCACAGATTCTCGCTCTACAAAATACGCAAGTGATCTTGCTAAGGGATACGAGATTCCAATTGTTCACGTCAATGCGGATGATCCAGAGGCGTGTCTCGCTGCTATGCACTTAGCATACGAATACCGCATGAAGTTTAATAAAGACTTTCTAATTGATCTCATCGGCTATCGTCGATTTGGCCATAATGAAATGGATGATCCGGCTGTAACGCAGCCGCATTTATATGAAAAGATTAAAAACCATCCTACTGTTCGAGCGAGCTATGCGAAGTATCTTACTGAGCAGAAAGTCATCGAGAGTGGTGATGGCGAGAAATATGATGAGGAAATTCTTGCACAGCTACAAGAGCAATACGATAAGGTGGCTAAGGGTGGCGAAGCTGATACAGATGTAAAAGAACTGCAGCCGCCTAAAGAAATCGTTAAAGGAATACCAACTATTGATACATCTGTTCCACTTGAAACATTGAAAGATATTAATGAGAAGCTTCTAATTCGTCCTGATGGCTTTAATGTATATCCAAAGCTTGAGCGAATTTTAAAAAGAAGACTTGATATGTTGGAAGAGGGCGGAAAAGTGGATTGGGCCCTTGGTGAAACGCTAGCATTTGCTTCTATCCTTGGTGATGGAACTCCTATTCGTATTACAGGTCAGGACTCACAGCGTGGTACATTCGCGCAACGTCATCTCGTTCTTCATGATAAAGAAACTGGAGAGACGTTCTGTCCGCTACACGAAATACCGCAGGCAGAGTCTTCCTTTGCGATTCATAATAGTCCACTTTCTGAAGCATCAGTCGTTGGGTTCGAATATGGATATAATGTTTTTGCTCCAGAAACACTCGTTATTTGGGAAGCACAATATGGTGACTTTGCTAATGCTGCTCAAGTTATATTTGACCAATTTGTTTCTGCTGGAAGAGCTAAGTGGGGACAAAAATCAGGAATGGTTCTTCTACTTCCTCATGGTTATGAAGGTCAAGGTCCTGAGCATTCAAGTGGTAGAGTCGAACGCTTCCTTACTTTAGCTGCGGAAAACAACTGGACAGTTGCGAACCTTACTAGTGCGGCACAATACTTCCACATATTGCGAAGACAAGCTGCGATACTAGAGAAACAAGAAGTTCGTCCGCTAGTTATTATGACACCTAAGAGCCTACTTCGTAATCAACGTACATCATCACCTGGCTTTGAATTTAGTCAAGGTCAGTTCCTAAGCGTTGTTGAACAAGCGGGTCTTGGTGAGAAGAAGACGAAAGTCGAACGTATTGTTTTATGTACTGGTAAAGTAGCTGTTGACCTTGCAGCTGAAATTGAGTCATCTGATGAAAAGTATGACTGGCTACATGTTTTGAGAGTGGAGCAACTATATCCATTCCCAGAGGATGAAGTGAAGAAGATTTTTGAACGGTATTCAAATGTGAAAGAAATCATTTGGTTACAAGAAGAACCAAAGAATATGGGAGCATGGAATTATATTTCATCTCGAATTCACGATTCAGCACCTGATGGAGTTTCCGTTAACTATGTAGGACGTCCTGATCGTTCAAGTCCTGCAGGCGGAGAACCTAACGTGCATAAGAAAGACCAGGAAAGAATTATTCAAGAAGTATTAGAACCATCCAAAACTGTTTCCCATCAAGGAGGTAATCGTCGTGATTGAAGTTAAAGTACCAGAACTAGCAGAATCCATTACAGAAGGTACCATTTCTCAATGGTTAATCAAAGTAGGCGACAAAGTTGAAAAAGGTGACAACCTTGTTGAGCTTGAAACAGATAAAGTAAACATTGAAGTGAGTGCAGAAAATGATGGCGTGATTGAAGAACTTCTTAAAGAGCCAGGAGATAATGTTGAAGTAGGCGAAATTATTGCTTATCTTGGCAGCGGAAGTGGAGAAAATAGTGCTTCTGAAACAAAAGAAGAGAAATCCACTGAAAAAGCGGAAGCAAAACAGGAAGAAAAAGAAACACCTGAGGAAGCGAAGTCAGAGCAAGAATCTAAAGCACATGCAACTGAATCAAATGAAGAAAAATCCGAGAATGGTCGCACTGTTGCTTCACCTTCTGCGCGTAAGCTTGCGCGTGAACTAGGTGTTGATTTAAACAATGTTGAAACACGCGATCCATTAGGACGTGTTCGCCCAGACGATGTCAAGGCACATGCAGATAAAGCGAACCAGAAAGAAGCACCTAAGCAAGAAAAGAAACAGGAGACTCCGAAACAAGAAAAGAAATCTCCTGATGCAAATGAAGGCAAGCCAGTAGAGCGTGTGAAGATGTCACGTCGTCGTCAAACGATTGCTAAGCGTCTTGTGGAAGTACAGCATACGGCAGCTATGTTAACAACGTTTAATGAAGTTGACATGACAGCGATTATGGAACTTCGTAAGCGTCGCAAAGACAAGTTCCTAGAAGATAATGATGTAAAGCTCGGATTTATGTCATTTTTCACGAAAGCCGTTGTTGGCGCACTGAAAAAATATCCACGTCTAAATGCAGAAATTCAAGATACTGATATTGTCTTGAAGAAATTTTATGATATCGGTATTGCGGTTGGAGCAGAAGAAGGACTTGTCGTTCCTGTCGTTCGTGATGCAGATAAGCTATCTTTTGCTGGAATCGAACAGGAAATTGGTAACCTTGCAAAAAAAGCGCGTGATAATAAATTAAAGCTTGATGAACTTCAGGGTGGTTCATTCACTATTACAAATGGTGGGATTTTCGGATCAATGCTTTCGACACCGATTTTGAACGCTCCTCAAGTTGGTATTCTAGGAATGCACAAAATTCAATGGCGTCCTATGGCAATTGATCAGGAAAGAATGGAAAACCGTCCGATGATGTACATCGCTCTCTCATACGATCACCGTATTGTTGATGGCGGAGAAGCGGTTAGCTTCCTTGCTAAAATTAAAGAACTTCTTGAAGATCCAGAACAGCTACTTCTAGAAGGGTAATTTAACAAAGAACCTGAATCTCACCGATTCAGGTTCTTTTTACATCAAGACAGTTGGTGATTCCACGATTAACTTGTTTAAAAAGGAATAGATGATCTTCCTTTATCTTATTGGTTCTGTCATGTAAAATAAAAAGAAAGTTGAAAGGGAGTGAAACAAGATGATTCATCATTCATGGAAAGAAGCACCTACTATTAAAAATGTGAAATGTGTACATACAGATGCAAAGAAGTATATGGTCAATCGCGTATTAACAGAAGGTAAAACATATGAAGTTAAGAATGAAACAGAAGAGTTTTTATTTGTAGTTGATAATAGTGGAAAAGTAGGCGGATTTTATAAAGAGTATTTTGAGGAAATCTAGTTTTCCATACTTATTAGACCAGATCATTAATGATCTGGTCTTTTTATTATACGAAATGATTTTTCACCATTATGAAGGGCACTGGTTATTATCCAGTGCCCAGTTATGTTAGCAAAATTGATCGTCTTTTTTAGGGTTTTTCAAACCGAATAATGGTCTTAAATAAAGCGCAACATATGAACCTGCAAGAGCTACAATCATCCATACCCAGCCATGAAGGCTAAAGGATGCAATCCCGCCAAAGTACGCCCCTATGTTACAGCCGTAGGCAAGACGAGCACCGTAGCCCATTAATAAACCGCCGATAATAGAAGCAGCAGCTAATTTCAATGGAACTCTTCTCATAACGAATGCGCCCCCAGCACCTGCTGCAACAAAAGCACCTAAAATGACACCGAAGTTCATGACGCTAGTTGAATCTGTAAGAATCGATTGTTCAAGAGCAGCAGCTTTTCCTCCAGACCAATAACCCCATTTCGTGACATCTATGCCAAGAAACAGCGCAATCTTAGATCCCCATAGAGCAAAAGCTGACGTAATACCCCAAGGATTTCCACGCGAGATAAGTGTTAATGCATTTAGGATACCGAGCGCAATGGCAGCTGTCCAAATCGGCCATGAGCCGCGGAAGATCCGTTTCCATCCAGTTGATGTCGGCAAAGGTTTCATCTTAGGGGGCTTTCGTTTCTTTGCAATGCTTCTTACAACAATGAATATGATAGCAAATAAGAATAGTTGGGCAATCCAAGCGCCAAAATATCCTAAGCCTGTGTCTTCTGCTAACGAGATTGCCTCAAAGGATGGCATCTGATTTACCCAGAAATCAAAGTGCCAGGCACCAATGACAGATCCAACAATGAAACCAAATAACGTTAGCAGCATTTCAGACTTTCCCCATCCAACTGTATAGAGTGTCCCAGAAGCACATCCTCCACCGAGTTGCATGCCTATACCAAATAGAAAAGATCCTACTACAACACTAGTTCCCACTGGAAAAACATATCCTGTTGGATTTGTATCAAATAAACCAAAACCATTTGCGAGTATTGGCGCAAACAACGTACTAGCCACAGCTAACATAAGCATATGTGATTGAATAGCTGTCCCGTTGCCTACACTAAGAAGTTGTCTAAAGGCGGAAGTGAATCCAAATCTTGCATGTAAGAGGCAGTACCCAAGTAATAGGCCTAAACCAAACAGCACAAATTGTTGAATGCCTTGATCCAGCCACAGAATTAGTGCTAGTAAACCAATAACGATAAAGCCACCTGTTAACACAGGTTTTTGTGGCGCTTTTAAAAACGGTAATTGTAAATTTGTTTTTGAACGATGAATCGGCTGTTCCATAGCCATATATAATGCACCTCATTCCGATGTATTTAGTATGAATTGATTTGTACATCCTACATGATATTTCCCTTTCTGTAAACAATTACGTGTTCTTTCCTAAAAGCTATCATAATGAACGGCTTCACTTGGATAAACAAAACAACGAGGTATTAACAATATAAATAAACATTGCTTCTTAAAACCGATCGTTTGATATGTACCATTCGTCCTATATAGAAGGGGTGTGATATAATATTTCTGTGCAAAATGACGTCTTTTCATAGGATTAATAGAACGATATTCAGCTTAAGATCAGGTGTTACAACCGTCTCAGGCTATTGGAGGTTGAGACAATGGAAAAAGAACAATTATTAGATACTGCTTATGACTTTGTCGATCAAGCTTATTATGAATTAAACAAAGATCCAGCCGAATTAATAAAACGAAAAACTGAAATAAAAAGAGAAATTACCGATACAGGATCCTATACTCATACATATGAAGAGTTAGTTCAAGGTGCAAAAATGGCTTGGAGAAATAGCAATAAGTGTATCGGTCGCCTTTTCTGGAATACGATGACTGTTTTAGATGCTCGATCGGCTTGTACTGTAGAAGAAGTATCTGAAGCATTAATAAATCATATTCGAATGGCGTCTAATGGAGGGAAAATTAAACCTTCCATCACCATTTTCGCACCTGGTAAAGTGCTAATTTGGAATCACCAACTCATACGTTACGCAGGTTATGAAACCGAGAATGGCATCATTGGTGATCCTGATTCAATATCATTTACTAAGAAAGTAATGGAACTGGGTTGGAGAGGTGAAGGGACGCAACACGACGTTTTACCGCTTGTTTTTTGTATAGATGCTGGAAGTCCAAACGTCGTCGAGATCCCTGCTAATGAAGTTATCCAGGTACAAATTAAGCATCCGGAATATGATTTTTCTCCTTTAAATGTTAAGTGGTATGGTGTGCCTATCATATCAGATATGCGATTAGAAATCGGAGGGATCCATTACAATGCAGCCCCATTTAATGGCTGGTATATGGGCACAGAAATCGGTGCTAGGAACCTTGCAGATAAGAATCGATATAACCTTCTACCAGAAGTCGCTAAAATCTTAAATCTCGATACTCGTTCGAATGCGACGCTTTGGAAAGATCGCGCTTTAGTTGA
The DNA here is from genome assembly GCF_015234585.1 of Pseudalkalibacillus hwajinpoensis. NCBI lineage: Bacteria > Bacillati > Bacillota > Bacilli > Caryophanales > Guptibacillaceae > Guptibacillus > Guptibacillus hwajinpoensis. The sequence goes on from NZ_JADFCM010000008.1 coordinate 1,452,849, forward strand.
GTTAAATCGTGCTGTTTTGTATTCCTATCAAGAGGAAGGCGTTAGTATCGTTGATCATCATACTGCTGCAAAACAATTTCACAAATTTGAACAAAATGAAGCGAAAGCAGAACGAGAAGTAACGGGTAATTGGACTTGGCTCATTCCACCTGTATCACCTGCTACAACGCATATTTTTCACAAACCATATAAAAATAAAATTGTAACTCCTAACTATTTTTATCAAGACAAACCATACTAAAAGAGTCTTGAACGTAAATATGGGGCATTGATATTTGATGCTAACTTTAAAAACCACTTGTCGGTGGTTTTTTCTTATGAGCATTAGACTATACAAAAGTCTTAAAAAGCAGTATCCTTTAATATAAACATATTCCTATAAGAAAGGTTGGTATTAAATTGCCTTCATCTATACCTAGACCTCTAGTGAGAGTAAATCAATCGTTTATTTTTATATTTGCTACGTCATTTGTCTTTCTTTATCACTGGTTATTTCTTATTATTCCTCTCATTGTTGGAATAATGGGGCTACTTATGAACTTTAATCCAGTTATGAAGGCGGGTAAACTTTTCTTAAAGAAGCCTGTTAATCAATATATTCCTGAAGATAAAGATCAACAGCAATTCAATCAAAAAATAGCTGTGACGTTGTTGTCTGTTTCATTAATCGCCTATTACCTTAACGTGAACTGGTTAGCGATCACGTCTGCCACTATGGTGGCACTTGCTTCACTAATTGCTATTCTTGGTTTTTGTATCGGTTGCTTTGTTCGCTTTCAATGGAAGCAGTATCAATATCGTCGTTCTCAACATTCTTCTTAAAAACAGCCTAATTAGGCTGTTTTTTTAGTTTTGAATGGTATGTTCAAATTGCTCGTTAATCTCTCGCTTTTTAGAAAAAACAGATAATAGCATTTCTGGTATAATAAAAGGAGATAATAGATGCAAGAAGAGAAAGGATAGGATTGGATGAAACAGAAAGTATACGATTTAATTGGTGTTGGGATTGGACCATTTAATTTAGGGTTAGCTGCTTTGATGGATCCAATTAAAGAAATGGATACACTTTTCTTTGAGCAGAAGGAACAATTTAATTGGCATCCGGGAATGTTGATTGAAGGGACACGGCTCCAAGTACCTTTTATGGCGGATCTTGTCACAATGGCTGATCCAACTAATCCGTATAGTTATTTAAATTATTTAAAACATCATAATCGTTTGTATCATTTTTATTTTCTACAGCGTCTTGAAATGCCACGTAATGAGTACAATCATTATTGTCAGTGGGCAGCCAATCAATTGGAAAGCTGTCAATTCGGCTCGAAAGTATTAGCTGTAGTTCCAATAGGTAAACCAGTCGAGCGTTATGAAATTACGGTTGAAAAGCTTACCACTGGTGAAACAGAAACATATGTAGCTAAAAATATTATCCTTGGAGTAGGAACTATTCCGTCATTACCTAAGGCGTTGCAGGATTTTCCTGAAGAAGACGTTTTTCATTCTTCAACATTTTTAGATCATACAGAGCGGTGTAAACAGGCCAAGAAAATTACGGTTATTGGGTCCGGGCAAAGCTCTGCAGAGATTTTCCGTGAATTGTTAAAAGAAAGACAAGAGTACGGGTATTCCCTTAATTGGGTAACAAGGTCTCAAGGATTTTTCCCAATGGAAGAAACGAGATTAAGTTTAGAGCACTTTTCTCCTGAATATGTTGATTACTTCTATGATCTTCCTCAGGAGCAAAAAGATGATATCTTTAAAGGACAGCAGTTATTATATAAAGGCATTAGTCCTCATACCATTACCGATATTTATAACCTTCTATATGAACAGTCCGTGGGAGGTAAAGATATGGATGTGATGCTAATGCCATTAACTGAAATCAATGGAGTTAGAGAAAAAGAAGATGGAACAGGGTATGAAGTAGAATGTCGACAATGGCAAAAAGGAGAAAATTTCCTTTTGGACAGTGAAGTTATTATTGCTGGTACAGGTTACCGCCCGTTGATTCCTAAGTGCCTTCAAGATTTAGAAGAGATCATTGATTGGGATGAGCAGGGGCGATACCATGTCTCAAAAGATTATCGACTTAACTTAACTTGTGAAGCTTCTTCTCATATTTTTGTTCATAGTGGCATGCAGCATACTCATGGTGTGGGATCAACGAACCTCGGTCTTGCTGTAAATCGAAATAAAATCATTATTAATCAACTAGCTGAGAAAGAAATATATCCAGTTCTAGAAGGAAATATTTTTCAACAATTTGAACTATAAGATGAAAACCAGCCAACTTGGCTGGTTTTTTGTATGAAAATAACCTTTTGATAGAAACTAATGTAAAGGAGGAGTGCCATATGGAGAAAAATGCACGAGGTTATGTTCAAGATAGCTGTAGGGCTCTTGAAGAAGCGAGTAAATATTTAGAGGATGCTCTTTCGACAGTTGAAAAAGGGCAAAATCGTGATCGAATTCAACAGTCTCTAGATGAGTTGATGACTGTTCAGTCTCATTGTAACGAGACTGCAAACGTTCTAGAGCAGCGATAAAAATTTTTTGAGTAAATTTGTAAATTATAGTTTTAGCTCAATTAAAATCGGAAATGGTGAACTAACGCTTTACACAAGGAGGGAAAACAATGAGTCTTTTATTTGGAAAAGGCATGCAGGCGTTCGAACAGGACGCTAAAGCAGAGAAGGAAAAAGTTCAAACGTCTCCTACTGCTCACTTTAACAAGAAGTCTAGATTGAAGCAAAAACCTACGAAAATATAGCCATCCTTTTGGATGGTTTTTTTGTTTCGCTTATTTTGTTTAAGCAGGCACATCCATTTACATAAAAATGTGTAAGATTGAAAAAAATGGGGAACAGTTCGATTGTGATACAAAGTAAATTGGAGGAGATCTTAAATGGCTAAACAATGGACAACAACTACATTACACAACGGTATTAAAATGCCAACACTTGGCTTAGGCGTATGGAAAATGGAAAACAATGAAGAAGTGAAAAACGCGGTTACTGCTGCCATTGACGCTGGGTATAAAGCGATCGACACAGCAGCAGCTTATAAAAATGAGGAAGGCGTTGGTGCTGCGATTAAACAGAACGGCATCGCGCGTGAAGAACTCTTTATTACTTCAAAAGTATGGAATGATGATCAGGGTTATGAATCGACAATAAAAGCCTTTGAAGAAACTATTTCAAAACTTGGTATTGAGACGCTAGATCTTTACTTAATTCATTGGCCGGTAGAAGGAAAGTATAAAGAAACGTGGAGAGCTATGGAGAAGCTTTATAAAGACGGCCGTATTCGCGCTATCGGCGTTAGTAATTTCCATCCGAATCACCTTGAAGATCTAATGAAGGATGCAGAAATTAAACCAATGGTTAACCAAGTTGAATTTCATCCACTTTTAAATCAACAAGAGCTTAGAGACTATTGTAAGCAACATTCCATTCAAATGGAAGCATGGTCACCACTTGCTCAAGGGAAATTGTTGGATCATGAAGTGGTAAAAGGCATTGCAGAGCAGCATGGCAAATCAACTGCTCAGGTGATTATTCGTTGGGATCTTGAACATGAGGTCGTAACGATTCCTAAATCTTCGAATCCAGAGCGCATTAAACAAAATTTTGATGTTTTCGATTTCGAATTAACAACAGATAATATTAGAGCTCTTGACGAGCTAAATCAAAATGAGCGAATGGGACCTGATCCTGATAACTTTGATTTCTAAAATGAAGCCGGCCAAAGTGCCGGCTTTTTGTATGCAACCATTTCTTTTTGGCCTCGTCTACAATTAAAAGGGGGAGTAAAGAGTGGGGAAATGGATTATAGGAGCAACGATTATCTTATTAATTGTAGGTTTTTTTACAGGGGTTTGGTTTACAATGATTCGTAACAATTATCCAGAGGCAGAAACAACAGAATCTGCTTCAATTCAGAAGATAGAAAAACACTCGAATGAAAACGGATACAAATTAGGTGAGCCTTATGTTGAAAAAGGTATGGATGGGAATGAAATGTTTAGACTAGAAGTAAATGGAGTTGATCAAATTCCAGGACAAGAAGATTTACCTGAATTAGAAAAAAAGAAAGAATATATTGGATTTGAAATTTACGCAAAAAACTTCGATGATGCTGCAATTGACTTTAAGCCATATTACTCGAAACTAAAAGTAAACAGTTCTCATATAAAACCAGAGGAATTTGTCATTATCGATCAAGATGGCTGGAACAAATATTGGATAAAGGGAGGAGGTTCTTTTCGAATCGTCTTAATTTATGCAGTCGACCGAAATGCTAAAGAAATGACATTAATCATTACACCAGAGTTTTCTTACAAAGACATCTTATTCAAAGTAGACAATACGAGTTGACAATACTTTGGATTCAAGATAAAATTATCTCGAATTCGAGATAAATACAAGGTGGTGATCTATATGTTGATTCAGCGGTATAACGTAGATCAACAAGGTGTAGGGCAGTTTGACGGAGGAAAAATCACAGAACAAAAACCAATTGGTTTTCCAGGTGAAGGCTCTGAAGTGAAACGAGTAGGTCCTTTATTTTATTGGGCATGGGGGAAGTCTGAGCATGAAGGATACATCCCGCTTCATCCTCATCAAGGTTTTGAAATTATTACTTATGTGATCAGTGGGAAGGCGGAGCATGGAGATTCACTTGGTACAAGAAGTATCGTAGGGCCTGGTGGTTTACAAGTGATGCAGACAGGTTCTGGTGTATCCCATGAGGAGGGGTTTGTTGGCCCTGATATGCAAGGGTTCCAAATTTGGTTTGAACCTCATTTAAGAGAAGCTCTTCGCAGGAAACCTACCTACCAACAATTTGAGCATGAAGAGTTCCAGATAGACGTTCACGATGGATTACGTGTTAAGGAAATACTTGGAGACGACTCTCCTGTAGCTCTCGAAACAGACGTTCATATGTGGGATATCCATATATACCATCCATTCATTTATAATCAACACATTGGGAAAGGACGTTCAGTAAGTATCTTAGTTTTAGAAGGAAGAGGACGAATAAACGAGACTTCCTATGAAGCTAAGGAATTTTTTGTTATTGAAGCAAACGAGTTAGAAGAAATGAACATTCAAGCAGAAGAAGAAACAAGGCTTATTGTCATCGAAGTGCCGACTTCTGTCAACTATCCTTTGTATCGAAAATAGAAAATAAGCTTTTTCCGATCGATTTACTGGAGATTAATTCCCCTTCTAGTGTACGATAGAAAGTACAGATTAATCGGAAAGGCTGGCGTTTGTTCATGAACCATCTTTATAACTCTTTTATTAAAAACGATCGACAAAAGCAGTTGCTTGAATTGGGAAGTAATCTTGCGAATTCATTTGCAACAAGGGCAGACCAAATTGATCAAGAGGGGCGCTTTCCTTTTGGAAATTTTGAGGAGCTGAAAGAATCAGGATATCTTTCGTTAACTGTACAAGAAAAATTTGGAGGAAAGGGCATCAATTTGTATGAGTACGTGTTGCTTCAAGAACGACTTGCAACAGGTGATGCTGCTACAGCACTTTCAATCGGATGGCATCTTGGAATCATCCTTGAGATGAGAGAAGAACAAATTTGGACAGATCAAGTATTTGAAAGACTTTCGCATCTCATCGTTGAAGAAAATGCTTTGTTTAATCGGGCGGCTTCTGAACCTGCAACTGGTAGTCCGACCCGTGGTGGGATGCCTCAAACGAAAGCTGTACTAAAAGAGGATAAATGGATTATAAGTGGTCGTAAATCATTTACATCAATGGCTCCAGGTCTTCAGTATGCGCTTGTCTCATCCCAAATTGGAGAAACAGGAGAAAAAGGCTTCTTTCTTGTAGATATGACAGCTTCTGGTGTTACGATTGAAGAAAAATGGGACACGATGTCGATGAGAGGTACGAGAAGTGATGATCTTGTCCTAGAAAATGTTGAATTACCGCAAGATGCCCTTATTGAGGGACCTAATACTGCCAAAAGTGAACTGCCAAAAGCCTGGCTCTTACACATACCAGCCTGCTATCTTGGTGTCGCGATTGCTGCTCGTAATGAAGCCGTCTCTTTCGCTTCACATTATTCACCAAATAGTCTGCCGGGTCCTATTAAAGAAGTCCCTGAAGTTCAACGGAAAATAGGGGAAATGGAATTGGAGTTAATGAGAGCTAGAGAAATGATGTACTCTGTTGCGTTACGGTGGGTTTCAGAACCCGATAAGAGGAAAGAAATGGGCCCTGAGTTAGCGGCTGTAAAACACGTCGCAACCAATAGTGCAGCAAACGTAGTCGATATGGCCATGAGAATTGTAGGTGCAAGAGCATTATTTAAAGATAACCCTATGCAGCGCTATTATCGGGATGTAAGAGCAGGGTTGCATAATCCTCCTATGGATGATGCAGTTATTTCGATGCTTGCTAGCAATGCCTTTTCAAAATTCGAAGAATCTTCCTAATGGAAGGTTCTTTTTTTTACTCATTGAATTGTTCAGGCGGCGCAAGGTCAAATTCTAATCGTTCGAAATTTCGATAAAAAGCAGTAAAATAGCCCCTATATAGCCGTGTTTTTTCCTGAAAAACCTCTAAATATTACAGCATTCTAGTTCATTAGTTTTAAATTAGACAGAAAAGAAGGAGAAAGTCATTTGAATAGCGAAATAGATCATTAATAAGCGAAGGGAGGGGAGTATAGTGAGAGAACGTCGAACCGTTTCGTTAAGTGGAAGCTTGCTGTTAACGCATCCATGGGGTATTGATCTTAAAGATGAACAAAATCCTAAAGAAGACGGATCTTACGTAATCAATAATCACAAACAGCAGGAGTTGAAAGAAAACAAATGATGCTAATCCAATATATTCTTACAAAAGAAGTCTCATAGATCAGAGCCGTGCGAAATGTTCATCGCTTCGGCTCTATTTTAATTGGAAAGGTTGTGAAGAAGATCGGTATAAAGAAAAAACTAGCTTGTGGAGCCGTTATTTCTGGTTTGTTTTTAGGAAGTCGATATCGCAAAAAAAGAAATGGTAAAATAAATAACGTAAAGACATTATCTCAATCTCTACATAGCATAGTAAATGATGAACGTCTTCATGGCGCGATTGCTGGGATAAGCATCCGTTGTAATCATAGTGGAGAACTTCTCTACGACCATTTTGGAGATTTAAGAATGACGCCCGCTTCAAATATGAAGCTCATAACAGCGGCGGCAGCTCTTGAGAAACTTGGTGCTGACTATCGTTTCAGCACTGAGGTACGAACAGATGGAGAAATACAGGATGGTCGTTTAATGGGGAACCTTTATCTAAAGGGAAAAGGAGACCCAACGGTTTTAAAGGAAGATTTAGATCAATTTGCTTTAGAATTGAAAGCTCTTGGGATTGAACGTATTCAAGGTGATGTTATAGGTGATTATTCCTGGTATGACGAGCAGTACCTATCAGAAGATATGGTTTGGAGTGATGAACATGAGTATTACGGCGCTCAAATCTCTGCCCTCACTATTTCTCCTGATAGGGATTTTGACGCAGGAACCATTATTGTTGAGGTTTCACCAGGAGAAGAAGGCGATTCACCTAAAGTAGTTATTTCTCCCACAGCGAACGATATACAATTAGTGAATAACGCTCTTACGACTTCACCCTCTCACGGGGAAGGGGAATTACATATCATTCGTCAGCATGGTACGAATGTGCTTACAATCAGCGGCACTATTTCGAAGGATGCTTCCCCAGAAAAAAAGTGGATTGCGTTATGGAACCCAGATAGTTACGCCCTACATCTGTTTAAAGATTCCTTAAAAGGACTTGGTATTTACATAAGTGAGGAAGCTTTAAAAAATAAGTCAACTGAAATCAAAACGCTTTTAACTAAACAATCCATGCCTCTTTCTGAATTGCTACTGCCATTTATGAAACTAAGTAATAATGGGCATGCAGAAGTTCTTATAAAAGAAATGGGCAGGAAAGTTAGGGGAGAAGGAAGTTTTTCAGCTGGTCTCGAAGTTGTGAGAACATTCTTAAGAGAAGAAGGATTAGATCCTGATAACATGTGTTTACGAGATGGTTCTGGTATTTCCCAAATGAATTTGATCCAGCCGAATCAGCTATCTTTGCTTTTATTCAAACTTCAAAGCAAACCCTGGTTCTCAACATTTTTGAACTCACTTCCTGTAGCGGGAATCCCTGATCGGCTAGTGGGAGGGACTTTGCGAGAGCGTCTAAGGACTACATCAGCAGAAGGCGTTGTTTTTGCTAAAACTGGCTCTCTAATTGGTGTTACTTCTTTATCTGGATATGTCAAGACGAATAATCCGCTCATTTTTTCAATTATTATTAATAAGTTTCTAGATGAAGAAGAAATGGAAAAAATAGAGGATGAACTGATGATCGTATTATCTTCTACCTTCATGTAATGGTGGGGTAGTGACTGGCAAAATTAAAGGGCGTAAATCGAAAAACGTAATTTAAAAGATAGAATTGTTGAATCGTAAAGCTGATCAATTACATGACTGGTATAATAGTAGTAGACATTTGTAATACCGAGGCAATTTAAAATAGCCATTCGGTCATAACTCCAAGTCAATCTATCAGGGATCAAAACTGTCTATGACGACTTCAAAGTTAGATAATCATAAAGAAAGAGTAGCAAGGGGAGGGGGGTTATATGTTGAAACGATTGTATCAATATCTTTTATTTGTATGTGTGATTTTATCCGTTTCAACGATTTGGTATGAATCTCCCTTTCAACAGGCGATCCTGATCGGCACTTGGATCGTCTTTTTTATTGATTATATGGTCTTTCTTTATTTATCTGAAGATCGATGGGAATATATAAAAAAGCATCCTTTTGATTTAATAGCGCTAATTCCGCTAGATTCAATCTTTCAAGGAGCTAAGCTTGCGAGACTCTATAGACTATGGCGAATTAAAACAATCGCCAAGCGATTTAGTAATCCCATTCTAGGTAAAGCGATGGGTATGTCTCCTCAAACGTGGTTTTTAACTAGTTTTGTATTTGTTATCGTCTCAACATTTCCATTCTATTTCTATGAACCTGTCGTGGATTCTTTTCAAGATGCAGCGATTTGGTCATTAGGTTCGATCATTTTTGTTGGACGATTTTCTGTAGAACCAACTTCTTTTGTAGGTAAATTTGTGATTATCTTACTTACAATTGTAGGAATTCTTCTTCATGCGCTTATTGTGAGAACTGTATTTCGTTACGTGGATTACCTTCGTAAAAAATGGTCATCCACAGAGGATGACCATTCAAATGAAGCCTAGTAAAACCATTTTACGATGAAGAATGTAAAAATGGAAAGAACAACTGATACAATTGTAATAATGGCCATTGGCTTTAGTGCTTTATCTTTCAAATCCTTCAGACTAACACTTAATCCTAGGCCTACCATAGCAGCCGTTAAACACCACGTTGTTATTTCGGTTACCACATTTGTTGCAGATTCAGAAAAGGGAATAATGGGGCCTAGAAGATAAGTTCCTGCGAGACTCATTAAGATAAACCCGATTAAAAACCATGGAAAAGCAACTTTTTGTTTTGTGCCCGCGTTTTTGCGTTTCATCAGGTACATGAAAAGAAAACAAACTGGAACGAGAAGAAAGACTCTTCCTAGCTTTGCAAGCAGCCCCATTGCAAGAGCTGTTTCTCCTCCTGGCGCTGCTGCTAATGCAACGTGAGCAACTTCATGTAGTGAAATACCTGACCATACCCCATATTGACTTTCAGTTAATGGAAGGAATGGGCGAAGAATCGTATATCCGATGGAAAATACTGTTCCAAAAAGAGCGATAATCCCCACTCCAATTGCCGTATCCTCTTCTTTAGATTCCACGATCGGCGCAATTGCTGCAATGGCCGCAGCTCCACAAATCCCTGTACCAGCACCAAGTAAAAAGGTTATGGATGTATTAGCTTTCATTACTTTAGAAAGCCATACAGACGATAAAATAGCAAATGTGATAACAAGCGCGCCAAATAATAATATCGGTAACCCATCTTGAAGGATCAGACTTACATTTAGTTTAATTCCATATAAAATAATGGCAAACCTAAGTATTTTTTTAGATGAAAAAGTGATCCCTTTTCTTAACCATTCAGGATACCCGGCTACTTGCCGATAAACAATTGCGATCAGAATGGCTGATGCGAGTTGACCTGTAAGACTAAATCCTGGCACCATAGCAAGGAAATAACCTAATAGTGCTATAAAAAAGGTAAATGCTATGCCGAGGAAAAATCGCATCTTCTCAGGTATAGTTTGTTGTTGTCTTAAAGTATTAATCATCATGTTCCCCCGTTTCTCTTTCTTTAGTCTACTTCAGCTATTGCTATAAGTGAAATAATTAAATAGAATAAGTACTATAAGTAATAACTTATAGTAAGGGGTGATGACGTGGATCAGCAGTTACACGTTTTCGTTACAGTCGTAGAAAAACGTAATTTTTCTCGAGCGGCAGAGGAGTTACACATGACTCAACCTGCAGTTAGTCAATATATCAAAAGCCTGGAAGAGGCGCTTGGTACTAAACTGTTAGAAAGAAACAATCGATCTGTGGAAATGAACAAGGCAGGAGAAATTGTCTACCACCACGCGAAAGAATTCTTAAATCTTTATTCAAAGATGACGTATCTTTTGGATGACCTAACAAACCGAGCAAGTGGGAAAATTACAATTGGTGCAAGTTATACATACGGTGAATATGTTCTTCCACATGTGATTGCAGCTATTAGAGAAAAGTACCCATTAATTACACCATCTATAACGATAGGAAATTCAAGAGAAATTGGTGACCTTGTCTACTCACACCAACTTGATGTTGGCATTATAGAAGGTGACTATCCAGCTAGAGACATGCAAGTGAATAGCTTCACTGAGGATGAAATGGTTATCGTAGCATCACCATCACATCATAAAGTGAACAGTGGAAAGACTCTTGAACAAGAGATGTGGGTTGTGAGAGAGGAAGGGTCTGGGACGAGAGAAGCTACAGAGAAGATGTGGAAGAATCTCGATATAGAGCCTACTCAAAAACTAGCCTTTGGGAGTACGCAGTTAATTAAAGAATCTGTTGAAGCTGGAATTGGTATAAGTATTTTATCGAAGTGGACAATACGGAAAGAGTTAGAACTTGGTACACTACAAATTCTTGAAATACCGAATTTCACCTATTCAAGGACGTTTTCAATTTTGATGCGCTCTCCCTTTCAAACAAAAGTACTTGAAGTTTTTCTTGACTATGTTCATTCTCATCATAGAACGTAGCACATATGTAGAGAGTTTTTCGTTAGCGTGATATAGTTAGGGAATTGAAAAAGGAACGGATAAAAGGAAGCGATGTAAGATGAAAGAATTGATTGATGAATGGCAATTAGCGCTTCGCGCAGAAATTGCACACCTTAAAAAATTTGGCAGCAGACCAATTAGAATTGTCAATGGAAGGCTGCTATCTTCAGGTGACGATTTTAGGTATTACTTTGATGCACGTATCCCAATTCAAATCCCAACTGGATCAAAGATTCGGCTGGAGATGAAACATATTAAGCGCGAAGGCAGGGTACTGTCTTCAGAAGGAAAGAATGTCATTCTAGCTCTTGAAGCTGGTTTTGGAGAGCGAATTGGAGAGGCAGATCTCTATCATGACCCATGGGAACTGCTAGATGAACTGCATGAGCGTCTTGAGGAAATAAAAAAAAGCAAAAGAAGGTTAGCTAGGGTTAATCGAGTAATGAATCCTCCCACATCTGTGAAGCATCCTGATGATAAGATCAAAAGCCGGCTTCATGAGCTGATTCTACGAACCAAATATAACCCAGTGACGTACGTGTGGGGACCTCCAGGGACTGGGAAAACCCATAATCTAGCAAGAGCCGCTGCGAATCACTTTTTCAAAGGAAATAGCGTCCTGATCTTATCTCATAGTAATCAAGCTGTTGATGTATTAATGCGGGAAACAGCCTCATTTGCTGAAAATAGAGAGAAATTTGAAGAAGGAAAAATTGTGCGGTATGGACAACAGCGCGATGTTTCATCAAATCTGCCGCTTTTTACAGATCAATTGCTTATGACGAAGCATCCAGACCTTGCCAACGAAAAAGAGAGTATTCTTGATGAACGAAAAAAACTGAAGGAGGACTTATCTAATTCCTTTAGTAAACGCGATTCTGATCAGTTATTAAAGCTTGAATCAAAATTAGGAAATGTTTTAGAGCAGATTCGTCGGAAAGAAACTCAGTTTGTAAAAGAAGCAACGATTATAGGCACAACACTAACAAAAGCCGCTATTGATGAGAATATCTATCGGAAGAGGGTAGATGTAGTGATCATCGATGAAGCGAGTATGGCCTATGTGCCCCAGGCAGCATTTGCTGCTTCACTTGGAAAACGCGTTGTTATATGTGGCGATTTTAAACAGCTACCTCCTATAGCGTCAGCACGGCACCCGCTCGTTTCAAAATGGTTAAGAGAAGACGTATTTCACTGTTCGGGAATTGTTGAAACTGTCGAAACCGGTAAACTTCATCCTCAACTCTTTCTTTTAAATGAACAAAGACGAATGCACCCGGTCATTTCAGACTTTACAAACAATAAAATTTATCATTCGCTTGTAACAGATCATCCGAAAACTGCCGTACTTAGAGCACCGATATCAGACCAAGCTCCTTTTAAAGGTATGGCATCTGCTCTAATTGACACAAGTCATACTGGCTATTTTTGTATGACGGGACATTCATCGAAGTCACGAATGAATTTATGGCAGCTTTTTCTAGCTTTTCAAGCAATTTATGAAGCGTTACAAGCGGGGATGTCATCAATTGGTTATGTTACCCCTTATCGCGCTCAAGCGAAGATGATGAATTTATTAATAGACGATCTTTTAAAACATTCTTTTGATCAGGCTGACATTCTCTCAGCCACGGTTCATCGTTTTCAAGGAAGTGAGCGAGATATGATGGTGTTTGATACAGTAGATGGAGAACCAGAATCACGTCCTGGCATGTTATTGAGCGGTCACAATAGTGAAAGACTGATCAATGTTGCGATGACAAGAACGAAGGGGAAATTTATACAAATTAGCAATGTTGATTATATACAAAAACGGATGTCTCCATCAAAAACACTACGACAATTAGTTGATCATCAGCTATTAAAAAAAGAGAGAATTTCTCCTACGCATATAGGAAAGTGGGTAAAGAATCAGCATCCCAAATTGAAGTGGCACCACGCACTGAATACTGACATGATTTTTCAAGATATTCAAACTGCGGAAGAAATCGTTATTTCAATTCCTAAGGGAACAAGGTTAACAGCCGAGTGGGTGAACGTATTAAAAAAAGCAAAAGGTAAGCTGTCCATTATTTCACCAGAGATCGTTCAGTCAGTCCCGATTGCTCACCATGTCGACCATAGTCTGGCATTCCCATTTATAGCGCTTGATCGAAATGTGCTTTGGCTTGGTGTTCCATTTGAAGGGATGAAAGATGTCCTTCCACCCGCAGTTGCCTTGAGACTTGAGTCTACACTTTTTACTGGAGAAATATTGAATCAAATTGTTCCCCGAGATTAATAGAATAATGTTCCTTCTACTTTTCTTCGTTTACGTTACTGTGATAAAGTTACAGGGAATAACGATATGAAAAGAAAGCTGGTGACTTATGGGGATTCAAAAACTGGAACATGTCGGGGTACAAGTAAGAAATATTGAAGCTTCGAAAGGTTTCTATCAAGGGATTATTGGATTAGAGTTACTTGATGAATTCGATCATCCTGATGGTGATAAAAAGCTAGCCTTTCTTGGTTTAAACGGGCAAATTTTAGTAGAGCTAATAGAAGGTTATAATCCTGATTTACCCGCAGAAGGAAAAGTTCATCACATTGCCTTTAAGGTTGAAAATATCGAACAAGAACGCACTCGTCTTCATGACCTTGGTGTAACGTTTATCGATGAAGAAATCAATACATTACCAAACGGTGCAAAATATTTGTTTTTCGCAGGACCTGATGGAGAATGGCTTGAATTCTTTGAATCTACTACTTATTAACTACGAGTGAAATGACTAAAAACCAGCGTCCCATTCAGAAGGATGCTGGTTTTTTCTGTTCAAGAGCTCCAATCCATTCATTTCTGACCGCTCGTCTTCGCTTTTTGTTGTCTAGCTGCGACTCGCAGAAACTACTGGATTTCGCTCTTTCACAAAACACAGAAGGCGTGTTTCTGTTCAAGAGCTCCAATCCATTCATTTCTGACCGCTCGTCTTCGCTTTTTGTTGTCTAGCTGCGACTCGCAGAAACTACTGGATTTCGCTCTTTCACAAAACACAGAAGGCGTGTTTCTGTTCAAGAGCTCCAATCCATTCATTTCTGACCGCTCGTCTTCGCTTTTCATTGTCTGAGCAGAAAACTCTTAATCAAAACAGTGATGTTGTAAGATGGTAGAGAACTTATGTGAGAGAAAGAAGGAATATGTATGGCGAAACAGCAGGGTCTTCAAAAAGAGAAGATCTGGACGCGGGACTTTATTTTTATATGTATGGCAAACTTTTTTATTTTTGCAGGATTCCAAATGACCCTCCCGACGCTGCCTTTATTTGTGAATGAACTTGGTGGAAGCGACCAGCTTATCGGTTTTGTTGTTGGTATTTTCACATTATCTGCCTTGCTTATACGACCGTGGAGCGGTCATGTATTAGAGTCACTCGGAAGAAGAATTATCTTTTTAATTGGCTTAATCGTTTTTGTCATTTCCGTTGGTTCTTATGCGTTTACAGGAAGTTTGATTCTTTTGTTTCTTATGAGAGTAGTACAAGGCCTTGGCTGGGGAATGTCTACAACGGCGGTTGGTACAATTGCAACTGACTTGATTCCTCAAAAGCGAAGGGGAGAAGGCATGGGTTATTTTGGCCTTGCTGGGAATTTAGCGATGGCATTTGGACCAGCTCTCGGTTTATTCTTAATCGCTCTTTCTGGATTTCAAACGATGTTTTTGATTGCCGCTTCTGCCGGTTTACTTTCATTCATCATCGCTGCCTTTATTCGCTATAAACCTGCGAATAAAACACCGATTGAAAGAAAGAAATGGGACATATTTGAGAAGACAGCTTTAATGCCTTCTATTCTTCTTTTCTTTATTACAATGGTCTTTGGAGGAATCGCTACTTTTCTTCCGTTGTATGCAGAACAGCTAGGAATTGATGGAATTGAATGGTACTTTGTCGTATTTGCTGTTTCGCTTATGCTCGTACGTGCTTTCGCTGGACAAATCTATGATCGAAAAGGTCATAAAGCTATATTTCTTCCAGGTGCATTTTTGATTTTACTGGCTATGGTAGATCTAACTTTATTAGCCAATCAATTTATGCTCATTCTTGCGGCTGTGCTATTTGGCATAGGATTTGGCTCCGTTCAACCTGCTCTTCAAGCATGGGCTGTTAATGAAGCACCGCTTCACAGAAAAGGTATGGCTAACGCAACCTTTTTCTCCTTCTTCGATTTAGGTGTAGGACTTGGTGCGATGTTTTTCGGTCTAATTGCTTCTACTTTTGGATATGCTGATATTTATTTAACAGCTGGAATATCTGTCATCATTTCTATGGTGATCTACGTCATTTACTTAAAAAGAAGTGCAGCTGTTCATAAACATAGCGAAGCTGTTCAATGGAAGTAAGATTAAAAAAGGAACACAAACGTGTTCCTTTTTTTTGCTATCGACTAGCCGGAATGATCAAGTCTTTGTTTACTTCAGTTAGGTCTCGGCAACCTGATAAGGCCATCGTTAGATCAAAATCTGCAACAAGGTTGGAAAGCACTTGTTTCACACCATTTTCACCACCAACCGCAAGGCCGTACATACATGGTCTGCCGACAAGCACCGCTTCGGCACCAAGCGCGATGGCTTTAAATACATCTGCTCCTCTTCTAATCCCGCTATCCATTAATACCGGAATGTGATTCTCAACAGCTTCAACAATAGCCGGAAGTGCATCCAGTGCTGCGATCGCGCCATCCACTTGCCGCCCACCGTGATTGGAAACGATGATTCCATCTGCTCCATATTTGATCGCAAGCTTAGCATCATCTGGATGAAGAATTCCTTTTAAAATAATAGGAAGAGATGTGTATTTTTTGAGTTCTGCTAAATCCTCCCATGTTAATCCTGCATTCCCAAATACGTTTGTCCAGTGCATAATCGCACCCATGGCGTCTTTTTCAGGCGGAACATGTAGTCCTGCTCGAAAGGCAGGATCAGTTAAGTAGTTCCCAATACCTTCTCCAATAAGAAAAGGCAAGTAGACATTTTGAAGATCTAATTCTCGCCATGCCATCATTGGTGTATCAAGCGTTACAACAATCGCAGAATATCCAGCATGCTCTGCTCGCTGAACAAAGCTTTTGGCAATCTCAGGATCGCGACTCCAGTAAAGCTGAAACCACTTTGGCGCATCGCCTATCGCGTCAGCAATCTCTTCCATGGAATGACTTGATGCTGAGCTTGCAATGTAGGGGATTCCCATTGAAGCTGCAGCTTTAGCTGAAGCAAGCTCACCTTCTTGGTGGATAATCGATTGAACTCCTACTGGAGCAACCATTATTGGAGAAGGGAGCATCTGACCGAATAAACCTACCTTTAAGTTTCGTTCTTCAACGTGACGGAAAACGCGAGGAACGATGTTCCAACGTTTAAAGGCTTCTCGATTCGAATTTTTCGTATCTTCAGCACCAGACCCTCCGGCCACATAATCATAAGGACCATCCTCTAGTACTTCTCTCGCTCTTTTTTCCCAATCTTCATATCTTGTTGGAAGGCGATCAGGATCAGGCGCATGCATCTGCTTATAAATGCCAAACTGTATCTCATTACCAATATTACTCATGAAAACGACTCCTTTGATAATATGATTAAGTGAATCTTCTTTTCTTTCAAGACAATTCCTTCATAAAAAGGAAAGTTTTTTAAGGAAAAGACTTACTAGAAGGATTTCGCTCATGAGTTTCGAAATAGTAGAATGGCACTAAATTCGTTCATTAAGAACATATTGGAGGACAATCATGAAGCTTTCGATCATACATACGAACGATATTCATAGTCATTTTGAGAATTTCGCAAAAGCGACATCACTTATTAAGGATTACGCAGATGACCAAACACTAATCTTGGATGGTGGTGACTTTGCTGATTTTAAAAGTATAGAGCTTCAAGGAACGCAGGGGATCGCGGCCGTGAAAATGCTTCAATCTGCCGGTTATGATGCGATTACAATTGGGAATAATGAACTCTTTAATGGAAATGAAACGCTAGAGCATATGGCGGTACATAGTCCTGTCCCTTTCATTAGTTGTAATCTTCTTAAAGCAAACGGTGCGTCATTCAAAGGGGTATTTAGAAGTACGATTATTCAAAAGCAAGGGATACGTATTTTGATTACCGGTGCTTCACCGGATTTGCAGGAATTTAATGATTTGATGGGTTTTCAAATTTTAGATTACATAGAAGCGATACAGAAAGAGATAGAAAGCCAAAAAGGAAACTATGATATTTGTATTGTGCTAAACCATGTTGGTACTGAAAGAGACATCGAACTAGCCGATGCAATCGATGAGATCGATTTGATTCTTTCCGCACATGACCACGTTCTCTACGATGAAGCGAAAGTAGTGAATGGCACCATTCTGAACTCAGCTGGTATGTACGGGGAACATATTGGTATTGTAGAAATTGAGGTTACAGAAGATGGTTTAACCTTATTAGCCTCCAGATCGATCTCAACAGCTAAAGCGGTGGAGGATGAAGAAATCATAAGTATTTTAGTTTCAAGTAAGAAAGAAGCGATCGACAATTTGAGTAAACCACTTTACACAGTTAGTGAACCACTATGGCATGATGTACTTGAAGAAAACCCCATGGCGAATTTAATTGCGGATGGTTTAAAAGATAGCTTTGAATGTGATCTCGGATTGATTAACAGCGGCATCACTAATGGGGGAATCGTTGATTTTGTGTCTAATAAAAAGCTTATTGAAATATGTCCTTCACCATTAAATCCGACTTATTTTGAAATTCAGGGAAAGCACTTATATGCTGCTCTTGAAAGCTCGTTAGACAGTTCGGTTTGTATGTCAGATGGCAAGGGGCCCGGCTTCCGAGGTAAATATGTCGGGCGACTTCATGTATCAGGTGCAGTGATCGAACATGATCAAAAGAAAATACATTCTATTACGATTAATAATGAGGTGTTAGATCCAGAAAAATGGTATCGAATTGCCTCTTCTGATTATTTGTTAAGAGGATCTGGGTATCCTGACTTAGCGTATAACCGGAACTTCTCCTATCAATCAGATGAAATAAAAGATGTAATAAGAGAATATGCCGAGAACGAAATCTTCGTAGAAAATGCATTTAAAAAGCGCTGGGTGGTCACAACTGGAGTAACGTTAGACGTTGATTAATGAACCTTTTTATAATAGAACATAAATCTTTTCCTATAAACGAATCCAATTATTAAGTAGGGTTGGTTGTAACTAGTCCTTATAAAGAGATTACTAAATGGTCAACTTATATGAGTTTTTTAATAAATAATAGAATAATGTTTTGAACAAATGGGGAGCGCTTGCTTAATAAAAAGTAAGCGCTCTAAGTCGTTTTAGGGCAGTAGATGGGAAGAGTGAGCATATGTTCATCATCGTATTCAATACGAATCGCTCACCATGATCAAGAGATTTTTCACAAAATGTTCACTTACGTAAAAAAATTGAAATGACTATACTATTCACTATGCTTGAAAGAAAGGAGGAATATTTTTCAAAAACAAAGTAGAAGAGTGATATTCTGGCCTAATGATGTACTTTGGGATCGTAGATCGTATGCAGGGAAACATTTTATAATTTATCTATGAACAAGCTAATTTGAGAAAGGGCTCTTATGGTAGGGCTCCTGAATCTAATGATTTACCTTGTTTTAGAAAATTTTAGTGGTACCTCCAATTGCGAGGAAGACCACGTCCGGTAATACATACATATGTCCACAATTAGGAACCAGATAAATAATGTGGACTCCCCCAATATCTTTGGGGGAGCAATGTAATGATGCACACGTTTAAAGGAGGTATTTGATATGTCAAATGCTAAGATGAAGAAAATAGTGATCGTTGGCGGAGGAATTGGTGGCTTATCAGCTGCTATTGCTCTAGGTGAGATAGGAATTGAAACAGAGATTATTGAACTAAAACAAAAATGGGAAGTATATGGCGTTGGAATATTTCAACCACCGAATGCACTTAGAGCTTTAAATGAACTAGGAGTAGCAAATACATGTATGGAATGGGGCTATAGCTTTGATGGAATGGAATATTGTGATGCGGAAGGGAACCGATTTGCAGAACCTCAATCTCCAAAAATTGATGGGTATCCTGGGCTAAATATTATTTCTCGAAGGACGTTGCACTCCATTTTATATGAGAAAGCAAAGTCTGTAGGAACCAAGTTTAGGATGGGAACAACTATAGTAGATATTCATCAAGCTGATGACCAAGCTCAAGTAAAATTAACCGATGGATCTATGCTCACAGCGGATATAGTTATTGGTTCAGATGGCCAGAATTCTAAAGTGAGAAATTTGATATTTGGAAATGTTGAACAAGAATATCTCGGGCAAGCGGTGTGGCGTTATACGTTACCTCGGATGGAAGACATAACAAGAAGTACTTTGTATTACGGTCCGAATGCAAAGGCAGGTTTGGTTCCAATGTCTGAAGATGAAATGTATCTGCTGTTAACAACTTCTGAACCTGGAAATCCAAGAATGCCAGAAGATCAGCTAGATCAAATTTTACGTAATAGATTAGTAGATTTTGGAGGAAAAATTGCTGAAGTTAGAGAGCAAATTGTAGACCCTAAAGAAGTCGTTTACCGTCCGGTTTTTAGTTATTTATTACCGTCTCCTTGGTATCAAGGTCGAGTATTGTTAATAGGAGATGCTGCCCACTCCACCGCCCCACATCTTGGACAAGGTGCGTCTCTTGCAATTGAGGATGCTGTTGTTCTAACTGAACTTATTCAACAAGGACTAAATGTGACTCAATTGTTAAAAGCATTTAATGACAGACGTTATGAAAGGTGTCGTATGCTTGTTGAAAGCTCGAATCAACTTGTTAAGTGGGAGTTTTTAGAGTGGGAAGGAAAAATGCCTGATGATGTTAATGTTCCGAAATTTGCTTATGAAACGTTAGCAAATATGAATGAAGCTATATGACCGGGCAACTTTATGAAGAAAGCTGAAAGACTTATGGCATCTATAAGGAGAACTACTTTTATATGATAAATAGATTTGAGTATCTCAATTGATCATAAGAGAAAAATTTGGTTATTTCATTACATCATAAATGTTGAAGTTCGATTTTTAATAATCGGGCGTAATTTCGCACTAAGGAATTACGCCTTTTCTATGTAGAAATGGTTGAGTAAGTGGGGGAATTTCAATAGAAATTAAATAGCGGGGTTTATTTATACTTTTTGAAGATTAAGTGGTTTGCGATTATTACCAATAACTCACTGGCTAAATATGAGGGAGTGCTTTCGAATTGCACAATTGTCCTAATTATTGTACATTTGTGCAAAGGGGGGGATGCGATGGAGGAAAGAAAGGAAATTAATACGCTATATCAAGTTGCAGAAATGTACTACGAGCAAGATATGACGCAAAGTGAAATAGCGAAAGAACTCGGGATCTATCGAACAACCATCAGTAGAATGTTGAAGAAAATAAGAGAAAAAGAAATCGTACAAATCCGTATCAATTATGATGCCTTCAAAGAAGTTACCATCGGGAGAAAACTAAAAGAAAAGTATCAACTGAAAGAAGTCATTCTCATCCCCGAGAAAAAAGGTGCCTCTAGTGACCAAAATTTGAAGGCTATGGGGCAAGCATGTGCAAAGTTCTTAGATGGAGTAGTCAAAACTGATGATGTTATAGGATTTTCATGGGGAACATCTCTTGCCGCCGTTGCAGAGGAATTGAATCCTCAAAGAACTCAAGAAGGAATCATGTGTGTCCCGCTTATTGGTGGACCGGACGGTAAATTAGAAAGTCGTTATCATGCTAATACCATCGTTTATGAAATAGCTAAAAAGTGGAAAGGAAATTCTAAATTAGTTGATGTTCCCGCAATCGTTCAATCAGAAGCGTTAAAAGAAGCGTTGATGGATTCTGAACACTTTCGTGAAGTTGAGGATTTATGGGGAAAGTTGACAATTGCCATTGTAGGTATTGGGTCCCCACTAATCAGCGACGGTCCAAACTGGCTCGCTTTTTATGGAGAAAGATTCCAGGGTGAAATGGAAAAGAGTAAAGTAGCAGGGGACATTTGCTCAAACTTCTTTGACAAATCCGGAAAGACTCTAGATACGAGACTCTCAAATCGCACAATTTCCGTTGATATGAATGATCTTCATAAGGCAAGGTACACCATCGGAGTAGCTGAATCCAAGGAAAAGGTTGAAGCAATCCGAGCCGCGCTAGTATCTGGTCACCTTAATGTTCTTGTTACAACGGAAGAGACGGCAAGTGAGTTAATGAATGATTAGCTTGGATAAATATGAACATTAAGCTGAACTCGAATTTAAGCTTTATGACATGATATTTCGACGGCATCAGTTAGAAGAATTGCCTCATCTACAAGTATATTTATATGAGCAAAATGAGGTGGAGCCTTCATAACAGTTAACTTCAGCTATTGGATAAGCCTATTTATTCTTAAAAAATTGTCAGTTTGAAGAAAGGTTAATAAGATTGGAAGGGGCTAGATGTCTCTTTATTTACCCCTATTGTAACTAACGTGTTCATACTGTCGAAACAAGAGTTAGAAAAATCACGTTAAAAGGAGAGGTTTGAGATGAAGCAAGTGAATTGGGGAATTGTTGGACCAGGAGGGATTGCTACAGATTTTGCACAGGCGATTAATGAGGTTAATGGGCAAATCTTTGGGGTCTGGGGAAGAAATGTAGAAAAAGCTAGGGGATTCGCTGATCGTTATGGAGTAGAGCACGTATATGAGAAAACGGAAGATATGTTTAAGGATGATCGCATTGATATCGTATATATAGCAACTCCACACAGTATTCACTATTCTTTCATCATTGATGCGTTGAATTCTGGAAAGCATGTTCTATGTGAGAAGGCAATCACAATGAACGGTGAACAACTGCAAGAAATTATTAATTTAGCAGAGTCCAAGAAACTAATCGTAGCGGAAGCGATGACGATTTATCATATGCCTCTATACAAGAAGTTACAAGACATTATCCAGGAAGGTAAAATTGGAAAAGTCAATATGGTCAATGTGACCTTCGGTAGTTGCAAGGAAGATGATCCAACCAATCGTTTTTTCAATCCAGACCTTGCTGGTGGTGGAATGTTGGACATTGGTACTTATGCTCTTTCATTCACAAGGTTTTTCCTATCTAGTCAGCCAACGGAACTTCATACAACTGTTAAGAAATATGAGACTGGGGTAGACGAACAATCTGGAATTGTGTTGAAAAATGATCAGGATGAAATGGCAGTAGTGTCATTGGCGATGAGGGCTAAGATGCCTAAGCGAGGAATCGTAGCTGGAGATGAAGGGTTCATCACAGTTGATAATTTTCCAAGAGCTGATAAAGCAACAATTACATATACATCTGATGGTTCTGTAGAAACAATTGAAGCTGGAGAAGAAAGAAGAGCCCTTATGTATGAAGTGGAGGCAATGAATGACCTGATTTTGAATAATAAAGAGAATTGGACCTTATCACTTTCACGTCAGGTAATGTCTTTAATGGATGTGGCCCGTCAGAAGTGGGATCTTACGTATCATTTCGAATAAAAAATACTTTTACAGTTCCAATGTGTGACATGATTCAATTCTATTCTTATGTTTCTTAAATCTGCTCAATTCAAGGAAGGAGAGAATAAGATGTATAGAGGTATTGACCATATAGGGATGACCGTACCAAATATAGAAGTAGCTACTAATTTTTTCCGGGAAGCTTTTGACGCTAAAGTTTGTTATGATGTGCAGCGACCCGAACATGATCCGATGAAAGGAGAAGAAGTAGAGAAACAATTGGGGTTACCATCTGGAAAAACAATTATTCATATGCGTCTATTGAGAATCGGTGAGGGACCAACTATTGAACTTTTTCAGCTAGGAACAAAAGCAGACAAGGATCCAGCGAAAATATCTGATTTGGGTCTACATCATTTTGCTTTATATGTTGACGATATTAAAGAATCTTCTAAACGTTTCGAAGCTGCAGGTGGCTCTCTTTTGTCGGAACCCCACCCACTGGCTGGAGTGGAAGATGGACCACGTAATAGTGGAGTATATGGGACAACCCCTTGGGGAAGTTTGATAGAATTAATAAAGTATCCTGATGGAATTGATTACCCGAATGAAAGCGAAGCAAAGAGATGGAGCCCTCCAAAGCACTAGAAATTGATCCTGTTCTTTATTGAACTTTTGAATGGAACAAGTTATGTTTCCTATGTAAACAACACTTCAGATTTAAGTCAGCATTTATGCTGACTTTTTTTATAGTTTAAGCAGAAAATAGGGTTTTGCAAAAAAAGCGACTCACACCAACAAGAAAGCGAAAAATCTCACCTGCAATCTGATGTGCAATTGTAATGAACAGTTTAGTAGAAGGACTATGTTTTCAATTTACATAATATCAATATTTTAAACTATTATATTATTAAAGGGAGAGGGTAAATTTGATACACCATATCGAGCTGTATGTATCAGATCTGAAAGAAAGTACAGAATTTTGGGGATGGTTATTAAAAGAACTTGGTTATACACCATTTCAAAATTGGAAAGAAGGGAGAAGCTGGAGAGATAAAGAAAGCTATATCGTATTTGTGCAAGTTGAGGAGAAATACAAAGAAGTGGGATATCATCGTAAACGGATTGGTATAAATCATCTCGCATTTCGTGCTCATTCAAAAGAGCAGGTAGAAAATATTCGATTAATGCTCGTACAAAAACAAGCTTCTATTTTATATAACGAGCTATATCCTCATGCAGGTGGGATCAATCATTATGCGCTTTACTTTGAAGATCCAGATCGAATAAAGGTAGAAATTGTATCACCAAACATATGATAAATTTCAATTACCGTACTATATATATAAAATTAAATAACAAAAGTTAATAAGAATTATTGCAAATCACAAGGGACGTCAATACAAAAAACAGGCCAATTTGGCCTGTTTTTCTTTATCCCTTATAAGTCTTTCCAATATACTGAACGATTTTACGTAACTCTGTAACAGTAGGACGACCAAAAGGACTTGTTTGTCTTTGTTGATAAAGCAATTCGCCCTTATCATCAATAAGGAAGTAGGCTGGCTCACCATGAGCGCCATGATCTTCATATGGATCATCTTCTTTATGATAGTGAACATCATATGCTTCAAGTGCTTTTAAATCCTCATCAGCTAATACTGGAAAAGAAAGATTCTTTTCTTCAGCCATTGCTTTTAAATCATCAAATTTATCAGTTGATATAGTTGTAATATGAACATTTTTCCCTTCAAAGAAACCAGTACTTTCTTCTAGACTTTCAAGATCACTCACACAAACGGGGCACCAGGAACCTCTAAAGAAAATGACGAGGTGCCATCCACCTTTTTCTTTACGGTATGATTCAAAAGAATATTCTTCGCCGTTTACTGCAGGAAGTGAAAAATTAGGGACTGCGTCTTTCAATGCAAATTTAGACAAAACGATTTCCTCCTTTGAATAATAACAATCACCTTATAATGTAAGGCAGTTGTTATGATACTCTGATTCAGAAATAAATGATGTAAGATACCTTACTCTATTTTGAGACTGAATAATTGACAAAGGAAATTGTCGTTACAGCCTTTTTATTGGGAATAAAAACGAATTGGCTATCATACGTTCAGAACAAACTAATTGCACGTATTCCAACATAATGATACAAAACATATATTGTGTATCATTATGAAAATGAATGAAAGCTTATTTTTTGGGGGTTTTCTCTTTTCGAACAGAACGAAGAAAGGTATAATGATACATATTAATTAAATGTTTATCATTAACGATACATATTAAATAGAGAAAGAAGGATGCCCTCATGAACACGGTTCAGCCGATTCGTGATCCTCAGAAGATCAAATTAGTAAAAAAACATCTACGAAAGCGAAATTCCAGAGATTGGTTTTTATTTAATATGGGAATTAATACCGGTCTGCGGATTAGTGATTTACTTCCATTACGTGTGGGGGACGTTCGAAATCAAACACACATTATTATCAAGGAGAAAAAAACAGGAAAAGCCAAACGATTTCCGATCAACTATTCTCTTAAGGAACTCATTGAGTCGTATACGTTTGATATGGAAGAACGTGATTTTTTATTTCCATCGAATAAAACCGATTTACCGATTCAAAGAGGACAAGCTTACAAAATATTAAATCATGCTGCAGCGGAAGCAGGGCTTTCCGAAATTGGAACACATACTATGCGTAAGACGTTTGGTTATTTTTACTATAAACAAACAAAGGATGTGGCAATGCTTCAGAAGATCTTTGGACATTCTGCACCATCGATTACATTAAGGTATATTGGAATTGAGCAGGAGCAAATGGATGAATCATTGTTCAACTTTAGTTTATAAGTGAAGCAATGATAGACATGTTATAATTTATAAAAGAGGGGGGAGGAGTTGAAGGTATAAATATGGTTTTGCTTCGAGAAAAAAATTTTAATGCTGCAAAAGCATATTAATGAAGAAACTCATTTGAATTACTGTTTTTGTAACCGATTACAAATAAGGAGGAGGTTATCCCTTTGGATAAAAAAGATCACGTTGATCCTACCGAATCATCTATACATACGGATTTTAAAAACAATATGACTTACGGAGAATACTTAAGTCTCGATCAAATACTCTCTGGGCAAAATAGACTTTCAGACCATCATGACGAAATGCTCTTTATCATCATTCATCAGGTTAGTGAATTGTGGATGAAGTTAATTCTACATGAACTAAAAGGAGCCATTGAAGCAATTGAAAATAATGAACTTTCGTCTGCCTTTAAAATGCTTGCACGTGTTTCAAAGACCCAAACCCAAATTATTCAGGCTTGGGATGTTCTTTCAACATTAACACCATCAGAATATATGGAGTTTCGTGATTCGCTCGGACAGGCATCTGGTTTTCAATCTTATCAATACCGCATGATCGAATTTTCATTAGGATACAAAACATCACACGTGCTTAAAATCTATGAAAAGGATGAAGAGCTTCACGCACAACTTAAGAATGCTTATCAAAAACCCGGCATTTATGATGTCGCCATTAAAGCTCTCTCCAGAGCAGGGTTACCGATAGATCAAGGAGTTCTTCAACGCGATGTAACCAAAACTTATGAGAAGAATGATTCTGTGTTGCAGGCATGGCTGACGGTATACCGGAATGTCGATACATACTGGGATCTTTATGAGCTTGCCGAAAAACTCGTCGATATTGAAGACTGGCTGCAGCAATGGAGATTCCGTCATATGAAAACGGTTGAGAGAATTATTGGTTTTAAGCAGGGTACAGGAGGCTCATCAGGGGTCGGTTATTTAAAGAAAGTACTTGATCACCGTTTCTTCCCAGAGCTCTGGGATATTAGAACCGCCCTCTAGGTGATTATAATATCATTATGTAAACTTATAAAAAAACGCTCTCAGTTGGGAGCGTTTTTTTTATATGAGTAGTTCATTTAATTTTGCATCACTTTCTAGGAAAGAGAGCGCCTTCCTTTGAAAATCTTCATCATGAAGGTACGTATATCGATGGGGCTTAACAGAAGGAGCCTTCAAAATAGCTTCAGCCAGGTCAGATTTTTGCATACGTTCCTTCTTGATATAATCAAAGAAACCAGTACGTTCAAATACTTTCCCCATCCGTATCGCTCTGTGGTTCTGCACATTAGCCATAATATAAGTTGCGATTCCGACCTGTATGCCGTGCATGTGCGGATTTGATAATTGTTTATCGAGCGCATGGGAAATTAAATGCTCTGAACCACTTATTGGTGCGCTATTGCCGCTAATAACCGTTGCCACACCGCCCATTGTTAACGAGCTTACAAGTTCTTTAATGAAGATCGGATTTTGAATATCTGACATCGGCGTTCGAATGAAACTGTTAACAGCCTTCTTACTTAGCATCGCTGCAAAGGCATTTACGTGCCCTTTACTGTTCTTTTCTTCAAATTCCCAATCATAAAGAGCCGTTATATTACTCATTAGATCACCAACTCCTGCAAGCAAGAAGGGAGAAGGGGCTTGTTTAATCACTTCGAGGTCCGCAATGATCCCATAAGGTACCTGTGCAGGAACAGTAGTTTTTTTGTGATTCACAATAAGAGAGCAGTTGCTACTAGCAAAACCATCATTTGAGGCAGAGGTCGGCATGCTTATAAACGGTAGTTTTCTAGAGAACGCAATATATTTCCCATAATCTATAACCATACCACCGCCCATAGCAATCACAACATCATAAGAATCAAGGGAAAAAGCATACCCGATCAGATCATGAATGGTTTTCCCAGGTTCCATCTTTTGAAGATCGATGGTGACATGTTTCATATTCTCCTGAAAGGACTCGCCATAAGTCTCATATGTAAATTCATCGAATAAAAATAGGGCATGATGAAAGCCGTGCTTATGGAGAATCATATCAAGCTGATGGCGGATACCAGAACGAATCTCCAAAATGGCAGGGATCGGAATATTCGTTAATGGATGCATGGTCAAATCGTTCCTTTCTCATGCAGGAAATCTTCAATCTGTTGAAACGATTCAACGGCTACGAATGGCACGTTATTTTCTTTTAGTAGTTCTTGCAGTGCGTCTTTAGCAAAAGTAAGATCAGCAACTTTGGCTGGATGAGAATCTGGTTCGCTATCACCAGCAAAATAAACCACTTCATACTTTTCTTTCAGATCTGAAATCACTTTTGATTTATCAATACCATATCTTCTCGAATAATGTTTATGATTCTCATTAATCGACAAATGGACATTTTTTTTCTCGTAATAGCCTTTGTTCGAGAAAACAGGGACATGCTGAATGCCATAATGATTCAAAATGTGGTGAATGTAATAATCAGTCCCAGCACTTAAAATGTAGAAATCCCCGCCGTTTTCTTGTACCTTCTTAATAAAGGAAGGAACATGCTCATCAATCGGTAAGGAGAGGATATCTTGAATAATTTGTTCCTCATGCTGATCAATGGATTGAAATACCTGGCTTAGAAAATCAATATCTTGCATTTCCCCAGCTTTCCACTTCTTATACAACCCTTTACCTTCAGGATAATAAGTTTCAATCACAAGCCAGTAGAAATCTTTTTTTGAAATGGTTCCGTCAAAATCAGATACAAATGCCCACTTTTTCATTTATATTTCCTCCTTCATTTAGTCGTTGATCTATTAAAATTGTAGCATGCTTTCATATTCAAAAGAAATCTGATTCTTTTAGAACAATAACGTACAGCCGCACTAAATTGTGTTAAAATGAATTTTAAAAAGTTAAACAATTCAATTTAATCTGAAGGAGTGCGAGAATGAGTAAAACAATCAGTAAAGTCCAGGTGGAAGATATCATTATCGCAAACCAGGTTTTAAAAGAAGTCGTTGTTCATACACCTCTACAGCGGAATGAAATTCTTTCTGATCGATATAATTGCAATGTGTATTTGAAGAGAGAAGATTTACAGAGTGTTCGTTCTTTTAAAATTAGAGGCGCTTATAATTTGATTCAAGGTTTAACGATGGAAGAGAAAGCAAATGGAATCGTATGCGCAAGTGCAGGGAACCATGCCCAGGGCGTAGCCTTTTCTTGTAAAACGCTTGGCATTCAAGGGCATATCTTTATGCCTGCTACGACGCCCCGTCAAAAAATCTCGCAAGTTGAATTGTTTGGTGGATCGTTTGTGGAAGTCATTCTAACAGGGGATACGTTTGATGATTCCTTTCTAACCGCTAAAGAATTTTGTAACAAACACGACAAAGCATTCATTCATCCTTTTGATGATTATCGAACGATTGCAGGACAGGGAACAGTAGGACTTGAAATTATGAATGATATTGATGAAGTCGACTTTGTTATGCTCAGCATTGGAGGGGGAGGTCTTGCCTCAGGCGTAGGGTCTTATATCAAAAGCATTAGCCCACACACGAAAATCATAGGCATAGAGCCTGAAGGTGCCCCAGGAATGAAAAGTTCCATTGAAAAGGACGAGGTCGTACCGCTTGATTATATCGATAAATTTGTAGATGGAGCTGCTGTGAAACAAGTTGGAAAGCTGACACTCGATATTTGCAAACATATCCTTGATGATGTCGTACTTGTGCCAGAAGGGAAAATTTGTACAACCATCTTAGAGCTATACAACCAGAACGCCATTGTGGCTGAGCCAGCCGGCGCTTTGTCCATCGCCGCTCTCGATTTTTATCGTGATCAAATAAAAGGAAAGAATGTGGTGTGCGTTATTAGTGGGGGAAATAACGATATTAATCGCATGCAGGAAATCCAGGAACGTTCTTTAATTTATGAAGGGCTAAAACATTATTTTATTGTACATTTCCCACAACGAGCTGGTGCGTTAAAAGAATTTATGGCTGATGTTTTAGGTCCAACAGATGATATTACCCGCTTTGAATACACGAAAAAGAACAATCGTGATCGAGGGCCTGTTCTAGCAGGAATTGAGCTCAAACACAAAGAAGATTATGAACCTTTGATTGAGCGTTTAAATCGAAAAGGATTTTCTTACATTGAAATTAACAAGGACCAAGATCTCTTTAACCTACTCATTTAAAACGCCTATAGCAGGCGTTTTTCTTTTGAAGTCGTTCGAGTATAAATTGGCCACTTTTTTCTATATGATAAGGAGAGATTGTATGAAAAGAGGTGCGGAATGAAATTAAGTATACTTGATCAAACACCAGTCTTTCATGGAGAAACGACAGCTGAGGCACTACAAGCTTCAAAAGAGTTAGCTATTCTCGGAGATCAACTTGGCTATGTTCGTTACTGGGTTACGGAACACCACGACCTAGATCACTTAGCGTGTCCCACCCCTGAGGTACTCTTAAGCTATATCGGAGCACATACTAGGCGAATTCGACTTGGAGCTGGAGCAATACTACTTCCTCACTATCAACCATATAAGATAGCAGAAATTTTTCATACACTAGCAACCCTTTTTCCAGGTCGCATCGACCTTGGATTAGGCAGAGCACCAGGGGGATCTGCCGAAGCGACTACAGCTCTATCTCCGCGATTTTTAGAAGAAGTTCGGAAGATGCCAGAGAAAGTAGATGAACTACTTCGCTTTATCAATAATGGCTTTGCAAAGGACCATTTGTATCATAATCTTCAAGCAAAGCCTGTTCCTAACCACGTTCCCGAGCTATGGCTCCTTGGAACAGGAAAGAAAAGTGCGCTGTTAGCAGCAGAAAACAGTATGTCCTATGCGTTTGGCTATTTTATGAGCGAACAAAATGGGAAAGAGCTTCTCGACACATATCGAACAAACTTTGCGGGAGAATCTCCTTATAGCATTCTAGCGGTGTCCATTATTTGCAGTGAGACACAGGAGCGTGCAGATGAGATTGCTCACTGGACTCACGTAGTCAATGAATTTCGAGCTAAAGGGAAAACAACACTCCCAAGTGTTGAAGAGGCACTTACCGTATCACCTCCTAATGATCACAACTCTAAGCTTATTAGTGGAACACCTGAAATCGTCCAAGAAAAGCTGCAGAAGCTAAAAGAACAGTATCAACCAGATGAATTCTTAATCACAACGATTACGCCACATCGAAGGGAAAGACTGACTTCTTTTCAACTTCTTGGTGAGCGGCTTATTCAAGGATAGATCTTTTTTCACTAATAGAAGGAAATCTGTTATGATAGAGTTTGGTTTCTTTTGTTTTTTATAGGATTAAATTTTTAACTGTATCCATTTTACAGTGCCAATAGATATGAAAATAAAAGGACGGATCAAGCTAGAAGAGGAGACCGTACATGACCCAACCATTACCTTTTGAAATCACAAAGGAAGATTCCTTTTTCGAGAAACTCGGCGACTATGTTGGCGACGTATTCTACGACATTTTACCGGAGCATGGATATGAGCTTCGAGATGAACAAATCTTTATGGCTTTTCAAATTGAACAGGCCTTTAAAAATAAG
The DNA here is from genome assembly GCF_015234585.1 of Pseudalkalibacillus hwajinpoensis. Lineage (NCBI taxonomy): Bacteria > Bacillati > Bacillota > Bacilli > Caryophanales > Guptibacillaceae > Guptibacillus > Guptibacillus hwajinpoensis. Next base: position 1,484,128 of record NZ_JADFCM010000008.1, read on the forward strand.
AGCGTTGTGTTTGCTGAAGCAGGCGTTGGAACAGGGAAAACGTTTGTTTATTTGTTGTATGCCATTTGCTATGCAAGGTATACAAGAAAACCGGCGATTATTTCATGTGCGGATGAAACACTTATTGAGCAGCTAGTGAAAGAAGGCGGAGATATTGAGAAGCTTGAGAAAGCTCTTGGTCTAACTGTTGATGTTCGTCTAGCGAAGGCTAGAGAGCAATATGTTTGTGTGAAAAAACTAGACCATCTTTCTCATCGTACTGACGATGAAGACATCTTAAGTGTGCACGATGAAATACCAGAGTTTGTTTATGAACCAGCTGCATCAATGAAGTCTTTCCATCGCTATGGCGATCGGAAAGAATACCCTTGGGTACCAAATGATAAATGGGAAAAAATTGCGTGGGATCCACTGCAACAATGTTCAACATGTGACTGGCGTCATCGCTGTGGCCAAACGTTAAATCGTGAATATTATCGTCATTCAAGCGATTTGATTATTTGTTCTCATGATTTCTATATGGAACATATCTGGACGAAAGACTCACGTAAACGTGAAGGACAACTTCCTTTACTCCCAGAAGCTAGCACAGTTGTATTTGATGAAGGCCATTTATTGGAATTCTCAGCACAAAAAGGCTTGACTTATCGTTTTCATTCGGAAACTCTATCCAGTATTCTTACAGGCTACATGGACCAGGATGTAAGAGAAGAATCGCTTACATTAGTTGAAGAGATCCTGGAGCTTCACGATAACTGGTTCGCTCATCTTAGTCAGTCCGCGATCGCTGTAGAAGGTTCGATTCGAAAAGATGTCCCACGAACTGAAACGATGATAGAAATTGCAAAAGCGATTGCTGAGAAAGTTGATGCTTTGTTAGAGCAGCTTGTTTTCGATTCAGAGCTTTATGTAATGGAAGACTACCATGTCAAGATTATGGAAGAATACCTCGAGTTCTTCTCATATGGCTTAAGAACGCTACTCCAGGATGGAGAGGGCATTCATTGGCTTGAAGAAACTGAAACCCAGACTTCTCTTGTCATTATGCCAAGACTTGTAGAAGACATTCTGCGAAAAGAAGTATTTTCACAAAAGATCCCATTTGTTTTCTCATCAGCAACGCTTTCGCAAGCTGGAGATTTCTCTTATATAGCAAGCAGCTTAGGCATTCAGAAACATGCTTCCTTCTCTGTAAATTCGCCGTTTGATTATGAATCACAGATGAAAATGAATGGTTCTGTAGCTGGAAATGAACATCAAAAATGGGAAGAGATGGGACATTCCCTTCATCTGAATAAAGGTCATTCATTGCTGCTATTCTCTTCGCTAGAAGAAATGAATAGGTTCAGAGAGTGGGCAGACCAACAAAGCTGGAAGTTTAACCTTATTTATGAAGGAGACCGTGAAATAAGCGAAACGGTCAAGGCGTTTCAACGAGATCATTCTGCTGTTCTTTGCTCGTATCATCTATGGGAGGGACTTGATGTACCGGGTGAATCACTTACTCAGGTTCTAATCTCGTCATTACCATTCCCGCCAAATGACCCTGTTTTCCAGGCGAAACGAAGTCATTCAGAAGATCCAGTAAGCGATGTGGACCTCCCCTACATGTTACTTCGCTTACGACAAGGAATTGGTCGTTTAATTCGAAGTAGTGCAGATCATGGTGTCGTCTGTATTTGGATGACAGAAGATCAAGTGACAAAGTATGAACAACAAGTCCAAGATGTTTCACCTTTACCAATCAACTGGAAATAATAAAAAGCTCTTTCTCAAACGAGGAAGAGCTTTTTTCTATTGAAGTTGTTATGATAGATTAAGGGAGGTGTGGCATGAAAACAAATTGGGAAAGACATCATTCGATCATTCATCTACCTGATGAAGCGATAACATCAATCGTAAAAAGCTATCAGCCACATCTAAAGGTAAATACCACGACCCAGCTTTCTGGAGGTTTAAGTCATACGAATTATAAAATCGATATTGCTCATCATAGCTCTGTTGTGATCAGAGTGGCTAGAAACCAGGAAAGCTTGAAACGGGAATATGAAGTTCACAGGTCCTTGCCAAAAGATGTGCGAGCACCAGCTTTTCTTCATATGACAAAGTGGAATGGATATCATATTGGTATTCTTGAATGGAAAGAAGGATCCTTGCTGCGAGACCATCTATCTACTTCGTCTCAACAACATTTGAAAGCAATGGGGCAATCCATTGGAGAACAGCTTGCCTCAATGAGAGAACTGCGTTTTAATACATATGGTTTTCTTGATTCAACACTTGAAGTAAGAGATGAATTTCAATTAACACCAACCTCATTCATCTCAACTATCGAATCCTTTTTTAATCATCATGCTTCCAAATGGTTATCTCTTACTCTAACTGATAGAGTGATGTCATTTGTAAGGAACAATGCCTATTTGCTTGAGCAAGATCAAAGCGAACCCCGCCTTGTTCACGGGGATTATAATGGACTTAATGTACTAATGGACGGAACAGAAGTAAGTGCCGTTCTAGATTGGGAATTTGCCTTATCAGGTAGCATTTATTTTGATTTAGGTAACATGATTCGGTACGAATTTGATCACATGACATCATTTAAAGAAGGAATTCAGCAAGGATTATTAAATAGAGGAATCACCCTGCCAAAACAGTGGCAGAAGCTTGCCAAACTGGCAGATCTCGTTGCGCTTTGTAGCTTGCTTGATCGACCAGTATGTGGGGAAAACAGGGTAAGGGATATCACTCACCTTATTACTAAAACGATAGAATCTTATTAAGTAGGAACAAGCGAGAGGGGAATATACATGAGGATTGGATTTATACGCCACGGGAGTACAGCATGGAATAAAGAGAAAAGAGCTCAAGGTAGCTCAGACATTCATCTTGACGATCAAGGTCGCAGTGACGCAGCGAAGCTTGGAGACTGGTTAAAGAACGACAAGTGGGATGTGATCTTCTCAAGTGATCTTTCACGAGCTAAAGAAACAGCAGAGATCATCGCCAAAAAGCTCAACCTGAAAGTGATAACCGATCATCGCTTACGAGAGGCGGGCGGTGGGCAGATTGAAGGAACTACAGAGCAAGAACGTATTAAGAAATGGGGAGAAAACTGGCGCGAATTAGATCTCGGTATTGAAAAGGCTGATCTTGTTGTTGAACGCGCACATGCGGCAGTAAATGATTTTCATGATAAATACTCCGGTTTAAATGTGCTAGTAGTTAGCCACGGTTCTTTTCTTAGACATTTCTTTAAAAGCACCCTACCTGAACTAAATCATGAAAATCATATTGTAAATACTTCTTTAACGATTCTTAAAAGAGATGGAGACAAATGGTTAAATGAAAAGTTCCATTCCACACGCCATCTTAATTAATAAACGAATCAATCCATATCCTGACTCTTTATTTAGAGAGGATTTTTGATAATGATCGAGAAGACCTTCAATATAGAACGTTACCATTCATTATTGGAGGGAAAAGCCATGAACGCAAAACCCGAAATGATAGGGGAAGATTTATCTCTTATTGATCTCTATGACCTCTCCCTTGAACTAAGGACGGGTTCATATGTCCTGCATGAGGAAGAACTTACAATCATTGAAACTAGCGCGAGTCCATCGCTTCCTTACTTAATTAGCGGGTTAGAAAAACTCCAAATCGATTTAGAAGAGGTTCGCAACATAATTGTCACCCATATCCATCTCGATCACGCTGGAGGGACAGGGCTATTTCTTGAAAAATGTCCCAATGCTCGTGTTTTTGTTCATCCAAAAGGGATTCGCCATTTAGAAAATCCATCTCGCTTAATTGAAGGAGCAAAAGCTGTTTATGGGAATAAATTCCAGGAGTTATTCGAACCAATAATTCCGATTCAAGAAGACCGGCTAATCGCCATGAATGACATGGACACGATGCGAATTGGGCCGAATCGAATGTTAACTTTCATGGATACTCCAGGACATGCCAAACACCATTTCTCGATCTATGACTCAAAAACGAACGGGGTGTTTGTAGGTGATACGATGGGAGTTTATTATCCGCAGCTCGATGTTGAACTTTATCTTCCATCAACATCACCAAATCAATTCGATCCAGACGCAATGCTAGCATCTGCTGAAAAAATCATGGCCTATGAGCCAGACGCCATTTATTTCGGTCATTATGGAAGAACATCTAACCGAGATGAGGTAATGGCTCAATTAAAAGGCTGGTTATCCGATTTTCTGAGAATAACAAATGACCTCATGCAAAAGAAAGAGGCGCCAATTACTGAGCTTCTTTCAAAAGCGCTATTAGCACATGTGGCAAGTAAGCTTTCAATAAAAGGAGTACCTTCCGATCATCCTATATATGATTACATAAAAGTAGACTTACAAGTATGTGCTCTTGGCCTAATCGATTATTTGAAACGAAAATCAGTTCGAACCACTTAGATTCTGCTTAAGTGGTTTTCTTGTGAATAATAGGCAAAGGCTTTTTTTTCATGTTATATTGAATGAATCATTTAGATCAACAGTACGGAGAGATGCTATGCTAAAAAATAAATCAACGATTCAATCCTTCCGCTATATTTTCATAATGTATGTCGGTACTATTATTTTATTTGCTACCTTTTATATGCTGCCGTTTTCCCACTATGGCTCATTACAGGTCATTGACTCTCTCTTTATATCAACTAGTGCGCTCAGCGTTACAGGGCTATCTTCCGTTGACATCTCGTCTGACTTTACACGAGTTGGACAGGTCTTATTAATTATTGAAATGCAACTAGGAGGCATTGGTATCCTCGTACTCGTCAGCTACCTATTTTTAATGATGGGTAAGAAACTAACAATGTCAAGTATGGTCCTTCTATCGAAAGACCAAAACCAGTCGCAGTTAAGAACCATTCGTTCATTAAGTATATCCGTTTTGATGATCGCGTTAACGGTAGAAGCCATTGGTTTTAGTCTCATGTTCAATGGAATAAGTGAGCAATATAGCTCAGTTAAAGAAGCTGTTTTTGTCACTGTATTTCACAGTGTAGCGAGCTTTACGAATGCTGGGTTTGATTTATTTGGAGATAGTTTGATTTCTTATCAACACAATTGGCTCCTGCTGTTGACTTCAGCAACGATGATCTTTCTAGGAAGCCTTGGTTTTCCTACTATTGTAGAATACATACTCGGCTTTCGAAAAAAGAAAAGCTTGTTTACAAAAGTGAACATCCGTCTTCATAGTTCGTTGTTTCTTGTGGGGGTTGTCATTTATTTCTCTTTAGAACAAAATGGCGTTTTTGGCCATTTGCCAATATGGGATAAGTTCGTAAACGTGATTTTTCTATCAGCTACATCACGGAATGGCGGCTTAACAACGGTAGACATTTCAACACTTAATATCACAACTGTTCTCATACTAATGACATTAATGTTTATTGGTGGGGCTTCTTCCAGTACCGGAGGGGGTCTTCGCTTAACAACCTTTGCGGTTCTTGTAGCAAAAATGGTTTCAGTAGCAAAATCTGAAGAATATACAACGCTATTTAAGAAGACCATTTCGCAGGACTCGATTAATAAATCTTTTTTGATCTTTTTAAGCTTTATCTTTTTATTTGGATTTACAACCATAATTCTGTCCATATTTGAGTCTCAAGAAATCATTTTAGTTGCATTTGAGGTTATATCTGCTTTAACAAACACTGGTTTATCGATGGGGATTACGAGTGAACTTGCAGGAGTTTCAAAGTTGCTATTATGTATGCTAATGATTATTGGGCGCATTGGTGTATTTAGCTTCATATACGCTGTATTTAAAATAGAAAAATCAAAAACGCGCTATATTAAAGAAGATTTGGCCGTAGGTTAAGGAGTGAGAAGTCATGCGAAAACAATTTCTAGTAATCGGTGCTGGTCGATTTGCGAAAGGCATTATTCGTGAACTATATGAGCAAAAATGTGATGTTGTCGTTTGTGATAAAGATGAGGGGCCGCTAGAAGATATAGATGACTACACAACACATTCAATCGTTGGCGATCTAAGAGAAAATCGAGTGATGGATGATTTAAACGTAGAACAGTACGATGCTGTTTTCGTAGCTATTGGAACTGATGCCTATTCAGCTATTTTAATTACAAACCGTCTTCGTGACCGAAAAGCAAAGAAAATTATTACTAAAGCAGTGAGTCGAGAAATAGGAGAAATCCTGTCTAACTTAGGGGCAGATCAGGTCATATATCCTGAGGAAGAAGCAGGGATGAAAGTGGCCAAACAAATCATGATGCCTAACGTCCTTGAATACATTGAAATTACGAAAAATGTATCAGCTATTGAAGTAGAGGTACCAGAAGAACTGATTGGAAAAACATTACTCGAACTTGATTTCTCTAGAAAATACGAGTTAAATGTTTCTCTCATCTTGCGAAAGGAAGCCCCCATCTTAAGTCGCTACGCCGAAGTGGCTTTCCAAAAAGGGGATGTCATTTTGATGGTAGGAGAAAACAAAAAAATAGAGCGCTTTAAACATAAGTTTTCTATCTAATAGCAAAGGTAACCATAAGCACATAAATACAAAAAAATCCGCATACTATTGCGGATTTTTTTATGAAAATGCAAAAAAATAAAAAAATATTTGTATCCGTTTTCATTCCTTTATTACCAGTACTAAGGCCTTATATCCATTCCAAAAAACGGTGTCATAAAAGATGACAAGAATAAAATTTCTTGTTTATAATAAGTTTATTGAAATATTTTTAATATTTGGTATTAAGTTATTAGAAGAAAAAGAAAGGTTGATCTGACATGACAATTGATACGGCACATTCAACTCAACAAAGTCACCACGTTGCCCTAAGGCGTGACATTAACATGCTGGGAAGCCTACTCGGTGACGTTTTAGTGCAGCATGGCGGCAAAGAGCTTCTAGATATGGTGGAATCCATTCGTGAGAAAACAAAATCTCTTCGGAATGTTGCTGATTTGGAAACTTCTCAACAATTAAAAGAAACGATCCAAACGCTCCAACCTCCTATGAGAAAACAGGTTATTCGAGCATTTGCCCTTTATTTTCATCTTGTCAATATTGCGGAACAAAATCACAGAATTCGCAGACGCCGAGATTATCAAATGTTAGAAGAAGAGCAGTCGCAACCTGGTTCAATTCCTCATGCTATTGCCTTACTTAAAAAGAATAATGTTCCTGGAGAATTGATTGAAGATACGCTATCTTCCATTTCATTGGAATTAATCCTTACAGCACATCCAACTGAAGCGACAAGACGATCTGTGCTAGAAATTCATAAAAGAATTGCAACATCACTTAAACAGCTAGACAATCCTTTACTTACAAAACGAGAGCAAAAGGCATTAAAGGCTGATTTAGTGAATGAAATCACAACACTATGGCAAACTGACGAGTTACGTCATAAGAAGCCTTCTGTTATGGACGAAGTGAATATGGGGCTGTTTTATTTTGAGGAAACGTTATTTGAAGTGCTTCCTCAAATTCATCAGGAGCTTGAAGAGTGTTTGCGTGACCATTATCCTGATGCTAAATGGGAAGTACCTAACATTTTGAAATTTGGTTCATGGATAGGTGGGGATCGAGACGGAAATCCATTCGTTACCCCTGAGATGACATGGAATACGCTCGAAAGACAACGGGATGTAGTCATTTCAAAATACAAAGACTCAGTGAAAAATTTAATGCGGCAGCTAAGCCAGTCGACGAACCGCATCGCCATTTGTCCAGAATTGACAAAATCAATTGAAGAAGATCAAAATCGCCTTCCTGATACGAAAGAGTGGGGCGTTCCACATGAAGCTTATCGCGTAAAGCTTGCTTATGTATTAGAAAAACTTCAGCGCGTTAATCGTGAGAACGGATACAAAAACTCAGAAGAATTTATAACAGATCTGAAGTTAATAGGGAATAGCTTGAAACAGCACTTTCCTGAAGGGTCCCACTTCACAGAGTTGAATAAGCTTATTCGTCAGGCATCTCTTTTTGGTTTTCATCTCGCTACTTTAGATGTTCGAAACCATAGCGGTGAACATGAGGGGGCTATCGCAGAAATTTTAAGTCGTGTAAATCTGGCTGACAACTACGCCGAATTAGATGAAGAAGAAAAGGTTCAGTTACTCAATCGTCTTCTTGAAGACCCACGACCAGTTCTTTCTACCTATGAGGATTATTCGGAGAAAACACAAAAAATACTCGATATCTTTACGATGATTAAAAAAGCTCACAAAGAGTTTGGTCCTCAATCAATTTCTGTATACTTAATTAGTATGACCGAATCAGCTAGTGACCTTCTTGAGGTACTCGTTCTTGCTAAGGAAGCGAATATTTATCGTCTACACGCAGACGGTAGCGTTGAAAGTGATTTAAATATTGCTCCATTACTTGAAACGATCGATGATCTTAAAGCTGGTCCTGCCATTATGGAGAAGCTATTTGATCTTCCAGTCTACAAACATCATCTAGAAAAGCATGATCAACGTCAGGAAATCATGCTGGGGTATTCCGATGGAAGCAAGGATGGTGGAACACTAACAGCTAACTGGAAGCTTTATCAAGCTCAACAAGAAATTAGTCGGATCGCTTCTGAACGCAACCTTCGACTTAAATTCTTTCATGGTCGCGGTGGAGCGCTTGGGCGTGGTGGCGGTCCACTACGAAGAAGTCTACTGTCGCAACCTCCTGAAACATATACGGCTGGTGTAAAGATTACAGAGCAAGGAGAGGTTTTATCTTCTCGTTACTTGCTTTACGATATTGCTTATCGAAGTCTAGAACAAGCGACGACAACCTTGCTATCATCTGCCGTATCAGGGATCGAAAAAGATGTTAGACAAGAGAAGTGGCATGAAATTATGGAAGAAATTTCGGCTGTATCCCTTAAATCTTATCAATCCCTCGTATTTGAGGATGATGGGTTCCTTGCTTACTTTAAACAGGGAACGCCATTACCAGAACTTGGCGCATTAAACATTGGTTCCCGTCCAATGAGCAGAAAAGGTACAGACCACTTCGATGACTTACGTGCAATCCCATGGGTATTCGCTTGGACTCAAAGTCGCCAGTTGATGCCAGCATGGTATGCGTCAGGTACCGGTCTTACCGAGTTCGCTGCAACAGAAGAAGGATTAAGCAGTCTAAAAGAAATGTATGCGAATTGGCCGTTCTTTGCATCTCTTATCGATAACTTGCAAATGGGATTAATGAAAGCAGATCTCGCTACAGCAGAAAAATATATGTTCTTAATTGATGATGAACAGCTAGCGAACCGCATCTTCGGAAAAATCGTCGATGAATACCATCGTACAAAAGATGTCATTTTAACGATTACCGGACAGGAAGAATTACTTGATGGTACGCCAAACATTAAAGATTCGATCCGTTTACGAAATCCGTATGTTGATCCACTAAGTTCTCTCCAAGTGGAACTTATCTCAACGTATCGATCCAACGGTAGTGAGGACGACGAGCTTCTGAAAGAAATTCTCCTCACGATCAATGGAATTGCGGCTGGCCTACGAAATACAGGCTGATCGTACAATCCTCCTCTTTCTTATGAGGGGGATTTTTTACATGTTAAATGATCTCGGTATTCTCGATTTTTACCACAAATACTTTGCCCTTTAATAGAAAAACTAAGACGGTAACAAAAGAATTAAAGGAGGGCAACGTATGTACAAAAAGTTAATGCCGTTATTATTGCCGGGTTTATTGCTTCTTGGAGCATGTAATGCGAATAATAACGATGAAGCGTTAAATATCAATAAAACTAGTTCACCTACAGAGGGTATTCAGCGTATAAACAGTGGTCAGCTAACGATCGATCCTAATTCATATAGCACTGAAACACCAAGTGTTAAATTCCCTCATGGTGAAATGGTTCAGGATGGTCAGTTTGAATTCAATGAAGCACTTCCTAATGTTGATCCAAGAGAATATTTACCTGAAGGATTCCCAGAGCAATACGGAATCGGTGGCAAGGAAGAACAACAGCGTCAACAAAAAATGAGACCTGATCAAAGTACCGGTCAATCAGAGTCAAATCAAAAAGCCGCACCGAATCAAGAGAAGTCTCCAACCTCCGAACCATCAGGGGAAATCACGAAAGAAGTCCAGCAAGTGATCGATTTAACAAACAAAGAACGAAAAAAGCAAGGGCTTTCTGCACTAAAAGCAATGCCATCATTAAGCGATGTCGCACAGGAAAAATCACGCGACATGCAACAAAAAAATTACTTTTCTCACACAAGCCCTACGTACGGATCTCCATTTGATATGATGAGGGACTTCGGCGTAGATTTTAATACGGCTGGAGAAAACATCGCACAAGGTCAGCAATCACCAGAAGCCGTGGTGGATGCCTGGATGAAAAGTGAAGGTCACCGTAAAAACATCATGAACCGCAGTTTTACTCACATTGGGGTGGGACTTGCTCAGGATGGTCATTATTGGACACAGATGTTTATTGGAAAATAGTACAGCAGGTGAAAGGGTCATGTACGTGACTCTTTCGCTTTTTTATTGAAAAAATTTCAAGAATCTACATGATGAAGAAGGAGGTCTCTTTACTTTGTCGAATCAAGATACTAACCGGTTAGTAAGTAATCGTCTAAATATGATAAACTCACAAGGAGAGATGACCGATGGATTTACGATTAACTGACGAACAAGTGATGGTTCAAAAAACGATTCGGAAATTTGTAGAAAATGAGTTAATCCCTTTAGAAAATGATGTACTTCGAAATGAACGTGCAGGAAAGCCAGGCGTATCCGCCGAAAAGATGGAGGAGCTTCAGCAAAAAGCGAAAAAAGCAGGATTCTGGGGAATTAATACACCAGAGGAATATGGTGGCGCTGACCTTGGTCAAATGATGCTTGCCATTGTGATGATGGAAGTTTCTAAAACATTTGTCCCGTTTCGTTTTGGAGGATCAGCAGACAATATCTTGTATTACGCCAATGAAGAGCAGAAGGAAAAGTACCTCCTGCCGACCATTAATGGTGAAAAAAAATCATGCTTCGCTATGACAGAACCCGGCGCGGGATCAGACACGCGCAACATTAAAATGACTGCAGTACGGGATGGGGATGATTGGGTTCTTAACGGAGAGAAAACGTTTATCACTGGCGGAAATGAAGCAGATTTTGTGATGGTTATTGCCATTACAGATAAAGAAAAACACGCAGCTACAGGTAGAGATGGTGTCACGTGTTTTATTGCGGACCGAGAGATGGGATGGAAATCTGAATACATCCACACAATGGGAGAATGGGGACCTGCAGGCCTAGTCTTTGACAATGTACGTGTGCCACACGAAAATATCCTTGGTGAAGTAGATGGAGGATACAATCTCGGACTTGAGTGGATCGGATTTGCTCGCTGGATTGTTGGTGCGACAGCGGTAGGAGCAGGCGAAAGATTGTTAAAAATGGCGATTGACTATGCAAATGAGAGAGAAACATTTGGAAAGCCCATCGCAGAACGTCAAGCGATTCAATGGCAAATTGCCGATTCTGCTGTTGAAATCGAGGCCGCTAAATGGCTGGTGCTTAACGCAGCGTATACACTTGATGAAGGGAAAGATAATCGTCAACTTGCATCGATGGCGAAATTATATGGATCTAACATGGGGAATCGCGTTGTAGACTGCGTTTTACAAATTCATGGTGGTATGGGCTATACGAAAGAGCTACCAATTGAACGTTGGTACCGAGAAGCTCGCCTTTGGAGGATCTACGACGGAACGGATGAAATTCAACGATTAATCATTGCTAGAAACCTGCTGAAAGGGCATGTGAAAGTAGGACAATACGCTTAGGAGGGTATTTATGTTTGAATCGCTCATTGGGACCCGGTCCAATCCTGTAAAAAACATTGTTGAGCGCGGTTCGTTGAAAGCGTTCTCAAAAGCAATTGGAGATGAATCGTCTATTTATATCGATGAAGCAGTAGGAAAGCGCTCGAGATACGGAGCAAACATTGCGCCGCCTACATATCCAAGAGTATTTGACTATGGAGAAATAAACGGATTTGATTTACCAAATGTCGGATTGATTCACGGAAAACAATCATTTCACTATGAGCGTCCACTTCTAGTTGGAGAAACGGTGATGTGCTCGACATCACTTGAAAATTATTATGAGCGAAAAGGAAAAAGCGGCTTGCTTGGTTTTCTTATATTAAAACGATACGGAGAAGAGCCAAATGGAAAACTCATTTTCACAGAAGAGCAAGTGGTTATTATTACTGAAGCAGTGAGAAAGGGGATGAAATCATGAAGATGGCTAATGACTTTGAAGTGGGGACACAGCTAGAAATCACTCTCCCTCCTGTTTCAAGGTTAGATCTTATTAAATATGCCGGGGCATCCGGAGATTTCAACCCAATTCATACGATTGACGAAGAGGCTGCAAAAGCAGGGCTTCCGGGTATCATTGCTCACGGAATGTGGACGATGGGAAACTTATCAAAGCTGTTTACTCCCTATTTTGAAGAAGGGTTCCTAGAAGATTATTCTGTTGCTTTTAAAGGAATGGTTTTCTTAAACGATGAAATTACTCTTCAATCATCACTCGTTTCCATCCAAAATGATCGGTATTATTTTGATGTACTCGCTTTTAATCAAAATGAAGAAACAGTTGTGAAGGGATCAGCCACACTTAAAAGATACCAATAAAACTAAACAAACAACTCTCCATTCGAAACGAATCATTCACGGGTTCGTTTTCTTTTTGCAATAAAATCGTTAATTCGATTAATTCTGAAACTTTATTTGTTCCAAATCGTAGAAATTAAGGAAGGCAGTTACCTAACAACCTTTACAATTTTTCGAAAGGATGATGCAAGCATGATGGAGTTTATCGGATTAATCATCTCCGGTATCATTTTGTTTATATTATTAGTGGCTGGTGGGATTGGCTTTTTTATTTTCAAAAGAAGATACAAAACCGCTAGCTCAAACCAGGCCCTGATTATTACAGGACCAAAACTAGGTGATGCTGAAAAAGACAATCGAATCTTCGTTGATGACAACGGCCGCAGTATGAAAATTGTACGCGGTGGCGGGATACGATTAAAGCTATTCCAAACAAGTACACCGATTGATCTAACATCATTTCAATTAGAAATTGCTTCACCAAAAGCCTATACTTCAGAAGGTGTTCCTATTAGAGCGACAAGTGTCGCAGAGATTAGTATTGGAAGTAAACTTGAAATTGTCGCGAACTATGCAGAAAAATTTCTAGGTAAGCCTCAAAAAGAAAAAGAACGTGAATTAAAAGAAGTTCTTGAAGGACACCTTCGGGCCATCATTTCTTCTCTTACAGTCGACGAAATTTACAAAGACTTCAATTCAGTGAACAAAAAAGTGAAAAACATTGCTGAAGAAGATCTTAAAAATCTTGGTTTTGAAATTACGTCGTTTGCTTTAAAAGAATTAAAAGATGACGATGAAGAGAATGGATATCTAGAAGCGCTTGGGCGTCCAAGAATTGCGGAAGCACGAAAAGACGCTGATATTGCGGAAGCAAATGCAAGACGTGAAACCCGTATGCATAAAGCCAAAACAGATCAAGAAGCAGAAGAAGATGAGATTAGACGACAAATTGAGATTGCACGATCTCAAAAAGACAAAGATGTGAAAGAAGCCGAGTACAAAGCTGAAATTGAACAAGGGCGCGCACGTTCTGAACAGTCTTACAACCTAGAACAGGCGAGATTAAATCAGAAAGTAAAAGAAGAAGAGATGCAAGTTCAGTACATTGAACGTCAACGTCAAGTGGAATTGGAACAAGAGGAACAGAAGCGTCGAAAAACTCAGGCTGATTCAAATGCATACGATATTCGTGCAAATGCCGAAGCAGAAGCAGAGCGCGATCGTATTGATGGACAAACAAAAGCTGATATTGAAAAGCAAAAAGGACTAGCTGAAGCGGAAGTTATTAGAGAACGTGGCCGAGCGGAGGCAGAAGCAAAAGAATTAATGGCTCAAGCAATGGAAAATTACGGTGATGCTGCGATTATTGAAATGCTTGTTGAGATGTTGCCGAAATATGCACACGAAATTGCTCAGCCGCTATCTCAGATTTCAGAAATGAAAGTGATTGATCTAGGAGGTAGTAATAGTAGTGGTTCAACCAAAATAACCGATAACGTCACGAAAACAATGACAGGTCTTCAAGCAAGTCTGAAGGAATCAACGGGAATGGATTTGAAAGCTATGTTAGAAAGCTTTGTTTCTAGAGGGCAATACGACTCTTTCTCCGCTAATGATCAAGTTAATGATCAAGACTCTAAAGATGAGAAAGATGAGGACCCCAGCACATATGATAGCCAATATGAAGTCGCCACCGCTTATGAAGAAGAGAATGAAGAAGAAGCACAAGAAAATATTGAACAAGTGGAAGAAGAAAACAAGTAAAACTGTTAAAGTCTGACAAAAGTCAGGCTTTTCTTTTTGACTTATTGCTATAAGAATTGACGTTATGAAAACAGTAGTGATAAAGTAATGAGAGTATTATCAGAAAAGTGTTAATTTTACATAAGAGTGGAGGAAAGCTATATGAAAATCGTATCTTTGCTTTCAACATTTCTAGACGATGATCAAATTAGTGTTAATGCAACGATTCTCGAACAACATAGCAAGGATGAATCTTATCATACGCCACACGATCCGGACGTTGTTGTTTTCCCAAGAACAACCGAGCAAGTAAGTAAAATTATGAAAGCGGCAAATGAGCATAGGATTCCCATCGTGCCATTTGGCTTGGGATCTAGTCTTGAAGGGCATGTGATTCCATATCATGGCGGTATTTCAATTGATTTTCAATTGATGAACCAAGTTCTCGAAGTTCGACCAGAAGATTTTCTAGTACGCGTCCAACCAGGTGTCACACGTTCACAATTAAATAAAGAATTGAAAAAACACGGTCTCTTTTTCACAGTAGATCCAGGTGCGGATGCAACGTTAGGTGGCATGGCCTCAACAAATGCAAGCGGAACCACTTCAGTACGGTATGGAGTAATGCGTGATCAGGTTCGAGACATGGAAGTTGTTCTTGCCGATGGACGTGTCATCCATACCGGTAGCATGACTGCAAAGTCTTCATCAGGTTACCATTTAAATGGCCTTTTTGTAGGCTCAGAAGGGACACTTGGGACATTTACAGAATTAACACTCAACGTAAACGGAATACCAGAAGTTACGCTTGCAGGGCGAATCGTTTTTCCAACTGTAGAGCGAGCTGTAGCCACCGTTACTAATATTCTTCACGCAGCCATTCCGGTCGCTAGAATCGAACTAGTAGACGCACGCTCAGTACAACAGGTGAACAAAACAAATGAAACCAACTATATCGAAAAACCAACGTTATTTGTTGAATTTCATGGTAATGAAGCGGGGTTAAATCAAGATGTTACCTTTGCCAAAAGCATCGCAGAAGACAATGATTGCGAAGAATTTATATTTGAGCACGATACGAAGAAAAGAGCGCTTCTTTGGGAAGCGCGACATAATCTTGCTTACTCCTTTAGTCATGGTTCTCCAGGGAAAAAGATGATGGTAACAGATGTATGTGTTCCCATTTCAGAGTTAACTGGCGCTATTCTCGATGCACGAAAAGCCATCGAGAAATTTGATTTAGACGGAGCTCTATTGGGGCATGTAGGGGACGGGAATTATCATGCTATTGTGATGATTAATCCCGATGACCCCATTGAACTTGAAAAGGCAAACAAGCTAAACCAACACCTTGTGCACTATGCTCTAGATCGTGGCGGAACTTGCACTGGTGAGCATGGGGTAGGTACTGGCAAAGCCCAGTATCAGCAAAAAGAACATGGAGGTTCTCTCGAAGTCATGCTGGCATTGAAGAAAACGCTTGACCCTAATGGGATCCTAAATCCGGGGAAAATTTTCGTGACTGATCAAGTTTCATTCTAGATATGAAAGACCGTTCAAACAACTGAACGGTCTTTTTAATTTGAATCCTAAAAGGAACTAGTTGTCTTCTTCGAGAAGTAAGTGTAGTACAAACTGTAAGCGATTTCATTTATATGTTTTTTAGGAGGACGAGAAATGACGATGACGAAAATTGCTGTTGTTGGGGCAGGTACAATGGGAAAAGGGATTGCTTTCTCAGCTGCAGCTGCAGGGGTTTCAGTGAAAATGCATGATGTTAGTGACGAGGCTTTGAAGCAAGCACAGATCTATGTAAAAGACCAATTTGAACGTTTGGTCAAGAAAGAGAAAATAACAAGAGAGCAAGCAACAAAAAGATTCGAAGGAATACAATTCACAAACGAATTGAAAGAAGCCGTCTACGATTGTGATCTTGTGATCGAAGCAGTCCTTGAGGTAATGGAATTAAAAACAAGCATTTTTAAACAACTTGATGAGTTTGCTCCAGCTCACGCTATTCTTGCAACAAACACTTCGACAATGAGTCCAACCGAAATTGCCGCACAAACCATGCGCCCTGATCAATGTCTTGCTCTTCATTTTTTCAATCCGGTACCAAAGATGAAGCTCATTGAAGTCATTTGTGGGCTGGAAACATCTGAAGATACCATTGATAAAGCGATGCGGTTTGGAGAAACCATTGGAAAAGAATGCGTAAGAATCAATGAGTTTCCAGGCTTTGCAGTTAGTCGTATGAATTGTCTAATTGGCAACGAAGCGATGAATATGGTGATGGAAGGTGTAGCTACACCCGAAGACATTGATAAAGCCATGAAACTTGGTCTAAATCATCCAATGGGGCCTCTTGAACTAGCTGATCTTGTTGGTCTTGATACTCGACTACGCAATATGGAGTACTTATACAAAACGCTAGGTGAAAAATATCGCCCCTGTCCCATTTTAACAAAGTACGTAAAGGCAGGAAGACTTGGCCGAAAAAGCGGAAGAGGCTTTTATACATATTAATAGAAAGAAGGGTTAAGATTGGACTTTCAGCTCGATCAAGACATCGAATATTTAAAAACGACTGTCCGAAACTTTGTAGAAAACGAAGTAGAAAAAGTAGCCATGACCATTGAGCGTGAAAATCAAATACCAGAACACATTATCGAAATGTCAAAAGAATTAGGTCTATTTGGTCTTAGTATTCCAGAAGAATATGGAGGGCTTGGAATTGGAATGGTTGGAAAATGCGCTCTATATGAAGAATTAGGTAAAACGCATAACGGGTTTACTACTTTAATTGGAGCACATACGGGAATTGGTTCGGTTGGAATTGTTGAACTCGGTAATACCAAACAAAGGGAATATTATTTACCCGAAATGGCACGAGGAAACATGATAGGAGCCTTTGCTCTTACTGAGCCATCTGCAGGATCAAATGCCTCTAACTTGAAAACGACAGCCTTCAAACAAGGTAATAAATATATTCTAAACGGTACGAAGCATTACATTACTAACGCGACAGAAGCGAGCGTTTTTACCGTTATGGCTGTAACAGATCCTTCACAAGGTGCGAAGGGGATTACATCCTTTATCGTTGAAAAAGATTTCCCTGGCTTTCAAGTTGGTGCAGTGGAAGAAAAAATGGGGTTAAAAGGGTCACATTCAGCTGAGCTTATCTTTGATCATTGTGAAGTGCCAGAGGAAAATGTTCTTGGAACAGTAGGAGAAGGGTATGTTAATGCATTAAAAATTTTGGCAAATGGTCGTGCAGGCCTCGCTGCTCGTAATCTTGGATCTTCCCAAAAGCTATTAGACTTATGCATGTCTTACGTGGAGGAGCGCATCCAATTTGACGTGCCGATCATTGAACACCAAGCTATTGCACATATGGTTGCTGAAATGGGAGTTGAAATTGAAGCACTTCGATCTTTTACTTATCGTGTAGCATGGATGGTTGAAGAAGGAAAAAAGGTCATTAAGGAAGCGGCAATGTTAAAGCTGTATGGATCTGAAGTATACAATAGAATCGCCGACAAGGCGCTACAAATTCACGGGGGGCTCGGTTACATTTCAGATTATCCGATTGAGCGATTTTTCCGTGACGCTCGGATCACCCGTATTTATGAAGGTACATCAGAAATTCAGAAAAACATCATTGCAGGTCAACTACGTAAAGAATACAAATGAGGAGGTAAAAAGGAGTGGAAAACATCGTTATCGTAGAACCAGTTCGTACACCAGTAGGACGCTACGGTGGTGTCTTTAAAAATCTAAACTCTGGAAAGTTAGCTACCTATGCCATACAAGAAACACTAGCTCGATCAGGTCTCCCCCCGCACTTAGTAGAAGAAGTCATTTTAGGAGAAGTAAGACAAACAACCGAATCATCTAATGTAGCGAGAGTCGCTTCATTACGTGCTGGCATTCCTGAAACCTCTCCTGCATTTACAATCAATCGACTTTGCGCATCAGGTATGCAGTCTGTCGCCTCAGCAGTCCAACAAATTCAATCAAAGCAGGCCTCTATTCTGATCGCAGGCGGAACAGAGAGTTTAAGTCAGGCTCCCATTTATTTAAGAAATAGCCGTTTCGGAGGAGACAAAACGCAATTAGTTGATTCTAATTCAGAAGCTGGACAACAGCCTGTTGAACAATATGGTTCTCATCTTGGCATGGGTATTACAGCAGAAAACGTAGCCGAACGTTACAAGATATCGCGGGATGAACAAGATGCTTTTGCAGCAGAAAGTCAGCGACGAGCAGCAGAAGCGATTGAAAAGGGTAAATTTAGAGATGAAATTGTTCCGGTCGAAATTCAAAATCGTCGTCAAACGAATCTTGTCGATCAAGATGAACATCCTCGTCCAGGCACAACAATTGAGAAACTTGGCAAATTAAAATCAGTATTTAAAGAGAACGGAACGGTGACAGCTGGCAATTCTTGCGGAAGGAATGATGGAGCTGTTGCCATGCTTGTGATGACTGAAATGAAAGCAAAAGAATTAGAGCTTCAACCCATTGCTAGAATCGTTGATTGGGCTACTTCTGGGGTTTCTCCTGAGATAATGGGAATCGGACCAATTTCAGCCGTTCGGAAGCTTTTAGAACGCACAGGGAAAACGCTCGAGGAGATCGGTTTAATAGAGCTCAATGAAGCCTTTGCTGCTCAGGCACTCGCTGTTATTCGAGAACTTGAATTAGACATGAGCAAGGTAAACGTAAATGGAGGAGCTATAGCATTAGGTCATCCGCTCGGTGCTACAGGTGCTCGCATTCTCACCTCTTTGATATATGAAATGAAGAAGAGAAACGAACGCTTTGGAATCGCAACATTATGCGTTGGCGGTGGACAGGGCATGGCCATGATGGTAGAAAGTATGAACGGATAGACTCTTATCGGAGGCGGCATCTGCCGTCTTTTTTGATGCGTTGTTTGCACTTGGGTTCTATAATAAAAAGAAAGAGAATCACGGAAGGGGAATGGCATGCATATCAGGCCTTTTAAAGAAAACGATTTAATAGAAATGATTGATCTTTTTTATGACACTGTTCATTCTATTAACCGGAGAGACTATACAAACATACAGGTAAATGCCTGGGCTAATAAAACTGAACTTAATAGGCGTCATGCATCATGGGGAGAGGAATTCGAACGAAACTTCACTTATGTTGCTACCTTAGACAAACAGATCGTAGGATTTTGCGATTTAACCTCTTCAGGACTGCTTGACCGTTTATATGTTCATAAAGACTACCAAAGAAAAGGAATCGCTTCCGAGCTCTTAGAAAAAGTGCAACAGACCGCACGTTTGAACAATATGGAACAGCTTCATACGGAAGCAAGCATAACGGCAGTTCCGTTTTTTAGAGAGCAAGGATTTTCACTAGTAAAAAGTCAGCTAGTTGAAAAAAACGGTATCCAACTTAAAAATTTTCTCATGGCGAAGGAGTTATAGGCAATAGTGATGTTAAAAACTAGTTCGTATAGTTTTTAAATGTAACTAATATGTTAGTGAAAAAAGGATGATGGTGATGTCTCGAGAATTCACTACGCCTCAATACCCTAACGAGATGCTTAATATCATTAAGAATGGATTGAAAAAATCGTCTTCACCAACGAACGTTATTGTTGTGGGAGCTGGCGTTGCAGGACTAGTATCAGCATCCTTGTTAAAGAAGGCCGGTCATCGAGTTACCATTCTAGAAGGTAACGATCGTGTTGGCGGGAGGATTTACACTCTTAGAAAACCATTTACAGATGATAATTATCTTGATGTTGGCGCTATGCGTATTCCTACAACTCACAAATTAACGTATGAATATATCAGAAGATTTCAACTTAAAATGAATCGCTTCGTGAATTCCTCTCCAAGAGATATCATTTATGCTAATGGAGTTAGAACTACAAGAGAAAAATACGAAGCAGACCCTGATATACTTCAATTTCCCGTTGAACCTCACGAAAAAGGAAAAACCGCTACGGAATTATTTTTATCAGCAGTTAATCCATTTTTACTGCTTTATAAAGAAGGTGACGCTCAACAAAAGAAATTCATTCGTAAAAAATTTGATCAGTATTCAATGGAGAATTTTCTTCGCTTCAATCCCATTGGTCCTTCGCTATCTCCAAATGCTGTTCGAATGGTTAAAGTACTTTTAGGCATTGAAGGATTTTCGGAACTATCCTTTATCGACATTCTAACCGATATCGTAAATACTGTTTTTAATACTGACATGGAATTTAACGAAATTACTGGTGGAAATGATCAATTGCCTCGGTCTTTTCTACCTGAGCTAGAAGAGAATCTCTTGTTAAATCAAAAAGTACACCGCCTTATTCAAAGACCACAAAGTGTTCAAATTCAGACGAGGAATCAACAAACAGGAATTATTGAAAAGTTTAACAGCGATTATGTTCTTATGACTGTGCCTTTTTCAGTGTTTCAATTTATAGAAGTTTATCCGTACCGTTCTTTTTCATTTGATAAATGGAAAGCGATCCGTGAGTTGCATTATGTAGCTTCTATTAAAATTGGGATTGAATTTAAAGACCGATTTTGGGAAAAAGAAGGGTTGAATGGTGCAAATACCATTTCGGATTTTCCTAATCGCTATACGTATACACCTAGTCGCACAGGTAATGAGCCAGGAGCTGGAGTCTTACTAGCAAGTTATAGCTGGGAAGATAACGCGATGTTATGGAATAGCTTAAATGATGATCAAAAAATCACACAATCCCTCGAAGATCTTGCAAAAATACATGGACCTAAAGTATTTGATGAGTACTTGACGAGCGCATCATTTAGCTGGAGTCAAAATCAATTCTCAGGAGGTTGCTTTACACTCTTTAAACCGAATCAAATTACCGAATTTGAAAGCATCGTAAAAAAACCTGAAGGAAGAGTTCACTTTGCAGGTGAGCACACATCAGATTTCCACGGGTGGATTGAAGGAGCAGTTGAATCTGGTGTTAGAGCGGCATTTGAAATCAATGAGCGCACGTTATAAATCCTTTTAATCTCATTTAACAGATCGCTCAATGTTCATAATACTCTTTTGTGAAACCAATGGCTGCAATGGCTGCCCCTGCAGTTTGACCATAACTTCCAATGGCAAGAATCTGTTGTCCCATCTTCTTATTTCCATTCTTCACATACAGAAGCCCAATAGCTTCAATAGCAATGGCAAACGATTGAATCGTTTGCCCGGTTGTGATGAGCTCTGCATAGAAGGCTTCACTTATACTCGAGCTTTTTGCTTCGAAAGCAGCTCCAGCTGATTGAATAATATCTCCCATAATGTCAATATTCAGCGCTTCTTCATCAGTCCCCGTTACAATTCCTGATCCACCAAGAACATTTGCAATATTACCAGCAGACTGTAACCATGCTCCGAGCGTTCCAAACGTTTCATTCTCATTAGAAGTCAAGCTGCTTCTTCCGATAGCTTGAAGAGAGTTCCCCGTTGCTTCGACGCCATTCCCAATTACATAAAGATCTCCTCCGATATCCTCCATAAGTGAGTCCGCTTCATTTGATGCAACAATTGTATTCCCAATAGAGGCAATAGCTGCACCTATCGTCTGGATCCACGCTCCCGAAAGAATGAGGAATTCTCCGTACACCTCCAATACTAAACACGCTCCTTTTCATACTTTTATCCTATTCGTTTGATTTGCATTGTGACCAAAGTCAATCGTCTAATTTAGACCACCAAAGAAGGAGGGACTCCCACAATCCTCTTTCCATTATTAGGGATTAAAACCAACCGATCTACCTAGCAAAACCGACTTTATCTTTAAGTGATAATGGTTCTCAAGTATCATTGACTATGATAATCATTCTCACTTATCATGAATAGTGTAAGATAATGAAAATCATTATCAATTAGTAAAGGAGTTCTCAACATGATGATTCAAGAATTAACTTCAAATCAAACACTACTCGACCAACAAATGAAAAGAGAGTCCAATGCAAGATCTTATCCAAGAAGAATACCAATTGCCATTAATGAGGCAGAAGGGATTTTTGTTACTGACATGGAAGGAAAGCGATATTATGATTGCTTAGCTGGTGCTGGTACTTTAGCTCTTGGTCATAACCATCCCGTTACTATAGAAGCCATGCAGAAAGTCCTTCATGATAAAAGGCCTTTACATACGTTAGATATTACAACACCAATAAAAGAAGAGTTCGTGAATGAAATATTTTCAAATTTACCCGGAGATTTCGCAGAGCGTGCCAAAATACAATTTTGTGGACCAACAGGAGGCGATGCGATAGAAGCCGCCTTAAAATTAGTGAAAACTGCGACAAGGAGAAGTAGTATCCTTACGTTTCAAGGAGGATACCACGGTTCAACACATGGAACAATGGCGATTAGTGGTAATCTCGGTCCCAAAAAAAACGTCCAAGGTTTAATGCCAGATACTCATTTCATGCCATACCCGTATTCGTATCGTTGTCCATTTGGTATGAAGGAAAGCGAAGGACACAAAATTTCTAGTACTTATATTGAAAATCTATTAGATGATCCGGAGAGCGGCATTTTACCCCCGGCCGCTATGATTCTAGAAGTTGTTCAAGGCGAAGGTGGTTCCGTACCTGCACCTATCGAATGGCTACAGGAAATGAGAAGAATAACAAGCGAGCGAGGTATTCCCCTTATTATTGATGAAATCCAAACGGGAATAGGACGAACAGGAAAAATGTTCGCATTCGAACATGCAGGGATCGTACCAGATGTCATTGTCCTTTCTAAAGCAATTGGCGGCAGTCTCCCACTTTCGGTTGTTATTTACGATCGTGAACTCGATAAGTGGGAGCCTGGTGCTCACATTGGTACATTCAGAGGAAATCAAATGGCAATGGCAGCCGGAACCGCCTTATTGAAATTTATTAAAGAACAGAGACTTGATGTTCATGCAGCAACGATGGGGGAAAAAATGCTTTCTGCCTTACAAAAGCTTCAGATGAATTTCCGAGAAATTGGAGACGTAAGGGGGAGAGGGCTAATGATCGGTGTTGAAATAGTTGATCCTACACAGCCCCAGTCTTCATCAGGAAGCTATCCTTCTCAACCTGTGTTAGCTAGCAGAATTCAGAGAGAATGCTTTGACAGAGGATTGATATTAGAAGTTGGAGGTCGTAACGGAAGTGTAGTAAGGTTCCTCCCGCCACTGATAATAACGAATGAACAAGTTTTAGAAGTACTCAGCATTTTTGAGGAAGCAGTTAACGCTGCTGTTAAAAGTTTATGATAAATGCAGTTGAAAAGAATCCTCCTGATATTTCAAAAGAGAAAATGTATGATTCCCTTTTCCTTAACAACAGTGAGAAAGGACAAGAAGCTTTCCGGGAACAAATGCACGAAATGACGAACATAATTTGCGAGACTTTTCGTAAAGAAAATGCGCCGTTCACCGGAAAGGAGCCACAAACGATTGAAAAGGAAGTTGAAGAACTTTTCGATTTTCCCAGCTCAAATCAAGATTTTACTGCATTACTAAACGAGCTTAAGGCTCCTCTATTCAAAAATAACCTGCAAATTTCTCATGAAAAAAGCCTGGCTCATTTGCAATGCCCACCGCTTATACCTGCCATAGCTGCTGAACTCGCAATAAGTGTGTTCAATCAATCACTTGATTCATGGGATCAAAGTCCTTCTGCTACGTACCTTGAAGAGGGAATGATTAAGTGGCTCGCAGATCAATTCGGTTATTCATCAAATGCTGACGGAACTTTTACAAGTGGAGGGACACAATCGAACTACACTGGTCTTCTTCTAGCTAGAGATGCATGTTGTTTAAGATTATGGGGGCAAAATGTTCAGAAAGATGGATTACCAGATGAGTTTCATAAATTAAGGATTCTTTGCTCAGAGGAGGCTCATTTTACTGTACAAAAATCAGCTGTACAGCTTGGATTGGGAGAAAAAGCAGTAATAAAAGTTAAAACAGACAAACATCACAGAATGTCGGTATCGCATTTACAGTACCAATTAGCTGAATTAAAAGCTCAACACCTTGTTCCTTTTGCACTCGTTGGAACTTGTGGGACCACTGATTTCGGAAGCATAGATCCGTTAGATGAACTAGCGGCAATCGCTCATGAGGAAGATTTATGGTTTCATGTGGATGCAGCTTTTGGAGGCGCGCTTATTCTTTCCAAATCTCATAAGTCAAAGTTAAAAGGAATTTGTTATGCCGATTCGCTCACAGTCGATTTTCATAAGCTATTTTATCAGCCCATTTCATGTGGGGCTTTCCTTGTGAAGAACAAAGAATCGTTCCGGTTTTTAATTCAACATGCTGATTATTTAAATCCACTAGAGGATGTAGAAGAGGGGATTCCCAACCTGGTGAACAAATCGATTTTAACTTCCAGAAGACTTGACGCCTTTAAGCTCTTTCTTTCATTAAAAACGATAGGTACAAACCTGTTTGGAGAAATGATTGATCATACTTTTATCCTTGCTCAAACAACTGCGGAATACCTTTCGAGTCAGGATGATATTAAAGTTGAAAACCTTTCTCCAGAACTCAACACTGTTATCTTTCGTTATGAACCTCAAGATTTCAGTACCGATCGATGCAAATTAAATCGAAAAATACAGCAAGAATTGTTGTATGAGGGCAGAGCGGCCATAGCCAAAACTTCTGTTAATGGCCAAACCTTCTTGAAGTTCACCATACTAAACCCTAGAACAAAAATGAAGCACATCCAAGAGATCGTGGATGACATTCGTACACTCGGAAGGAAATGGAGGGAACATACGTGATCAGTGCTAAAAAAGTCGCAGAACAGGCGACTATGCAAAGCTTTCTGAATTGTTATTTACGTGAAACAGGAAACTACTCAGAAATACAAAAACCTGAAGATTTATCTACAACCTTATCTCAGAAATTCATTTCCTGCCTACTAATAAATCAGGGAATAGAGATGATCATCCCCGTTTCTTATTGGTCCTTAACAGAGAGGCATATTTATCAGTTCCCATTATATTACCGGTCATTAAATGGTACTTTTCATACTCTTGACTATGTGACATTAACAACACTGATTGTAAAGGAACTACTAATTGACCAAAACCGAAAGTATGCAGAAGATGAATTGGTTCTGCGAGTAATGTTGAGTTGTCAAAGCATGACAACTTACATTGGAAAGCGATTCGAAGACAGAGGAAAATTAACGGATGAAGATTTTGATTACATTGAAGCAGAACAGTCTTTACTTTTTGGTCACTTAATGCATCCGACGCCGAAAAGCAAACAAGGGTTAACACAAGAGGAAGATGAATTGTTTTCTCCAGAACTAAAAGGTGAATTTCAGCTTCACTATTTTAGTGTTCACCCTTCGATTATCAATGAAGATTCCAGTTTGCATCTACAAGCAAGCGAGCTTATTAAAGAAGAGTTAATAGACGGTGCAGTAGATCAAGAATGGATTCATCAATTTAAAGAGCGTGTTCTAATACCAGTGCACCCTCTTCAAGTAAACTCTCTTCTAAAAAAAGCAGAAGTGCTTAAACACATTCAAAAAGGAACGCTTGATTATCTAGGACCAGTTGGGCGCATGTATACAGCTACATCTTCTTTTAGAACTGTGTACAGCTCTTTAACTAGATTCATGTTTAAGTTTTCAGTTCCGGTAAAAATCACAAATTCACTACGACTAAATCAACAGAAAGAGCTAGATCGTGGCGTAGAGGTTTCTAGACTCTTACAAACACAATTAGGTGAAAAATTAGCAAATAATTATCCTGACTTTAAAATTATCCAGGATCCAGCTTATCTCAATATCAACATTCCTAATCTTGAATCTGAATTCGCCGTGATGATTAGAGAGAATCCTTTCTACGAAAAGAGCGAAAATACAAGCCTCGTAGCAGCACTATGTCAGGATCATGCATACGGTGGCAGGTCACGAATTTATTCCATCATTACTGCTATTGCTAGAAGAGAGGGACGTGCGATAGAAGAAGTGAGTGTCGAGTGGTTCGATCGTTATCTCGACATATCACTTGATCCGATGCTTTGGCTTCATCAACATTATGGCATTGCACTAGAAGCACACCAGCAGAATGCTGTTGTTAAGCTTAAGGAAGGGTATCCATCTACATTCTATTATCGAGACAATCAAGGATATTATTTCAGTGAGTCCAAGTCTGAAGAACTAGCGATGCTCCTGCCTAATTTGAATGAGAAGAGCGATACAATTTGTTCCGATGACGTAGCAAATGAACGCTTTCGCTATTATTTCTTTTTTAACAACTTATTCGGATTAATCAACGCATTTGGTGTAAACGGATTAATTGAAGAAAAACACCTTGTGACCATACTGAGAGAACGACTCTCTCATTATTTAGCTAGACAGTCATCACCTCTCATTAAAAGTTTACTTGAGGAGCCTGTTCTTCCTTGTAAAGCGAATCTCTTAACACGTTTCTATGATATGGATGAGCTTATTGGATCAATGGCTACACAATCAGTGTATACGATGGTCCGAAATCCGATCGCTCAGGAGGTTACAGTTAGACATGGCAATGGATTTTGATGTATTCGATCAAAAACTACAAAAAACGATCTCTTTTGCTAAAGTGAGCTTCAAACGCGATGTCGAGATGATTCACTCTTGGATGAACGAAGAGCATGTGCATCCATTCTGGCAATTAAATATACCGATTAACTCATTTCGAAATCATTTACAAAAGGCACTAAAAGATACACACCAGACGCTTTATCTAGGTTTTATCAATGAGGTGCCAATGAGCTACTGGGAAGCTTATTGGGTAAAGGAAGATATCATTGAAGGATCTTATGAGAACAAGCCATATGACCAAGGCATCCATCTCTTGATCGGTCATACAGACTATTTAGGACTAGGATATTCCCTTCACCTTCTACGTGCAATGGTTTCTATGCAATTGAAAGAGAAGCGGACAGAGAGAATCGTAGCAGAACCAGATATACGTAATAAAAAAATGATTCATATATTTGAGAAGTGTGGATTCACTCCACAAAAACCAATTGATCTACCGGATAAAACAGGCTTATTAATGATTTGTGAGCGGAAGCAGTTTGAAAGGAAGTGGGGAAATGCCTGAATACGTCTACGATGCAATTGGTATCGGTATTGGACCATTTAATTTAGGTCTAGCTGCTTTAACAGATGAAATGGACGATTTGGATATTCTTCTATTTGACCGTAAAAAAGAATTTGATTGGCATCCAGGTATGCTCATCGTAGGAACCACATTGCAAGTGCCATTTTTCGCGGATCTTGTAAGCATGGCTGACGTTAAAAACAAATATAGTTTTCTTAACTACCTGCAGGTTCATGGTCGTATGTATCACTTTTATTTTTTAGAAAAGTTTCATATTCCGAGAAAGGAATACAATCACTACTGTAAATGGGTGAGTCATCAACTAAATTCATGCCGATTTGGATATGAAGTCACTGAAGTTTCATCTTATGAAGCATCCGAGGGAGAATTCATTTATGCTGTTCACGTCCAGAATGTGAACACTCTAGAAACCTCCACGTTCTTGGCCAGGCATCTGGTCATGGGAATAGGCTCAGTACCTGCAGTACCAGAACATTTTAAACCTGCGCTTGGAGAGACCGTTTTTCATTCATCAGAATTCATGGAGAAGAAACCAACGGCTTTACAAGGAAAATCCATTTCAGTTATTGGATCAGGCCAAAGTGCAGCTGAGATTTTTTTAGATCTAGCAAAAGAACAGGAGCATTATGACTACCATCTTAGCTGGTACACAAGATCAAACGGTTTTTTCCCAATGGAGTACTCCAAACTAGGACTTGAATATTTTTCACCAGATTACACCGAATTCTTTTACGATCTTCCGCAAGAAAAAAAAGACAAAGTGATTGAAAAACAAGACTTACTTTACAAAGGGATTAGTGCAGAAACGATTTCAGAAATCTATGACGTATTATATGAACAATCTATTGGGAATCAACGCTCCCCCTTACACTTACAGGCTATGAGTGAGGTAAATCAACTAGAGATGAAAGGGGAGGTTTGTTTAGGCAAGGGACGCCACACGATTACAAACGAACCATTTGATTTCGAATCTGAATTCATTGTGCTTGGTACTGGATATAAACAGACCGTTCCAACTTTCTTACCCGAATCTTTTTTACTTAGGGACGAGAATGGCCGCCCGACGATTACGAAAGATTACCGCTTAATGACGAAAGATTCCAATCAGAACAATATATTCATTCAAAACGGAGAGCTACACACTCACGGAGTTGGTGCGCCCGACCTTGGTCTCGGAGCACACCGAAATGCTGTCATCATCAATCAAATCTCCAATAGAGAAGAATACCCCGTGCAGTCACATAACGTTTTTCAATCTTTTGGAATCGCCAAACAACCTGCTCTTACAACAAACTAGAAGGAAAGTGGTGAACGTATGTATTCTCAAAACGAACTAGATACTGTTCTTACTAAACAAAACTGGACACTTGTTAATACAAAACTCTTAGCAAAAATGATTTCAGAATTTATGTACGAAGATATGATCTCACCTCAACTCGTTCAAGAGAAAGATAGCTATACCATCTATGATCTTCGAGTTTCAGACAAGAAATCATACACATTCCATGCGATTGCCCGCCAATTTGATAGCTATGATGTTGACTGGAAATCGATTCGCATTCTAGAAAATGGGAATGAGGTAGAAGGGAGTGCCGTTGGCTTCCTCCTTGATATCAAACCCTTAATAGGCATGTCATCGGAAACAACAGCGCATTTAATAAAGGAAATTAGTCAAACTCTCATTGCAGATGTACATCTGTTAAATAAGCGAGTTTCATCAGACAAATTGATTACTGAAGACTACGCTAATCTTGAAGGCTACATGACTGGACATCCATGGATCACGTATAATAAAGGAAGAATTGGGTTCGGGTATGATGATTATTTAGCATATGCTCCTGAACACCAAAACGAAGTAACACTTTCCTGGATTGGCGTTAGTCGACAAATTAGCTCTTTTCAATCTATTGAGGAACTTACCTTCGAAAAACTAGTAAACTATGAATTAAATGAACAGGATCGTTCTAAATTCCAGAATATATTAGAAGAAAAGACTGATGATCCTAGTCAATACTTCATGATGCCTGTCCATGAGTGGCAGTGGAAAAACGTTTTGATTCAGAATTTTACAGAGGAGATTGCTAATCAAACGATCATACCACTTGGTCAATCCAGTGATCGCTATCTCCCTCAACAATCCATTCGGACGTTTGTTAACAAATCCAATCCAAACAAGCATCATGTTAAATTACCGATGAGCATACTAAATACACTTGTATATAGAGGATTACCAGCAGAACGTACTCTTATTGCCCCGAAAATCACTGAATTCATTAAAGGCATCTATGAAAAAGACTCCTTTTTAAAAGATGAATGTAGAGTGATTTTACCAGGTGAAATTGCGAGTATTAATGTGAACCATTCCTATTATAATCAATTGGAGAATGCCCCATATCAATACAAAGAAATGCTTGGCGTAATTTTTAGAGAAAGTATCTATACTTATCTCGAGGAAGGTGAACAGGCGATTACTTTAGCAGCACTTCTATACGAAGACCATAATGGGAAGCCCTATATAAAAAGCTTGATTGAGAAATCTGGAATGTCTACAGAAGAATGGATGACGCAATTTTTTGATGTCACTATGAAGCCATTGCTTCATTATTTGTACCAATATGGAACAGTCTTTTCTCCTCACGGCCAAAACACTATTCTCGTTCTAAAAGATTCCAAACCATCACGCCTTGCAATTAAAGATTTCGTAGATGATGTCAATATTAGTGATCAACCATTCGAGGAACTTAATTATCTTACAGATGAGTTAAAAGATGTGCTCCGGAGTGAACCACCTGAGGGACTGACCCAATTTATATTTACAGGCTTATTCATCTGTCACCTCCGTTATTTATCGAACATTTTAGCAAACGGTGAATTAATGGAAGAACAGAATTTCTGGGAGAAACTAGCGGAATCAATTCTATCGTATCAAGCAAGGTTCCCACATCTAGAAGAGCGTTATAAGCTATTTGATTTCTTCAAACCTACATTCACTAAGCTTTGCCTTAATCGAAATCGCATGGTAGATGAGGGCTATTCAGTAGGAGAAGATCGACCTCATGCATCTGAATTTGGGAAAGTTAGAAATGCACTAAGTCACTATAAAAAAATCACAAAATAACAGAGAGACGGGGCCGACCCCCGTCCTTTTTTGGAAGTGAGAAGAGTGGCATACGAATGGAGTATAAATGATTGGAAACGTCTTACAATTTCGTTCCAATCATTGAATGCTCAAGCTAAAGAGCAACTTCATCAAGAGAACGTTACATTCAAAAACAAATTTGAAAGCGGTTTAAACCTCCATTAAAAGGGAAATTACCATGTAATGTTAACTCGAGTTAATGGAGGCGAAAGAATGAAATATCGACAGTTAGGTCAAACAGACTTGCAAGTAAGTGAAGTTAGCTTTGGAACGTGGGCAATAGGTGGAGCATGGGGGAAAACGAATGACAAAGAAGCTCTCAATTCTCTTCAATATGCTATACGTGCTGGCGTGAATTTCTTTGATACAGCGGATGTATATGGAGACGGACATAGTGAAGAACTTCTTGCTAAAGCAACTAAAGGAATGGAAGATAAAATTCACATCGCAACGAAATTTTGTCGTGCAGGAGACATTTATGATTCTGCCAACTATTCAGAAGAAACTGTTCGTGCTTATTGTGAAGCAAGCTTAAGGCGCTTAGAACGAGATCAAATTGATCTTTTTCAAATTCATTGTCCACCAATGGAGATCCTTAAGGATGGTCAGGTATTTGAAGTATTGGACAAACTGAAAGATGAAGGTAAAATACGATATTATGGTGTAAGTGTTGAAACAGTTGAGGAAGGACTATTATGTCTTAAGTATCCTGGCGTAAGTACCCTGCAGGTTATTTTTAATATATTTAGGCAAAAGCCGTTAGAGCAACTTTTCCCAAAAGCGTATGAACAAGGCGTTGGCATTCTTACGCGCGTGCCGCTGGCCAGTGGTTTATTAACTGGGAAATTCAAGAAAAACGCTTCCTTTGAAGATGACGATCACCGAAACTTTAATCGGAATGGAGAAGCTTTTAATGTAGGCGAAACGTTTGCGGGACTTGAATTTGAAAAAGGTGTAGAGCTAAGCGATGAAATTAGTTGGATTGCTCGCGATCGAGAGAGTATGACGACTGCTGCGCTAAAATGGATTCTTGAACATAAAGAAGTCTCTTGTGTTATCCCTGGTTTTAAAAACATCCAACAAGTAGAACAAAACCTCAAAGCCACAGAGGTCCCTAACTTTTCCAGGGAAGAAATGGAGAAGCTTGCTAGCTTCTATCAACAAGAAGTGCATGAAATGATTCGAGGGGCTTATTAATAACCGAAAGGAGTTCTAACGATGGCCAAACCAATCGAAATATCAAATATTCGTATTGAACAAGATAAAGATAAAAACCGTCGTGCATATATTGCGGATTTTAAAGAACCGATTCACTACGGTGTACATGGTGGCGTGAAAGATTTTTATCAAGCTTCACCTGAAGTGGAACAACCGTCAACCCTTGATCACATTGTTGCTGCTGCAGGCGGCTGACTAACAGGGACATTATCCGGTGCGCTGGAGGCGCGCCAAATACCTAGTTTTCCTAACAAACTATCTGGTCAATTCGAAGGATTGATCGAAGCGCCTGAGGGTGTTCTAAAAATCACTAAAATAAAATGTCATTATAAATTAATCATACCAGAAGGGAAAAGAGAAGCTGCAGAAAGAGCACTCCATGTTTTTGAACGTGGTTGTCCTGTTGCACAAACGCTCAAAGGCTGTGTTGCTTTCGAGCATGATTGGGAGATTATAGAAGAATAAGAAAAGAGCTGATGAAGAAGTCCTTCATCAGCTCTTTTCAATTTGTAGAATCATAGAAGCATTTTCTAAGTTACAATACCACCTGCTCTGAAGGATTCAACTCACTTCACTACAAAGGAGTCTGCGAGGTTAATAAATTCTTTAACCGCATAAGGCAAGTATTTATTCTTTTTCCAAATCAGCCCAAGTTCAAGGCGAAGGTTTGAGTGACGAAGCCTAATTGACGTAATGGAATCGTTTGGAATAGAAAGAGCGATTTTACTAGGTAGAAGGGCAAGGCCAAGCTTTGCTTCTACCATCTCGATCATAAAATCTTTCTGCGAACTGTGGCAAACGACATTCGGATGAAACCCCTGTTTCGAGCATTCTTCTACAATTCGATCATGTAACGAAAAATCATCACGAAATAAAATAAATGGCTCTGATGCAAGATCCGTTATATCGATTTCAGTAGATTCCGTTAAATGATGTTCATTGTGAACAACTACCATCAATGGATCAGAAATAACTTGAACCGTTTCCAAATAACTGTTTTTTAATGGGGTATTGCAAATTAGGCCAATATCGAGTGATCCATCCTCAATCCCTTGCTTTATCGATTTTGATCCCACTTCAGTTAATAGAATTTCAACAAAAGGATATTTCGCCTTAAACTGACTAATTAACTTTGAAAAAAACGCAGCCCCGATAATAGGAGGAATACCTATTTTAATTTCACCCTTTTTAAGCTCTGTGAGGTCGGTTAATTCTGTTGTTAGATTACGAAAAGCACTTAGTACGTGATGCGCATTAATAAGGACAGCGTGACCCGCATCGGTTAATTCCAATTGCTTTGATCGATAGAAGAGCGGCACTCCAAGTTCAGCTTCCATATTTTTAATGGCTTTACTAATAGAAGGTTGGGACACGTGAAGACTAGTAGCAGCTTTTGTGAAACTTAATTGTCTAGCGACTTCAGAAAAATATTCCAAATGACGGATTTCCATCAAAATACCTCCACACAGAGATTTTTTCAAAGGCTATGTTAGTGAACGCTGTTTTATTGGCTTATTTCTGATCTATGAAGACGATGCCATTTGAAAGAGCCAAAGTAGAAAATCAAAAATATAGCCAATATAGATTTTGAAAATTTTGAATTATAACCTGAAAGCATACCTAATATGCGATATATGTATTATATAAATAGCTTACTTTATTATAAGATAAGATATAACGAATGAACAGCACCATATAAGGTTCTGTCAAGCTTATGAGGGGGACAGGTAATGGAAAATTATAAGTCAATTGGTACTTTGCATGTTGCAACGGAACTCTATGAATTTATTAATGAAGATGTTATTCCTGGAACTGGCACTTCTTCTAAACAGTTTTGGAGTGGCCTTGGTGACATGATCACTGAACTGTCACCTATCAATAAACAGCTTCTACAAGTTCGAGAAGACCTACAACAAAAAATCAATGCTTATCACCTGAACAATCGAGCTAGTGACCTAGAAAGCTATAAAACGTTTCTTAAGGATATCGAATATCTTGAAGAAGAAATAAATGATGTTAAAATTAGCACTCAATCGGTAGATGAGGAAATTGCCATTCAAGCTGGTCCTCAGCTAGTTGTCCCCGTCAATAACGCTCGGTATGCGATTAATGCAGCGAATGCAAGGTGGGGAAGTCTTTATGATGCATTGTATGGAACTGACGTTATTTCAGAAGATAACGAAGCATCAAAGAATACAGAATATAACCCAATCCGTGGTGAAAAAGTGATAACTTATGCAAAGCGTTTCCTAGATTCGGTCGTGCCACTAAAGGAAAGAAGTTACTCAGACATTAAACGATTTACTATACAGCAAGGGATGCTTAAGGTACACTTTACTGACAATGATGAAAGCGTTTTAATGAAAAGAGAGCAATTTGTAGGATATCTAGGTAGTGAAGAAAACCCTAAAGTCATTTTATTGAAAAACAATCAAATCCACCTTGAAATTCAAATTGATCGATCTCATCCAATCGGTAAAACAGATGAAGCAGGAATTAAAGATGTTTTTGTTGAATCTGCTATTACAACGATAATGGACTTTGAAGACTCTGTTGCAGCTGTTGATGCAGAAGACAAAGTCCTCGTCTATCGGAATTTTCTTGGCTTAATGAAAGGTGATTTACAAACATCTTTTTCTAAAGATTCTAAGAAAATTGTTCGATCGTTGAATCCTGATCGCGAGTATACATCACCTGATGGAAAGATACTTTCTCTTCCTGGTCGATCCTTGATGTTTGCTCGAAATGTTGGCCATTTAATGACAACGGATGCGGTTCTTGATCAATCAGGAAATGAGGTACCTGAAGGAATTATCGATGCCGTGATTACTGGATTAATCGCAAAGCATGACCTGAATAGAAATGGTCGATACCAAAACTCTTCCGAAGGGTCCATCTATATTGTAAAGCCTAAAATGCATGGATCAAAGGAAGTTGCATTTGCTAATGAACTATTCAATCGAACAGAAGATTTACTTGAATTAGAGCGTTATACAATCAAAATTGGCGTGATGGATGAAGAACGACGTACTACCCTTAACCTTAAAAACTGTATAAACGAAGTAAAAGAACGCGTCGTATTTATTAACACCGGCTTCCTTGATCGAACGGGTGATGAGATCCATACGTCGATGGAAGCTGGAGCTGTTATACCGAAAGGCCAAATGAAAAACGCGACCTGGCTTCAAAGTTATGAAAAAGCAAATGTGGCTCATGGTTTAAACACAGGTTTTAGAGGAGTCGCACAGATTGGAAAAGGCATGTGGGCTATGCCAGATCTTATGGGTGATATGATTGCACAAAAAGGTACACAGCTTCAAGCTGGTGCGAGTACAGCTTGGGTACCCTCTCCAACAGCTGCAACCC
This sequence comes from Pseudalkalibacillus hwajinpoensis, assembly GCF_015234585.1. Taxonomy (NCBI): domain Bacteria; kingdom Bacillati; phylum Bacillota; class Bacilli; order Caryophanales; family Guptibacillaceae; genus Guptibacillus; species Guptibacillus hwajinpoensis. The sequence continues at coordinate 1,519,379 of NZ_JADFCM010000008.1, forward strand.
TTCACGCCTTACATTACCATCAAACAAATGTAAGGGATATCCAACATGAACTGGAGAAAAGGACAGCAAATTATTTAAATGATCTTTTAGAAATTCCAGTTAATACAGAGAAGAAGTGGAGCGACAAAGAAATTGAGAAAGAACTCAATAATAATGCTCAAGGTATCCTTGGATACGTTGTTCGATGGATCGAACATGGGGTAGGCTGTTCTAAAGTGCCAGATATCCATAATATTGAACTTATGGAAGACCGAGCAACGCTTCGAATTTCTAGTCAGCATATGGCCAACTGGCTTCATCACGGAATTTGTTCCAAGGAACAGGTTCTAGAAACAATGAAACGAATGGCAAAAGTAGTTGATAAGCAGAACGCAGGTGACCCGGCTTATCATGCAATGGCTGATAACTTTGAAAAGTCGATTGCGTTTCAGGCTGCATGTGACCTTGTCTTTAAAGGCTTTAATCAACCATCTGGTTATACTGAACCAATACTTCATAGTCGACGAAAAGAAGCGAAAGCAAAAGTTTATTCAAATAAGTAATTTTTGTTGCAAAAGTAGCCCACAGGCTGCTTTTGCTTTGACTTACATAATAAGTACTAAAATACAGATATGCTTTCAACCCACCTCGTCTACTGTGCTATTACGTATAGGGGGTTTTACAATGAAACTTAGACGCATTTCTTCAGAAGAATTATCCCAAAAAGTTGAGAAACAACTATTAGGTTTATTGAAAGAAAGGAAATATAATAAAGGAGATAAAATCCCCTCCGTTTTGGAACTCTCGCAGTTTTTTGGTGTTTCACGACCCACTATATTAGCTGCATTAAAAACGCTGAGTGGAAGAGGGGTTATTGATTTATTGGCAGAAGAAGGAGCTATTGTTACAGGCTATACACCGAAACGGTATTTCCAATATATGCCGATGCCTCAACATGAGAATTTGGAATCATTATTCCAAACACTTGTAATGTTAGAAACAACGTTGGTCAAACTGGCAGCGGTTAATCGAACAGAGCAAGACCTCCTAACAATGAGTCATACGCTTGAACTTCTAGAACGAAGTGAGCGTTATAGGGATAAGAGCATTCAGGACTATCAATTTCACTTGGCCGTTGCAAAAGCTTCGGGCAACCCTATTTTACTAGAGTTGTTCCAATCACTGTCTGCAAAGATAAGCAAGTCAATGGATCATTTCCATTGCTTAATCGCAACAGACCTGGAACGCATTCAAGACACAAATCAGCAACATGAGTTAATTATGGAAATGATACTTTGTGAAGATCCAAGTGGGGCTTCAGAAGCAATGATGCTTCATTTAACTTATGCTAGAAAGCTAATGAGAAAAGGTTTCTCGATTCGTTCAGAGTTCATTGAAACTGACTGACGAACCTGTATATGAAAACAATTACTAAAGAGAGTAAAGTCGAAGCTCGACTTTACTCTCTTACTTGATTAATATGATAGAATAAAGAAAAATTCACTTTGAAACCACAATGAATATTAAGGTACAAAATGAATGAGGTAGATACAACTATACACAAAAGAAATGGGGGATATTATGAAAAGAGAATTAGATCAGCATAGTGTTATTCCTCTCTATCACCAATTAAAGGAGATATTAAAGGAGAATATTGAACGAGGTGACTGGGCTCCTGGCGATAAAATTCCATCTGAAAACGAGTTGAGGGCTGACTATAATATTAGCCGTAACACAGCTAAAAAAGCGATTGAAGACCTCGTCCAAATTGGCGTCTTGAATCGAATTCAAGGGAAGGGGACTTTTGTTTCGCAGCCGAAGCTCGAGCAGCCACTTATGGGCTTTTATAGCTTTAGTAAAGTGATGAAAGAAATGGGCATGGCACCAACAGATATTATTTTGCATATGAATGAAACGACTGCTTCACCTCGAGTCGCAAGTAAGTTAATGGTTGATGAAGGAGATACTCTAATCGAATTAAAGAGGTTACGCTGCGCTAATGACGAGCCTGTTATTCTTGAAACATCTTATATACCTCAATACCTCATACCTGGTATTAAGCAGGAGCATGTGATGAATACCTCCTTATATGATGTAATGGAAAGTGATTTTGGTATTATCGTTACAAAAGCAAAAGAGGTGTTTGAACCTGTCCTCATAAGAGATTATGAAAGTGAATATCTCCAAGTAAAAGAAGGTTACCCCGCCTTGTTGTTAGAAAGAACAGCCTATGATCGATCAGGAAAACCCGTGGAATTTTGTCATTCTATCGTAAGAGGAGATCGCTGTCGTTTCTACACAGAATTAATTTAATTAAAGAACAGGTTGACCCAACAACCTAATAACAGTACAATACCATTAAAGACCTGGTGACGTTATGTTGCCAAGGTACAGCTCAACTTGACCCAACAACCCGTTGACTGGTCGAATCACTTTAAGGAGATGATTGAATGCCATTAGTTTCTAGTAAGCCGTTACTCGATGATGCGTACAAAAATCATTATGCGATTGGGGCCTTTGCTGTTCATAATCTGGAAATTATGAAAGCGGTTATTTCAGGTGCTGAGAAGATCGATACACCGGTTATCTTTCAAACGACACCAGGAACAATTAAATATGTGGGAATCGAAAACATTAAAAATATGGTGAATTCGGTAGCTGAGAAAACCTCGATTCCAATTGCATTGCATTTAGACCACGGTGATAGTTTCAAAACGGTTCTACAATGTTTGCGGGCAGGTTACACGTCAGTCATGATTGACGGATCAAAATTACAATATGAAGAGAACGTAGCGCTCGTCCAAAAGGTTGTGGAAGCTGCTCACTATGTTAATGTCCCCGTAGAAGCTGAACTCGGAACCATTGGAGGCGTTGAAGACGATCTTAGTGTAGACGAACAGGACGCTCAATTGACAGATCCAGACCTCGCAAAAGATTTTGTCGCACGAACGGATATCGATTCGTTTGCCCCTGCTTTTGGAACAGCACATGGCTTATATAAAAAGGAACCAAGGCTTAATTTTGAGCTTGTACAAAAAATTTCCGAATCGACAGGACGGCCAATTGTTATGCACGGCGCCTCTGGTGTACCAGAAGAAAAAGTTCGTGAATCGCTTCAATATGGCGTAAGTAAAGTGAACTTCTCGACTGAATTAAAGGTTGAATTCGTGGCTAGATTACGAGATTACTTGAATGATCATCCACATACAGATGATCCGAGAAAGTATTTCGTCCCTGCTCGAGAAGCTGTTGAAGAAATTGTGAAGAAAAAAATCTTAATGCTGCAAAGTCAGCAAACTTACGCTTAAGTCTATGATCACTACTGTTACGTTAAATGCAGCGATTGACCGTACGTACTATATGGATCGCTTTTCTATAAATGAAGTAAATCGGACGAAAAGAATCATAAGCGAACCTGGAGGTAAGGGCATTAACGTCTCAAAAATACTGAAAATTTTAAATATAAATACAGTATCCACAGGTTTTTTGGGGGGGTTAAATGGTCAATTCATTAAACGGTTAGCAGATGAAAAAGGAATTCATTCCGATTTTGTAATGATTGAAGGCGAATCACGTATTTGCCTAAATATCATTGATGAATTCACAAACCAAACTGAAATTCTTGAGTTAGGTCCAACCATTTTAGAAAGAGAATGGATCGTATTTAAACGAAAACTATTGGAATTGGCCAATAAAAGCACTTATGTCATTCTATCTGGGAGCTTACCTAAGGGGCTTTTAACGACGGCTTATCAAGAACTTGTTGAACTTGTTCAGCAGAATGGTACAAGAGCAATTGTTGATACGAGTGGACAACCGCTTAAGGAAGCTCTGAAAGCGAAGCCCTTTATGATAAAACCAAATATTGATGAGCTAAGTGAAATCACCAATCGTCCGTTGCAAACCGATGATGAAATCATGAATGCTTTAATAGAATTAAGCTATACAGGAGTCTCCGTTGTGGCAGTCTCTAGAGGAAGCGATGGAGCGATGGCTGCTTATGACAATTGCATTTATTCAATTTCTATTCCTACGTTATCTGTTGTCAATCCTGTAGGAAGTGGCGATGCCTTTGTTGCTGGATTAGTATCTGGATTCTATAATGGAGAGTCTTTTGAGAAATCATTAATAAGAGCCTCAGCTGCCGGTACAGCCAATGCACTGCAAGAAAAAGCAGGAGACCTTTCCTTAGAAGATCTAAAATCGCTAGAAAAACAAATGAGTGTAAATCAATTTTCATTTACTAAATAAGGAGTGGTGTAATTAGTGGATACGTATACGTTGAAGGAAATCATGTCTCAAGGAAACGCTTCAGAAAAAACCTATCAGATCGTCAGCAATATGAATATTCCTAATGAAAATGTCGAAGTCAATTATGTATTTACAGGGTGTGGCACATCCTACTACATTGCAATTTCAGCTGCTAGATACTTTCAAGAAATCACTGGAATTCAAGCCAACGCGGTACCGGCTTCAGAAATTTTTCTTCATGAAAAGCAGGTATTCACCCCTCATAAACGATATAGAGTAGTAAGTATCTCTCGCTCCGGAACCACTTCAGAAATTATTACTGCTTTAAAAGCCATTAAGGATAGAGAGAACATATCCACTCTAGCCGTAACCTGCAACAGTGATGCTGAAATGGCACAACTAGCTGACGATCAAATTAGTCTTGATCATATAAGTGAAAAAAGCGTTGTTATGACTCAATCCTTCACTAACATGCTTTATGCAATTCAACTATATGCTGCAAGATTTGCAGAGAATAATGCGGCATTAAAAGAACTGAAACAGGTGCCTGAATTGTTAAATGAGAATGTGAGTCATGCACATGTTATGAAGGATATAGTTCAAGGTGCAAAAGCGGAGCGGTTTATCTTCTTAGGCGCAGGTATTTATAATGGATTAGCCAAAGAAGGTACCTTGAAACTCAAAGAAATGACGCAAACGGAATGCGAAAGTTATTCGAACCTTGAATTTCGTCATGGCCCGATTTCCATTGTGGATGAGGAAACCGTAGTGGTGCTGTTTTCTACAACAAAAATGAGCGAGATTGACCACACATTACTTCATGATATTAAAAATAACGGTGGAAAAACGATTGTGATTGGAGATCTCGGGACAAATTTAACGGCTGATCATGTGATTAATATAGGAAGCAATTTATCAGATGAAGCGAGAGCGACACTTTATATTCCTTACTTTCAGCTTCTAGCTTATTATCAGTCAATCAAACTTGGCTTAAACCCAGATCAACCTCGTAATCTTAATCAAGTCGTGAAAATATCTCTGCCTTAATAACAGGAGGCCAACATGAATCTTTCACTCGGTATTGATGTAGGGGGAACCAAAATTGCAGCTGCGCTCATTACAAAAGATGGGCGCGTGCTATTTCGAAAAGAAGTTCCAAGTGTAACAACGGATAAAGACAAGATGTTTCAGCAATTAAAGAACTGTATTGATCAAGTATTAAAAGAGTCTCGTTACAAACCAGAAAACCTACTTGGTATCGGTATTGGTGTGCCTGGAAAAGTCGATATTGAAAATGGAATAGCCATCTATCAAAACAATCTACCTTGGTCTCATTTTCCAATTGGTTCAAAATTGGAAGAACTTTATCCTACAAAGTCTGTCATCCTTGATAATGATGTTCATATGGCAGCATTTGCGGAATGGTATCAAAGAGGATGTAAAAAAAATGAAACGTTTGCTTATTTAACTATTAGTACAGGGATTTCATGTTGCATTCTTCATAATGGAGTCATTTTACGAGGTGCTGGTTTTGCAGGCGAAGTAGGCTTAATGTTGACAAGTGCTTCGAAAGAAAATTCAGTAGTTACTTTTGAAAATGTAGCATCCGGTCCTGCTATTCAATCAAAGGCAGCAACCAAAAGAGCAACACTTCAAATGAAAGAGACTGAACAAATCACAACAGCTACAGTCTTGAGAGATTACTTTCATGGGGAGAAATACGCCTGTCATGTCATGGCTGAAGTTTTAAATGATATTAGTAAAGGCATTCATGGCATGATTTGCATGCTCGACCCTCACCAAATTGTTCTTGGTGGCGGGGTCATTAATCATAATCCAGAGTTAATAGACCATATTAAAGCGACACTAAAACCTCTCCTGATTACTGAACAGAGCAGTGCCGTTCATCGAATATCTGTTAGTCAATTGAAAGGAGACTCAGGACTTGTTGGAGCCGGTTTAAGACTTCACAACTCATCTGATGGAGGTGCAAATGAAGATTAAAACAAATACACAAAGTGTACTAGATGAAGGCATTCGACTAAAAGATCGCTATCAAAAACAGCCTACGATAAACCGCACGTACGTCGATCAAGCGATTCACCATGTTCTTCAGAAAATTGATCAAAATCTTGAAGCTTTTACTAACTCTTTTCCTGATTCAAGTAGCCAAGATGGAGTGTACCCGTCCATTGAGAACAATGAATGGACAACGAGTTTCTGGACCGGAATGTTATGGCTCGCTTATGAAGTAACAGGAGAACAGAAATACCGCAGTGTAGCTGAAGGACACTTAACTAGTTTCAAACAGCGCTTAAAGAATCGAATTGCTGTAAATCACCATGATCTCGGATTTCTCTACACGCTTTCATGTGTTAGTGCTTATAAATTAACTGGTAATGAAGAAGCCAAAAATGTAGCTATTGAAGCAGCAGACTTGCTCATGACGCGCTTTCATGAAAAAGCAGGTATCATTCAAGCATGGGGCGACTTAACAGACCCGTCACAGCGGGGAAGGATGATTATTGACTGTAATATGAATCTCCCTTTACTCTATTGGGCGACAGAAGAAACTGGAGATCAGAAGTATAAGAGCGTAGCTGAAAGCCATATCCAACAGGCAGCACGATACCTTGTGAGAGAAGATGCGTCTACGCATCATACTTATTATATGGATCCAGACTCAGGAAAGCCACTGTATGGTGACACACACCAGGGATATGCGGATGACTCTTGTTGGGCTCGCGGGCAAGCATGGGGAATATACGGCTTCCCTCTAAGTTATGCTTATACGAAAGACTGGAGTTTAATCACGTTAACTAAGAAACTTACAAATTACTATTTAAATCGTTTACCTAAAGACTACATTTGTTATTGGGATTTAATTTTCACAGATGGCAATGAAGAAAGAGATAGCTCATCAGCTGCTATCGCACTCTGTGGACTACTTGAATTAGTGAAACATTTACCACTTACAGATGAAGAGAGACCTTATTATGAGAACGCTATCAACAACACAACAGAATCACTAGTTGAACATTACACGACTGATGTAAACTCAAATGAAAATGGATTGTTGCGCCATGCCGTTTACTATAAAGGTGGTAACCGCGGAGTAGATGAAAGTTGTATTTGGGGCGATTATTATTATTTCGAAGCGCTTGTTCGTCTCTCGAAAGACTGGAATTTATATTGGTAATCTGGAAAGGAGTTCGATTATGGGACAAATTGGTATATGGGAGTCAGTAGAAGACGGTGTTAAACGAAATATCTTAACAAGTGGTGAAGATCTAATGATTATGGAAGTTCGCTTCAAAAGTGGAGCGATCGGAAATAAGCATCAGCATCCTCATGAACAGATTTCCTATTGTCTTGATGGGCAATTTGAATTCACAATTGGCACTGCTCATACGATCATTGAAAAAGGAGAGTCACTTTATATCCCACCAAATACACTTCATGGCGTTAAAGCGCTCTCAGATGGTAGTCTATTAGATTCCTTTAGTCCAGTAAGAGAGGACTTATTAGAAGGAAAGCATTCATGAGTTCCCGTTTGTCAGATACGATTTACTTTAACGCTCAACATGAAGAAACACTACATGCGAAAAAAAAGCTAATCGCCGAGGCTGATGAAGCGCTACAAATACCATTTAGACCTTCAAAGACAGATATCGCAGACTGGGGGCACTATTTTCACTGCCCATATGATGGAGCTGCACTCAATTTCAGCTGGACGAATAATAAGAAATTTGATTGTCCTTCATGCAGGAGAGTCTTTGAAGACTCTCCATTTCTAGGTGGCTGGATGGGAATGGCTCACGGAAAACTAGGAGAGGCAGTTAAACATCTTTCGTTTGCCTATGCGGCGACTAAAAGAGATGATTATTTATTGAAAGCAAACAAGATCCTTTTGGATTATGCAGAGTGCTACCCTCATTACCGAACACATGGAAAGATCCCTTATAATGGGCCAGGTAAACTTTTCGCTCAAACGCTTGATGAAGCCAATTGGATGATTAATCTTTGTTATGCCTATCACATTGGTAAAGAACATTTTACCAAAGAAGAATTGGAACTTGTAAATAATCAGCTATTTCTTGATGCGGCTACCTTTTTATCTACATGGAAAGAACAACAGATTCATAATCATGCCGTCCATATAACTGTTGCCATTTGTATGATCGGTTCAATATTGGGTAATGTTCACTTAATTGAACAAGGGTTTAATGGAGATTATGGATTAAGAAATCAGATTCGTAAGGGCGTACTTGAGGATGGTTTATGGTATGAAGGCTCCTTCTCCTACCATTTTTATACACTTGAATCGATCGTTCAATTAGCACATATCACAGATGATACTCGTCTTTGGTCATTCCCAGAAATTAAAAAGATGTTCGATACGCCCTTATTATTTATTGATAATGAAGGGTTGCTCCCATCTTTGAATGACTCATCCTCATCTATTTCCTTATCCAAATATGCACATCTCTACGAGTTCGCTTTTTCTATTTATGGGGAAGAGCAGTATCAAATAATATTAAGAAGCTTATACGGCATGCAACCATCAAAGTTTAAACGCGTTCCGCGAGATTCGTATTCATTGTTCTTTGTTAACCAATTTGTTTTAAATAATAACAATTGTATAGTCCCATCTTGTAAGAACAATCAAAATAAGACATTAACTTCAAGTTCTAGCTTAACAAAAATTTCCTGTGAAAATGGATGGCAGGTCTTTCAAAAGCATGCGCCATTTGGTGGTGAACACGATCATCTCGATCAACTAGGTTTATCGCTTAGCTTAAAAAACAAACCGTTTATACGAGATCCTGGCACAACACGCTATAGTGTGCCTGTACACTATGACTGGTTCAAGCATACGTATTCACATAACACCGTTAGTATAAATGGAAGTGATCAACCACCAGCAGATGGGAAGCGTATAAAAGCTGAACAATGTGAATGGGGAAGCTGGGTAGAAAGCGTCGTAGACTGGAAAAGTGATACCTATCTTTTTCAAAATTTAATTCAGTTACCTGAGTCAATGAGTTCCTGGGATGTTGAGAGTTACAAAGATTGTTCTATCCAACGTTTCAATGCTATTACCGATCGATTGTTTCTTGACATCGTTACGGTAAACGTACCTGAAAAAAGAGAAGTGGATCTCTTATATCATGTCGACGGCCATGTACTTGACACCCAAAACTGGAAAACATCACAAGCAAAATTAAGCAAATTAAATCAAGATTTATTCAACAATAAGAGAGAAATGATGAAGAATGGTTCTACATTATTACAATGGAAAGCGAACGAAGAAACTGTAAATCAACATAGCTGGTGTTCATCAAAAACGATGCTCTATTTAGCAAGCACTCCCGATAACCCTCCCGTTGCTAATCGAGCCACTCTTATACAAAGAAGTAAGCCACTTCAATCCATCACGTTTATTAACGTCTTTCAAATGGCTACGGATTTACCAAATAGAGAAGTTGAAAATATAGAAGTAATACAAAGCGAATCCGAGATAAAAATATTTGTCTCGACTCATTCCTCTATATGTGGTGAATTCCGATTAACTAAGGGAAAAAACCACCATTCATCGACCCTTGCCTATTATTCAAGCTAAATAAACGATAAAGGAGTGGTTAATCATTATTGAGACGAAATTAGTAAGCTCGCTCACCAAAGTTTTTGCTGATGAAGATTTAACTGAGCCATATGTTTCATTTGCATCTGCTTTATTAGGTGAAACATATTCCTTTCAAGTAGCGTATCGGTCAGATAAATTAGTGAAACAAATGAAGGTCGAAATTCACTCTCAGTTAAATGTAACAGCACGAGTAGTTGGACTGGTGCCTTCTGAATACCCATGTCACTTTGATTACGATGATCATACCCTGCGTCATACACCAGGATTATACCCTGATCCCTTATTTCCAATTGTAGAAGAAGAAGGGCTTACAGCTTTTCCAAATCAGTGGCGATCGATTTGGATAACAGTGGACATAGAACAAGACGCTAGACCAGGCGACCACCAAATTGACATCACCCTCATTTGCACTAACGGTGATCATTTTAAAGAAACTTTTCAATTGAACTTCATTGATGCAAATCTTCCAGAACAAGAAGTGATTCACACCGAATGGCTACACACGGATTGTATCGCTTCAATTTATCAATTAGAGATTTTCAGTGATAAATACTGGGACACAGTAGAGAAATATGTAAAGACAGCTGCTGATCATCACATCAATATGATTTTAACTCCTTTATTCACCCCTCCGCTGGATACTGAAATTGGTAGAGAGAGACCCACCGTACAGCTTGTTGATGTAACAAAAGAAGGAGAGAAATATACATTTCATTTCGAAAAGCTGCTCCGTTGGTTTAAAATGTGTCAAAATAACGGCATTCGATATTTTGAATTCTCTCATCTTTTTAGTCAGTGGGGTGCAAAGCATCCACCTAAAATTATAGGTAATGTAAATGGAAAAAAACAAAAACTATTTGGTTGGGAAACAGACGCTACAAGTCAAGACTACCGTTTATTTCTAGCACAATTCTTACCTGCGCTTATTCAATTACTTGAAGAATCCGATCTAACAGATTATTGTTATTTTCATATTTCTGATGAACCTCGAATGGAACATTTGGAGTCTTATACGAATGCAAGCCGTGTGATGAATGATTACCTCGGTGACCTACCAGTAATAGACGCACTTTCAGATTATGCATTTTACGAAAAAGGGCTTATTAAAAATCCAGTATCAGCCAACGATCATATTACTCCATTTCTTGAAAACAACGTTCCTGGTTTATGGACTTATTACTGTACTTCTCAATACAAAGAAGTTTCCAATCGTTTTTTTAACATGCCATCCTCTAGAAATAGAATACTAGGAATGCAATTATATAAGTTTAATCTACAGGGCTTCCTTCATTGGGGATTTAACTTCTGGTACTCTTCTTTTTCCAAAAAAATAATTGATCCGTTTCGGAACACAGATGCGAATTACTCTTTTCCATCAGGCGATGCTTTTCTAGTTTATCCCGGTGAGAACGGACCAATTGAGTCACTTCGTTTAGAAGTGTTAAGAGAGGCCTTTCAAGATCATTCTGCATTACAACTTCTTGAAAGCTATATTGGACGTGAACAAACACTAGATCTATTAGAGAACGATTTGAAAAAACCACTAACATTTAACCATTATCCAAAAGAAGCTGCATGGCTTCTCGCTAAAAGAGACGAAATAAATGAAAGAATTAAGCTTGAAATAAATGTTCATACGCACAAATAAACCGCCTGAAAGGCGGTTTATTTGTATTTACATTTGGTGAATTTTTTTAAATTCTGATGGGCTTTTTCCTTCTTTTGTTCGAAACGCACGACTAAAGTAATACCGATTTTCATAGCCTGAATGTCTTGCGATTTCATCCATCGTCCAATCCGTGTTGGCAAGTAATTTTTTCGCTTCTTCTACTCTTAGTGAAATCAAATATTCCTTTGGGGTCATCCGAAAAGCTGCTTTAAACCTTCTAGTAAGTTGAACAGGACTAAGTCCTAATTGGACGGAAAGGTCATTCATACTAAATAAAGACATTAAGCCTTTCTCTTGAATAGCATTTTTCGCATCAATCATCAGCTTATCTTTTTGGCCGATTTGTTTCACATGCTTTTCTTCAAGCTCCCAACAAAACACATTCCACATATCTCTCAGTATGTAATTAATACGGGACATATTCTGAGAGTAAGTATGGTTCGAATATAAAGCTAAATATTCGAAATTAGAAGAAAGTCTTTTAAAATCTCTTAACGTCCATTTTCCACTAATAATTGATTCATCTTCTTCCAATGGCTTTAATAATGACGGATCTGATAAATACTCTTTTTTTAATTCCCATTCGAAAATAAATGCAAAAAATGACAAAGGCTCAATTAACTTCCTCTTAAAAGGTGTGTTAGGTGGACAAAACACGAGATCACCGACCTGTGCTACACCGTTCTTATCACCGATTGAAAATTCGAATTCACCTTTTTCGACCGCAAATAAGACCCACTTAGGGTGGACATCTTCTTCAAATACAAATCGATGTTTTTCTTTCCAATGAGCTAAATAAATGACCGACGGTACATAGTTTTGTAACGTACGAGCGTCCAGGATTAATTTCACCACCTTATGAAATAAAGTATAAACAAATGACTCTATATTACATTTTAATAGAAGTTGGCAAGCGATACAATTATATTTAGAAAACTTAAAAAATTATTGAAGGTAACATCAAGGAGGATGTTCATCGCATGAAGTATGAAACAGTCGAATCTGATATAACGGTAATTGGGGGAGGTCTTGCTGGAGTTTGCGCAGCCGTATCAGCGGCTCGATTAGGTAAAACCGTTTTCCTTATCCAAAACAGGCCAGTACTTGGCGGAAATTCAAGTAGTGAAGTAAGAGTGTGGGTAAGCGGTGCTAACGCAGTAGGAACACAGAGATATGCCAGAGAAACAGGCATCATGGGAGAAATGCTTGTTGAAAATCAATATCGGAACCCTGAAGGAAACCCATACTACTGGGATCTGATCGTTTATGAAACCGTGTACAACGAACCAAATATTACACTTCACCTTAATACAGATGTTCATGAAGTAGAAGCCACTGGAGAAAATGACAATCGTGTCATCCAATCGGTCACAGGATGGATGATGGGATCGGAGCGGAAGATTACCTACAAGAGCGAAGTATTTCTAGACTGTACAGGAGATGGATTAGTCGGTTTCCTCGCAGGTGCCGAATTTAAGTTAGGTAGGGAAGCAAGACATGAGTACGACGAAGAGTGGGCACCAGAAGAAGCTGACAATATCACACTTGGAAGTACCATCCTATTTTATACAAAGGATATCGGAACACCAGTCAAATATGTCGCACCAGCATTTGCAAGAGACATTACCCAAACTCTCATTCCAGAAAAAAGAATCATTCGAACTGGGGACTCTGGCTGCTATTATTGGTGGATTGAATGGGGCGGCGAAATGGATACCGTTCATCAAAACGAAGCAATACGAGATGAATTGTGGGCAGCCATTTACGGAATCTGGGACTACATTAAAAATTCAGGGAAATTCGATGCTGACAACCTAGTTCTTGAGTGGGTAGGGTCTGTACCAGGTAAAAGAGAGTACCGCCGATTTGTAGGCGATTATATGCTAAATCAAAATGATATTATTAGTCAGAGACCATTTGATGACCGGATTGCTTTTGGTGGATGGTCAATCGATCTACATCCCCCCAAGGGCATGTATACAGGAGAAAATGCATCCAAGCACCTTTTCCCTGATGGTCTATATCACATTCCATTCCGCTCTTTATACTCACGCAACGTTTCGAACTTGTTTATGGCGGGCCGTAACATAAGTGCAACTCATGTAGCCTTCGGAACTACACGAGTGATGGCAACTTGTGCGGTTATGGGTGAAGCTGCCGGAGTAGGCGCCGCTCTATGTGTGGAGAAACAACTGACGCCACGTGAACTGTATGAAAATCATTTCAAAAGTGTACAGCAAACGTTACTCAAACAAGATGCTTCAATTATTGGAGCTAGAAACGAAGATGTAAGGGATCAAGCTAAACTTGCAAAGATAAGCGCATCAAGCACATATCAAAAGATCGCCATTAACACACCAGCTGAACTGTACTCTTTAAAAAATGATGTGGGTATCTTGTTTCCAGTTGATCAGAAGCTCACTTCAATTGAACTTTTAGTCGATGCTACTATAGAAACAGAAGCGATTATAGAAGTATGGGATACAGGTAGAGGTGAAAATTACATTCCTCGTACATTGCAAAATGAGAGAAAAGTAATCATTCCAAAAGGTGAGAAGCAGTGGATCACAGTTAACATTCCTTGGACACCAAACGGAGAACAAAATGTTTTTATCGTGATTAAGGAAAATGAACAGCTAGCTTTATGGAAGTCAAAACAGCCACTATCCGGGGTGTTAACTTTTGAAAAAGGAGATATTCCTATCGTCGACCCTAACTTGTCCCAACAACCCGAGCAGTTAGTCGTTCAGTGGTCAATGAAAAATCTTACACGACAGCCGTTTTGTTTTAGAGTAAATGATCCAATCGGAACTTACTTACCTGATAAGGTCATTAATGGTTATCACCGTCCATTTGGCTCTCCACATATGTGGATGTCTGAACCAAATGGTCAGGAAGAGTGGATCGAGTTAACTTGGGACAAGCCGATTCAAATGGATGAAATCCACTTAACCTTTAATGATGATGTGAACGAATACTTGATTAACCTTCACTTTTTGAAAACAGAATTCGATATTATGCCAGAGCTAGTTGCCAACTATCGGATTGAAATGAATTTAGATGGTCAGTGGCAAACGTTAGATTCAATCAAATCTAACCGAAAAAGAAAGCGCGTCCATCATTTTGAAACTTTTACCACTGATAAAATACGTGTGGTTATCGAGGAAACCAATGGATCAAAGCACGCTGAACTGATCGAAGTGAGAGTCTACTAGTATCTAAATTAATAAACTCTCACAGGTGTACAGATATGCTATTGTAATAATATCTCAAAAGAAATCGAATTTTCAGGTAAGAAAGTCTGTCACCAAAGAACAGTCTAGGAGGGAATTCATGAATGCAAAAACAGCTGTAGAGTCAGAGAGGTCACTTTATACGAAATCGGAAACAAAGAAGAAAACGCTGATGACAAACTTATGGAAGTACAAAAGCTTCTACATTATGCTTGCACCGGGATTAATTTGGTTTTTCGTCTATAAGTATCTACCAATGTACGGTGTTATTATTGCGTTTAAAGATTACAACGTGATGGAAGGCATCACGGGGAGCAACTGGGCCGATCCATGGTACAAATATTTCCAAATTTTCTTTGATTCCCCTTATTTCTATCAATTACTATCCAATACGTTGATCATTAGTTTATACAAAATTCTTTTTGGAATGGTTCCGAGTATTGTACTCGCTATCTTTCTAAATGAATGTAAAACAATGTGGTTTAAAAGATGGATACAAACGCTAAGCTACATGCCACACTTTCTATCTTGGGTAATCATTTATGGAATTTGTATCGCTTTCTTGTCAGAAAGCACAGGGTTATTTAATCGTTGGTTAACAGAAGGGGGAGCATCAAGCATTCCTTTCTTAACATCAACAGACTGGTTCCGTTCGATATTAGTAGGATCTGAAGCATGGCAAAGTCTAGGGTGGGGAGCCATTATTTATTTAGCAGCGATAGCCGGAATTAATCCTTCTCTCTATGAAGCTGCAAAAGTAGATGGGGCGAATCGCTTTCATATGATCTGGCACATTACACTACCAGGAATACGTAACGTTATCATCCTTTTGTTTATTTTAAAACTAGGACACATGCTTGATGCTGGTTTTGAACAAGTTTACATCATGTATAACGTCCAAGTGTATGAAGTGGCTGACATTATTGATACGTGGGTTTTCCGAACAGGACTTGAACAGATGAATTTCAGCCTTGCTGCATCAGTAGGATTATTTAAGTCAGCAATCGGCCTTATTCTTGTCATCGGAGCGAACCAAATTGCGAAGAAATGGGGGGAAAACATATGGTGAAAAATAAAGGAGACCGCGCCTTTGATCTACTTGTAACGATCTCTCTCATTCTAGTTGGTGTATTATCCGTTTTCCCTTTGCTTTTCGTCGTTGCAGTATCTCTAACCCCGATCGAAGAAGTATTGAAAAATGGTGGATTTGTACTGATTCCTGAAGCGATTAACTTTGATGCGTATACTCACCTTTTATCACAACCCAAAATCCCAAAATCGTTTATGGTCACCATATTTATTACAGTTGTTGGAACGATCATTAACTTGATTCTTACTACATTAATGGCGTATCCATTAAGTCGCAAAAACTTACCTGGTCGCAACATTTTCATTTTCCTCGTCGTCTTTACACTCTTATTTAACGGCGGAATCGTACCAACATACTTAATTGTAAAAGCAACTGGTTTACTTAATTCCGTGTGGGCAATGATTATTCCGAATGCGATTTGGAGCTTTAATGTTCTGATCATGAAAAGCTTCTTTGAAAACTTACCAGAAGATATTTTCGAAGCAGCTCGAATTGATGGTGCAGGCGAATTTAGAATTCTCGGGCAAATTGTACTCGCTCTTTCGAAACCCGTTATGATTACAATTGGCTTATTCTATGTCGTTGGTCACTGGAACGAATTTTTCCAGGCCGTTATGTACATTACAGACCCCGCCCTAAATCCACTCCAGGTTGTAGTTCGAGATATTCTTGTACAAAATCAAGACCAAATCGAGAACGTGGATGCAGTTATACCGACAGCTACCATTCAAATGGCAGCCGTTATTATTGCAAGCCTACCAATCATTGTGATTTATCCATTTGTTCAGAAGCATTTAACAAAAGGGATGCTACTAGGTTCGATCAAAGGATAGAAAACGATCATGTCAGAAGCAGAACATAGCATGAATGCCATACTCGTAGGGGAGAAACAATGACACAAGTAAGAATTGGATTAATCGGTATTGGATTAAGAAGTTCTATTGCAAAATATTGGCATCAGCCGGATGGAGAATCTGTTGTTGTAGCAGCAGCAGATCTATCCATCTCTAGATTAAAAGCCTTTCAAGAAGACATAAACAAAGAAACATTTATTACGACAAATTATAAGGAACTTTTGGAACGACAAGACGTGGATGCCGTTGTTATTACAACACCTGATCACTTACATGAGGAACATGCCATTGCAGCATTTAGAGCAGGAAAACACGTGTATTGCGAGAAACCATTAGCTATTTCAGTGGATGGATGTGATCGTATTCTCGATGAGTGGGAGAAGACAGAGAAGCATCTTATGATCGGGTTTAATATGAGGTACATGAATATGTTTCGAACGATGAAAGGAATTGTGGACTCTGGTGTAATAGGTGACATTAAAGCCGTTTGGGTTCGTCATTTCGTAGGGTTAGGTGGAGAGTATTACTACCATGACTGGCACGCTAACTCTTCAAATACGAATTCTCTTTTACTCCAAAAGGGTTCTCATGATTTAGATATTATCCACTGGATAACAGGAAGTTACACCAAAAAAGTCTCAGCCTTTGGTAGCCTTGATTTCTTCGGAGGAGAAAAAGATAACAATCTTACGTGTCCCACTTGTGATCAAAAACATGACTGCACGGAATTTAGCACTACTCCATTGAATCAATGCGCTTTTCGCAATGAAGTGGATGTAGAAGACAATAACATGGTCATTATGGAATTAGAAGGTGGCATTAAAGCTTCTTATTTACAGTGTCATTTTACCCCAGATTATCAACGCAACTATACGTTTATTGGCACAAAAGGAAGAATTGAAAACTCCGAACCGGATGGAAAAGTATATGTGAAGACGAGAAAATCTAACACCTGGCATGAATATGCTGATCAAACGTACGACATAAAGACGGCAGAGGGAAGTCATGGTGGGGCCGATCCTGTCATATGCCAGGATTTTGTAAATCTTGTTCTTCATAATAAACAACCGCTCACAACTCCTTATGCTGGAAGAATGAGTGTCGCCGTTGGCTGTGCGGCGTCAGAATCCATTCGGGCTGGAGGAAAAGTGGTACAGGTCACTCAGCGAGTTGGATCTGAAAAGTCACAAAGCACAGGTATTACTTAACTAAACATCACGAGAAAAAGAAGGATAAAGAGGTGTATCTGAATGGTTGAATTAAATGGCTTATGGGGCAAATTTTATCGCATTACAGAATGGGTCGCTCGTCTTGTATACGTTCAATGTCTATGGCTCGTATTCTCGATTGTTGGGCTTTTGGTCGCAGGAATTTTCCCTGCAACAATGGGCATGTTTGCAGTCGTACGCCGCTGGCAACTCGGAGAGACAGATGTTCCTGTTTTCCCTGAGTTTTGGACTACCTATAAACAAGAATTTATAAAGGCCAATCTTGTTGGCTGGTTGACGACGATCGTGGGAGGGTTATTGCTCTTTAATTTAACCCTGTTCAGAGGCTATGAAGGAGTATTTTTCCTCATATGCTCCCTCTTTACCTTAACAATTATATTTTTGTATATCTTGACGGCGCTTTTTGTTGCTCCTGTTTTTGTTCAATATAAATTATCAGCCCTTAAAGTTATCAAATACGCGGCCATCATTGCATTATCTTATCCGTTACATGCTTTGATGATGGGGGCAATCATGATTGCCTTCTATTATGTTCTTTTATTAGTTCCAGGGTTATTACCGATTTTCAGCTTTAGCTGGCTTGCCTTTCTACTCATGTGGGTAGCCAATCTTGTTTTTCGTAGAATGGATCAAAAAGAAGTTCAAAAATAACATTACTGGGAGATGAAAATATGGAAATCAGACATGCAACAAACCCGACAGAAGCCAAACACTATACAACAGATCAATTAAGAGAACGGTACATGATGGAGAGGGTTTTTACTGAAGGGGAAATCAATATGCTTTATGCTCATGACGATCGCATGGTCATCGGTGGCGCTATCCCAACAAGTCAGGAAGGACTTTCACTATCCGCAACAGTGACATTAAAAACATCTTATTTTCTAGAACGCCGAGAAATTGGAATCATAAACATCGGTGGACATGGAACTGTTCAGGTTGATCAAGAAACGTTTGAACTTGATAAGCGTGATTGTCTTTACATAGGAAAAGGCAAGGAAAACGTTACGTTTTACCCTGGTAACGCCGAGAATGCAGCAAAATTTTATTTTGTCTCTACACTAGCTCATAAAGAATATCCCACTCAGAAATTAGCGATCAAAGACGCGGAGCCTAACCACCTCGGTTCTATTAAAGAGTCAAATGAACGAACGATTTACAAATACGTTCACGCAGAAGGAATTCAAAGTTGCCAACTCATGCTAGGGATGACAATGCTAGAGCCTCATAATATGTGGAACACGATGCCAGCTCACATTCATGATCGCCGAAGTGAAATCTATTTGTATTTTGATATGCCTGAAGAAGGACGTGTTTTTCATTTCATGGGAGAGCCAGACGAAACAAGACATTTGCTCGTTTCTAACGAACAAGCTGTTATTTCACCATCCTGGTCCATCCATAGCGGTGCTGGAACTTCAAGCTATACGTTTATTTGGGCTATGGCTGGAGAGAACTACACGTTTACGGATATGGACTTTATTGATATGAAAGACTTAAAATAGGAGGCCAATGATGGGATACTTAGATCGGTTTTCATTAGAAGGGAAAACAGCACTCGTCACAGGAGCAGCTGGAGGAATTGGTCAAGCAATCGCCGTAGCTTATTCAAAAGCAGGGGCAAAGCTCATACTACTTGGTCATCGAAATAACTTAGATGAAACAACGCAACTGATTGAGGAAGGAGGTGGGAGTGCTCATCAAGTAATTATTGATTTAGAGGATGTTGAAACACTTCCAGCATATTGTGAAGATCTATTAAGTAAATTCCAAATCGATATCTTGGTTAATAACGCTGGGATCATTAGACGAGAAGAGGCTTCTAATTATTCAATAGACAACTGGAATGCTGTGATGAACACGAACGTCAATGCCTTATTCCTTCTTACTCAACATCTTGCTCGTCCGATGCTTGAACGAAAGGAAGGGAAAATCATTAATATTGCGTCTTTACTATCATATCAAGGAGGTGTGTATGTACCAGCATACACAGCAAGCAAACACGCTGTTAACGGTTTAGTAAAAGCGTTTTCGAATGAATGGGCAAAGGATGGAATTCAGGTGAATGGCCTTGCGCCAGGCTACATTGCCACAAATAATACAAAAGCCATTCGAGAAGATGAGAAACGCAACCAATCTATCTTAGAACGCATCCCTGCTGGAAGATGGGGAGAAGCGGAGGACTTAACAGGCGCAGCCATTTTCCTAGCTTCTGAGGCTTCTAATTACATGAACGGACATACGATAATTGTTGATGGCGGTTGGATGGCTCGGTAGTAAGTTGCTCTAAACGGAAGGGGGTGAAAAGTTGCAACGCATCTTACTTAGAGGAGGAAAAGTTTACACTCCTAATCCAAATCGTCAAGAAAATACTATTCTCATTGAAAATGATAAAATCACCGGTATCGGTTCAGATATTTCAAGAGATTTACCGGTTGATCAAGTGATAGATCTCCCTTCCCAATACGCTATTCTACCAGGTATGATCGATGTCCACATTCATGGTGCAGCAGGTTCAGACGTCATGGATAGTACCCCTGAAGCCTTAACAACGATTGCCAAGACTCTTCCCTTAGAGGGTACGACTAGCTTTCTAGCTACAACGATGACGAACCCCTCTTCAAATATTGAACATGCATTAAGAAATGCTGCTACTTATCATCAAAAAAATAACCATCCTGGCCAAGCTGAAATGATTGGAATTCACCTAGAAGGCCCATTTATTAATCAAAACCGTGCGGGTGCTCAACCTACTTCCTCCATTATTAGACCTGATGTTTCAACATTCAAACACTACCAATCTCTCGCAAACGATTTAATAAAGCTTGTCACACTTGCTCCTGAACTTGATGATCAAACAGAATTAACGAGGTATTTATATGAAAACGGGATGATCGCTTCAGTTGGCCATTCCGAAGCTAATTTTGTACAACTATCTCACGCTGTTAACTCAGGTATTCGTCACGCAACACACCTTTTTAATGGAATGAACGGTCTTCATCACCGGGACCCAGGTTCGGCTGGTGCCATTCTATTGAATCAAAACATCTTAGCTGAAATCATCGTAGATGGGATTCATGTTTCTAAAGAAATGGTTGATTTAACTTATCGGCTTAAGGGAGCAGAAGGACTTCTTCTAATAACAGACGCGATGAGGGCTAAATGCTTAAACGAGGGCATTTATGATTTAGGTGGTCAGGAAGTGGAAGTAAAAGATCATAAAGCCATACTAAAGAGCTCTGGTAGTTTAGCTGGAAGCATACTAAAAATGAACGAAGCTGCCCGAAACATGCTTGAATTTACTCATTGTTCCATGTATGACCTTATGAAGATGACATCTGAAAACGCAGCGAAAGAATTAGGGATTTGGGAGAGAAAAGGAAGTATAGAAGTGAATAAGGATGCAGACTTACTCGTACTTGATGAACATATGAATGTGCAATTAACGATATGTAGAGGACAAATAGCAAATCGATCACTTCAAGAGAGCAAATAGCATAAGTTGATCCGTCAACCAATCCACTAATTGGGAGGATATTATGCAGAAACCGTTTGGATACTCTTTACTAGCCGTCTTGACCTTAGTTATCTCCTTACTTGTTTCATCATCGCTTCATGCAGAAGAAAACAACATGATTCGTAATGGTAGCTTTGAAGATTCGAATGGTTCATTGAACAAATGGGGAGTATGGAAAGCCTCTGGAAACCCAACGATTGAAGCTATTACTGACTCGTCGATTGATGGAAGTCACGCACTATCCATTCAAAGCCCTGATGAAAATGCTCGCGCCTCGGTGTATCAAGATATTCTTGTGGAGCCAGGGGAAAGTTATCAAATTTCTGAATGGATTAAACTTAACAATGTTCAATCCTCTTCAAAGGGAGCCTATATAAGAGTATCCTTCTATAAAGCGGATGGGCAAAGAAGTAAAGAATTCACGCTGTTTGAAGGGAAGGGAACAACCGATTGGGAGCAAGCCTCCCTGACGCTTGATATCCCTTCAACCATCACAAAAATACGCATCGAGAATTTTCTTGAAAACGGGTCAGGGCAAATATTGATCGATGACGTTCAAGTTGTACCAACTACTAATATACTTCCAACAAAACTAGAATTGAATACTTCTTATAAAGCAATGGAAATTGATGAAACATTCCAAGCTGAAGCAACTGTATTACCTGAGAACGCTACAAATAAGGAAGTTACATGGACTAGTTCTGACAACACTGTTGCAGAAGTTAATCAAACAGGACTAGTTAAAGGATTAAACAATGGTTTCGCAACGATTACAGCCACAACAGCATCTGGCGCGTTAACCGCCGCATTTACAGTAGAGATCGGTCAGGCTAATTATGTTCTTAATGGAGCATTTGAGGATGGTGATCCTGGCTCCGTCCCTCCCAAGTGGAGTACGTGGAAGCCGAAGGGAAATGGAGAAATTAAGCTTGTTACAGATCAGGTGAAGGAAGGAACACAATCTGCTTATCTACACAATACAAGTCCTGATGATAGAACGTCACTCGTTCAAAGAGTTCCCATACAAGCGGAAACAACCTATGCACTATCTTATTGGATGAAGACGGAAGATATTAATGAAGGTACAGGGTCTATGGCCGTACGCATTCAATTCAAAAATGAAGCATGGCAAAATACGTCAGGTATGATTTTAGTTGGAGCAATGGAAGGTTCAAATGAATGGACAAAAATAACAAAACTTCTCAACGTCCCGAAAAACACGGTTACATTATCCATCGAACCAATGATGGATAGTCGAAATGGGAAAGCGTGGATTGATGATATGCAATTAGTAAAAGTGAACTATGATGAGCCACCTGAAATCAGTGCGTTTCAAGCAACGACAATCACAACAGGAGCTGTCAAGTTAAAATGGGATGTCCCTCCCGGATATAATGACCTTTTAACATATAACATTTATCGAAGCACAGAAGAGGAGTTTCCACTTGATGAGGAACATTTATTAAATAAGAGTGAAACAAATGAATGGATAGACTCGAGAACTTCCTTAGGTGCCACCTATTTTTATAAGATAGAAGCAATAATGAAAGCCACAGAGGAAAGTAGTCAATCCAATACTGCATCAGTTGAAATCACAAACGTCGAACCGCCATCTAAGCCAGAGGCATTTAGCGTTCTTACTCATATAGAAAATGGCGCAGTAGGAACATGGGGATTATCTCCAGAATCGCGCCTTGATTTCATCAGAATTTATTCTTCTCCAAATAAAATTGAAAATTTAAATGAGGCCACTCTTGTAGCCGAAGATCAAGCTCAGCATCCTTCACTTTGGATGGATGAAGACATTACTGATGAGTATTTCGCTATGACTGTCGTTGATGCGGAAGGAAATGAGAGCGATTTCATAACTGCTAAACAAAAAGATATTCTCCCTAAAGTCCAAGATGAACCAATCAGTCTTGATCATCCTTATTTGTATTTTAGTGAAAATGACATAGACGAACTAAAAGCTAAAATAGAAACAGAAGCATATGCAGAAGATGCATTTAAAGACTTACAGAAAAACGCAGATGAAGCAGTCCAACGAACCACAGGGGAATTTTCACTCCCGCCTACTAAGAATAACCTTCACTTGCATTTAGGAGAAATCGCAAGAGATGCCGGACTCGTTTATTGGATAACAGAGGATGATAAATACAAAGAAGCTGCCATTACGATAATGAAAGAATACGCAGATCATTACCCCGATTATCCCCTGACAGGAAGTTATGATGGGAGACTTACAGCACAAACTCTTGAAGAATCGGAATGGTTGATCAATATAGCTTGGGTATACGATATGATGCATCCTTTTCTAGATGATAATGAGAGATATAAAGTAGAAGAGAATGTATTGAAAAACGCAATAGAAGTAATTGATCGCTACCAACGAGGTCTCTCCAATTGGCAGGTCTGGCATAATGCTGCGATCGGTAATGCAGCACTCGTTTTGAAAGATATGTCACGCCTTGATCAAGTTATCAATGATCAAAAGCATGGGGCAATAAAGCAGCTTTCGGAAGGAATCCGTCAAGATGGGCTATGGTGGGAAGGTCCAAGTACGTATCATGAATATGCCATCAAACCCCTTATGTACCTTTCTGTTCCGCTCTATCAATCGAATCAAGACTTATTTCATGTGAAAAATGGTGAGCAATATGCTATTAAAGAAATGCTCGATTCATTAATGAATTATACGTTTGGAAATATGGCTCGCCCTGCAATCGGAAACGCTGCATATAAAACATTACAATCAAAAATGATATATGAAATTGGCTTCCATTACTATCAAGACCCAAAGTACGCCTGGCTGATTAAACAATCCGTTGGAGAAAATCGTGAAGGTTCACTCACAGAGCCTTGGGCGATATTATTTGCAGATAAAGATCTTTCTTCTGCTGATTTTTCTATTGGTACAAATGACTTTGCTCCAGAAGGGGAAAATAAGAACGGGAGCACCTTTTATCGAGATTCCGGTTTAACGATTATCCGCAATCATAAACCGGCTGAGGAAGCGATGAATGTTAGTCTTTTTTATAGTCCTCCCGGAACTCCAAATGGACACCTTCATGCAGATAAATTAGGCATTATGATGTATGCTGATTCGAAAATGTGGCTGAAAGATGCTGGTTCCCTTGGGTATGACAATCCTATGCATGTGAGCTGGGCGAAACAAACGCTAGCCCATAATACACTCGTTGTTGATCAAACGAGCCAGTATCCGCAGGGGGACTCAACATATTTATGGCAAGCTGATGAACCAGGAAACCCTTCTTCAGGTTACTTAGAACATGACTTCATTGGTCCAGTTGTGAAGCAAACCCGTGCAATAACTGAGGCAGTTTATGAAGGGGTTGCCATGGAACGCACCACTACGATGTTAGATGAGTATGTGCTAGATTGGTTTCATGCTGAAAGTGAAGACAATCATACGTACGATCTTCCTTTTCATATAGATGGAGACTTAAAGGATATCACAGTTGACGATCGAAGTAATGTCGATCAACTTCGAGATAAAGGCGGCTATCAACATTTGAATAGTTTGGAGAAGGGGATTTCAGACGAGCTATGGGAAGCAACCTATCAAAAAGACGAACAGTTTTTTACCCTTACGATGCTAGGTGAAGAACAAACATCTATCTATACCGGAAATGTCTTCACTGAAATGCTGATGCCACGTAGATCGGCAAGAAAAACTGATTTTGTTTCTGTCATTCAACCTTACGAGGAAGAAAATGAAAAAGTAAATGTCATGGAAGTGCCTGTAGTGAGCGATCAATTTGCTAAAGGTGTTACTGTTTCTAGTTCGGATTTTGAAGATACCATTGTCATAGGTAACAAATTGGAACAAAAGAAGATGAACGAAATGGAATCCGACGGTGCTTTCGCTATGACAAGACATTCATTAAATGATCATAAACTAATAGAGATCTCACTTCAGGAAGGAACTTATCTCAGTTTGAGTGAAACCAACCTAACACTAGATCAAGAGGGAAGTATCGAACTTAGTAAGATGGAAGAAAACTTTCGAATTGACTATCAAGGTTCTGACAATGTGATCACTCTTTCAGGTGATTTGATAAAGCCACAGACAAAAGTATGGATGTATGATGAAGAAAAAGAGAAAATGAAAAAGTTGAAAATGAATCAGAAAAACCAGCTTACTATATCCGTTAAAAATAATGATCAATTTATTTTGACGGATGGTGGGAATCCGAAAGAAGTAGCACAGCTTTATTCACATGTAGAACCTATCTTTAAAGAGCAGCAAACAGAACCAGAAGTTACTGGAGAAGTTTCCATAACCTCTGCAGATGAAGGAGTTATTGTAGAGGGCGAAGATTTTGTTGATCAGGGGGGTGGAGAGGTCGTAATCACTCCAAAAGCCGGAGCATCAGAAGGATTAGCTCTGAAAAACTGGGATCATGAGAACCACTGGTTGAAATGGAAAATCACGGTTCCAGATGGAGGAACTTACAAGGCGATTGTACGCTATTCCACTGATATGCCGAATGCTTATCGAGAATTTAAGGTAGACGACGGCCCAACGAATAGCTTTCATTTTCCTTCCACATATGGATGGGAGAATTGGGAAGATGTACGATTGGATACTTTAGATAACCAGCCGCTTCTATTTGAACTTGAAGCAGGTGAACATGTCATTTATATGAACAACTTACTTTCCCCTTTAAATATTGACTATATTAAATTAGTAAAGAAAAATAGCTAAAATTTCATCATTATCAAAAAGCAAGCCTGGATTCGAATGAGTTATTCGAATCCAGGCTTGTTGTTTTATGAAGCTTTGGATTGAACGAGAGAAGAGGAAGTTGTTTTTTCTTTTCTAAATACGTGAAAAACAATATTTAATGTAATTGCCGTTAAACTACCTGCTACAATCCCATTGTCTGTTAGAATTTGAAGGCTTTGTGGCAGTTTTTCAAAAACAGATGGAGCCGCTGTAACACCTAGACCAACTCCAATCGAACAAGCAATGATAAAGAGGTTCTCTTGAGATTGAAAGTCTACGCGAGAAAGCATTTTAATGCCATAAGCCATTACCATACCAAACATAACAATCATAGCTCCACCAAGGACTGGTGGCGGGATAATAGTTGTGACAGCACCGATTTTTGGCACTAAACCGATCAAAATCAGCATTGAACCAACGAGATAAATAATTTGCTTCTTCTTGACACCAGATAGTTGAATTAACCCCACATTTTGTGAATAGGTCGTATAAGGAAATGCGTTAAATAATCCACCTAATACAATCGCTAGGCCTTCTGCTCTGTAGCCGTTTCTCACATCTTTCTCCGTCAGTTTTTCATTACAAATATCACTTAAAGCAAAGTATACACCTGTAGATTCTACAAGGCTTACAAGAACAACGAGAATCATCGTCAAGATAGCCGTCCATTCAAATGTAGGTACCCCAAAATAGAGCGGTTGAATTAAATGAAACCAGCTAGCTTCTTTAATAGGTGTTAGGTCAACCATCCCCATGAATCCGCCAACGATCGTACCAACTGCAAGTCCTATTAAGATGGCAACTGAACGGATAAACCCTTTAAAGAATCGAGTCAATAACACAATAAAGAGAAGCGTACCAAATCCAAGACTAATATTCTGTAATGATCCAAAATCAACCGAACCTTCCCCACCTGCTATATTCCCCATAGCAACGGGAATCAAGGTAATTCCGATGATGGTGACGACTGAACCAGTCACAACCGGTGGAAAGAATGCTATTAATTTGCTGAAAATAGGTGAGATTAAGATCACGAATAAACCTGCAGCGAGAATGGCTCCGTAAATGGCAGTAATACCATATGTTCCACCGATCGCAATCATTGGACCAACTGCGGTAAAGGTACAACCAAGTACTACCGGCAAGCCAATACCGAAGAAACGATTTTTCCATACTTGTAGAATACTAGCCATTCCACACATAAAAATATCAATTGAGACAAGATAAGTGAGTTCCTTTCCACTTAACCCCAGGGCCCCTCCTACAATGAGTGGTACAACGACAGCTCCTGCATACATGGCAAGAACATGTTGAATGCCTAGTGATAAATATTTCAGGCTATTCATACGAAACTTCCCTCATTCACAAAGGTGACTTTTCCAGCTTCTAGTTTAGCGATTTTCGCTAACGATTCCACCCTAATCCCTTTTGAGCGAAGGCGTTTCCCGCCATCTTGAAATGCCTTTTCAATAACAATACCAATTCCAGCTACCGAAGCACCTGACTTAGAAACAACTTCTATGAGACCTTCAGCAGCTTGGCCATTTGCAAGGAAGTCATCAATAACAAGAACGTGATCTTCTTCATTTAAAAATTTACTCGAAATGGTGATTGTATTCGTTTCTTCTTTAGTAAAAGAATATACATCTGCCGTTAACAAGTCCTCCTGTAATGTGAGCGACTTTCGCTTTCGAGCAAAAATAAGCGGTACATTAAGGGTGAGGGCAGCAAAAACAGCTGGTGCAATACCAGATGATTCAAGTGTAACGACTTTTGTAATGGAGTCTCTTTGAAATTTACTCGCAAATGTCTCACCAATTTCCTTCATAAGTACTGGATCCACTTGATGATTTAAGAATGAATCTACTTTTAAGACAGCGTCAGATAAAGCTAAACCTTCCTGACTAATTTTGTTCATTAAATTTTCCATATAAATTCCTCCTTCAATACAAAAACCCGAAGAACATCGTTGCTCACAGAAGAGTGAGCAACATGCCTCCGGGAATATAGATAAAGAAAGAGTCTACAGTAATTAAACTGATGGTTGCTCACTCATAGTCGAATCATTTAAGGTGATCCGGTAGAAACTTGCAAGCCATATTCTTGCGGTTATATGAGTGATGTTCTTATTCAGGTTATGATTGGTATTATAAACCAGCATTCAAATCAATGTAAAGACAAATCTTAACAATGACTTACTATTAATTAAACTTCGTTCGGGTTTCAAAGAAATAACGTTATTTGCAAACACCAGAACATTTTAACTCACGTGTTATAGGAGAATTGATTAATCAGTCGTTAATTCTGATAACAACTTATAGGACTTTTTCCGCTTTTCATAATCATATACAGAAGAGATCACCATCATTTCATCCGCTTGCGTTTCATCAAGAAATTCCTGCATTTTTCGTTTGACTGTTTCAGGACTACCAACAATAGAAGTAGCTAGCTGCTGATCAAGTGCCGCAAGCTCATATTCACTCGCATTTAGCTTTTCAACAGGCGGTTGAATAGGCGCTTCATGATTACGAATCAAATTTAAAAATTGCTGTTGTAAAGTCGTAGACAGATAATTTGCTTCTTCATCTGTATCTGCCACAATCACGTTTACACCTACCATCGTATAAGGTTTATCGAGTGCTTTCGAAGGCGTAAAACTTCGGTGATACGTTT
Source organism: Pseudalkalibacillus hwajinpoensis (assembly GCF_015234585.1). Classification (NCBI taxonomy): domain Bacteria; kingdom Bacillati; phylum Bacillota; class Bacilli; order Caryophanales; family Guptibacillaceae; genus Guptibacillus; species Guptibacillus hwajinpoensis. The sequence continues at coordinate 1,548,271 of NZ_JADFCM010000008.1, forward strand.
GGAGCGCACTAACTGTATTTTTAGGAGAAAAGTGACTTGCGAAAGAATAGGGCAACCCTAGTTTTCCAGCAAGCTCTGCACTGTATAGGCTAGATCCTAATAACCATGTTGGTACGTTAAGACCTTTACCAGGAATAGCTCGTACTGGAGATGATCCCGGGCTCATAGAAGGATCAAAATATGAGCGAAGTTCAGCGACTTGTTCTGGGAAATCCTGAGCCATGCTTCCAGTGCCTCGTCTTAATGCAAATGCTGTACGCTGATCAGTTCCAGGTGCTCGTCCAAGTCCCAAATCAATCCGTCCAGGGAATAGCGATTCTAGTGTTCCAAACTGTTCAGCAATGACAAGAGGGGAATGGTTTGGAAGCATGACTCCACCAGATCCAACACGAATGGTTGAGGTACCCGCAGCAACATGTCCAATCACAACAGATGTAGCAGAGCTTGCGATGTAGGGCATATTGTGGTGCTCAGCTAGCCAGAAACGATTGTAGCCAAGTTTCTCTACGTGCTGAGCGAGATTTCTTGTTCGTTCTAAAGCATCGGATATAGTTTCTCCATCCATAACAGGAGCTAAATCTAGTACTGAGTATTTAACATCAGATAATTTTTTTTGACTAGTTGACATAATTTCATCTTCTTTCTCTATTCAGAGTGTAAAAGGGAGATTTTCTTTCAAGAAAAACCCATTTTCAATTTTATCAGCAGGTATACTAATTGAAAAACAATATGCTCTAACACTCCTATCTTGACTCGCTACTCGTAAAACAGAGGTTTGCTTATCTACTATTTTGTACATACTGATAAAAAAATAGTAGGAGAGAATAATATGAGCGAAGCACGATATCGCATTATGTTTTCGTATCGAATGAGGAGCGTTGGATTTCTATGTATACACTGCTTCGATACACTCGATAAACAAATTGTAACTATTCCCATTTACTCGAGTTATGAAGGAATTGACGTCCATCACGAGACTTTTAAGAAGCTTCCGGAACTGTTGCAAAACACCCTATTATAAGAGAAACAAAAGCTTGATGCTGGATTCTATTCAATTCGTACTTGGAACATCGAAAACTTAGGATAATCCTTTAAACGTTCTCACAGAGAGAACGTTTTTTGTAAATTCAAAATTATAAATGGGAGGGGGAACTACTAAACTTTCAATCAATTGCATTTCCATCCAGATTTTGGTTGAAATAAAGTATAAATAAATGACTCTATATTCTATTCTCATAAGCTTGTATTATTTATATACTTAATTTAGAAAATTTAGAAAAATAAAAGCTAAACAGACTAAAGGGGGTAAGACACAATTGATCAAGGTGAGAAGTGAAGGCTCTAGTTTACCTTAAAAGCGAATGTAGAAGAGGATTTAATTAAATAATCAGAGCTTTATTTTTCCGTTAAGTTGACCCGACAACCCTATCAATCCAAAGCTGAACTGATTCATTATTATGATAAACTAGAGAAGATTGGTTTCAGGAAAAAGTGAAATGAACTTCATCTATTACGATTGAAAAAGGAGAGGTTTTTATGAAAAGCAAAAAGTTGCGTCATGTCCTTATACCTGCGTTATCTCTTTCATTATTGCTTTCTGCTTGTAACTTATCGTCTGGAGCTGACAGCGAATCTGGTAGTGAGGAAGTAGAAGTCATTCGACAAGGGGTAAACTTACCTGACCCAGAAAATGACGTTATTAAGCAAGAACTAGATGAGGCACTTGGTTTTCCAGTGAATCTCTCCGTTAATCCTAATGACTATGAAAACAAATTAAACGTTCGTTTATCGGCAGGGGATTATCCTGATTTGTTTCAAGTTAGTCGAGCTGCTCTAGTAGAATATGCTAACAAAGGTTTACTACTAGACCTTGACCCTTATATGGACGACCTTAAGGAAGTTCAGGATTTTATTGGAGAAGATAATGTTGAAAAAGCGAAGGTAAATGATAAAGTTTATGCGGTGACTGTTCCTGCAAGCATACCTTTCTATACGTACTGGGTTAGGAAAGATTGGTTAGAAACATTGAACATGGAAATGCCTAAAACAGTAGATGATTTATATGAAGTAGCAAAAGCCTTTCGAGAAGATGATCCAGATGGGAATGGGCAAAAAGATACTTATGGTCTTACCGGATCAGGAGTAAGCGCTTTCCAACCGATACTTGGTGCTTATGGTGTAGGAATGCCAAAAAGCTTTTATAAAGAAGACGGTGAATTAGTGAACTCATTTCATGATCCTGATATGAAAGAAGCTCTCACTGCTGTTACGAAGTTTGTTGAAAACGATGTAACGGACCCTGAAATTTTCAGTAATACAGGTAACGAGCCTCAACAAAAAGCGTTTCAAGGTAAATTTGGGATTTTATTTGATGGATGGGCGAATTTAACGAGTGATGCTTATATTGAACAATACAAAGCAGTAGATCCAGATGCTGAGTGGGTACAGCTTCCGGCAATTGAAGGACCTGCAGGAAAATCAGCAGGTACGTGGGATATAGGTCAAGCTAATGGCTTTTATGCTATTCCGAAAGCACTTGAGGACCAACCAGAAAAGCTCGAAAAAATATTTAAACTTCTTAACTATGTAGCATCTGATGAGGGATCTAAACTCGTTCAATATGGAATAGAAGGAGAACATTATAACAAAGAAGACGGCAAGATTGTCCCAACGGACAAACTGGCTGAAGAAGGTGGCTACTTCTGGCTTTACCAATTCACTGGTCGACCTGAAATGGAGTACCTATCAACGAAATTCTCAAAACAAACGGAATATATCGAAGCTTCCGCAGATGCTCCGCGAATTGAATCTCTAAATGGGTATATTGATTATCCAGAGGGCTATAATTCGGCAGATGCTGATCGATTCTCTGAAGAAGAAATGATTAAATTCATAAGTGGACAACGTGACCTTAGTGAGTATGATGAATTCTTGAATAAATTAGATACAACATTTAATTATCAGATGATGCTTGATAAAGCAGAAGAAGATATTAAGAAACTAGATCAATAATTATACTACCAAAGAAACAGCGCCATCTCTATCAATTGAGAAGGCGCTGTTCTTTAGTAAGACTTAAAGCAGAATAATTGTAATCCATCCAATCACTCCTGTTGCAATAGCATAGAACAACATAGGACCAAGTGTCATTCGGATAATGGTTCCTTCTTTTCCAACCATGCCAACCACAGAAGCAGCTGCAACAACGTTTAATACACAAATCATATTTCCCGCGTTTGCTCCAAGTACTTGAAGCGAAAGAACGAGCTGTTCATTCATTTGAAGCTGATCCGCTACGCTAAATTGAAAAAGTGAAAACATCATGTTGCTAAATGTCGCACTACCAGAAATGAATGAACCGAGAGCACCGATAAACGGAGCAACAAGTGGCCACGCATCACCTACAGCATTTGCAACAAGTGTCGCTAGCTCCATTGGCATACTCATGAGATCAGCACCATTAATTCCAGAGTTAATAAAAATCCGAACCATCGGAACAGCTGTCCCAAGTGCTACGACAGTCCCAATCATCGTTTTCAATGAATCCAGTACCGTTTTCTGGACAGCCGTTCCGCTCATTTTATGGAGAAATATTGTTATCACTATTACCACAATGAAGATGGTGCCAGGTAAATATAATGGTTCAAAGGAAGTGCTGATTTCTGTACCAAGAATTTGGTTCCAGCCAACTTTAACTGATCTTAGCCATCCCTTTACCGGAAGGAGGTCCAAACGCGTTAGCACTAATAATAACGCAACAAGTAAATAGGGAATCCAGGCCAGCCACAAAGGTAGGGTCATTTGAGTGTTTACATTAGGTTCGTTTGTCTTTTTAAAATCCCACGGCTCATTAGGAAGGAGAAAACCCCTTTTGGCTGCAGGGACGACAATCGAAAGTCCCACGAGACCTCCAATAATAGACGGGAATTCCGGGCCCAATAAGGTTGCTACGATAAAAGCCGGCAGTGTGAAGCTGAGTCCGGCAAATATAGCGAACTTCCATAAAGAAAGACCATCCTTCCAAGAATGGTTTTCACCAAAAAAACGTGTTAACATCATGACTAAAATAAGCGGGATAAAAGTACCTACGAAAAGATCAATCATGACAGCACTTTGAGTGACTGCCTGCAAATATTCAGGCATCGATTGCTGTCCAATGGAAGCTGTTACTTGATTCGCGACAGCTGAACCCTGTCGGAGTCCTTGATCTACACCGACGATAATTGGTGTTCCAACGGCGCCAAAAGAAACAGGGCTGCTGTCAGCAATAAGGGCCATCGCAACTGCGGCAAGTGGAGGAAATCCTAATGCCACAAGCAGAGGGGCTCCGATTGCAGCAGGAGTTCCAAATCCTGCTGCCCCTTCAATAAATGCCCCAAATAACCAGGCGATAATAATTAGCTGAACCCTTCGATCCATGGATATTCCCATAAATCCCGTGCGAATTGCGTCAATCGCTCCGCTATTTCGTAGCGTGTTTAATAATAAAATCGCTCCGAATACAATCCAAATAATCGACAAAGCTATGATTAACCCTTCAATGAATGCTGCTGTCATTTGTATCATTGGTATTTTCCATATAGTATAGGCCATTAATGCGGTGAGGAGTAAACTTCCCGGCATAGCTTTCGTTGCAGGTAAACGCAAAAGAACAAGTAAGATAAACACCGCTAAAATAGGAGTTAATGCTGTAAAAAGTTGAAGTCCGTTCATTTTCATCACCTTTTCTCGTATATGCTTATATGTGACGTCTTTCACATATAAGCATATACGAAATACAGTTCCCCATATGTGATAAAAGTCACTCTTCTAGTAAACCATTAAACCTAACAATAAAAAATCTGGTAAAATAACTGTGAAGCAATAATGAAGGAGCTGCTAATATGCTAAAAAAGGTAGATTATTTTTTCTATCCAGTCGAAGTTACTCAGCCCACTGGAGCAGAGGTGACGTATTACTGGGAAATTAGCGTGGCGGAATACGAAGGCAAAATCTATGCTTATGCCAAGGCAGATGAATTCGGAAGAAAAATCCGCTGGCATCAGAGTGATCAGCCTGACAAAGAAAGTGCTCTTGCTGTCATTCAAGAAAAGTGCAAATCGCAAAGCAAATAGCCTAAAAGCTAACGAAGCATATTTCGTTAGCTTTTTACTTTTAGCACATCATTACATATTCAAGCTGTTCAATTTAACATGCGTTCGATACATTCAGGGTAGGATGTTAAAAAGAGGCAACAAGATAGGGTGATGAAAATATGAATCAGAAAATCATAATCCTTAGCACACTTTTATTAGCTCATATTCTGCTTTTTTTAAGCTTTGTTCGGTTCCCAGGAACATTTTGGCCTGTTTTTACAGTAACACTAGCCATCTTAATTTTCTTAAGTGTTAAAGCAGGCGCACTTAAGTTCAAAAAAATCACGTTCAAACATTGGCTTTATATCGTCATTAGTGCCCTATTTCTATATATACTTTCCTATGTAGGGATAGAGGGAATCAAGTGGGTTTATCCCTCTTTATTCGAAGAGATGGAGCGGTTTTATGATGTGGTCCAACCCGTAAAAGCCTGACATTTCATTAGTCTTGTACTGATCGTCATTCCTGGAGAAGAAATCTACTGGCGAGGATATATTCAGCAACAGTTAAAGAAGTACAAAGAGGGAGACACCATCCTTATAGCGACCATTTTATATGCGACGGCTCATCTTTATTCCGATGCGTATTTATTAGTACTAGCTGCAATCGGAGGTGGAATGGCCTGGGGATGGCTTTATGAAAAAACAAAGAACTTCTGGGTGCCATTATTATCACATATTCTCTTTGATTTACTCATTTTAGTTATTATTCCATTACTGTAAGTAACACGACTAAAGACTTTTCCAGAAGGGAAAGGTCTTTCTTTGTTTTATAAACTTAGTTACTATATGTTACAGTCTAATAGGTAAACGAGCGAAGCTTCTTGAAAACATAGGCTATTTTAGACTATATACTTCACTATTCTGGACTAAGCGGTTGCGACTTGGTTATACTTCTAGTAGTATTAGACTGAATGGCTAAGAATTGAAAAGAGGGTTATAAATGAAAGAATCTATATACGGATTAACGTTTGATCAGCTAACTGAATGGTTGCTAGAACGTGGTCACAAAAAATTCCGTGCCTCCCAAGTATGGGATTGGCTCTATAAAAAGCGTGTTAAAGAATTTTCTCAAATGAATAACGTAAACAAAGACTGTATCAAACTTTTGGAAGAAAACTTTGCGATTCAGACATTAACTCAGGAAATCAAGCAGGAATCTTCTGACGGTACGATCAAGTTCTTGTTCAAATTACAAGACGGGAACGTTATTGAAACGGTACTCATGCGTTTCCATTACGGTCAATCTGTTTGTGTAACGACACAAGTAGGGTGTAATATCGGTTGTTCCTTCTGTGCAAGTGGACTTCTTAAGAAGAGCCGTGACCTTACAAGCGGTGAGATTGTTGAGCAAATCATGAACGTGCAACACGCACTTGATGAAAAGGCGAATGAAGAACGCGTAAGTCATATTGTTATTATGGGAATCGGTGAACCTTTCGATAACTATGATAATATGATGGACTTCCTTCACATCGTTAATTCTCAAAAAGGACTTTGTATTGGTGCGCGCCACATTACGGTTTCAACAAGTGGTCTTGCGAAGCAAATTTACGACTTTGCCAATGAAGATCTTCAAGTGAACCTTGCGATTTCTCTACATGCTCCTAATGATGAGTTGCGTACGAAGATTATGAAAATCAATAAGGCTTATCCGCTTGGAAAATTAATGCCTGCGATTGATTATTATCTTGAGAAAACCAACCGCAGAATTACGTTTGAGTATATTATGTTGAGAGACGTCAATGATCACGTAGAAGAAGCGAAACAACTTGCGAATCTTCTCGCTGACAAACGTCATCTTTCTTACGTAAACTTGATTCCATACAATCCAGTTGATGACCACTCTTATCAGCGTAGTGAAAAAGAATCGATTCTTGCGTTCTATGATACGCTTAAGAAAAACGGTATTAACTGTGTGATCCGTCATGAGAACGGAACAGATATCGATGCTGCATGCGGTCAGCTTCGCAGTAAACAAGTAAAGAAACTTGAAAATGCAGGTAAATAATTCAATTAAGACGCACCTTTAACGGTGCGTCTTTTTTATGTATAGTAGGTGACACACTCTCAAACGGGGGAAGCATACACTGTAAACAAAAACGTTTATTTTTAGAAAATAGATGTTTATATATGGGAGATGAATTATGAAAGGATTTATTATTGTCCTTTGTTTTCTCTTTTTATGGATTGCTTCAGGTATTTCTTCCGATTATAACCGCTCAAATCCACCTTTCGAATTAAGTGGTGAGGAAGCAAGCGTAAGATCTGGTTACAATTACCTTCACGTCATCATGACGAACGATCAATTATCAAGATTGGACGTTTATGATCAAAATGGTCATCTTGTGAAGGTTTATCATGAGGAAAGCTTAAAAGAGCTCTATCCATCTGCTACCTATCTCAATGCAGAAATTGATGATGATAAATTGTATCTCATTTTTGAAGAAGAGAACGGTCAAATCATTTCAAAAAGGATTGTCGTGGGGGCGAGAGGATCTTTATCGTTTATGCCTGAAAGAAAATAGAAAGGGCTGATAGAATAGATCAGCACCCTCCATGACACTCCTTGTTCACACAGTCTTGTTTCTTATGTGACTTCTTTTTATATCCCTTTACATGGTAATAAATAGTTAGACAATAGCGCCCCGTACAGACGGAGTGCTTCTTATGTCCATGGGGGTGTTGAATAGAACCGGTTTCTTTTCGACGATCTCTTGCTACAATCGTTACTTTACACAGTTGTTGATATGTTCTCGTTCTCGTATTTCCCTCTGGCACATAAAATGCGGGTTCATGACAGTGATCAATTAATACCTCGACTTCCTCACAAACCCCACCATCGTAATAAATTGATAGAGTTCCTGATACTGGTCCTATATCTCCAACCGCCTCCCATATTGGGGCATAAGGGTTGAGAAGTGGATCAATTCGAAAGACGCCACAGATATTTTCTTCCACCAGCTCTCCCTTTGATTGATGGGGACGACGCCTTTCACATAAGGGGTGATCTTCTTGAAACAACGATTTACTTCTTGACATAAGAGCACATCCTTAAACTTCCTTTTATATAGTAAATGCATGGACATTTGTTTTGTATAGATAAGCGTCCAAGTCCATCCAAAAATAAGTATGACAAAAATCATTATTCCTATTTATTGAAATAGCTTATTTAGCTTTCGTTTTTCATTTTTAAACGAAATTAACGAAATAAAAAAACACTCTCCGTCGTAGGACTTCATCGAGTGCAATAGATTATAATCCTGCTGTATATTGAAGATCCATTTCAACAGTAGCTGTACAGAAAACATCTGGGGTTGGAGGCGTAGCAGAAGTACACTGAATTTGAATCAATGTTACGTTCGTTAGTTCTAATACTAAAGAAGATTGTGCATCAACCGTATACTCAATTGCAGCGCCTGTGTCATCCGTTACAATGAGGGTCATAACGCAATCATTTGCTACTGAACTAGTATTGATGATTGATAAAATTCCGCTAGCTAATGAAGGAGCTGGAGTACCTGCTGGAGCAACAAAAAGGTTTACGGGAACAGCCGGGTCAACTGATGTATCTTGACATATAGTACGAATTGGAAGACATCTTTTAATAGCCATTAACGTTGGGTTGTTACCAAAGAAGTTCGGAGTGGAACAAGGGGCAGGACAGCAAAACGATGAAGCTGAGTTTGAATTACACATAACGTATTTCCTCCTGAAGATTTTTATTTTTTCTTTACATCCTCAATGTATGTCCCAGGATATGTACATGTATAAACGGATGTCCAAGTTTTACGAATTAAGTTAATTAAACTTGAAAAAATGTTTAATTAGGTCCATTCACCCGTGTCTCCTGAAGCATTTTCTACTATTTTCAAACTTTTTATTTGACTTCCAAACATTTATTAACAATTGTAGGTAAACTAATATTGGGTAAAATGCTTCAATACTTAAGGGGGAATACATATGAATAACAACAAGTTTCGTAAAACACTTATTGCTGCGCTATCAATCGGTTTAATTGCCGTACCTATTGTTCAAATTCCAGCTCAAGCAGAAGCCTCAAATGCGAATGTTCACCTACGCCTCATGGAAACGACTGATATTCATACGAATATCGTAAATTATGATTATTATAAGGATCAGCTTACGAATGAGTTTGGACTCGCCAAAACAGCCACATTAATTAACAAAGCTCGTGGTGAAGTTGAGAACAGTTTATTATTCGATAACGGCGATTTACTACAGGGAAATCCGCTTGGTGACTACGTTGCAAAAATCAACCCTCTAAAGAAAGGGGAAACTCACCCTGTATACAAAGCCATGAACCTTCTGAATTATGATGCAGGGAACATTGGAAATCACGAATTTAATTTTGGTCTCGATTTCCTTCAGACAAGCCTAGCCGGCGCAAACTTCCCATACATAAATGCGAACTTGTATATAGATGACCACGATGATGATCCATCAAATGATCAAAACTATTTCACTCCTTATCAAATTCTTGATAAATCGGTGAAAGATGACTCAGGAACGGAACATCAACTGAAAGTAGGCGTCATCGGATTCGTTCCACCACAGGTGATGCAGTGGGATAAGGCTAATCTTGAAGGGAATGTGATCGTAAAGGATATTGTTGCAACAGCTAATAAATACGTGCCAGAAATGAAGGCAAAAGGGGCCGATATTATTGTCGCCATACCTCATTCTGGCTTTGAGAAGGCAGCACCACAGGGAAATGACGAGAATGCCGTTTACTACTTAAGCGAAGTGGAAGGCATCGATGCCATTTTATTTGGACATGCCCACAAAGTATTCCCTGGAGATAATAGCTTTCAAGGAGTGGAGGGAGTAGATAATACAAAAGGAACCATTAATGGAGTCGCTTCCGTCGAGCCAGGTTACTGGGGAGATCACCTAGGGGTAATCGACCTATCTTTAACGGAAGATAACGGGGAATGGTCAGTGAAGGAATCCAAATCTGAAGCTCGTCCCATCTATGATAAAGTAACGAAAACACCACTTGTTGAAGTAGACATGGATATCGTGAATGCGGTGAAAGACGATCATGAAGCGACAATTGATTATGTGCGAACAGCTGTCGGTGAAACAACTGCACCCATAAACAGTTACTTTGCGCTCGTTAATGATGATCCGTCCATCCAGATTGTAACCAATGCACAAAAATGGTATGTAGAAAACAATATTCAGGGTACCGAATATGAAGGTATTCCAGCTCTATCCGCAGGCGCTCCATTTAAAGCGGGCGGTCGAGGGGGGGCGTCCTACTATACAGATATTCCTGCTGGGGACATTGCGATTAAAAACACAGCTGATCTTTACGTATATCCGAATACATTGAAAGCGGTGCTGTTAAATGGTGAAGAACTGAAGGATTGGCTTGAAATGTCAGCAGGCCAATTTAATGTAATCAACAAAAAAGACAAACAGGAACAGCCTTTAATTAATCCTGATTTCCCTTCTTATAACTACGATGTTATTGATGGCGTTACCTATCAAATCGATGTTACAGAACCTGCGAAATATGATATGAGTGGGAGTGTAGTAAATGCTGATGCAAATCGAATTAAATCGCTAAAATACAACGGAGAAAAGGTAACGAAAGATATGTCCTTTATCGTTGCTACAAATAATTACAGAGCAACAGGCGGGGGCCACTTTCCGCACTTAGACGGTTCGAATATTGTCATTGATTCCCCTGATGAAAATAGACAAATTTTAATTGACTATATTCTTGAAAACAAGACAATTAATCCAACAGCTGATCAGAACTGGTCATTTCACACAGTTAATAAGAAGAAACTGAACGTCACTTTTGAATCCTCGTTACAAGCCAAAACCTATGCGGAAAGCATTCAAACGATTCATTTTGTTGATGAAACAGAAAATGGTTTCGCTAAATATACACTCGACTTAACGAAACAGAAAAAAGAAAAGCATCATCATAATCATAAGGGCGAGCACGGCCGCCATCGTTAAGAACGAATTCACGCCAATTCATCAGAATTGGCGTTTCTTATTTTAAGAATTTATCCGATGCAAACAATATTGGAATATTTACTGATATAATGGCATTACTATCGTACAGAAAGGGATTTATATGACACAAAGCCTGACAAGCACCCAAAGAGATGAGCTTTTTTCAGATCTGACAAATGAGCAACAAACGTATGTAATGAATTTTCTTAAACGCGGTAAAAAAACGGCTTTTGCGAATGTAATTGCTAGAAGTAAAGGGCGGATGATTCCAAGTGGGGCAACGGATGAAGAAATCAGGATGCTGCTTGATGATTGGATACTAGAAGATTACATCGATGCGGGCTTCGTTTCAGATGATTTAAAATGTGAGTGCGGTCGCTCTTTACGGTATCAGTATGTTGTTCGACATGCAAAAACAGGAGAAACACGGCGTTTCGGGATAAATCATTTCGAAGAGCATACCGGATTACCCGCTTCCATTGTGAGAGAAGTTGTGAAGGGATTTATGGAAATAGATTATGAGTTGGATGAGCTACTGTTGAAAAGACAGAACGGCTATCCTACATACGACATTCCTGAAGGATTGAACCTTCCACAAGACATTGAACAGCCACTTTCATTAAATCTTCCATTACTAGATTTACAAGAAAAAAGGCTAAACAGTTTAATCAGATCTTATCGTGAAGAAAAAGAAGCTCTTCAAAGAGGAAGCAACACTGTAGAACAAGTAGTCAACCCGAAAAGCAACCAGGAAGAACCGAAACCAGAAGAGGAATTACAAGGCGCTTTTGATTTGTTCGCGGAAGATGTTCAAGAACCTTTACAAGAAAAGACAAGCGAGAAACCTAAGGAAACCTATTTTGTAGGGGACCTTTCATTTACAACACAGGAAGAGGTAGACTCTTATATCGATCAGGGTATGGAAAGTGCTCTGATGATTTGTGAGCTTTTGATTAAGGAAGGAAAGGTACAAGACAAGAGATACTCCACAAAGAAACCAAAAATTTATTATGCTGTTTGTACCTACCTCGATTCATTTGTTGCATCTGGATCAATGTCAGTCGAGCCGATAGGGCGTGAAGATCGCATCTATCGATTGAAAAGCAGGTGATTATCCTAACATTTCGTAATTATCAGATAAGTGATTGACATTTCCAGTTAACCGGTCTATAATTTCACACATGTTCAAAAATTAAATCAACACTCTTATCAAGAGCGGCGGAGGGAATAGGCCCTATGATGCCCGGCAACCTTTCAACTACAGTTGAAGCTGGTGCCAAATCCTACAGGTGATATCACCTGGAAGATAAGAGGAGGATTATGTTAGCAAACCCTCTTCTTATTGTTTAAGAAGAGGGTTTTTTATTTTATCCAGAAAAGGAGCTGTTACACATGAAAAGAACACTTGAAGAACGATTGCAAAATGGTCCAGTTATTTGCGGGGAAGGTTATCTATTTGAACTAGAGCGTCGTGGTTATTTACAAGCAGGATCATTCGTACCCGAAGTTGCTCTAGACAATCCTGAAGCGCTAAAACAAACGTATCGTGATTATATGCTTGCAGGTTCAGATGTCGTACTTGCTTTTACGTATAATGGCCACCGAGAGAAAATGAGGATTATTGGAAAAGAAGATTTGTTAGAACCGCTCAATAGACAAGCGATCCGCCTGGCTAAAGAAGTCGCGAAGGAACACCCTAAAGAAGAAGCGCTAGTTGCTGGAAACATTTCAAATACAAACTTATTTGATCCTGAAGATGAGGAAAGTAAGGAACAAATTCGCTCGATGTTTGCTGAAATGGTGAAATGGAGCAAAGAAGAAGGCGTTGATTTCATCAATGGGGAAACCTTTTACTACTATGAAGAAGCCAAAATAGCGCTAGAAGAGATTCAAAAGCAAGATCTTCAAGCTGTGATTACACTCGGACTTATGAGTGAGAACATTTTAAGGGACGGCTATACCGTTGAGGAAGCTTGCCGTTTATTAGAAGAGCAAGGTGCACTAGTTGTTGGCATGAATTGTTTTAGAGGACCTGCCACAATGCAGCCTTACATTGAAAAAATTAGACAGTCTGTTAACGGCTATGTTGGTGCTCTTCCAATCCCTTATCGTACAACAGAAGAACACCCAACATTCTTTAACTTACCAGACGGTGGCTGTGCGTGTACATTGCCAACAGAGACGACCTTTCCAACCTCTTTAGACCCGCTTTATTGCAATCGCTATGAACTAGCGGAATGGGCTAAGAAAGCAAAGCAGGTTGGCGTCAATTACTTCGGACTCTGTTGCGGCGCTTCTCCAAGTATGCTGCGAGAGGTGGCTGAAACAGTTGGCAGAACAACTGTAAACTCGGTATATTCTCCAAATATGGAAAAGCACTTTTTATTTGGAACTGATGAGACATTGAAAGATAACAATACGGCTTATCGAACAAAAGCTTAATTCATAACAACAACCGGAGAACTTAATTTCTCCGGTTGTTGTTTTTTTACCAAAAACCCTATCTGTACACCTGTACTACAGTATTAAAATACATTTTTACATAGGATATTATATCTACTACATTTTTTCTATAAGCTGATTATTTTTGATAACGTTGGCGATGATTAGTAACAGTATCTGTAGAAGAGTAACGAATACAATGATTTATGCATTTGATAGGATAACAGCATTTTTCCAATCACGATGTCTGAGATTGATTTTTCCGCTATATAAGTTGCTTTCCAAGTAACATTCTTTTCGAATTAAAGGCTTCTTTTATGAAAAACATCATATTTATCAAGTAGTTGTGTTATTATTTTAAATGTGTTTGAATATGTCCATGAAACATTATTGAACTCAAACCACAATGAAAACGAACTGTTTTATAAGCGAGGTAGCCTATGAATAATCAAAATGTATTAAATGAACTCCGCTCCATTTTACCCAGTGCGGAACTGAAGATAAATGAGCCATTAAATGCACATACGTATACAAGAATGGGTGGATGTGCGGATGTCCTTGTGTTTCCTAACACGCTAGAGGACGCACGAGCAGCAGTTGAGTACGCCTATCAATCTAACTATCCATTAACCATTTTAGGAAAAGGCTCTAATGTTATTATTCAAGATGGAGGCATTAGAGGAATTGTCCTGAATCTTTCGTCACTAAAAGCCATTCAAAAAGAAGAAGAAAAAGTTATTGCTCAAGCTGGTGCACGTATTATTGATGCTTCTGAATTTGCTCGTGACAGCAAACTAAGTGGGCTCGAATTCGCATGCGGAATCCCAGGATCTGTCGGCGGAGCTGTTTATATGAACGCAGGAGCATACGGTGGAGAAATCGCGGATTGTCTCGAAAGCGTTCTTGCTGTAACAAAGGAAGGAAAGCTCGTTAAATTGACAGCTGATGAACTTGATTTATCTTACCGTCATAGTAATGTAGAAGAAAATGGTCTTCTTGTCCTTGAAGCTACTTTCAAGCTTAAAGTTGGAGAGTATGAGGATATTAAAGCAATCATGGATGACTTAACGGAAAAACGTGAAACAAAGCAACCGCTAGAATACCCTTCATGTGGCAGTGTGTTTAAACGTCCTCCTGGCCTTTTTGCTGGTAAGCTCATTCAGGACTCACAGCTTCAGGGTACACGAATCGGTGGAGCTGAAGTCTCCAAAAAGCATGCTGGCTTTATTGTAAATATCGATAATGCGACAGCGACTGACTATCTGGACGTGATTCATCATGTGCAGCAAACAGTAAAAGAAAAGTTTGATGTCGATCTTGAACGTGAAGTTCGCGTCATCGGGGAACCACCTGAAAAACCATAATTCACATGACAGCCGCTCTTACAGAAAGAGCGGCCTTTTAGTGTTCTTTCACCGATATTCGATAAATCTGTGAACAAATGAAATCTGCACAATAAGTGCATACTTTACGGATAAAGTAGATATTGGCATACAATTCCAAAGACTAGAGGAGGACTATCATGAAAGATAAAACTCAATTGATTGGTGTAATAACATTATCAATGGCGCTCATTCTTGCTGCTTGTGCAAACAACAATGAACAAGTAAATGAAAACTCTAATAACACAGAGGCAAACTCTGAAAGTAATATGGAAGGGATGAATCATTCAGGCTCTGCTGAGGTACCTGAAGAGCTACAAAAGTCTGAAGATCCGACTTATCCAGAAGGTAGCACGGCGATCATTGAAGCGAACCATATGAAAGGAATGGAAGGTGCAGAAGCAACTATTGTGGGGGCATATGATACGACAGCTTATGTTGTAACTTACACCCCTGAAGATGGCGGAGAACCCGTAGAAAATCATAAATGGGTCATTCATGAAGAACTGGAAGATCCAGATGAAGCTCCACTTCCATCAGGAACTGAAGTAACATTAATGGCTTCTCATATGGAAGGAATGAAAGGTGCGATTGCAACGGTCGAATCCGCTACAGAAACTACCGTATATATGATCGACTACACACCAACAACTGGTGGCGAAAAAGTAACGAATCATAAATGGGTAACGGAAGACGAATTAACCCTAACTGAATAATTGACCCTTCATAACCCGAACTGGTTAGGTTCGGGTTATTTTAAAGAGGTTCACTGATATCTGCCGTTCTTCCACTAGATTTTCTAACGCTATCGCCACATACAAGTAGAAAGGATGAAAAGTTTTGAAGAAAATATCGCTCTATACAATAGGTTTAATTCTCACTGTAATAATATCTGCTTGTCAAAATGATCAATCGTCACTAAATGAAAATCAATCAAATGATACAGGACAAAAACAAGCAAATCTCGCATCCATCAGTAACTCTGCCATTTATACAGAAGCTGATAGAAACCAAATCGATCATGTCCACGGGATCGGTTATCCCGGTAACCGTAATGAACTGCTAGTGGCTACTCACGACGGTCCTCTAATTTATCATAATCAAATCTGGTACGAAGCCACAACAAACAAAAATGATTATATGGGATTCCAAGCTGTAGCTGATGGATTTTATAGTAGTGGACACCCTGGAGAAGGATCTGCGTTACCAAATCCACTTGGATTAATCAAAAGTACAGACCGAGGCAAGACATTAGAAAAGCTAGGTTTTCAAGGCGAATCTGATTTTCATTATTTAGCTGTGGGATATGAAACGAACGCCATGTATGCAGTAAATCAACAAAGAAATAGCGAAATGGAAATAGGCGTCTATTATAGTGAGGATGCTAAAAAGTGGGTGGATGTGGCGTTAAAAGGAACTCCCGATCAAATAAGTGGGTTATTCACTCATCCAAGTAACTCGAACCTTGTTGCTATAACCTCTCCTTCCGGGTTATATCTCTCTCGTAATCAAGGTGAGTCGTTTACTCGAATAACGAAAGAAGTAGCTGTTAGCACAATGGTTTTTCTAGAGGATCGCTTTATTTATGCAGTGCAGGAACCTAGGAATCAGCTCATTGTTCAATCATTGCAAGACGGTGAAGAGGAAGAAGTGACTATGCCTAATCAAACTTTAGACACCATTGATTATGTTACAGTTAATCCACAAAATAAGGATGAGATTGTCTTTCATTCAATAAGTGGTAGTCTTTATCAAACAACTGACAATGGGAAATCTTGGACTATTTTAATCAATGAAGGGAAAATCAAGAAATAAGTTGATTTCAGAGAAGAATCCGTATTCTATTCCCTTCTTTTATCAAGAATTTGTGCAGAAATAATGAAATTTCCTATCCTGCAACTTTATTTGCTAATGACGTTTAATCTGGATCAAATAGGAAAATATGACAGTGTACTTAACTTTTAAGGAGGAATGAACGAATGTCACATGAAAATTATGGATCGGTTATTCAAACACTTCATGAATGTATGACAGCCTGTAATCACTGCTACGATTCTTGTTTAAAAGAAGACGATGTCAATATGATGGCGGAATGTATTCGCATGGACAGAGAGTGCTCTGATATTTGCGGTTACCTCGAACAAGCTCTCGTGAGAGGAACACCATTTGTTGCTGAACTCGCCACAGCATGTGCGACCATTTGTGAAGCTTGTGGTAATGAATGTAAGAAGCATGATCACAAACATTGTCAAGATTGCGCTGAAGCTTGTTTCAAATGTGCAGAAGAATGCAAGAAATTAGCATCATAATCAAGATAGTGAGGAAGTCTGTTTACTAAGACAGGCTTCTTTTTTATGCAGCTGTTTTGTACAATGCAGACACCCTGCACACTTTCTCGATATAATACTGTTACACTAGCTGTTCATAAAGGAGAAAGACATGAGAATAAAGAGGAAAAGTAAATTAGCGACAAAATTAGGTCTGTTTTTTCTCATAAGCATCTTATTACTCGAAGGTATTTTGTTCATGGTGCTGTACTTCGGTTTTTTAAACGAACGCATTATGGCAGAAACAGATGCCCTTCTAGCAAGAGGGAATAGCCATAGAGATGTACTAGCGAAGCATTTCAATCGTGAGACAATGGAACACGTTGCACTTATGGAATCTGAAGCTGAGACGCAGGTAGTCATAACAGATGAAAAGAATACCATCCTTGTTCATTCCAATAAAGTCATGCCTACTATTGAAGAAAATATTGCTTCCTCAAATACACTCCCTTTAACAGGAGCTATTGTGGAAGGAGATTGGGGTGAAGAACCTTTTGTTACAACTGGTTCTCCGATTTTTGTTGATGATGAGCTTGTTGGAAACGTGTATATGATTCTTGATACACAAGGTATTCGCGACGTACGAGACCACTTAACGACCCAATTTTTGATTATTAGTGGACTAGCACTCTTCCTTACCATTATTACAATTATTTACCTTTCAAGAATCATTACACGTCCATTGATTGATATGAAAATAGCCACACAGAAAATGAGTACAGGAGATCATGATGTCTCATTAAAAGTAGATCGAAACGACGAATTAGGAGAATTAGCCAAAGCGATCCAGAGCTTGTCAGACGATTTGCTACGATTAAAAAACGATCGCAGTGATTTTCTAGCTAATATTGCACATGAGCTCAGAACACCATTAACTTACCTGAACGGCTACGCTGACATTGCTCAGCGAGAAGCGTTATCTTCCGACGAGAGAAACACTTATCTAGCCGTTATTAAGGAAGAATCCGAAAACTTAACTTCGCTCGTTCGAGATTTATTTGATATGGCCCAAATGGATCAACAAGGGTTTTCGATTGATCGTGAATCAGTCGATTTATGTCCATTAATTCATCAAATTAGAGAGAAAGTGAAGCCTGCTTTTGATCGAAAAGGAATTGATTTGATAGTATCCTGGCAGAACGATATTCGCTTAACGATTGACCCTGCGAGGTTTTCTCAAGTGATGTTAAATCTGTTAGATAATGCTTTACACTATAGTGAACAAGGAAAACATGTATTAATCGATGTCAGCGTCTCTCAAAAGACAGTCATCATAAAAGTAGTTGACGAAGGAGAGGGGATTCCTGAGAAGGATTTACCTTTCATCTTTGAACGCCTTTATCGTGTTGATAAATCCCGATCAAGAAAATATGGTGGCTCCGGACTCGGTCTTGCTATTGCCAAAGAAATTGTTGAAAGACACGGCGGGAGCATATCTGCTAAAAGTGAAGAAGGGAAAGGCACGACAATGACAATCGCCATAGCAGGAGTTGAATAAAATGAAGTATGTTTTAACTGTAGATGACGAAGAAAGAATGGTTGAGTTAATCTCTCTCTATCTAGAGCCACATGGGTATCGAATATATAAAGCAAACACAGGCTTTGATGCACTTAATAAGCTAAATGAAAATCATGTGGATATGGTCTTGTTAGATATCATGATGCCAGATATGGATGGTTGGAAAACATGTGAAGAGATCAGAAAGCAGTCAGATGTTCCAATTATTATGCTAACAGCACGTGAACAGTCAGAAGACATTGTAAAAGGACTAAAGCTAGGTGCGGATGATTACATCACTAAACCTTTCGATGAACGAGTTCTCCTTGCTAGAATGGAGGCAGTCGCTCGACGCTTAAAGCAGGTTGATTTAAACCAATTGGTGTTTAAAGGACTCACGTGGGATGCAGATAAACATCTTGTTTCTTACAACGATTCCCTTATCCCTGTAACTCCCATTGAATTTAAGCTTCTTGGACTTTTCTTGAAAAATCCTGAAAAAGTTTTTAGTCGTGATCACCTGATTCAAATAATTTGGGGATTTGAATCAAGTACAGAAGGACGCACGATTGACTCACATATACGTAATTTACGGGATAAATGTCGATCTGTTAACTTCCAGATCGACGAATATTTAGTGACCATCTGGGGTGTAGGGTATAAGTGGAAAAACCTTAAAAATTGATTGATATAACGGAGTTCATTTATTTTATCCATAGAACTGATCATTATCATTTTACATAAAAGGTGTTTTTACACTTGGGAATACGCACCAGTATATTAAGACCGAGTTGACTTAAACTAACTTGTGTGACTAACAATTGATTAGAAACACACCTTTAAACTTTTATCTAAGGAAGTGACCTGAAGTGTACAATAAAAAGCGTAATCAAAAAGGGAAAGGGAAAACCGCTACCGTCATGGCATTAAGTGCATTAGGAGGAGCGGCTGCATACGCACTAACTAGTCGGATGCAGGACGGGTTTATGGGCATGCAACAGCATCATTCTCAACAAAATTCTTCCCATCAACCTCAATCGCACTCTCAACATCAAGATCCAGAAGCTTTGAAGCAAATGGCTTCCGCTCAAGGAATCGATAATGATGCCATTGCCCAATTCACAAACGCAATAAAAGACGATTTGCGCTAATTTAAGCACTCCCACTTGGGGGTGCTTTTCTTACGAATTACCTATGTTAGCTTAAACTGTTGAATAAAGAGAACGGATCAGCTGAATCCCCTATAATTAGTTGGGATTACCCTTACCTTTTACGTTAAGAAGAATAGAAATTTCAAGAGACGCCAAACCGTTCTTTTATCAATTACTAAAGGTCAGTCACTTCTTTTGTAGAATAGATAGAATAGTACGTGATTTCCCTTAAACAAAAAGGAGTGTTTAAATGATTAATCAAATCGGTCAAATCATGCTCTACGTGGACAATCAGGAAGAAGCACTAACATTTTGGACGGAAAAAATCGGTTTTCACTTAGTTTCGAAAGAAGATAACGATAGTCCAATGAAATGGATGGAGATTGCGCCTACTTTGGAAGGGGGAGCGACGAGTATCGTCCTTCATGATAGAGCGTTTATTGCGAAGATGGAACCTGAATTAAATCTCGGAACACCATCGCTTATGTTTTTCACTGAAGATATCGATCGGCTATATGAAGATTTTAAAGGCAAGGAAATAACTGTTGGAGAGATCGTATCGATGCCTTCAGGACGAATCTTTAACTTTGCCGATCCAGAAAATCACTATTTCGCGGTTATGGAGAGAAACAAAGCATAAAAGAAAGACCTTCTCCTCACATGATTTTATGACGAACACTATCGACTACTCGATGGTGTTTTTTTGATGTAATAAAACAGAATCTTATATAGGACGGTAATTAAAATCAGAATAATCGAAAATAAACTAGCGCTGAAGTATTTAATGCATTATAATAACATCCAAGAAGGATATACTTCACTAAATTAAAGGAGTAGTTATGAAGCATTTATCAATCAATCAAATGGTTAAAAAACACTATTCATCACTTTCTCCAGGTCAGAAGAAAGTTGCAGAATGGATCACTCAAAATGATGAGGAAGGAGCATTGCTTACTGCTTATCAAATGGGGAGGAAAGTAGGTGTAAGTGAAACAACTGTCATTCGATTCGCCTATGCACTAGGATTTAAAGGATATTCTGAAATGCAAGAAGCCGTGCGGCGTCATTGGTTAGAGAAAAAGCAAGATCATGAAGAATTTCCTTCACACGTACAAGAACCAACAGAGCAGACTCTTTTCAAACAGGTGATAGAAAAAGAAACATCTGTCCTAAAGCAATTATTAGCACAATTAGATGTAGAAGAGGTCTGGAAGGTAGTCGATCATTTCATTGAGGCAAAAAGTGTATACATTGCAGGGTTTGGGAGTTCCTATGGAGCGGCTTACTGGTTGTATTATAACTTAAAGCAATTCAGAGCAGGTGTATTTCTATCTGAATCAATGGCTTTTTCTCCTGAAGATCTTTGTGACCTTACGCAAGATTCAGTCGTTGTTATTCTTTCATTCCCGCGTTATCACAAAGAAGCGATCGAACTTGCTACATTTACTCAAAGGCTAGGAATTCCTGTCGTATCCATTACAAATCGGCATTTATCTCCAATTGGTCCGCTTTCTACAATAACGTTAACAACCGAAGAGAAGATGGACTCAGGACACCATTCCATTGCCTCTGTCATTAGCCTTCTAGAAGTGATCATTCAAGGGGTACAATTCAAAGATCGAGAACGAATAAGTCTTCGCCAACAAACGTTGGAACAACTTTATAGTGAGCGTAATTGGTTTGTGGAATAAACTTTGAGAATAAAGGTGGAATGGGAATGAATGAATTATCAAAACGTAACGAAACAGTTAAGGTTTCACATTTTTCTACAAAAGATATCTTAACCTTTTTAATTCCGTCGTTAATAGGGATCCTCTTATTTATTGTGCCGATAACACAGGATGGAGGTATCACGATCCCTGTGGCGTTTCTAGCGGGACAAATTAACGCTTCAATCGGCGAACTCATACCTGCTATAACGGTTTTTATTATGGTGGTAGCGACAGTAGGATCATTTGTAGCAGTAACGATTAAACCTCAATTCTTAGCAAGAAACCCAGCTTTACATACGTTATTACACGTTCGTCCATTCTGGTTAATTGCGCGTTTACTCGGAACAATATTTGCTGTCATGACGCTATACCAACTAGGACCAGAAATGATTTACTCTGAAAATACTGGTGGGCTTTTAATTTATGACTTAATCCCAATCTTATTTTCAACATTTTTACTAGCTGGGCTATTGTTGCCGCTTCTTCTCAACTTTGGACTTCTTGAGTTTTTTGGGGCATTGCTTATTAAAATCATGAGACCGCTCTTCAAATTGCCTGGTCGATCATCTCTTGATTGTCTTGCATCATGGGTAGGAGACGGAACAATCGGTGTTCTTCTCACAACAAAGCAATACGAAGATGGGTATTACACAAAAAGAGAAGCCGCTGTTATTGCGACCACTTTTTCTGTTGTTTCCATTACATTTACAATCGTCATTATTTCCTATTTGAATTTGGAGCAGTATTTTCTACATTACTATGCAACCATCATTTTTGCTGGACTTGTAGCGGCACTCATCATGCCACGCATTCCACCATTGTCTCGAAAGTCAAATAAAGGATATGAACATACAGAATTAAAGAAAGAAACGGGGATTCCAGAACAATTTTCACCCGCTAAATGGGGCTTTAATCAAGCCGTTTCAAAAGCCCAAAAAAATAAAGGACCGATGAGCGTAATAAAAGAAGGCGTACAGAACGTATTAGACATGTGGTTAGGCGTTTTACCAATCGTAATGGCTATAGGTACCATTGCTTTGATTACAGCAGAATTCACCCCATTCTTTACGATTCTAGGGAAGCCGTTTGAACCGATCCTAACATGGATGCAAGTGCCAGAAGCTGGTGAAGCCGCTCAAACAATGGTTGTCGGATTTGCGGATATGTTTCTACCAGCTGTGATTGGTAGTGGCATTGAAAGTGAATTAACCCGCTTCGTCATTGCCTGTGTATCTGTAACACAATTAATATACATGTCTGAAATGGGTGGATTACTCCTCGGGTCTAAACTTCCTATCAGCATTGTCGATTTAATCATCATTTTCTTAATTCGCACATGTATTACACTGCCGATCGTTGTTGGTATCGCTCACCTTATCTTTTAAAAGAAAGGAAGTTCGAATGTGAATTTCGTAGAAGAAAACCATGATAAGATCTTAAAAACATATCATGAGCTACATCAACTTGCTGAGCCAAGCTGGCAAGAAGAGAAAACAGCTCATTACTTAAAGGAAAAGTTAGCGGAAGTCGGTTATCACATCCAAACCTTTCAGGGGCACTTTGGATTTGTTGCAGAGTTTAAAGGAAAAAAGGCTAATGTGATCGCTCTTCGTGCAGATATGGATGCGCTTGTTCAAGAGGTAGAGGGGGTTGTTAAGCCCAATCACTCCTGCGGTCATGATGCGCATAGCACAATGGTGCTATTTGCCGCATTATCACTCATAAAAGAGCCGATGCAGCATACCATTCGCTTTATCTTTCAACCTGCGGAAGAAATGGCTGAAGGAGCACTAAAAATGATAGAAGAGAATGTGCTAAAAGACGTTATTTTTCTAGCCGGGATTCATTTGCGCCCATCTATGGAGATTTCTTACGGCAAAGCCGCACCGATTATTTCGCACGGTTCAACCACCAGTATAAAAGGTTGGATCAAAGGCGTACCTTCACACGCCGCAAGACCTGAGACAGGTAATAACCCGATTGAAGCAGCAGCGGTTTTAATTCAGGAAATCCAGCGTATTCGGTTAAATGTTCCTGATCCTTTTTCAGTGAAGATTACTGAGCTTCATGGCGGGGAAGCATCTAATTCTATTCCCGCTAAAGCTCGCTTCACACTGGACTTAAGGTCAAGGTCCAACGAAACAATGAAGAAACTGATCGATCAAACGAAATACATCATTTCTAAAGTAGGAGAGCTAACAGAAACAGAAATAGCGTCTGAAATAGCCGAATATTCTCCAGCCGCTGTTAAGAACGATTTGGCCATTACCCTCGCTAGAAAGGCAATTACTTCTTCTTTAGGTGCTAACAATGTAGTGGATGAGTGTGTATCACCAGGAGCGGAGGATTTTCATTTTTATTCATTAAAGTATCCTCATCTTACTGCAACCATGATTGGGCTAGGATGTGATTTAACGCCTGGATTACATCATCCTGATATGCAATTCAACAAGGAAGCATTGATCGATGGCACGAAAATCCTCATTCAATTGTTGTTAGAAGCCGATCAATATGAATGGTAAGAAAGAAGGGATACGAGTTGAAAGCAAACGTACTTAAATCATTAACGATCCGCACCCTTCATTCGGTTGAAGAGCTTGAGGAAGTGAGACGCTTAGAAACAATCGTATGGAGCTTTGATGATTCCGTACCAGTGAATCAAAGTATGGCCGTTGTCAAAAACGGTGGATTTATATTAGGAGCCTTTTATCAAGACAGACTTATCGCTTTTCAATATAGCTTTCCAGGATTTAATGGTGAGAAAGTGTATCTTGTTTCTCAAAGTTTAGGCATTCATCCAGATTATCGAAGACTAGGAATTGGTGAAAGACTGAAAATCGAACAAAGAAAAACAGCGTCAAACATGGGATACGATTTCATTACGTGGACGTATGATCCGCTAGAGACGGTTAACGGCACGCTCAACTTACACAAGTTAGGGGCAGTCGTGAGTACGTACCTTCCAAATGTCTACGGTCTCATGGATGATAATCTCAATGCAGGGATACCAACTGATCGCTTTTTAGTTGAGTGGGATACGAATGAGATGAAGCGAAGTACTGAAACGAATCCAACGATACCTTATGCTCTTATACCAGGTGGAGATAACCTTTTTAGCAAGCCTGAAAAAATAGACCTTTCCCTTAATGCTAGTAAGATATTTGTACCTGTTCCAGGAAACTTTCAAGAAATCAAAAAGTTCGATCTATCACTAGCTATTGACTGGAGAGAACAAACAGGACTTGTTTTTTCTAACTACCTAGAGCGAGGGTGGAAAGTGACTGATTTACTAAAAAGGGAAGAGTATCCACATCATTATGTATACCTCTTAGAGAAAGGTGATCAAAACAATGAAAATTAGTAGCATTATCTTAAGACAAATCAAGATGGACCTACTTCATCCTTTTACAACAAGCGTTGGAACCGAGCGAGACAAAGATATTATACTAGTTGAAGCGAGATCTCATTCTGGCCAATCAGGATGGGGCGAATCGGTCGCCATTATGGAACCAATTTATAACGAAGAAACCGTTCGTACCAATTGGCACATGATGAATGACCATTTAATTCCGCTGCTTCATCAACAAGACATCACTCACCCTGATAAGGTATCAGAACATTTCAAGAAAATTCGCGGCAATTATAACGCCAAAGCGGCGATTGAATGTGCGATATGGGATCTATATGCTAAAGAAAACAACCTTCCGTTAGCTCAAGCACTTGGCGGGGTGAAGAATAAAATAGAAGTTGGCGTCAGCGTAGGAATTCAATCTTCACATGAAAACATCTTAAAGCAAATAGATGAATATCTCCAGAGCGGGTACAAACGCATTAAGATTAAAATCATGCCTGGTTGGGATATTGAGATTCTAGCTATGATACGCAAAAAATTCCCAACGATCGAGTTAATGGCCGATGCGAACTGCGCTTATACACTCGATGACATTGAACACCTTAAGAAGCTAGATCAGTTCCATTTAATGATGATTGAACAGCCTCTTGCTCACGACGACATCATTGATCATGCCAAACTTCAAGCTCAATTGGATACACCTATTTGTTTGGATGAAAGCATTCATACTTATGAAGATGCGAGAAAAGCCATTGAACTTGGAAGTTGTCGAATCATTAACCTTAAAATCGGTCGCGTTGGAGGCTTAACTGAATCTAAGAAAATCCATGACCTATGTACAAAGCATCATATTCCTATGTGGTGTGGCGGGATGTTGGAAGCAGGGATTGGCCGAGCCCATAACCTCGCCATCACTTCACTCAGTCAATTTACATTGCCAGGAGATACAGCTCCATCAGCTCATTACTGGAAGCGGGATATTATTAAACCAGAAGTAGCAATGAACAATGGTTATATCGACATCCCTGAAGGTCCGGGTATAGGATTTGAGCCTGATCTAGAATATATTAACGAATTGACGGTACATAAGGATGTAGCAGTGTTGAAATAGAAATTAATAAATGCGGAAGTCACTTATTTTAATAGAGATAAGTGACTTTTTTGTTTTCTAAGTACCTTTTTTGGAAAAAGAACTGTAATTCATAACAAATATGAAGATTATAAGATCAAAAAGTGCCAATTTTACGACCACGGAACATTTGTTCTCCGTCAAATTTGTTTAGTATTTTGTGTAGGTGAGCTATTTTACTAAAATCAACTAAAAGTGAGTGGAATTTAGTAAAATATGACGTTCTAGATACAAAAGTGCCAATTTTACGAGGCTGCGAACATTTGTTCTATTTTGTGTTTATAATATAAAATAGATGAAAAGGAGGTTATAAAATGTCTAAAATGAAACTCAGTATGAATGAAGTGATATCTCTCTAGGAGAGCGGTTCTAGTACTAGCGAAATAAGCTTATTAGCAGGAATTTCTGACAGACACATTCGGCAGCTACTGACCAATAATGGCGTCGAAAAACAAGCAAGAGGGAGCTGGAAAAGGAAATACTCGTTTAATGAAGATTATTTTAAGCATTGGACGAACGACATGGCTTATTTACTTGGATTTTTTATTGCTGATGGATATATTGCCTCTCAATCACAATCTATTGCTTTTACGCAGAAAGATCCAACTATTCTGGAGGAAATCAAGAACGTTTTCGATTCAAATCAACCTTTATATAAAAATAAAAATACCGGGGTATACAGTTTGCTTTTTCACAGCAAAATTATGAAAAACGATCTTCAAACGCTATTTAATATCACATCTGAGAAAAGTTACAATATCACGTTTCCGATTGTATCAGAACAATATATTCATTATTTTATAAGAGGAGATTTTGACGGCGATGGTCACGTAAATATATGGATACTTTGCTAACAACGCTAACGCAGTATGGATTTGATCCATATATGAGTTAAAATGGAAAACACTACCGAGTTTTTATTACTGGCAGGAAACCAATTAACCAATTCGCCGATTGGATTTATCATGACAAGTCACTTTATTTAAAACGTAAATATGAAGCTTTTGCTCAGGAAACATTTACAGCTGATGAACTGCTGATCGAAAACGAAACCGAGATCGCAAATAAGCGTTCAATGAATTGATATGAATCCAAATGAAGCAAGTAGAGGAGTACACAAAAGTTCATTTGTACTCCTTTGCTAAATTTTTATTTTAGTTTACATAATATATATTATAGGAAGTCGATCCAAAATAGTGAATTCCGTCTCATTCGTTAAGTAAACTTAAGATAGTGAGACGGAATTGAAATTTTATCCGATTTTTAAAATACGCGCTAAATCATCGTTTAAATCATAGCTATTAATTAAATAAGAATGAAATTCTTTATTTTCATTATCGTTTCTAGAAATAATAACAGTATCTTCATCTAGGTTGATTCTAAGTTCTTTGCCAGTTTTTAAATAAATGATGAAATCAGCATCTTTAACTTGAACACGATGATTCGGTAACTGTGTTAAATCATTGTTATCTAGTTTATTAACCCAACTAACTAATGTTGATTCATCCTCATTTGACGTGATAACTTCACTTTCTTGCTGATCGCTTCTATGTACCTGTATTTCATAGATGTTCTGTTCATCGATCTTTTGATGCAAGCTGCTTTCAAGACTTGTGGCACTTGCAGTATGCGCATATTTATCATTCTTGTAGTCTATATAAACTTCAGCTGTTTTTAGATATCCAAATGCGAGAACAGAGAAAAGTAGGATGGTTAGAAGTCCTTTTGTTGCTTTTTTCATACAAATCACCCGCTTTCCTTTTCCAGCTAATGCTGTGGTTAAATGCCTAAACACTTCACCTCTTTCATCATAACAAAATTTTATTATATTTCATTCAATTATGGGAGTTTTTTTATAATTTTCTTAGCGTTTTAATAGTACTTTTGTTTTATTTTCGTAATCATCTTATCCTATTAAAGGGGTAAAACATTGGATAGCGAATTAGTGCATAGTACATCTATTCTTGTTAAATCGGTATAGCACTTCTATTCATCTACTTACGAAGGAGATTATTCCATGCCATTTTTTATTGCAGTCCTCCCTCCTCACCAGATTATCGAGAGAATTCATTCCTTTCGAAAGAAATGGGATTATCATGAACCTTCGCCACCACATATCACAGTAAAAGCTCAAAGTGGTTTAACAGCAACCGATGATTGGGTTGAAAAAATTGAGCGTATTTGTCGGAACTTTCCCGCTTTTGAATTGAAGCTAGGTGCCCCAGCTACATTTGGCTCAAATGTTTTGTTTAGTAGCGTATTATCTAAGGAGATCATCTCGCTTCATTTACTATTAGTTGATGCTATTAAGCCTTCACTACAAGAACAAAAAATGTATTATGAAGTAACTGATTTTATTCCTCATTTAACGATTACTCAGCAACATGAACCAATAGATCCCATTCAATTCAATAAGATAAAACGAGATGCAGAACAAACACTAGACGAATTCGAGCCCTTTTTGGTTCAATCCATTCATATTTTTTCAATGAATGCCTCCAAAACTTATACACCTGTTCTTGAACTTCCTTTACGTCCAGTAAACAAACTGTATTAAGGTTAGCTGGTCCCTCTAAATCAAAAAAACGCCCGTGATGTTCCAGGGCGTTTTTTGAATCATTATTTTGATTTCAAGGCTTTCTCCAAACGTTCTAAGCCTTCTTGCAATACTGAACGTGGACAGGCAATATTAATGCGCTCAAAGCCTTTTCCACCTTCCCCAAATATATAACCTTCATCAAGAGCCAACTTAGCTTCTTCCTGAACGAATTGTTCAAGTTCTTCATGTGTCATCGACAGGTTACTGAAATCCAACCATACAAGGTAAGTACCCTCTGGTTCAATCACTTCTATTTCTGGTAGACGCTCATTAATAAATTGAGTAAGATACGACAGGTTACCTTGTAAGTACTCCATCAACTCTTCAAGCCATTTCTCGCCATGAGTGTATGCCGCTTCTACAGCAATAATACCAAATGGACTTGGTGCAAACAGACCCAATTTCCCCATATAGGCGTTAAATTGCTCCCGCTTCTTCTCATCTGGAATAATGATCGTCGATAGCTGCATGCCTGCAAGATTAAATGTTTTACTTGGTGCGATGCACGTAATCGTATTTGCTGCGATCTCCTCTGAAAGAGTTGATAGAAGCGTGTGCTCATACCCTTTGAAAATAAGATCAAAATGAATATCGTCTGAAACGACTAGCACATCGTTCGCTAAACAAAGCTCAGCAAGCTGTCTAAGCTCATCTTTCTTCCACACTCTTCCTACAGGGTTATGCGGATTACATAGTAGTAACATGGTCACTTCAGGATCTTTAAGCTTTGTTTCGAGGTCATCAAAGTCCATCGCATACTTGCCATTTTCTTGTATGAGAGGATTATCAACGACTTCCCGCTCGCTCTTTTCAACCATATCACGAAACGGATAGTAGACAGGCGATTGAATAACCACTTTCTCTCCCTTGTTCGTATACGTGTTAACAGCAGCGGATAGCGCTGGAACAACTCCTGGCGTGAAAACGATCCAATCCTGTTCAATTGACCAATTATGCCGTCGACTAAGCCAGCTTTGCACCGCTCCCTTCGTGTCTTCTGTCGGCATAGAGTAACCAAATATCCCATGCTGAATTCGCTTTGTAAGAGCATCAATTACTGCCTGTGGAGCACGAAAATCCATATCCGCTACCCACATTGGCAGCAAGTTTTCCTTTTCAAATATGGTATCTGTGTGATCCCACTTTACTGAATGTGTATCAAATCGGTTAATTCGTTCATCAAATACGCTCATAGTGTGCCTCCATTTGTTCAATAGTCCATCTTTTACTTTATCAAAACTTATCCGATCTGTCAGAGACGGCGCTTCTCTCTATCTTCTCGTACATTTAATTTAAAAAGACAGTAACATAGGTTGATGGTAGAATGAATGAAAGTAAGAATACTTATAGCTTATATCCATTTCAATAAGGTATACCTGAGATACTATGTTTAAAGTGAGGGTTAATTCATTATGAATACATTACACCATGCCTTCTGGAGCTATTTTTTCTTTCGGAAAAAAAGTAGGCGTACCGTTAAGTATCTTGTTATAGGTGGCATTGCACCTGACATCATTTATTATGTGATGTCTTTATACTTATTAGCTGAACGAAGTATCGAGAAAATCATCAATCCAGAAATAGAACTGTCCCTCCATTATTTTATACACGGCTTGTTTGAACATCCTATCGTTGATGTATTTCGGAAACTTGATCATTCTATCGTGATCTGGTTCATTGCCTTTATTCTTCTCATGAACATTCATCGAGGTTTTAAGCTGACCGCTCTGTCTGGGTTTATATGGGGATGGTTTTTACATGTTTTAGTGGACTTTTTAACACATGTGAGTGATGCTGTGCCGATCTTCTATCCTATTAACAATACCGTAATCCCTGGAGTTGTTTCTTATTGGAATCGTGATTACTATGGTACTGAGTTTAGTATTACTCATGGTATTGTTCTCGTATCAACGGTCATCTACCTTATCCTGGAACGGCGTCGTACAAAGAAAGTGATAAATGAAGCTCGAAGTAAAGAAATTCAATCATAATAAAAAAGGAGCAAGCGTCGTTTAACGACCTGCTCCTTTTGTTATTTCGTATTCTCGTCAAGCGTCGGATCCTTTTTGGTTACTCGATTCCGAATGAGTATTGGAATAACCGAAAGAAAAATAAAAACGCCTACCGCAATGGCAATAATCTTTGGATCACCTGAGACTAGGCTACTACCTAAAAAGTTGTATGCAAATGTCCCTGGAATGATACCAATAAGCGTACCAAAAAAGAATGATGCAAAACGAATTTTAGATAGTCCTGCTGAATAACTAATTAAGTCAAAGTTAAAAAGAGGAACGAACCGAAAGAATAATACATAAAAGAATCCGTTCTTCTCAAGCTGTTCTTGTAATTTACGTCCTTTTCCTTGCCAATCTTTATTTGCGATCGATTTACCTAGCTTTCTTGCTACAATAAATGATAACACCGCTCCTCCTGTTGCCCCAATCACTGTATAAAAGGTTCCAAACAAAGAACCAAATGCTAGCCCACCTGCAATGGATAAGACAGAGGCTGGGAAAAAAATAAGAGGACGAATGGTGTAAATCACTATATAAACAATCGGTGCGAGTATGCCAAACGATAATATCCAATCCCTGATCTCTTCTACTTTAAAATCAAGGTACGAACGGCTGAACCAAATTAATAAACCAACAACGATGACTATTGCAAACCACTTGAACCATACCTTTGGATGTTTCATCTTCCCATCCTCTCTCAACACTTCTCATGTCTACCTTAACTGAATGACATGAAATTTGCTGTAACATGGCTTACATCATTTGTTTGTATACTAGAAAAAGCGTTAGGATGATCAAACTACTTGATACGACACCTTCGCCCTTCGATGCCGTTTTCAAATAAAGCGGAAATCGTACGCGAAGAGGGATGGGATAAAACAATTGAATACCTCTTACTGTCATGGCATCCAGCACAATATGACTAACGATGCCAACTAGAAGTCCAATTTGAATCAAGTGGTCGAATTGAAAGCTGAATGTTGACATCAACCAGTAGATTAGAATGATAAAAAGAATACTGTGAGTGATGGTACGATGACCAAAAAACCTGCTTATCCCTTTGGATAATGTCCTGGCCCTGCGTCCCGTCCATGATCCCGGATGACATATGTCCGGAAGAAGTGAACCAAAAAGACACGCTCCGTAAAAGACGATCAGTTCTGGTGCATCTAATTTATCTGTTATGTAGTAGCTTTGAGCGGCTACGCCAAGGCATATACCACCAATGGCGTGTGTTTTCCCCTCCATTTTATTCCTCCTTCATCTGTGTTTTCTTGTTCGTATTGTTGGAAAGTGCCATTTTAGAGGGGGTGCAATCATATGTTCGCATATCATTAAGTATAACACAAATCGATCACCACAAATACTAAAAAAAGACCCGCTCTGAAGCGGATCTTTTGATTGGTTATTCGGGTTTGTCGATTTTTTTGATTTCGATGGCATCGCCAGTTTCACTTATATCTAGAACGAAAGAACCATTACTATAGCGATCATTAGGTCTGTACGTAGATGGATCGACTTCTACCGGCTCACCTTTTTTCGTTCGAACGATAATCAAGTCTTGTTTAGTTGTCGCGGCTACACCAACGACACGATGAGGATTTGATTTTAATTCTCTTAGCATCACGACACCACGCTTGGCCCTTGTGGTAATCTCAAATTCACTTAACTGCATTTTCTTGACTGCCCCTCTATGAGTGACAAGGAAAATGTCATGCTTAGCTGTTGGTTCATAAATAATTCCGCTCACAACGTAATCATCTTCTTTTAAATTAATGCCCTTCACTCCGCTTGCCCGCTGCCCGACAAGACTTATCTCTTCTTCTTTAAACCGAAGTCCGTAGCCGAAGTGTGTAGCTAGAAAGACTTCTTTACTTCCGTTTGTCCTGTATATATCAATCAATTCATCTTCTTTTTTTAACTTAAGAGCCATGAGAGGCTTTGAATAACGCTGAGCTTTGTATTGAGAAAGCTCTGTTTTCTTAATCATCCCTTGCTTGGTCACAAAGACGAGGAATTGATCATCTTTAAACTCTTTGACTTCCATTGCTTCAATAATTCGTTCGTCAGATTCAATGGAAACAATGTTTGCAACGTGCTGTCCTAAATCTTTCCACCTGATTTCTGGTAGCTCATGGACAGGCAAGTAAAGATAGCTTCCTTTATTCGTAAATAGCAAAATCGTGTGAGTCGTATTGCTATCAAATTGTCGTAGCAGCGTATCCGTTTCTTTCATTCCGAAGTCTTTTCCATTCGATGCCGCGTAAGAACGAGGGCTCGTCCTCTTAACATAGCCATCTTCTGTCACCGTTACAATCACGTCTTCAGATGGAACCATGACTTCAAGATTAACTTTGATATCTTCAATTTCATCTTCGATCACAGTCATACGACCATCTGCATATTTCTTACGGATTTCTAATAATTCTTTTTTGATAAGATTGACAAGTCTTTTCTCACTTCCAAGAATCGTTTCAAGCTTGTTAATAAGCTGGCTAAGCTCCTCAGATTCCTTTTGAAGCGTTGTGATATCCGTGTTTGTTAAGCGATATAGCTGTAAGTTTACAATCGCTTCGGCCTGAGCGTCTGTAAATTCGTATTGAACCATTAAATTGTTTTTAGCATCACGCTTATCCTTTGATGAACGAATCGTCGCAATCACTTCATCCAGAATAGAAATGGCACGAATGAGGCCTTCTACAACGTGCTGACGGTCTTTCGCACGTTTTAAGTCATATTCTGAGCGACGAATAACAACTTCCTTCTGATGTTCAATATAAGCCTTTAGAATTTGTTTTAATCCCATTTGCTTCGGTGTTTTGTTGTAAATGGCCACCATATTATAGTTATACGTAATTTGAAGGTCAGTTGCTTTGTATAAATATTTCAATATACCGTTAGCATCTGCTTCTTTTTTCAACTCAATAACGAATCGAAGACCTGTACGATCCGTTTCATCACGGACCTCTGAGATCCCTTCAATTTTTCGATCTACTCTTAGTTCATCAATTTTCTTCACAAGGTTCGCTTTATTGATTTCATATGGAATTTCCGTCACAACAATTTGTTGACGTCCTCCGCGAACTTCTTCAATCTCTGCTTTGCCACGTAAAATGAATTTTCCTTTGCCCGTTTCAAATGCTTTACGAATGCCTTCTGTTCCCTGGGCAATGCCACCAGTTGGGAAGTCAGGTCCTTTAATAACGCCCATTAACTCTTGAAGTGTTACGTCAGGATTCTCCATTTGCATAACTGCAGCATCGATAACTTCTCCAAGGTTATGAGGAGGAATGTCCGTTGCATAACCCGCTGAAATACCCGTTGAGCCGTTAACGAGCAAGTTAGGAAAACGTGCTGGTAAAACAATAGGCTCATTTTGTGTATCGTCAAAGTTTGGAGCAAACTCAACTGTATCTTTATCAATATCTCGTAGAAGTTCTGATGAAATTGCTGCAAGGCGAGCTTCTGTATAACGCATCGCAGCGGGTGGATCTCCATCGACACTACCGTTATTACCATGCATCTCAACAAGAACGTTTCTTACTTTCCAATCCTGCGTCATTCTGACCATTGCATCATACACGGACGTATCTCCGTGTGGATGATAGTTACCAATAACGTTACCGACCGTTTTAGCCGATTTTCGAAATGCTTTCTCTGCTGTGTTACCTTCATGGTGCATCGCATAAAGAATACGACGTTGCACAGGCTTCAGACCGTCCCTTGCATCGGGCAGGGCACGGTCCTGAATAATGTATTTACTATAGCGACCAAAAGCGTCTCCAAGCACATCTTCCAGTGGGAGATCTAAGAATTTTTCTGCGTTAGCCAATGTTACGCCTCCTCTTCAATAATGGAAATGTTCTCATTCTCGATGATATTTGTTTCTTCATTTAATCCGAATGCCACATTGGACTCAATCCACTGTCTTCGCGGTTCGACTTTATCTCCCATAAGAACGGAGACGCGCCGTTCTGCACGAGCAATGTCTTCAATCTTTACGCGAATCAATGTGCGGCTCTCAGGATTCATCGTTGTTTCCCATAATTGATCGGCGTTCATTTCACCTAGACCCTTATAGCGTTGAATCGTATAGCCTTTACCAACCTTTTTCATAGCCTCTTTCATGCCATCTTCATCCCAGGCGTATTCCACAACTTCCTTCTTGCCTTTACCTTTACTAATTTTATATAGCGGTGGAAGAGCAAGGAATACCTTTCCATGTTCAACTAACTGCTTCATATAGCGGTAGAAGAAAGTTAATAGAAGCACCTGAATATGAGCGCCGTCGGTGTCGGCATCCGTCATGATAATTACTTTATCGTAATTTGAATCTTCTATAGTAAAATCAGGTCCGACTCCCGCTCCAATAGCATGAATAATCGTATTGATTTCTTCGTTCTTAAAAATATCCTGCAACTTCGCTTTCTCCGTGTTGATAACTTTCCCTCGTAGGGGAAGGATTGCTTGCGTACGACGATCGCGTCCTTGTTTAGCTGAGCCTCCAGCTGAATCTCCCTCAACCAAGTATAGCTCATTCTTTTTGGGATTACGCGAAGTAGCTGGAGTCAGTTTTCCGCTTAGAATGGTTTCCTTGCGTTTACCCTTCTTACCAGATCGTGCATCTTCTCGTGCTCTTCTTGCAGCTTCCCGAGCTTGAGCGGCTTTAATGGATTTTTTTATTAGCATTTCACTAATGGACGGATTCTCTTCTAAGAAATAAGAAATCTGACCGGATACGATCGCATCAATCGCTGAACGTGCTTCACTTGTCCCTAGCTTGCTTTTCGTTTGCCCCTCGAACTGCAGCAATTCTTCAGGAATACGAACAGAAACAATGGCCGTAAATCCTTCGCGAATATCGTTCCCCTCAAGATTCTTATCCTTTTCTTTAAGTAGATTCACTTTCTTAGCATAATCATTGATCACGCGCGTAATGGCTGTTTTCATTCCAGATTCGTGTGTTCCACCGTCCTTCGTTCGGACGTTGTTTACGAATGAGAGAACATTCTCTGAAAATCCATCATTGTATTGGAAAGAGAAATCTAGTTCAATACCATTGCTCTCACCGGTAAAGGTGACAACTGGATGAAGCGTCTCTTTGTCTTCGTTTAAATAGTTGATAAATGCCTCGATACCGGTTTCATAATAGAAGACTTCTTTGCGGTCATGACGCTTATCATTCAGTTCAATCTTTAGTCCTTTAAGCAGAAATGCAGCTTCACGTAAACGTTCACTAAGGGTATCGTAGTTATAGTTTAGCGTGCTAAACATCGATGTATCCGGCTTAAAATGAATCGTCGTTCCCGTTTTGCGCGTTTTCCCAATATTTTCGAGAGTTGTTGCCGGCTTACCCCCATTTTCGAAACGTTGTTTGAAGATGAATCCATCGCGATGAATGGTCACTTCAAGCCATTCAGAGAGAGCATTTACTACAGATGCGCCTACACCGTGTAGTCCACCGCTCGTTTTATAACCACCCTGTCCAAATTTACCACCAGCGTGGAGAATCGTAAGGATAATTTCTGGTGTTGGTTTGCCAAGTTTGTGCATTCCAACTGGCATACCTCGACCGTTATCTTCTATACTGACACTATTATCTTCATATAAAGTAACGTTGATTTCATTCCCATGTCCTGCAAGAGCTTCATCAACTGAATTATCAACGATTTCATAAACTAGATGATGCAAACCTCTTGAGTCCGTGCTTCCTATATACATACCTGGACGCTTTCTAACCGCTTCAAGGCCTTCAAGAACCTGGATTGAATCGTCACTATACTCTTGCTTTTGTTTTGTTACCATGTTTTTCCCCTTTCAACTTGCTGTATAGACTAGCCTACCATACGAGAACGGGTGTTTCTATATTTTCTTATACCCTATCCTTTTTTTAAAGCATTGCCACATCGCAGTCATTTTAATAGCCAGGCAGTGGTTTACAGCTTCTTACTGAATGCGTCTCAATAGAAAAGGAATGATTCCTCTAAGCTTTTATTAGCAAAAGACTTTCTTTGTTCCTTCAAGTTTTCCCACTATGAGAACGACGATTATTTCCGTATTAAAAAATCCTGCACAGTGGCAGGAGAGAAAAAAACATCGAACCGTATTGTACCTTATTGTCTATTCTTCATCAATTGTTTTCACGACATGCACGTTACCTTCTTCATAACCAAGCGTAACGATATGACCTTCTTCAACCGACTCCCAATCAGATTTATCGGCTAAATAAGGAGTTTCGTTAACAATAAGATAATAATAAGGTTTTTCAACTGGCGTATTTGTCGCCTCTTCTGCATTTTCACTTGTTACATCTGCTTCATTTTCAACATTACTTTCATCTTTTTGAGCCGTCTCATTCTTAAGTTTTGGTTCTTCATAGCGGATCATCTTTTTTTGAACCTCACCTGTTACATTTTTAAGCTGTTCATCCTGTCCATTTGCGAAAGCAGTGCTAACGGCAAGTACGAAACATAGCAATAAAATAGACAGGAGAGTTCCTCTTAACAAGTTCATACAGAGGCTCCTTTCAACATACTTTCGCTCTTAGTTTACCATAGATTTTTTGTTGAGTAGTGCGTTTTCTCATAATCGTCTTCATTCCTCCGCAAAAAACATTTCGTTAAAATAACAATTCATTGACCGCACTTGGAGAGATCTTGACTGAAGTTTTCGTTTCCACAAACAAAAATATGTTAACTTTATATAAATAAAGGGTGTCGTTTAAATGTATATAAACTATTTAAATACTAAATCCCATTAAAACCAATTAATTTCATTCACTTGCTAACATTAATGTTAACTCAATATAAATTTATGTTGACACAATTTGATTTTTCTTTTACGATTCATTATAGTGATAACGAAAGTGAGGATCAGTCATGAGGAAAATGAAAACAATTGATTTAGTTTACGCAGGTATGTTCGCAGCATTAATGGCCGTTGGAGCAAATATTGCTCAATTCCTTGTTGTCGGTGGCGTGCCCATTACACTCCAAACTTTTTTCGCTATTTTAGCTGGCCTTCTACTCGGCAGTCGTCTTGGCGCTATTTCATTGACTGTTTACGCATTCGTTGGTCTTGCCGGTGCGCCAGTTTTTGCGCAGTTTACTGGTGGTCCTGCCGTCTTATTTAAACCAACATTTGGATTTATTCTATCTTACATTTTAGTTGCTTATGTAGCAGGGAAAATCGTAGAATCAAAATCTAAACCAACTATGAGAACATTCATGATCGCAAGCTTTACTGGATTTATTTTGAATTATGTTCTAGGAACAAACTATATGTACTTCGCATACAAGTTTTGGGCTGAAGCGCCTGAAGGATTTACTTATGGAATGGCATGGATGTGGATGGTTGCTCCACTGCCGAAAGACGTGATTTTATCAATAGTAGCTGCTCTCATCTCACCTCGCATCTACAGTGCTGTTACGAAAACAGCAAAGCGAGCGCAAGTAGCTTAACACTGCATTCCTCTATTCCCAATAGATGAATATAAATTTACCGCCGGTATAACTACCGGCGGCCTTTTTTTACGTGTGAGTATTATTCACTTGCAGTTTGCTTTGTATTACTTGAATTTAAGAATAGAGAAACGATAAACATTAGGGCAAGGAAAACAATGACGAGACCAAATCCACCTTTCTCTCCGAAAGCTTCTGAAACAATTCCAATGATGTATCCTGCGATACCACCACCAATACCAGATGCTACATAGATTAAACCTAGTGCAGTACCGGGATTTTTTGAAATAGTCGTTCCAAATGCCGTAGCGGTTGGAAACAATGTAGAGAAGAAAAGTCCTGCTCCAGCAAATAAATAAGGTACCTGGTTCGCAAAGAAGAAGCTGACCGCTACGATAATGACTGATCCTAATGAGAAAGAAATCATAATCAATCGTTCGTTGATTTTATTCGCAAGATAAGCCACTCCTAAGCGCCCAATCATAAAGAATACTGAGAAGAGTGATAGAATCGTTGCGACCATATCCGATTTTGCCTCGGTAGATATGCCTCCTAATTCAAGAGATTTTAAGTAAGGCGGGAAGAAATTAGTAAACGAAACTTCTGCAGATACTTCGAAAATTAAGAAGAACATTAAGAAAATCATTTGTGCATCTTTTAACATTGGTATAAATGCTTTTAAATTGATTTTTTCTGCTTTTCCATCAGGGAATTTAACCAATGTGACATAAAAAATAACGAGAATATTTAAGATGGCAATAGCAAGATAGAAATATCGCCATGATGCAAATTGGAACATGTAGTTAAGGATTTGTGGAAAGACGATCATCCCAAGTCCATAGATCCCCATCGCTAAATTGAACATTTGATTCTGCTTCTCTGGATATGCAGCCGGTACAATCGCATTGGAAGCAACACCAAGCGCTCCCAGCCCGAACCCAATTAACATATAGAAACCTAAGAAGAATGTAATGTTTGGCGCAAATCCGGTACCTGCAAAACCGAGTCCCATGACAATCGTTGCAAAAACCACCATTATTCTTAACCCTTTTTTATCTGTTAAATAACCGAAAATCAAACTCGCGAGCGTAAATCCTAGTTGGAATATCAAGACAACTAATCCGAATTGACTCATATCAAGTCCAATATCCGTTTCAACTTTATCAAGTACAATCCCCTTTGTATTCGTCACCCCTCCAGAAACGAACTGGGTAAATAATAAAATAATTAACGCGTGAATACTTTTCCCTTTTGACATTGATCGTACCTCCATAAATTAATCTATCACAGGGGATTCCACGGTATATTTAACTTAAAACTTGCAATTATTTTCGGACTATTTTTCGGTAGCGTTACCATCTCTGTCACATCGAGTATTCTAGATAAGAAAAAAAGTTGCAGAGAGTATTAACTCTCTGCAACTTACTTCATCTGATAGACGAAATACGTAGCGACAAAATAGATCAAGACAATTAAAGTGGATGGCACCATATAAAAAAGCGTGCTACGTTTTTGTTTTCTTGTAATACTATATAAAATGACGAGCACCACCACAATTGATGATACGGTTGTCACAATATTAGACATGCTAGCATGCCTAAATAAGTTTGTCTTAAGATAAATAGCATCTGTAAACGAAAGCAGCATGATATTAAATGCGTTACTTCCTAGAAGTGAGGTTATTCCCATACTGTAATTCTTAAGTTTCAACGCTGTTGCAACACTTACAGCATCAGGCAAAGAAGTACTCGCTCCTACAAGAAAGGATCCAACAAACGAAGCTCCTAATCCTGTGCTTTCCGCAATTCGATCGGCAGTTAATGTTAATACCGTTCCGACAATCATAATACCGACAGCGGATAAGATGAACATCGTTAGAACTTTTTGGTATGAAAACTCACCGTATTTTTCATTCTTTCGACTTCTCCGTTTCACTTTTTCTTCTGTTAATTTGTTAATCCATTTCACACCAGCAAAATACACAAGAACAAGAATGATCGAACTATATCCGATATGATAAATGCTCGCTGGTAGCGTTAATGATAATCCAGCTACAACGATTAACGTCATCACAATGACAAGATAGATGTAGAGCTTACTTCCTATATCTGTTTGTCCCATAATCTGTTCGCGACGGTAGACCATATCAAGAACGGCGAGGGCTAATAGATTAAATAAATTACTCCCAAGCAAATTCCCGATAGCAAGATCTGGACTATCAATAGCAATTGCCGTCACGCTTGATGTTAATTCTGGCAATGATATAGCAGCACCAATAATAATCCCCATAAACGCTGATGACGCTTTTGTTTTCTCGCTAATGGCATCGCCATACATAGCAAGTCGAGTAGCAACGAAATAGGTGGCAATCGCTGCTAAAATAAATAGAAGTATTGTGAACAATAAATTCATAGATGATCTCCTTAATACGTTCGATTTCCTTGTTCACCATTTCCTTCCCAAGTTAATACTAAACCATAATAAATAGAATGACTCGAAAATGTAATGTTCCATAATTGTAAAAGATTCACAAGTAAGATTTCCAAGGTATGAGTATACGTTTTGGGAGATGAGTTATTAAGAAGCAATTTAGGCATGATGAGCAGGAAAATGAACCCCCACACTTAAAGAGCGGGGGTTTTGGTAAATGAATAGTTGTGAGCAAGCAGTTCAAAACGCCAGTGAAGACCTAAGGTACTTGAATTAGTTTAAAGTGTTGCCACTCATACGGTATTAATTGCTGGTAGCGTTTTTCTAAATAACGACTATCAATTAGCAATAAAAGACCTCGATCGGTTTCTGTTCGAATGAGTCGAC
Organism: Pseudalkalibacillus hwajinpoensis; assembly: GCF_015234585.1. NCBI lineage: Bacteria > Bacillati > Bacillota > Bacilli > Caryophanales > Guptibacillaceae > Guptibacillus > Guptibacillus hwajinpoensis. Next base: position 1,589,286 of record NZ_JADFCM010000008.1, read on the forward strand.
CGCCTGCTTGTTGAACACGGTTCATGCCTGGGTAAACGTAAGTGTAGTCAAAACCATTTCTTCCAGCTTGATCAAAGTAAGATTTCATTAGCTGCCGCTCGGTATCAAAATTAGGGAGCCCTACTCCAACGACCACCACTCCTGTAAGGCGATCCCCTTTTAAGTCAATCCCTTCTGAGAAGATGCCACCTACAACAGCAAACCCAACTAAGCTACCTTTTCGATCAGATGTGAATTTTTTTAAAAACGACTCCCTTTCTTCTTCCGTCATCCCGCTCTGTTGAATGACTGTTTCCACTTCGTCAGGAGAAGTGAATGCCTCAAAAACTTGTTCCATATAGCCATATGACGGGAAAAAGAACAAATAATTGCCGTTTTTTTCATGAAGCACTTTTTGAAGAAGTGTAACAAGTCTTGGTAGTGTGCGCTCACGATCGCGGTACTTCGTCGAAAGAGGAGCAATATAAACATTCGCATGTTCACGTGGAAAAGGAGAAGGGATTTTCACAGCGTAATCCTCTTCTTTCCAACCAAGCAAGTTTTGATAATAAGAGAAAGGTGTAAAAGTAGCTGAGAAGAAAACGTTCGATCGAAACCCCTTCCGCATCTTTTGAAGGAGATGCGAAGGATCGAAACAAAAGAGCTTGATTTTCACCTCGGACTTTCCTGCCTCTACATACGTCATATATCGCTGATCATAAAGTTTTGCAATTCGAATAAAGTTCTGTGCTAAAAAATACGTTTCAAGTAAAAGCTCATCGCTTCCTTCCTCAAGCAACTCGACTTCACTCACTTGCACAAACGTATCAAGCTGAACAATAAGCTCTTCATCAATTTCGGATTGAACTAACGAACCATTCTGCGTCGATTTTCTGTACGTAAGAAACGTGTTATTTATCGATGCTGCTGCGCTTGATACTTCACTATTTTGTCTTTTGTAATTCCGCTTCAACTCAAGAAAGGGTGACTTCATTAATTCGGCAGAATACATTTCTCTCGCCCGATCAACGAGGTTATGCGCCTCATCTATAAGAACCGTCGTTTGTTTCTTTTGCTCCTCAATAAGTCGCTTTAAAGAAACACGAGGATCAAACAAGTAATTGTAATCGCATATAACCGCATCAGCCATGTAAGACAAATCTAAAGATAGCTCAAACGGACATAGTCGGTGCTTATGAGCATATTTTTCAATAACCTCTCGAGTGATACGCGTCTCATGATGCAAAATATCAAGCATTCCATCATTAATTCGGTCGTAATAGCCATTGGCATATTCGCAATACTCTTTCTCGCAAATGGTTTTTTCCTTGAAGCAAATTTTATCTCTTGCGGTAATGGTCACAGATGAAGCATGAAGTCCTTTCGTTTCCATTAATTCAAAAGCTTCTTGAGCGGTTTCTCTCGTTAGCGTTTTGGCTGTGAGATAGAAAATTTTATTACCATACCCTTCTCCCATTGCCTTAATAACTGGAAATAGCGTACTAATCGTTTTTCCTATTCCTGTAGGCGCCGTAGCGAACAACGTCGCTTCATCTTGAACCGTTTTATAGACGCTTGCTGCTAACTTTCGCTGACCTTCTCGATAGGAATCAAACGGAAAAGTGAGTGATTTGCTGCTCTCATCACGCATGGTTAGATGCTTTTGCTTCCACCTAGCAAATGGAGCATACTGTTCGACAACCCATTTCATAAACTCATTTAACTCAGACGCAGTTGTTTCCTCTTGATATCGTATAATCTCATTTGTTTCTGACTGGATATATGTTAATTGAATCGTGATTTTCTCTAAGTTGTATTCCTCAACAGCCATGTATCCATAACATTTCGCTTGCGCCCAATAAACTGGGTGTGTCCCTTCATCCACTTCAGTAAGCGGGAGTGACGTGGATTTAATCTCATCGATAATGAATCGTTCATCGTTTTTAAGCAGGCCATCACATCGACCTTCAATATGAAAAGTCATCTCTTCATAAATCAAATTCGTTTCAAACGGCACTTCTTTTTTATCATGTTCTCCATAAGTCTTCTGAATCATCTGGTGAAGTCGAGTTCCTTCCGTCATCGCTGTGGCTGTACGGAAACGAGCATCGATACTTCCCCTTCGAAACGCATACTCGACAAGAGGTCGAACGGATACATTAATCATTTCATTCATCTTATCACCTAATTTTTCGTTTATGCACATTCATTAATAGCCCATTCTTGATTCGTAAAGAAACAAGCGGCTCTGCTTCCACACGTTGATCGATCGAAATCTGTTGAAGATGAAACCTTTTACCAATTGTAGCGAAAATGAGTTGAGCTTCATATGTAGCAAACTGACTACCAATACAGCTTCTAGGACCGCCGCCAAACGGGATGTATGTGAACGGAACTTGTTTTCTTTTCATTCGATCAATAGAGAACTGCTCGGGGTTTTCAAAAAAAGCAGGATTACGATGCATGATATAAGGACTGATTAAAAACGACGATCCAGCTTTGAACGGATGGCCCTTTATCTCAACAGGTTCTAACGCTTCTCTTAATAATACCCATGCTGCAGGATAAAGTCTTAACGTTTCTTTAAAAAACTGGTCTGTTAATGGTCGATTCTTAAGGTCGTGATCGTTTATAGAGCGCCATTCAGTCACTAATTGTTTTTCTAATTCGGAATGTACAGAGAGTTCATACCACATCCATGACATGACATTGGCTGTTGTTTCATGTCCCGCGATTAACATCGTCAAAATCTGACTCCTTATTTCTTCTCTTGAAATCGCCGAGCCATCAGAATACGTGGTTTCCTGAAGGAGAGCTAATAAATGATCACCTTTTGGAGTATGGGCAATAAGTCGATCAGCCAATTCGTTTAATCGCTTTTTCCCAACTTGATAGCGTCTATTACGTTCTGAAGGAATAAACGATGGAATAGGGAAAGGTAAGAATAAATCTCCGGCTGATTTTTCAATAATATGGGTAACTGCTTTAACTAGCTCAGCACTTTCTGGTTTTGAAACATCTTGTCCAAACATTGTTTTCATAATAATCCGTAGTGTTAACTTCATCATTTCGGAGCTAATACAGATAACATCTCCGTCATTCCATTCTTTGATAAACTGATTTGTTTCATCTAGAATAATTTCTACATATTGCGCCATTTTCTCTTTATGAAAAGCGGGCATAATCAATCTTCGTTGGCGTTCATGGGTTTGCCCTTCAGAAGTAAGCAAGCCTCTACCAATCGTTTGACTGAGTAATGAAGCGGAGTTTCCTTTATGAAAGGATGCTGCGTTTGTAACTAGTATTTGCTTAATCGCCTCTGGTTGATGAACAACATAAGAGGAAGCTCCTAATTCTACAAAATCAGCCACTTCCCTCGTTTTCAATAAGAAACCTAATGGATCTTTACGAAAATCAAGGTAATTTTTTAAACGAATCCCAGATAGCTTCTCAACAGTTCCCATCATATATCACCACTCACTGTTTTTCTTTATTATAGGAAGATCTTCATAAGACTTTCAATTTTCAACAGGTTAAACTAGATAAAAAACGCTCTATCTGATTAAACCAGATAGAGCGTTTTTTTCGTTAGTTCACATCAATTGCCCAATTTCCATCACGGAAAATCGCTTCTGTAGATCCATCTTCCTTCACACCATCAATATCGATTTCTCCAGAACCCATCATAAAATCAACATGAGTTACGCTGTTATTTACCCCATTTTGATCTAATGCTTCATCGTCCATGTTAGCTCCACCTTTTACGCTGCTTGGATAAGCTTTACCCAGAGCAAGATGGCAGGAAGCATTCTCATCATACAGGGTATTAAAGAAAATAAGTCCTGATTGAGAGATAGGAGATTGATGTGGCACAATGGCGACTTCACCGAGTCGACGAGAGCCTTCATCCATGTTCAATAAATTCTCAAGGGTTTCATATCCTTCTTTTGCAGAGAAGTCTACCACTTTACCTTCTTTAAAAGTAAGTGAGAAATCATTGATTAAGTTACCACCATAGCTTAGTGGCTTTGTACTTGAAACGGTACCATTCACGCCATATTTGTGCGGTAATGTAAACACTTCTTCTGTTGGCATGTTGGCATTAAATTCGATGCCCTGCTCAGAAATAGATGAACCACCTTTCCAAATATGCCCTTCAGGCAATTCAATTTCAAGATCCGTCCCTGGAGCCTTATAGACGAGCTTTTTATAATGTCTGTCATTCAATACTTTTCTTGCTTTTGCAAGAGTGGCATTATGTTCATTCCAGGCTGCTACTGGATTTTCTTGATCAACACGAGTAATTTTGAAGATTTGATCCCAGAGCTTTTCAACAGCTTGTTCCTCTGATGAATCAGGGAAGATTTTTTTTGCCCATTCATTATTTGGAATAGCTACAATTGACCACGTAATTTTGTCATTCATCGTGTATTTACGGAAGTTCTTCATCGCTTCTCCGCTCGCTTTATTCGATGCTGAGATACGAGAAGATTCAATTCCTTTTAGTAGATCAGGGTTTGTAGAGCGGATTGATAGTATCGCTGCCCCTTCACTTGCGAAATGATCAAACATTTTCACACGCCATTCTGGTACGTTTTCAAGCACATCCTGGGCTGCGTTTTCATACCATAAACGGTCAAGATCATCGTCGCTCCAATTGATATGTACAGTCTTAGCGCCTATTTCGTAGGCTTTTTTTACGACGATTCGTGCGAAATCAGCTCCTTCAATAGAAGCGTTTACAACTAGCATTTGATCATTTTGTAAATTAACTCCTCGTTTAAGAGCAAGTTCTGCATACTTTTCTAACATAATTTTTTCTGGCAACATGCATTCCTCCTTAGTATCGAAACGACTACTAAAATTTTAACAAAAGAGAAGCTTTCTGTCCTCTTAATCGCAATGATTTGTTTAGACTAATAGAAAGAAGTGTGAAAAATGACAAAATCGAATGAAAGTATAAATAGTGAGTGTCAATGCGACAATACAATAACAGTATTTGGAACGGGTGAAGTGAGTGCAACTCCTAATATCGCCACTATCATTACAGGTGCTACCACAACTTCTAAGCAGGTTACGGAAGCTCAAGAAGAAAACGCAGAAATAATCGCTGCGATTGTATCGTCTTTGCGATCAATCGGAATACCGACAGAAAGCATTCAAACGTCTGATTACAGGATCGAAGAAAACGTCCGGTATGAAGACAACACTAAAATCTTTCTCGGATACAAAGTTACACACTTACTGACAGTTACAGTTGAGCCAGTGAAGAAAGCAGGAGCAGTCATTGACGTTGCGGTAAATTCTGGCGCAAATGTCATCTCAGATATTCGTTTTGAGATAAAAGACCCAGATATTTACTATCAGAAAGCGTTAAGTGCCGCTTTGGAAAAAGCCAATCAAAAAGCTCAAACAATCGCTCAGTCTCTCCATATCTCTCTACCAAATACACCACACCGAATCATTGAAACTGGTTCTGTAGCACCATCACCTCGCATGTTTAGCGAAGTTCAAAGTACGCAAATACAACCTGGACAATTAACGATAAGTGCGCAGGTGACATTAATTTTTCTTCTTACCTCATAAGAAAAGGGCGTATCAACGCCCTATTTCGTCATCGCATGTTCAACTTTAATGCAGCGATCCATAATCATTTTCATATTATGCTTTTTCCCATATTCATAAGCTTCTTCATTCATTACGCCAAGCTGTGCCCAGAAAACGTCCGCACCAATTTCCACGGTTTCTTTCATAATATCAGGAAGAAATTCGCTTCTTCTAAATACATTCACGATGTCTACGTGACCTTTAATATCTTTCAATGAATCTACCGCTTTTATGCCGAGCGCTTCATCAATTGTTGGATTAACCGGGATGATTTCATAACCTGCATCCATCATGGCCTGCGAGATCATAAATGAAGTACGTCCTGGATTATTTGATAAACCAACGACGGCAATTCGCTTATTTGTTTTTAGAATCTTGCCGATTTCTTCTCGAGTCGGGTTTTCAATTGCCATGTAGTTCTCCCCTTTGCAATTTATGGTATATCTCTATTATAGAAGATGTATGAGCAGAGAAAAACTATTTCGCTCAAAGCTCTTGTGAGAGCCAAGACATCTCTTTTATTACAAGCTCAGGGCAGTCATAAGGAATATTATGCCCCGATCCTTTTGCCTTTATGTATCGTGAACCAGTAGCGAGTTGCGCTTGTTCGAAAATCAGTTCCTCCCAAACTTCCTCAAAAGTGACAGCTTCATTTGCAGGAGTCCCTGCTTTTATCTGCTGTTTGGAAGCATTTTCTCCATCTCTTCCAATGACAGTAAGAGGAAGATTTGTGAAATTCGACTTGTCTAATTGATTGGCACTAAAAACCATGTTGCGAATCTCGCTACCGACAGCACGATACAAAACAGGACTTGTATCACGATCCAACAAAGCTGTTTGAATATCATCCTCCCATTTACGGAATAGTTCCGGCAACTCTGGTTGAAGTTCTGCGATCAATTCTTCTTTCGTCATTTTTGCGTAAGTGGTCTATTTCTTTATCCAACCCGCTCTATATTTACATATTTTGTTTATTAATAGCCTCGCTTCTATTTTATCTATTTGTTATAATTTTCTTAATTAACTGAAGGGAGATTTCAATATGTCAAAAATCCTACGATTAATCTCATCAAACGGGAGGGACGTATGACTTTAATTTAACTGTACCCCCTCCTATCTTTCTATTGTCGGAACTTACAATGAAAGTTGGAGGAACATGTCATCTCATTCAACACGAAATCTTACCCTTTTATTCTGGGTGAACTTTTTTGGTACCATCAGTTTTTTGCAACCGGTTCTTACGCTTTTTTATGTAAAAAACGGCTTAAACGAAGCTGATATCCTCATTATCTTGATGTGCTGGAGCGGTGCTGTCTTCATCGGTGAAATCCCAACTGGAGTTTTCGCGGATGCATATGGAGCTAGAAATGCATTTCTAATAGGATCCATCATCAAGATAAGCAGTATAGGCATTCTTTTAATGGCAGATAGCTTAACAATGTTTATGCTGTTTAGCATCTTAAATGGATTATCGGTCACCTTTTTTTCTGGTGCAGACGAAGCATTAATTTATGAGTCATTAAAGAAAGATAAAAACCATCACAAAATGGATGAAGTCATGGGGAAAATTCAATCAGCGGGATTTATAGCTATGATGATTGCTGTTCTAGTTGGATCATTTCTTGCTAAAGATTTACAGAGCGAACAATTTCAGCTACTTATTCTCTTCAGCATCATTTCTTATATTATTGAATTCATTCTCTTGTTATTCATCCATGAACCATCAGGCAAGGTAGAAGTTAAAGGGACATCTTTACAAAATGTAATTGAAGGGATTCAGGTGATTAAGAAAGCACCTCAACTGTTATTCCTGTTCCTAAACCTTACGCTCGTCTTTATTCCTACCGTTGCGGTGTTTCAAAAATTTGATCAGCCATTGATGATTAATGCTGGTCTGCCTGTCTACATCATTGGGCCTATTTATGCTGTTGGTGCATTACTCGCATTCTTATCATCTAGAAGTATCAATATGCTTCATAGGAATTTCTCTTATAAGGTGCTTATGTACTTTTCTGGTTTTCTTTCAGCATGCGGGCTAGTCGTCGCTGCAATTTTCCAGAATCAGCTCTGGGTTATTTTGTTTGTTGTCTTGTTTCTAAGATGGGTAGGCGCCATTAGATATCCGATTTATTCCAAGTTGAGCAATGACCTCATCCCTTCTCACATAAGAGCAACTACGATCTCTTTGCTATCTATATTAGATTCTGTATTTGATTTAGTTGTCTTCACCTTATTAACCTTGTTTGCAACGAGCGGCATTCAAGGTATTCTCATCGGATCTGCTATTGTCGCACTGATAGGATCAACTCTTCCAATTCAAATCAACAAAAGGCGAGCAAAACTGGGATCCAGTCTAATGAATCGGTAAATAAATTTCCAGAATGGTTTGCAATTTATAAGAGGCGGTGCTATTATATATTTAAACCATTTTACTATTAATATATTTAGGATTTAAATTAGCTGTAGCTTCGAAAGAGGGTAACAAAGTTAAATCCTCTTAAAAAGCTGCAGTTTTTTAATGTAAACGTATTACAATGGTAAATGGTGAATTTTAAATTATGTACGATGAGGTACATTAGGAGGCAATTTTTTATGCAAAACGGTAAAGTAAAATGGTTCAACGCTGAAAAAGGTTTCGGTTTCATCGAAGTTGAAGGTGGAGACGACGTATTCGTACACTTCTCTGCAATCAATGGTGAAGGTTTCAAAACACTTGACGAAGGCCAAGAAGTTAACTTCGAAATCGTAGAAGGTAACCGCGGACCACAAGCAGCTAACGTAACAAAAGCATAAATCGCTTTACAAGCCCCTGACGATCTTTCGTCCGGGGCTTGTTTATTTTCTATAAATGATTAGCTTAAATCCTTTATTAGACCAATCATCCAATACATTTTGCACAGACTGACATTGATAAGGATGGAACATCGTTTGACCATTTTTATTTAACAAAACCGTCTCATTAATCGCATAACAACCATGAACAGGCGTGTCGTTGTTGAACCAAACAAGTACATCTTCAGAATCCACGGTATTTTGACTGCTCACTTTTTTATATCCATACGATTCTAAAGAGGAAAGAAACTCATAGCCCACTACCCAGGATTGTGCTATGTGTGTTCTTCGAGCAGCTTCCTTTTCAAGATTCATCAATGTAAATGCAAAACAATTCGGCCCGTTGCATCCCGTAAAGGCATTAACCAAGGCTGGATTTGTTGTTACTTCTTCGTTTATTTGTATGGAATGAGATGAAACGAATCTTTTTGAAATGCTTTCTAGCAGCTTATACCTAAAGGAAATAGGTAGCAGCTTCCAACTCCAACCTTGAAACACTACGATTTCTTCTCCTTCATAGTTTAGTGAGATTTCCTCCAAAATGTCACGCGTATCAGGATTAATCTCTAAGAGCTCCCGAAATCTAAAATGAAAACCACGTCCATTTGCTACTTGACCGAGAAGAAGTTCTATTTGCACGTCTTTATGAAGTGATAAAAATGATCCATTCGATACCTTTGCAATCCACTTGCATTGAGGATGAACATTCCATGTTAAGAAAGACGTTCGCTCATCAAGACTTAATTGGGAGTATCCATCTTCTCTAGAAACAGCTGTGAATTTCGTCGGTTTATTTTCAAAGAATAAGAGATCATAATCAGGTACAAATTTAGTGTCCCATTCTTCAAGAACTTCTTCTGATAATCGGTTATTTTTCACTCGTTTTATTTCCAATCCTCACTCGCCCTTTCAACCAAAGTCTTATCAATTACGATGCTTATTAGAAGAGAGCTTTTTACTAAGGAGTATTTCGTCATGAATAGGTATGTTTTGATGGCCGGTTAATGGAATCTCGGGCTTTACTTGACGAGCTAAATCAACCGCTCCCCTAGCAACACCTTTCATTCTGTATCTCTTTCGCTGATAAAATTCAAAAGCGCTAAGGTTATCGTTGGTTGTGATCACCTTCATTTCGGAACATCCATTCTCGACTGCCACAAGCTCTATTCTCATCAATAACCGACCGCCAATCCCTTCCTTTTCAATCAAACTATCAAGTGAAATGATTTCAACGTGATCTTCATACAATCGATAGGTCGCAACACCTATTATCTCTCCATCTGAATCATAAGCTATGAATCCATCTAATTCATGTAAAATATACGTTCCGGTAGAGATCACCATTTCTGTGCTGCCCCACAACTGAACAAACAATCGGGACAACGTCTCTCTATTACAATGATTAATGGGCAAAATATGGTATCCAGCAAAATCATAAGCCATTAGGATGCAGTCGTTCCAAGAACCTTCATGCAATTCATGTTTAGGAAGGATACCTAAATTCGCAAAACCTACCTGCTGATAACACCGTATCGCCCTCTTATTCCAGTGCTGTGGATCCATAACAACAAGAGAACCTTTTAAAATTTTTTCAATATAATGCACAACTGATCGAATGAGCTTTTTCCCAATATTTTTATTCCAATATGAGGTTTCCCCGATAAACTGGTCCATGCCATATGACTGATCAGGGAGCTTGATCCCCTCTACCTCTGCTAACAAATAAAACTGTATGTATCCGATCGGAATATCATGAAACAACACAAGGCATCTTACTTCATCGTCTTCTATAAAAAAATCTTCCAAAACTTTTTCTCTTGTATATGGCCGGTCTCTTCCTTCGTAATAAGCAAGAACTTGTTGATCTGTTAACCACTTTAATAGAAAGAGTTCATCCCCTTCTTGAAGATAACGAATACTTAACTCATCATGTTTGATAATGAAATTCATCTTTTTAACCTCCAGTACACGCTTCATTCTATAACTTATGCAAACTCCTAACCCTACTACTATCGGTACTTTTCGCATTAGAGTGAATGCCTGATTGTTGATCATTCAAAAAACATTAAAAAAATACGCATAAACAGTAATAATTCTCCCCAATTTAGGGTATAATAATAAGTTTAGGTTGTATCAATATCAAGATGATTGTGTTACACTTAGAGGAACTTATTAGAGATGGGACTTGATAAACATATATGGGAAAATACATGATTGACCACCAAAAACAAATTGTCCATAGGACAGCCTACGCTGGTGATGAATGTCATTTACCCGAGACGCCGATCAAAGATCGTTCTGAAGCCAACCATGAAGAAGAACTTCTCGTTTTTCTTAGACAAAAAGGCTATCGCAAATGTGCATCCTGTTTCTTTGGGTCAACTTTTGAAGAACATTATGAATTTGACAATCCTCCAAGATACGTATAAACGTTCCTTGACTATTTAAAGTAAATAAATCAATAGATAAATTTGTCAAAGACAAGGATCAGCAGATCCCTGTCTTTTTATTTTGGAATAGTTACATATGATCGTTCCTTCCTCAAGTTTTAAGGTTGATTAATTTGAAGGAAGCGTCATATATATCTGTTTCACTCTTTTATTGTGAGCGTTTTCAAGATATAATGCAATTGGTCGCTCTTTTCTGAACACTTTTTCTATTCAAGAGTTTGTATTTTCATGTTACATAAAAGGGGTTGATATGTTATATTCATAACTATGTTTTTATAAAAATACGTTTTAGTTGATAGAAAATCCGTTGCAAAACGACAGAGGTGACACTACGTGAACAGTACTCATCAAAGAAAAGTAACTTCAGAAGGATTATTAAAATTTATTATCCCATCTCTCATTGGTATTTTCTTATTCATGATTCCCATACCAAATGATGAAGGTGTTACGATTCCAATAGCAAAACTAGCTGGTTGGCTCCAGGCCCTATTTGGGACAGCTATCCCTTTCTCTCTTCCCGCAATTATGACCATTGTTATTACAATTACAGCAGTACTTAGTTTCCTAGCAGTAGTAGCTAAACCTGATTGGATTACGAAGAGTTCTTTCCTGACAAGTCTATTACAAGTATCAGGTATTTGGTTACTTGCTCGTATTCTGGGTATGATTTTCGCGATATTAACACTATTTAAAATCGGTCCAGAATGGGTTTGGTCAGACGCAACTGGAGGATTATTACTAAATGATCTTATTCCTATTCTTTTTTCTGTATTTTTATTTGCGGGGCTTTTCTTACCTCTTCTACTAAACTTCGGTTTATTGGAATTTTGTGGAACCCTTCTTACGAAAATAATGCGTCCGATTTTCACTCTACCAGGTCGTTCTTCAATTGATTGTCTTGCTTCGTGGATGGGTGATGGTACAATCGGTGTTCTTTTAACGAGTAAACAATATGAAGATGGTTATTATACGAAACGAGAAGCAGCCGTAATTGGCACAACATTCTCAGTAGTATCGATCACCTTCAGTATTGTTGTACTGCAACAAATGAAACTTGAGGAATACTTCTTACAATATTATTTAACGATCGTATTAGCTGGAGTTGTGGCAGCTGTTATTATGCCGAGAATCCCACCCCTCTCGAGGAAATCCGATACTACTTACGAAACAGAAGCAGATGCTCCTGATGATACGATACCTGAAGGCAAATCTCGTTTTCAGTGGGGAGTAATCCAAGCAACAAGAACAGCGGTAGATAATCGTGCCTCGAACGTTATCAAAGGCGGATTTCAAAATGTACTCGACATGTGGATGGGCGTTATTCCAATTGTTATGGCGATCGGGACCATTGCTTTAATTATTGCTGAAACAACACCACTATTCAGTTACCTTGGTGCTCCGTTCGTTCCTATTCTAAATTTAATGCAAGTTCCTGAAGCCGCTGAAGCAGCTCAAACTATGGTAATAGGTTTTGCAGATATGTTCTTACCAGCCATAATTGGTGCAGATATCGAAAGCGATCTTACTCGCTTTGTTATCGCTAGTCTGTCTGTTACTCAGCTAATTTATATGTCTGAGGTTGGTGGCTTGCTCTTAGGATCAAAAGTTCCTGTACGTTTTATTGACCTATTTATTATTTTCATTGAACGTACGATTATTTCTTTACCTATTATTGTAGTCATGGCACATATTATTTTCTAAATTAGTAAATCCGGGACAAATAGTTCCGGATTTTTTATTTTGTTTCTTGCTATCATTTATATAATTGATACTTTTATAAACCATCTTTATATTTTTTATTATAAATACGGTATATGAAATTTTTTGTTTGCGTAAAAAAACAGCGGCATATTAGCCGCTGTTCCCTTATTCTTTATCAAACAAAATAACAATTTTCCCTTTAGCATGATGTGATTCACTTAGTTCGTGTGCTTCCTGAATGCCTTCTTGACTAAATGGGAAACGGTGACCGATCGTCGCTTTAATATGACCATTTTCCATCAATGAAGAAATTTCATTTAACTGTTCTCCATTTGGTTCAAGCCATACATTTCCTGAGCGAATGCCTTTTTCCTTGGCTTTCTCTTTATCAGGCTCTCCTACAATCGAAACCAATCGACCTCCGCCACGGAGAACTGTAAAGCTTTTTTCTTGGATTTCGCCACCCATCGTATCAAGAACTACATCATATTCTTCTAATTCTTCTGAAAAGTCCTCTTCACGATAATTAATAACTCGATCTGCTCCAAGTGACTTTAGATAGGCTTCGTTTTTGCCACTCGCTGTTGTCGCAACATATGCCCCTTTGTGTTTTGCAAGCTGGATGGCAAAACTACCGACACCACCGGACCCAGCATGAATTAACACCTTTTCATCTTTTTGAAGATCAGCGAAATCAATTAAGCACTGCCATGCGGTTAAACCTACAAGCGGAACCGATGCTGCTTCTTCATAAGAAATATTATCTGGAATGAAGGCAAGCAAATGATCATCTACCACGACTTCTTCTGCATATGTACCACTTGCAGTTGTTGCTGGCCTTGCAAATACTCGATCTCCTTCTTTGAAACCTTCTACGGCTGAGCCTACTTCTTTTATGACACCTGCAATATCCCAACCAAGGATAATTGGAAATTGAAAAGGTAGCATTTCTTTCAAGTAGCCTTCCCTCAATTTCCAATCAATTGGATTGATCGACGTTGCATAACTCTCTACAACAACCTGGTTTTCTCCTGGAGAAGGTGAGGCTACCTCTTTTTCAACTAACTGATCTTTTCCTCCATACTGTTCAATAACAACTGCTTTCATAGTAGAAAACTCCTCTCAATCATTGATTCTCTACTATGTTCCCGTTATATCCCTCATTCTAAACAGACTAACTTTCAATACGACCGAATTTTGACAGTGTTATTAAGTTCTGAACTGTTAAAAATCCCTGCCATTCTTTTTTTGCGCCTTCCCAACTGTCTTCGTATTGTCCCCATGACCAACTTGGTTCCCAACTGCCATTAGAAAGTTGTTTTTGAATTAAATAATCCAAATTCACTTGAAGCTCTTGATTGAGCTCTTTAGCAAAAGGAGATTGATCAGACTCAACAAGAACAACGGGTTGTACACCATAATGATCCCATTTTTCAGGACGATCTATGATATATGGCAATTTCTGCTTAATTTTCTCGTGAATTTTTTTGTTAATCTCACCACCAGCTAACTGAGCTAAACGAAGATAGCACTGTACCTCATGAATTTCGTATTCATTTAGGCTATCCAGGTGATTCATCACTCTAGCCAATGATTCTGAAGTGATCGAATAATTACTCCCATAGTGTAAAAAATACCCTACAATTTCTGCATCGGGATTGGCAGAATAAGCGACTTCTCCTTCCGTTACCTTCCACCACGGAGCGTGTGGCACTGAATTCACTGAATGAGGTACAGCTTGCCAACTTTGCTTATCAACTTGATATGTACTTCTCAAATAGTGAAGACCATCCTTAACAAACGGGTGATCAGAATCGAGGTCAAGCTGACTCATGTATTGAAAAGCAACTGAGGTGGCCATAGGAGAAGACTCTTTCAGGCGAAAATCTGGTTCAAGATTGTTCCCAAATCCCCCATCTTTATTTCGAAATTCTTCCAGTTCATTTAGCACACTTTCTTTATCACCATTTCCTTTCCAAAAAGCATAATACTCTCGATCAACCGGCCTCGCATGATTACGTACAAAGGAACACGCTGCTTCAAAACGTTCTTGTGATAATATCTTCACGTTAATCAACCCTTTCTACCTTTTCGGTCACTTATAGCTAATTTCTGGACAACGTTGTCATTTCCTTTTATCCCTACTTGAATTTAATTGTAAGAATAAGTAGAGTGTTATTAGAAAGAAGATTTCGACAAGGAGGATGCTTATGAATATTATAATTTTTGGTGCTGGTGCACTTGGTACATATTTCGGGTCAAGATGGTCTGAAACTGGTGAAAACGTCTCCTTTTATGTTCGTGAAGGAAGAAAAGCGCAAATTGAACAAGAAGGGCTGCAAGTAATAAGTGTAAAAGGTAATACGAAGGTGCGCTCTCCTAAACTCATTACAAATGCGTCTGAAGTATCTTCCGTTGACCTTGTTCTTCTGGGCGTTAAAGGATATCACCTTGAAGATAGTCTTCCAGTTCTCAAGGAGTTTGTTGCGAAAGGAGCAAAGGTTCTTCCTATACTAAATGGAATTGAACATATTTCCATCCTCAAAGATGAACTCGGTGAAGAATCAGTACTCGGTGGATTATCATACATTATTGCTACTCTTGATGACCAAGGGCACGTACAACATACGAGTGAACTACATGACCTAATCTTCGGTCCGCTCCACCCTTCTCAAGAAGAGATCTGTGCTTCAATAAGCAAAATGAATGAGCATGCGAATTTTAATTCTCAATTAACTTCAAACATCGAAGAAGAGATGTGGAAAAAGTATATGTTCATTTCAGCGATGTCTGGTGTAACTACTGCTGGGGATTTTCACACGGGCATCATAAGAGATGTCCCCGAAACCCTCAAACTAGTTGAAAATGTGATGAGTGAGATCAGAACACTTGCATCACAGTATGACATACACATCAATCAAGAAGATATTGATCGCCGCATGAAGTCATTCCAATCCCTTCCTTACGAAGCGACTTCTTCCATGCATCAAGATAAAAGAAAAAAGAACAAGCTAGAAGTCGAGCATCTTCAAGGAGGGGCACTTCGTCTTGCTGAGCAGGTAAAGCTGAAACTTCCTTATACAGAGACGCTTTATCGTTTAATAAAACCGTACGAAATTCAAAAAAAATAAACCACCATAAGAAAAAGCGAGGATTCACCCTCGCTTTTTCTTATGCTTTTACTTTTGCTTCTGAGGAAAATAATTTCTTTGGATTTTCTTCAAATAAAATCGTCAACGTTTCGTCGGATATTCCAACTGCCTTCAATTTAGGAATGATTTCTTCAAAAATATACGCTGGTTGCCAATTAGCCATGATTTTTTCCACTGCCTCTGGAAGAACTGGTGGGCGCCCCATCCAATAGTTTACGGTATCATGTGATAGCATGATTTGGTTTTCAAATCCGCTATTCAATAATCCAATTAATGTAATAAGACGTTCTTTATCATAAGGAGCACCAACGAGTCCCTGTATGCCAAAGCGGTCAAAACCGATATTCACCCCCATTTCTAATGTCTTCAAATGATAAGCAGCATCTGTATTTCCACACATATGACCAATGATGATGGATTGTGGGTGGACACCTTCTTCAATCAAAAGCTGTGCTTGCTCAGGCCCCATTGTCCCCTCTTGTGTATGCGTTAAAATTGAAATGCCCGTTTCTTTATGAACACGTGCAGCGGCTTTAAAAAACATCATTTCATAATCTGTAATTTGATCTTTACTAGAGGCTAGTTTAATAACCCCTGGCTTAATTCCAGTTGTTCCAATCCCATCCGAAATTTCCTTGCTAAACATCTCATAAATATCTTCTTCTGCCGTTCCAAGACCCTGTCTAAATTTGAAATAAGGGGTCGCACCTTCCCCTTCATAGTAGTATCCGGTCGCACAAATTATTTGTAGTCCTGTTTCAGTTGATATTGTTCGAAGAAGTTCCGGATTTCTACCACACTCGTTCGGCGTAGGATCCACTACCGTTTTCACACCGTGTGCCATGACACTTTCGGCAACTGATATACCTACCTGAAGTGCTTCTTGAAAATCAAATGCTCCAAGAGAAACATCCCCACTAAAACCTGGATAACCAAATGCAAAATGCTCATGAACTAGCGTTTTCCCGAGCTGCTCTACCGGAATTGGACCCGTCACTGTTTCTACTGTTTTCCCCATATTATTTCACTCCTTCTGCTTTTTGGCGCTCGTTATCCTGGAGTTTTCTCCATAAAATCTTTCCACTACTCGTAGTTGGAAATGCATCCATAAACTCAATCATTCTTGGATATTTATAAGCTGCCATTTGTTCTTTGGACCATTCGATAATCTCTTCTTCCGTGACTTTTCCTTTATCACCCTCATTTAGAATGACAAAAGCTTTAACTGTTTCACCTCGACGAGGATCAGGAACACCGACAACGCAAGCTTGCTGAACAGCTGGGTGCTTATATAAGATTGACTCGACTTCTGTTGGCCACACTTTAAAACCCGAAGCATTGACCATTCGCTTTACGCGATCAATCATAAAAAAGTATCCTTCTTCATCATAGCGTCCTATATCACCCGTTCGGAAGAAAGACTTCCCATCAAGGTCTATAAACGAATTGCGATTTTCATCCTCTCGATTATAGTATCCATCAAACACTTGTGGGCCGTTCACTACGATTTCACCTGGCTCACCTGGTCCAAGCTCTTTCATTGTATTAGGATCGATTACACGAGCATCCACGTCGAATGAAGGAACGCCTAAGCATTGAAGTTTTGGAAAATCAGGTGGATTGAAATGAGTGTGAGATATCGTTTCAGATAAACCATACCCTTCTATAAATCGTAAGCCTGTTAAGTTATATAATTTCTCCCCAACAGCTGCTGGTAAAGGAGCACCGCCCCCAGCTAGTATTTTTAGTGATGAAATTGAATAGTTTGGTAGATTAGGGTTTGATAGAAAATCAATCAGCATTGTACTAATATTAACCCAGTTAGCAACCTCATATTTTTCAATGTATTTAGCAGCCAAATCCCGATCCCAACGTGTCATGACTACCATTGGAGCCCCGCTATAAATGGGGGCATGCATGCTATGGAGCATACCTGTCACATGAAATAAAGGTAGCGTTACAAGATGCATGCCATCTGCTGTGATATTCATCCATTGAGATGCTCCTACAGCATTTGCTTGAAGCGTGCGGTTTGGATGAATGCATCCTTTTGGAAGACCAGTTGTACCAGATGTATAGGGCATGACCGCAACGTCATGAATAGATCTTACATATTCTCCAGGTGAATATTGGTGATTGACTACATCTTCCCACGTATAATGATTCGCCTTGTCCACTCTTCTAGCTTCTAGTGAAACTTCTGCTGGTATATCGCTTTCGTTACCGGCATAGTGAGAATAAGCTGCCGTGATAACATTAGTAAGTGTGGTTGACCCTACTAAAGGTTCTACCTTTTCATAGAGCTCCTGACCTACGATTGCGGTTTTAATATCGCAATCCTTAATATAGAAAGAGAGTTCCTCTGCTGTTAACATTGGATTAATGGGAACAACGACAGCATTCGCTCTTAGGATCGCATAATAGGAAATGACAAACTGTGCAGAATTCTGCATGAAAAGAAGAACGTTTTCACCCTCAGTGACCTTCAACTGCTCAAGAAAAGCAGCCGTACGATCAACTTCCGCTAGTAGCTCTTTGTATGTTAGTGTTGCTCCGTAATAAATTATTGCTTCTTTATTCGGATATCTTTTGGCAGAAACAGCGAGGTTATCATAGATAGTCGTTTCAGGAACGGTAAGTGAATATGGTACTCGTTTAGGCCAGAATTTAAAATGATTTGTTTGCATTTTTTCGATCCCCTTTCAAGTCCACTTAATTTTCTATCTTAACTACTTTTCCGTCTTCAACAGCTCCGATAGCTGGTTTCCAGTCAAATGCACCACCGTTATAAATGCCAGTTAAATGCCAAACCATTTGCTCGTCGGGAAGTGATTGAACGCCTGCATCCATGCTTTCGATGATTTTGGCTGGATCGTCAACTGACCCGGCTTCTTTCATCGCATTTACGATGACATGCATCGCTTGATAGTTAAATGCACCTTCAGCAGTTGGAATCCGCTCGAATCGTTCTTTGTATTGACTAATAAAATTCTCAGCCCCTGGAGCATCACTATCAATAATTGGAAGAGCACCTATCGTACCTTCTAACTGATCAAGCCCGCCTAGTACAGGCTCAATTTCTTCAATTTTTGACTGATCCATCAGCATGAAACCGCCTTCAAAACCAAGCTCTCTTGCTTGTTTAATCACGAGCGCTGTAGGCTGAGAAGGTCCTCCTACAAACATTACGTCAGGATTATTGCTTAATGCTTTTGTCACGATGGAGAAGAAATCTGTATCTTTACTAAAATCAATAGAACCTTCAAATACAACTTCTCCGCCATTTTCTTCCCATACCGGCTTTAATGCTTCTGTCCAATCTTTACCATATTGAGAGGAAGTAGGCAGAAGAGCTATTTTCTTTCCAAATCGCTCCATTTGATAGTCTGTAAAAGGCTCAGGATAAGCATTGTAAGCTGGCGGAATCCCTAATGTCAGCGAATTATTTTGTTCCATAATTTTCGGTTCACTCGTATAGGCTGCAATAAGAAAGTCTTCTTGTTCGTTAAATACTTGAGTAGCGAATACGCCTCCACTATGAGGAACGAAAATAATTGGCGTATCATTTTCTTGTACAAGTCTTCTCGCATTTGTACCTGTTTCATTCGGTAGATATTGATCGTCTAATGTCACAAGGTTAATGCCATATTGTTTGCCATTCACTTCGAAACCTTCTTGATTAATCTCATCTACGGCCATTTCTAATCCGCTCAACGTATTTTCCCCATAATATGCTGCAGGTCCACTTAGTGGGCCACTAAACCCAATGTTGACCGTGTTCTCTGCAGAAGATGTTGCATCTGCATTTGTACTAGTATCTTTTGATTTATTTTCATTAGAAGATCCTTCTGAATTACTGGAGTTACTAACGGACCCCGCCGCACAACCGCCCACAACCATCAGTCCAATTAACACCATCATGAATACAAAAAGCTTTATCCCAATTTTCATCGTTATCCCCCTATACTAATCGATTCCAATTATGCTCCAATATAAGCTTTTCGAATCTCATCATTAGACAAAAGTTCTTCCTTGCTTCCTTCTAGTACAATTTTGCCACTCTCAATGACATAACCCCGATCAGAAATTTGAAGTGCTGCATTTGCATTCTGCTCTGCCAGCAGAATCGTTGTTCCCTGCTCATTGATATCCTCGATAATGTGGAACATTTGCTCAACGATCAATGGTGCTAGACCTAATGATGGTTCATCAAGGAGAAGGACTTTCGGCTTGGCCATTAATGCGCGACCTATGGCAAGCATCTGCTGTTGACCACCACTAAGAGATCCAGCTGCTTGATGGCGCTTATCGTATAAGATAGGAAAAAGAGAATACACCTCCTTTAACTGATTTTCCATTTCCTTTCGATGCTTTCGATGAACATAACTACCCATCTTCAGATTTTCATAGACAGACATTTGTGGAAATAACTTTCTCCCTTCAGGACACTGGACTATGCCTTCCTTCACAAGAGAGTGAGGCGGTTTTCCCGTTACCTTGCGATCCATAAATAGAACATCACCAGATACTGGCTTCATCAAACCACTGATCGTTCTAAATATAGTGCTCTTTCCTGCCCCGTTAGCTCCAAGTAAAACAACCGTTTCTCCTTTGTTAACATTTAAGGAAATCTGGTGAAGAACGTTCGATGCACCGTAGTTGACGTTAATTGTGGATAGCTGGAGCATGCGCTGCACCCCCTAGATAGGCTTGAATCACAGCTTCATTTTGGCGAATTTCCTCTGGTCGCCCTTCTGCAATTTTCTTCCCGTGGTTCAAGACCACAATTTGATCAGCTAGACTCATAATCATCGGCATCTTATGCTCAATAAGACAAACCGTAATGCCGTGGTCAGCCATCTTCCTCATTAAATACGCTAGGCCATCTGTTTCATCTGGATTCACTCCGGCAGCTGGTTCATCAAGAAGAACCATTTCGGGATCAGTCGCTAAAGCTAGAGCAAAAGCGAGTCTCTTTTTTTCTTCCTGTGATATAAGGGATACAGGATGTTCAACAACATGCATCATTTCAACAAACTTTAGCGCTTCTAATGCCTTTTCGTAGGACTTTTTTTCTTCATCTTTTTCTCTTTTCGTACGGAAAAGCGCATCCCATATTCCGGATTTGGTACGAAGCCTATGGCCGATCAGCACATTATCTAGAACAGTCGATTGCTCAAATAAGTTTGTTGTTTGAAAAGTTCTTCCTATTCCTAGTCTTGCAATTTGCTGTGGAGGTAACTTTGTAATCTCTTTTCCTTTGAAATTAATTCTTCCAGATGTCAGTGGGTGTATCCCACTAATCAAGTTAAAAAAAGTTGACTTCCCGGCGCCGTTAGGTCCAATGATTGCTGTAATGGTCCCTTTTTCTATAGACACATTCACATCTTCAACAGCCGCTAGTCCCCCGAAGCGCTTCGTGATTCCTTCTGTTGAAAAAAACATTAGCCTGCCTCCCCTACGTTCCTTTTAACATCACGCTTTTCCTTAGCGGTTTTCACCTTTTTCTGTCGCTTTTTTTGCATATACGCTTGAATACTACCTGTTATTCCACGAGGGTAGTATAAGACTAATAAAACAACTACAGGACCGAAAATGAGCATTCGATACTCTTCAAGAAACTGCAAGGATTGAGTAAGAGAGATGACAATGAGTGTGCCAACAATCGGACCTGCTAGAGTTCCAATCCCTCCCACAAGAAGGTACATCAACATCTCGAACGTAACGGTAATAGCTGAGATTTGTGGGCCGATAAACCGAATAAAAGACGCGTACAAAGCCCCAGATAATCCAGCAAATAATGCTGATAGGGTAAAAGCAAGCAACTGATTTTTCATGATTGAAATACCAATCGTTTTCGCAAGCTCTTCACTATTACGGATCGCAATAAATGTCCTACCAAGTAATGAATGTACGATGCGATAACAAAGAAAAATCGTAAATGATAGAAAAAATAGAGCCAGATAATACTGAGATATTAACGTATCAAAAGTGATGGGACCGATACTCCCAGGAGCGGGAATTCCAATTAACCCTCGAACTCCTCCAGTTAAACTATCCCATTTATCTATTAGGAGATAGATAATAACGCCTACACACATCGTATAAATTGCAAAGAAATGAGATTTCGTTCGAAGAGCAACCACACCGACAATAGCGCCTGCTATAGAGGTGATCGCGACAGCAAGAAATAAAGCCATCCAATAAGGCATTCCAGCTTTTGTTGTCAGTAATCCAAGTCCATATGCTCCTATTGCAAAAAATCCTGCATGAGCGAGAGATAAATAACCCACATAGCCTGAAATGATGTTAAAACCGTAGACTGCAATGGACCAAATAAACACAAGTGTCAGTAATTGCAGCACATACATATTTGGGAAAACTAGCGGAAAAAGAACAGCAACACACGCTATCAAAAGTAAAAGGGTTCGTTTTGAGAGAACATTTAGCATTACTGAACCCCCTTAGTAAACAACCCGGTCGGCTTGGCTGTGAGAATCACAACGAGTAAGAGAAACGCAATCACATCTTTATAGTCAGAGGATATGTACGTTGCTCCAATGCTCTCCGTTAATCCAAGTAAATAACCTCCAAGTATGGCACCAGGGATACTCCCCATTCCGCCAATGATGATGATGACAAATGCTTTCATGATGACGAGGTTTCCCATCGTAGGGAATACGAGATTAATTGGCGAAGCAAGTGAAGCTGCTGCAGCCGCTAAACCACCAGCAATCGCGAACGTGAGCCATGCTACCTGATTTGCATTAATTCCTACTAGAAAGGCCCCTTCTCTATTTTGAGCCATGGCAATAATAGCTGCCCCAATCATTGTTTTGGTTAAGAAAAAATGAAGCGCAAGCATAAGGATCACGGCTGCCACGATAATTAAGAGTCTTTGCAGAGTTACCGTTAAACCGAATAAGTTAACTACAGAACCATATGGGGTGTCCATTCTGTGGTATTCTGTTCCCCACATAAATTGACCAAATGCTTCTAGAAAAAGAAGGATACCAATGGCCGCAACCATCATTCTCATCCCATCAGCGCCTTCTAACTTTTTGAAAATAAGCTGTTGCGTCACTACTCCAAGAAGAGCAACGACAGTAATCGATGCAATGATAGCGATCCAATAGTGAAAACCAAAACCTACCATCATCATTAAGGTAACGTAAGCACCCACCATATAAAAAGCACCATGAGCAAAATTGGGAACATGTAAAATACCGAAAACCAGTGTTAAACCAAGGGCGACAAGCGTGTAAACGCTTCCAATTGTAAGTCCGTTAAAAATCTGCTGGAAAAGGAGCTCCATGTTATTCCTCCTCTATTAGATAGGATCCAGACTAAGGGGACGGCGGACTTATGAAGAGAATTCAAGATGTGGGAATTAATCTGGATTGAAGAAATCATCAATCCAGATTAACAAGTTTATTTACCTTTAAATTGAGGAGCACGTTTTTCTTTAAACGCATTTGCGCCTTCTTTGTGATCTTCTGTCGTTACCATTAAAGCCTGAGTAATACGTTCTTGTTCAAGCACTTCAGATAAAGATGAAGTGAGTGAAGCATCGGCAATCTTTTTAATAAAACCATATGCTTTACCAGGGCCTCTAGAAAGCTTATCAGCATATGCCATTGCTTCTTCCTCTAAGCTAGCTAAAGGATAAGTTTGATTTACAATATTTAATTGTTTCGCTTCTTTTGCAGTAATAGGCTGGGCAGAGAAGAAAAGCTCTTTCGCCTTATAAGGACCGATTAAACGCGGAAGGAAAGATAGTCCCCCACCATCTGAAATTAATCCGACCTGAGAGAAACTTAATACGAAACTACTATCTTCTGCTGCTAGAATAATGTCACTAGCGAGCGCTAGATTAAATCCTGCTCCAGCAGCAAAACCATGAATAACTGAAATAATCGGCTTCTCAAGGTCCCTCATCGTAAGAACCAGTTCATTTAACTTACCAATATGTTCATAAACTTCTGTTGAAGAAGTATCCCCCATCGTTTTTACATCACCACCGGCACTGAAAGAACGGCCGGCACCTGAAAGCATAACAACTCGAATGTCGTCGTTTTCTTTCGCATCTTGAATCGCTTTTGTTAGTCCTAAGATCATTTCGGGACTAAACGCATTTAGCGCTTCAGGTCGATTAAGTGTAAGATGAAGCACAGCACCATGTACATTTACTTTAAGATGATCCGTTTTTACTGTTGTTTCCATTTTTAAACACTCTCCTTATTTTTTATACGATGAGCCAGCCACCGTCGACTAATAGATCAGATCCAGTCATATAACTCGCTTCAGGTGAAGCAGCAAATGAAATAACGTTTGCAATTTCTTCAGCCTGTCCCACTCGATTCAAAGCGGTATTTCGCTTAATTGACGCCTCAAACCTTTCATTCTTCAAACCGTCTTCTGTTAACGGAGTTTCAACAAATCCAGGGGAAACTGAATTCACTCGAATGTATGGGGAAAGTTCTACCGCCAGTGCTCTTGTAAAATTAATAACGGCTGCTTTCGCTGCACTATAATGAGGAATTTGTGCACCAGCCTTATGCCCTGATAACGAGGCTACGTTCACGATAGAGAAATCTACCATTTCTTCCTCTTTCTTTGCGGTTTCTAGCATTAATTTCCCCAGCGCCTTCGAAACGAGAAAAACACTTTTTAAATTCACATTTTGTGCATGATCCCAATTTTCTTCCGTCATTTCAAGAATGGGGGAACCTTGAGACCCTCCAGCATTATTAATTAATACATGAAGAGTTTCAGTACTTTCTTTAACGAATGTTGTTAGGTGATCAATTTGTTCCTGCTTTGTTACGTCAGCTACAAAAGTAAGAACTTTTCCTTCAAGTTCTTTAAGCTCGTTAGCCGTTTGCAACAGCTTAGCCTCTGTACGGCCAACAAGAATAACCGTTCCTCCTTCACTCGCTATCCGCTTTGCAGTCATGGCACCGATTCCGCTGCCACCCCCGGTTATCACTGCCGTTCGTCCTGAAAATCTTCCCATTTCTTTCACCGCTTTCTAAACTTCGTACTTTAATTTATTGTAGCTTTGTTTTGCAATTAGTCGATTTCGTTCTAGCGAACTTCCAAAGTCATATTTCGAAAGTTCTTGAATAATTAATCCTAATGTTTGTTCCTTTTCATCTTGAGAGAGTACGCTCATAACCAGTTTGCGAGCTGACGTTTCTACTTGCAAAAGAGCTTCTTCAAGGAAAGTTCTAGCTAGCATCTGCTTCAAATCACCGGCTGATCCATCCTTCTTAAATGCTCGGAGAACTGCAGCTTCACTTGCATAAAGCATAATCGCTATATTCGCAAGCTTCATAAGGGATTCTTGATGCTCCATCAGTTCTTTACCATGCTCTTTGTAGGCTACACCTGCACATACAAGAAATACATTTCGTATGCTTTGAATAGCCGCTTCTTCATTTAATAAACGATTGTTCGGCTGCATTAATGCCTGCTTCGCTTTTTCAATGTGCTCTTCAAGAAGAATTTCGCCTTTCATCGCTTTCTTAAATAAATTTCCTGGTATTAACAAACGATTTACTTCATTCGTTCCTTCAAAAATTCGGTTGATTCTGGAATCGCGGTACATCTGCTCAATTGGGTATTCCTGAATAAATCCTGCCCCGCCATGAAGTTGTAATGACTCATCAACAACTTGATCGAGCGTTTCAGATCCAAATACTTTACAAATAGCGCACTCCACGGCATACTCCATCATTTGCTTTCCAACAATCCTGTGGTCTTCTTCGTCATATAAACCTTCCATCGCACCTTCAAGTAGAGAGGCTGTCCGATATTGTAGTGATTCTGAAGCATAAATTTTAGCCATCATCATCGCTACTTTTTCTTGAGTAGCTGAAAAACCGGCAATGGTTCGACCAAATTGTTTACGCTCACTTGTATGTTGTAACGCCAGTCCTAGAGCATGTTTTGCTCCTCCAGTACAAGCAGATCCCAGATTAAACCTTCCCAAATTCAAGACATTAAGAGCAATAACGTGACCTTTCCCTTTATCACCAAGAAGGTTATCAATTGGAACTAGGCAATCTTCTAAAATAACCGATCTTGTCGATGATCCTTTTATACCCATCTTCTTTTCTTCTGGCCCAAGAGAAATACCTGGAAAATTCTTTTCTACGATAAATGCCGAGAAGTGCTTTCCGTCTATTTTGGCATAAATAATAAAAGTATCTGAAAAGACCGCATTCGTGATATAAAGCTTTGTCCCATTTAAAATATAATGAGTGCCTTCCTCATTTAAAATAGCCGTGGTTTGGGATGCAAGGGCATCAGAGCCTGCGTTAGGTTCAGTTAAACAGTAAGCACCAATGTATTCGCCTGAAGCGAGTTTCGGTAAATAATGATTCTTTTGTTCCTTCGTTCCAAAATGTGTAATTGGAAGCGTAGCGATGCAAGTGTGGTTGGATTGAGCAACGCCATAACTACCTGTCCGGCCAACCACTTCTCCTACAATCCCTTTTGAAACTTTATCTAGTCCAAGACCACCATATTTCTCAGGAATGCTATGACCGAGAAGACCAAGATCACCAGCTTTTTTTATCAAAGTTACAACCTTGTCAAACTGTTGATTTTCAATCGATTCTCTATGCGGTTCAACCTCTTTAGTAATAAACTGGTGAGCTGTTTTTGCAATCATTTTATGTTCATCGGTAAAATCTTCTGGTGTGAATATTTCTTCTGAACTAGAATGTTGAAACATAAAATCCGCACCAGAACGACTAGACTTGGTTTGTGTCATGATGAACCTCCTCTCGAACCACCATTTTTTGCGCCTTCACATAAGGGACGATTGAGAAAATCCCTTCGGAAGCAACAAAACTTACTTCTTCTTCAAATCCGTACCTCTTAATCATTTCACCGACTCGCGAGGAAAGTAACACGTCCTCACCGCTTTTCGAACTACCTTCATAAAATGAAACAGCAGCACGTGAGGAATCAGTAAGCTCCCAATCGTGAGTAGTAAGCATTTGATGTATAAGATATCCAGCACCGTAGAAGTCCTCCAAGGCAAATTCGCCGGATGAACCCGAGCAAACAATCACAATCGTTTCCTCTCGGTGACTATCATTGAGCTTTTTTGCGATGGCATGACCGTTCAGTAACGAAGCCACATACACTCGTTTAGCTTCTCTCGTTCGTTTAATTGCTACGGTTCCATTTGTAGTTGATAAAATTAACGTTTTTCCTTTAACAGCTTTCTTTAATTGCAATGGATTAGGATCTAGAAACCCTTCAATTGTTCGCCCTTCATACTCACCTGAAAGCAAATAACTTCCTTCAGGTAACGTTTTCGCTTCTTGCAATGCTTCGTGTTGATCTAGAACAGGAATAACCCGTTCTGCACCAAATTCAAGTGCTGAGGTTATGGTTGATGTTGCTAGAAGAATATCAAGCACAACCGCAATTTTTTCTTCACTAATTTTTGCCTGATCAATATCTTCCTTTTTTAAAACGACATGTATTTTTCCCATATGAACTCCTAACGCTTTACTTTGGCATTGTCACGAGCATGTGCAATTAAACTCGCTACAAACTGATTAAGATGACGAAAGCGTTCATCCGATGTTTGACCCATTTTCCAGCGATAATAGATTTGCTGACAAATGACAGCAAGTTTGAAATAAGCAAATGTTAAATAGAAGTTCATTTGCGAGACATCACGCCCTGATTTAGTAGCATAAGACGCAATAAATTCTTCTCTCGTCATAAATCCATTCATAACAGTTACCGGTGCTTTACCCATGCCCTTTTTTAAGATTTCTGGGTCATCTTGTTGCAACCAGTACCCCATTGCGGCACCAAGATCAGCCAGAGGATCACCAACAGTTGTCATTTCCCAATCGAATAAACCTACCATTTTGCTATAGTCTTCCTGATCAAACATCGCATTGTTTAATTTATAGTCGTAGTGAATCACAGTAGGGCTTTGTGATTTAGGGATATTCGAAGCCATCCATGTCGTCAATTCATCAATACCAGGAATATCATCTGTTTTCGAGCGGTTATATCGTTTGATCCAGCCGTGCACCTGACGTTCCATGAAACCATCAGGGTGAGTAACTTTAATTAAATTTGTCTTCTGATAATCAACACTGTGCAAATCAACTAGCGTATCTACCATCGTTTCTGAGATCCTTCTGCACAACTCTTCAGTAGGTTGAACGCCATCAGGAAACGAGGTGTCAAGCACAATTCCCCTTCTTCTTTCCATAAGAAAGAATGGGGCATCAAGTAAAGTTTCATTATAGATGTATGGTTTTGGTGCTAGTGGGAAAACGGGATGTAATTCTCTTAAAATCGTATACTCTCGTTCCATGTCATGCGCTTTTGGAGCAACTGGACCAAGAGGCGGTCTTCTGAGAACTGCTTCCCACTCACCAACCGATAGTTGATACGTCAAATTTGAGTGACCTGTTCCAAACTGTTCAACTATGAGAGGATCATCACTCAGATGTTCAATGTTTTCCTTAATAAACCTCTCTAGTTTATTTAGATCGAGCTGTTCTCCATCTCGGACAGGTATCGTATCGTGTGAATAGGTCATACGCCACTCTCCTGATTACGTAATATTCAGTCATTTACCCTTAAAAAACACCACGCTTATAGCAGTTGATAAGATTCCTCAAGCTTACTTCGCAATTCATCCGGTATAACTTCGCTTACTTGTTTCTTAAAATCATAATAGACGACAGTCGCTTCACCTTCAGCTACTACACCATCACTCTCCGTATCCTTTATATAGTGCATGAGTGTAAAGCTTTTTGTGCCAATTCGCTTAACAGTCGTTTCTACATGAAGTGACTGTTTAAAATAAGCTTGTTTTAGAAAATCACATTTCGTAGAAACGAGAATAAATGGCCAATCATCTGTTCCAGAACGTTTACCTAGATAATCAAAAAATTGTACACGTGCTTCCTCGAGGTATATAAAGTAGCTTGTGTTATTAACATGGCCAAGCGCATCCGTTTCACAAAATCTTACTCTCACACTTGTATGAACGCTCATATCGATTCCTCTTTTCTATTACTTATGAGTAAAAGCAGGCTTTCTCTTTTCGATAAATGCTTGAACGCCTTCTTTAATGTCATCTGTTTGGAAAACTTCCTCGAACAATTCCGCCTCAAGCTCAACAGCTGATTCAATTGGAAGATGAGCTCCTTTATTCACAGCGTGCTTAATTCGTGATAAAGCCTGTAGAGATTGTCCGGTTATTTTGGCAGCTAGGCCCTGCGCATAAGCCATTCCCTGGCCCGACGGTACAACGTGATTTACTAGGCCATATCGATCGGCTTCTTCTGCAGAAATCGGTTCTCCTGTAAACATCATTTCTTTTGCTTTTGCTTCTCCAATCAGTCTAGGGAGCCGCTGAGTTCCCCCACCACCTGGGAAAAGACCTAGCTTTATTTCAGGAAGTCCGAGTTGAGCATGCTCTTCAGCAATACGCATATCGCATGTCATCGCAAGTTCACATCCACCGCCGAATGTTAAACCATTAAGAACCGCAATTGTTGGCTTAGGAAAGTGATCAAGATAGTTTAATACCTGATGAGTTTCCATCACGATATCTTTAAACCCTGTATGTCCAATCCACTCAGGAAATTCCTTAATATCTGCACCAGCCATGAATGCTTTATTACCAGCACCTGTTAAAATCACTGCAACAGCATCTTGATTGGCTTCTAACTCTGTAAATACTTCAAAAAGTTCTGTAGATACTTGCTTACTCATCACATTTAAAGGGGGATTATTAATCGTCACAACCGCTGTTTTCTCATGAATTTCATACGTTACCATTTTCATTAATTCTTCACTCCTTCTTTTGTATAGTCATACCAGCCTTTACCTGTTTTTCTTCCTAATGTTCCAGCTTTCACTTTATCTTCTATCGCCTTTGAAGGTTTATCCTCTGGATTACCTGTTTCATTATAGCGTTGCTGCATCACGTAATAACCTACATCAATTCCTGATAAATCCATCAATTCAAACGGACCGATCGGATGATTTAAGGCTTTTCTACAGATGAGGTCAATATCTTCAAAATCAGCGATGCCTTCCTCATATAAATACATCGCTTCTTTTTGTAAGGCACCAAGAATGCGATTCGCAACAAAACCGGAAATCTCTTTCTTTAACAATAAACCTGTTCGATTAATTTGCTCACAAACAGCCATTGTAAGCTTAGCTGTTTCTTCCGACGTTGCATCGCTCATAACAACTTCCACACAATCCATCACTAGTGGTGGGAAGAAAAAGTGCATATTGACAACTTTATCTTTACGATTCGTTGCGGACGCAATTAACGAGTTCACAATCGTTGAACTATTCGTAGCAAGAATTGTATTCGGATCAGCTAGTTGATCGAGCTTTTCAAATACCTCTCGTTTCACGTCTAACTTCTCTACAATTGCTTCAATGATAAAATCAGCTCGAACAGTAGCTTCTTCAAGACTAGTCGTGAATTGCAGGCGTTCAAATGCTGCTGATTTTTGTTCTTCGCTTATCTTCCCTTTTGAAACCCACTTTGACATAATTCCTTCAAGCTTTTCTCCAGCTTCTTTTAGTGCTTTTTCATTGATATCTTGAATGGTTGTTTCATAGCCACCAAGTGCGCAAAGCATCCCAATTTGGTGACCCATTGAACCTGCTCCCAATACTGTAATGTTCTTGACTTCATCGATTTTCATACCTTTTCCTCCTTAATTAACTAACCGGTTAGAATGTTTTGATCGAAAGCGTTTACATTATAGTGAAATGAGAAAGGAAAGCTTATTCGCTTTCCTCTATTCCGTTTAGTACCATATCCACAAAAATGCTAGCTACTTCCTTATCTGAAACTGGACCGTTTGGTTTATACCACTGATACGTCCAGTTTGTAATGCCAAGAATGGCAAACGTCACAATCCCAATATTGAGATCACTTTTGAATTCTCCGTTTTCAACACCTTGTTTTAATAGATCCTGAAAGTAATAGCGAATTTGATCACGCTTTGGAAGAATTTCGGCTAAGTTTTCTTCTTTCAAGTTTTTCATCTCACGGAAGAAAACTCGTGCACTATGACCTTCTAATTCGACGTTGTGAATTAACATGTACACCATATCGTATAGCTTAGTTTTACAATCTTTCGACACATCTTCTAAAATTTCCTTTTGTTGCTTAATCATTCCGTCGATATAAGAAGAGTGAATATCCATCAGCAGTTCTTCTTTACTCTTAAAATAGTAATAAAATGTGCCCTTCGTTACGCCAATGGCATCGACAATATCTTGAATTGACGTTTCACTAAAGCCTTGCTTCTCAAAAAGCTCAATACTTTTGACAGTCAGTTTGTGTTTCATGCTAGTACCCTCTCAATCTATCAATGTTCATTGATTAAGATTATATCATATGGAGGCTACTCAGAAGCATCCTTAGCTATACTTGACGTGCTTCATCGCGAATGGATCTTCTTAAAATTTTCCCTACGCTAGTTTTAGGGAGCTCGCTACGGAATTCGACGATCTTTGGCACTTTGTATGGAGCCATTTCATCCTGACAATAAGAAACAACTTCTTGCTCTGTTAATTCAGCTCCTGGCTTCTTAACGATAACCGCTTTGACAGTTTCACCACGATAAGGATCCGGAACACCTACTATGACAGCTTCCATAACAGCAGGATGTTCATATAGAACCTCCTCAATATCACGCGGATAAATATTATACCCACTAGCAATAATAAGGTCCTTTTTGCGATCAATAATGGAAATATACCCATCGCTGTCCATCTTTGCAATATCGCCTGTATATAGCCAACCATCTCGCAATGTATTAGCCGTTTCTTCTGGCATGTTCCAGTACCCTTTCATAATTTGTGGTCCTTTAATCACCAGCTCCCCTGACTCACCAAACGGAAGCTCTGTTTTCCCTTCACCTAGATCGACAACCTTATAATCCGTTGAAGGAAAACCAATTCCAACACTACCAGGCTTACGTTCACCGAATGGGGGATTTACATGAGTCGTCGGTGAAGCTTCACTCAATCCATATCCTTCGAGTATTTTGGCCCCAGTTTTCCTCTCAAATTCCTTCATTAATCCAACGGGCATTGGGGCGCTTCCGCTATTACAGGTCCGAATGCTACCGAGATTATACTTTTCTGCATCAGGATGATTTGTAAGTCCTTCATACATCGTTGGGACGCCTGGAAACATTGTTGGTTTTTCGGTTTCGATCGTCTTCAATACTTCATCAACATCGAATCTTGGTAAAATCACGCTCTCTGCACCAATTCGAATTGATAAATTCATACAAGACGTCATTCCAAAAACGTGAAATAACGGAATGACCGTTAGGCACTTCTCTTCACCAAAGATAAACTCTCCTTTAAAGAATTCAAGGCTTTGCTCTACATTTGCAATTAGATTACGATGAGTGAGCATTGCTCCTTTTGATCTCCCAGTTGTCCCGCCAGTATATTGAAGAACGGCGATTTCTTCCTTTGGATCGACAGAAATTTCGTTTAGTTGCTGAGTTGAGCTTTGAATAAATTGGTCGAAGGTCATATCTGGAGCGAAAGATGCCTCAGTAGGCTGAAGGGAAACAACAATAACGTTTTTCACATTCGTTTCATTCTGTATCGCTTTTAATCTTGGATAAAGGGCATCATAGATCACAATCGTTTCCGCACCTGAATCCGCTAATATGTACTGAAGTTCGCGTTCAACGAGCATTGGATTAATTTGTGTAATGGTTCCTCCTGCTCTTAATACACCATAGTAGCTAATAGCAAACTGTGGACAGTTAGGCAGCATGAGGGCGACACGATCTTTTGGTTTCATTTGTGAGGTATTCTGAAGCGCAGAACCAAATGCTGAAGAAAAGTGCCCAAGCTCACGGTACGTTATTTTTTTCTGATAGAAAGATAGCGCAACATGATCTGGATAATCGTTCACTGTTTTCATTAACATATCTTGAAGTGAAATGTTCGGGATATCAATCGTACTGGAAATCGATTCAGGGTAATGCTTAAACCAACTCTTTTGCTCGTTCATGCTTACACCTCCGAATAATTAAAACGTTAATCCTCCTCCGTCAACAAGAAGGCTAGTTCCTGTTACGTATGAAGCCTCATCCGAGACTAGAAACAGCACGGCGTTTGCAATTTCTTCTGGTTGTCCTACCCTTTTTAGCGCATTGGCTTTTGAGATAATGGGCCATTTACGATCGTCTTCCTTCCATGGTGTAACAATATTCGTATCGATAACACCTGGACACACAGCATTCACTCGAATATTCTTACCTCCGTATTCAAGTGCAGCATTTTTCGTTAATGTAATCACCCCACCTTTAGAGGCATTGTAAGGGGCCATGAATTTTTTCCCCTTTAGTCCTAGAAGGCTAGATGTATTAACAATGGAACCACCATTTCTTTTTTCCATTAACGGAATACTGAATTTCATTCCTAGAAAAACGCCTCGTAAATTAATCGACACGACACGGTCCCATTCATCAACGGACATATCAGCTAACTTTACTTCTTCATTACTAACACCAGCATTATTAAAAAGAATGTCGAGTCCACCATAATGCTTTCCACATTCTTCTACAAGCGCTTTCATATCTCCTTCATTTGCTGTGTCTGTTTTTACAAAAATGGCATCACCTCCCATTTTCTTCACTTGTTCGACAGTTTCCTCTCCAGTTTCAGAGTGAATATCTGAGATAACTACTTTCGCCCCTTCATTTGCAAAGCGAATGGCAGTCGCTCTTCCAATTCCTCCTCCGCCTCCAGTAACAATCGCGATTTTATCCTGCAGCCTCATTTTACGCCTCCCTTATTCTCTTTCAAGTATTGTAGCGATCCCCTGACCTCCACCAATACAAGCTGTAATCAGCGCATATTTTCCATCTCTACGATCAAGCTCATAAACTGCCTTTGTGGCTAAAATCGCTCCTGTTGCACCTAATGGGTGACCATGAGCAATAGCGCCTCCATTGACGTTCAGCACATCATGGTTCATGTTAAGTTCTCGATCACATGCAAGTACCTGTGCAGCGAACGCTTCATTAATTTCAATTAAATCCATTTCCTCAAGAGATAATCCAGTTTGCTGCATAACTTTATTTGTAGCAGGAACAGGTCCAATTCCCATAATATTAGGATCTACTCCGCTTACAGCATATCCTTTAACTACGGCAAGTGGTTTCAAACCGAGCTGCCCTGCTTTTTCACGCGACATGACAATGAGAGCGGATGCCGCATCATTTAAGCCTGAGCTAGATCCAGCTGTCACCGATCCTCCCTTCTTAAAGACAGGTGCCAAGGAAGAAAGCCGTTCCAAAGTAGTTTCAGGTCTAGGATGTTCATCCTTTGTCACTTCAATTGGGTCACCCTTACGAACAGGAACATGAACAGAAGCAATCTGCGAGTCAAAATATCCCTCTACCATAGCTTTACCCATTCGTTCCTGACTTCTTAGTGCAAACTCATCTTGTTCTTCTCTAGAAATTTGATATTTCTCTGCCAAATTCTCGGCTGTAATTCCCATTGGAGGATCTCCAATTTCATCAGGGGAAAGCCTGGATTTCATAAAGCGTGGTGGCATTGTACTATATGGTTTTGAAGGCTTTTCCATTAAATAAGGCGCTTGACTCATACTTTCTGCCCCTCCGACAATATAAACGTCTCCGTCTCCCGATTTAATCGCCTGTGCAGCAAGATTAATCGCATTCAGTCCGGATCCGCACTGTCGATCGATTGTTAAACCTGGTATAGAAAGCGGAAGACCAGCCTGCAATGCTGTCAGTCTAGCGATATTTCCGCCACCGCCAATAACATTTCCAAAGATCACATCATCGATTGATTCAACCTCCAAATTGATTCGAGCAACGGCTTCCTTAAGAGCTATTGCCCCAAGCTCGTGTGCTTGAATCCCAGCAAACGCTCCTCCTTGCCTACCAATAGGTGTTCTTACGCTTGAGACAATAACTGCATCACGTTTCATATTAGTTTCCTCCCCCATTACATTGCATGTTGTCCACCATCAACAATTAAAATATCTCCTGTTACATAATTAGAAGCATTTGATGCTAGAAATAATGCTGCACCTTTTAGATCATCATCTGAACCAAAGCGATTAAGTGGAGTCGTTTCTAACATTTTTTCGCCACCTGCATCAATCAATCCCTTCGACATTTTTGTAGGGAAGAATCCTGGTGCAATCGCATTAACATTTATGTTATAGCCACCCCACTTTACAGCAAGATCTTTTGTAAATGTGATAACGGCTCCTTTACTCGTGTTATAACCAATCGCGTCCATATAGCGTGGATCAGCACCACCAAGACCTGCGACAGAAGCAATGTTAATGATTTTTCCACTTTTTTGGTTAATCATTTCTTTTCCTACGGCCTGTGCAAAGAGAAATGTCCCAGTTACATTAACTTCCATAACTTTATGCCATGCTTGAAGTGGCATTTCAACGACTGGCGCACCCCATGATGCACCGCTGTTATTGACAAGAATATCAATGCGACCAAATTCTTTCATCGTTTCATCTACAACATGCTGAACTTGCTCTTGATTCGTTACATCACATTCAAAAGCTAGAGACTTTACTCCGGCTTTCTGTAGCTCCTCACTAACAGCTTCACAAGCCTCTCGTTTCCTTGAACAAATAACTACATTAGCTCCAGCTTCTGCAAATCCTTCTGCGATTTGCTTACCAAGTCCTCTTCCACCTCCTGTAACAATCGCAGTCTTACCAGTTAAGTCAAACAGTTGCATAACGTTCATCCTATATCCCCCTCGTTATCTATACTTCTTCAATTCTTGTCTTGCTACTGCGCTACGATGCACTTCATCCGGACCATCAGCCAGTCTTAGCGTTCTCGCATTAGCCCAGTGAGCAGCTAGCGTATAATCATCACTAACTCCAGCACCGCCAAAAGCTTGGATGGCGCGATCAATAACACGAAGCGCCATATTAGGAGCCACTACTTTGATCATCGCAATTTCTGCTTTCGCTTCTTTGTTCCCAACTGTATCCATCATATATGCCGCTTTTAAGGTAAGAAGTCTTGCCTGTTCAATTTCAATACGAGAATCAGCGATCCATTCTCGAACAACACCTTGCTCAGATATTTTCTTCCCGAACGCTTCTCGTTCTTGTACGCGCTTACATAAATCTTCAAGTGCGCGCTCTGCCGTACCGATTAATCTCATACAGTGATGAATTCGACCAGGACCAAGTCGCCCTTGTGCAATTGCAAAACCTTTTCCTTCTTCCCATAGCATGTTTGTAGCAGGTACTCGAACATCTTTATATTCAATCTCAGCATGTCCGTGCGGTGCGTGGTCATACCCAAAGACAGGAAGAACACGTTTTATTGTAACGCCTTTCGTATCAAGAGGAACAAGAATCATCGACTGCTGTTCGTGCTTTGATGCGTTCGGATCGTTTTTGCCCATTACAATAGCAATTTTGCACCTAGGGTCACCTGCACCTGACGACCACCACTTTGTTCCGTTGATAACGTACTCATCACCATCACGTTCGATTCGTGCTTGAATATTTGTAGCATCAGATGACGCAACATCAGGTTCTGTCATTGAGAAGCAGGAGCGGATGTCCCCAGAAAGAAGAGGTTCAAGCCATTGTTTCTTTTGCTCCGCTGATCCGTAACGGACTAATACTTCCATATTTCCAGTGTCAGGTGCCGCACAGTTAAATACTTCAGGCCCAATCATAGAACGCCCCATTACTTCACAAAGAGGAGCATATTCAGCATTGGTAAGACCTGCGCCATACTCACTATCTGGAAGAAAAAGATTCCATAATCCAGCATCTTTCGCTTTCTGTTTTAACTCTTCCATAATTGGTGGAATGGCAGACCACCTACTATCTTGCGCTGAAAGCTGTTCTTCATAGACTTTTTCATTAGGGTATACATTCTCATCCATAAATGCGGTTAATTTTTCAAGATACGATAAGCAACGCTCTGAATAGTCAAAATTCATCATTTGTTGGCTCCTTTTACCAGTTATCTAACTAACCGGTTGGTATGTTCTTGTAATAAGTATAAATTTATTATTCAAAATATTCAATACAAATGTTAGAATTTAAAATCCTGTTGGCCAATTAGCTAAATTTCTATTGCTTTTTGAACCGTTTTTATAACACGCCAGTTCAAGGGTTCTGGCAAGAAACACCCGCGTTTCACCTGGATCAATGACATCATCGATTAAATGCTTTGCGGCTGCTTTATAAGGAGAACTATCAAAGCTCCATTTCTCTAAAAGCTTCTCTCGATCCTGTTTCGGATTTTCAGATTGCATTAATTCTCTGCCATAAACGACATTCACACCAACTTCTGGTCCAGTAAAATTAATTTCTGCTGATGGCCAGGCGACGACAAAATCCGCTCCCATTGTTGGGCCACACATATTCCCGTAAGCTGCCCCTACACTTTTCCTGATGACTACGGAAAGTTTCGGAACCGTGGACTGCGCTAGAGCCTGATTCCACATCATAATTTTCGTCGGGATTTTTTTCTTTTCTGCTTCGGAACTTACTCGGAACCCTGGAATGTCGTGAAGGAAAATCAAAGGTATATGAAATGAATCACACATACAGATAAAATCAGTCGCCTTTTCACATTCCTGTACACCAGCAGCACCTGCATATTTCATCGGTTGATTTGCAATAATCCCTACTGTCCTTCCTCCTATTCTTGATAGAACAGTTAAGAGAGCAGGTCCAAATTCGGGTTTAAGTTCAAAGAACTCCCCGTTATCGACTAATTCTTTCAACACCTTTTTCATGTTATACGCACGATTCTGTTTCTCTGGAACAATTGAAAGTAGCTGATCAACTCGCCTTTCGAGCGAATCCTCATTGTGACATAATGGTGGTTCCTCTTCACTATGCGAGGGAAGATAGCTTAAGAATAACTTCAATTGATCAATGCATTCCTCTTCCGAGTCTGCAGATTGATCAATCTGACCTGTGTGCTTATGATGAATTTCAACACCTCCTAGCTGATTCTCTGTTATTTTCTCTCCAGTTGCAATCTCAAGCATTCTTGGACCAGCTACCCCCATGCACGTCCCATTCAGCTGTGTCACAAAATCCGAAGACACCGCTAGCCATGTTGGTCCTCCGAAACTATCACCTAAAATCGCTGTGACCATCGGAACTTCACGATGATGCATTAACATTTCTTGAGGGAAAAGCTTATCACTAATACCATCAGAGCCCATTCCATCTGGCATTCGGAGACCTCCCCCTTCACTTAAATTAACTATTGGTAAACCTCTCTTTAATGCATACGCATGAGCAGCTTTTGTTTTTCGAATATGGACAGCACCTTCTGTACCTGCAAATACTGTTTTATCACCAGCTTGAACTACTACCGGGCGTCCATCTACCCGAGCAACTCCACAGATCACACCGTCACCTGGACTTTTTTCCTCGAGTCCTGGAATATCAGACGACGTTAATTTACCAAGTTCAAGAAAGGTTCCTTCATCAACTAGTAGGGCAATTCGCTCCCTAGCTGTCTTTTTACCTTTTGCATGAAGCGCGTCGATTTTATGTTGTCCCCCCATACGCTCTGCAAAAACTCTACGATTCTTTAACTCTTCTACAATATTCTCCATAATCTCACTCTCCTTATCTATCTTTTAACAGTCTTCTCAATACTTTACCTGAAGATGTTGCGGGTAAGCTCTTTCGAATTTCAATCACTTTTGGTGCTTTATAAGCTGCCATATGAGCTTTCGCCCATGCTAATAATTCTTCTATAGATCGATTTGAATCGTTAGGGTCAAGGACAATAACAGCTTTAATGATTTCTCCTTTTTGCTGATCAGGTATTCCGATAACAGCTGTTTGCATAATGGCTGGATGTTCATTCATTAGTGCTTCTACATCTTCTGGAAAAACGCTATATCCCGAGCTCTTTATCATTTCTTTTACTCGACCTTTAAAATACAAATATCCTTCTTCATCAAGGTGACCAATGTCGCCTGTATGAACCCATCCGTTTTTAAGCGTAGCCGCAGTCTCTTCGGGTCGATTGTAGTACCCTTTAAACACACCAGGGCTTTGAATAATAATTTCTCCTTCTTCATAAGGTGGTAGCTCATCCCCACTCTCAAGACCGACGATTTTAATGGTAGTATGATGAATCGGAATGCCACAACTCCCATACTTAATGTTTTCTTTTGGCATAAAAGTGTCACATGTATGTGTCTCACTCAATCCATAAGAAGCTTCATAAAGCAAACCGCCCGTTATTTCTTTCCATTGATTTGCTAGTTTTTCAGTTACTTGGAGCCCGAAACTCGTCGCTAGGTTTAGTCGAAGGGAAGTAAAATCACGCTGTTCAATATTTGGTATTTGCATGATCGCTCCATTCATTGGAGCAATGCTATACCACATTGTAATACGATGATCCTCAATTGTACGAACTACGGTTTCTGGGTCAAATCGACTTAGTAACACCGTTTCATTGCCACTATAAACTGGAAGATTGACGCCCATAACCATTCCAGCAATATGACATAACGGGGCATTGGCCAGTAGCTTTTCACCTTCCCCTACTTGATTACATGTCATTGTTGCAGCGGTTTTATATAAAGCGTTTTCATAAGTTAACATAGCTGCTTTCGGTCTTCCTGTTGTGCCAGATGTAAACACCATCAGAGAAACGTCATCTAATTGAACATTAGCAGACTGAAATAGATTCGATTCTGTTTCAAAAAGTGATTCAAGAGTCGTAAACCTTGAGACTTCCTCGGAGTTAAGTAATTCTTGCGGTACGAGAGAGAGATTGTCCTGCTGAATAAGCGATTGATAAGAAACCGTAACAATAAAGAAGAGACTATCTTCCATTTCGTGAAGCATTGGCAACAGTTCTAGGCCAGATACGATACCTTTGATATCTCCTTCGCTTATTAAATATGAAAGCTCTGATGATTTATACATTGGGTTTAATGGTACAACAACTGCCCCGAGCTTTTGGATCGCATAATGGGAAATAAGATATTGCGGACAGTTTTGCATAAATACTGCCACGTGATCGCCTTTCGTTACCCCTATCCTTGCCAAATAATTAGCCAATTGATTTGATCGCTCATTCCATTCCTCCCATGTCAATTCGTAACCATAGTAATGGATTGCTGTTTGATTTGGTGAAACTTCGGCATTTAATGCAAGATATTCATGAAGCGGCTTTTTCCCATTTAAGTATTCTAACGTTTCTGAAACACCTTCTGGCCAACTCGTTTTCATTTTCTTCATAATAGCCTCCTTCATACTGACCGTATGGTATGTCTTTCGTTTATCATACATGTAGCCGTTCTCACTATTCAATATAAAATTCATGTTTTACATAGATAAAATTGGGAAATAGTGTTTTATCACTTTGAAAGGAAGAATGAAGATGAATAAAAACTTATACCAGCTCACACAAGAATATGAAAAATTCACAGATGACTGCAAAGGGGAAACTGTTCCAGAATTTGTAGAGAATTTCATATATGGCTCAATGGACTACAACGAACAGAACCTTCCTAAACTAACGGAAGAAATGGGGAAACAAGCTCAGAATCAAGAACCAGAAGAATTTAAAAGAGCTTTTGACGAAATGCTCCTATATTTAAGAGATCGGTTTATGGCGCTCGATCCTGACAAAGAATATTGGCCACTTCACTACCGTGAAGGCGTTAGCGCATTTGTAGCGATGATTGATGGGTTAATCGTTCAATATTTCTCAGGACTATATACAGTAGAAGAATTGAAAGAGCGTACTCCGCTATTTGCAGCGGTCATACTTAATGGATTCGTTGGTGTTAACGAGAACGATTATGATGCTCTATCGACAGATTAATTGAAAAAAATCCTGCCTTGCCGGCAGGATTTTTCATCTATTATTTTTGCAGGCGATAAACTTGTGAATACTTCTCTTCAAGATATTGAATTAAATATTCAGCATTTAGCCCTTCGCCAGTAATGTCTTTAATAATATCAATTGGTTGCTTTAGCTTACCGTACTGATGGATATTTTCTGTTAACCATTCTTTAATAGGCATCAAGTCACCCTGTTCTAATAGCTCATCAAATTGTGGGATGTCTTTTAACATAGCATTCTTAATTTGAGCCGCATAAATGTAACCTAGCGCATAGGAAGGGAAATAACCAAATGAGCCACCTGACCAGTGGACATCCTGAAGAACGCCGACCGCATCGTTATCTGGAGTAATACCTAAATACTCCTCCATTTTTTCGTTCCAGATCGTTGGCAAATCCTTCACTTCAATTTCTCCATTAATCAATCCTTTTTCAATTTCGTAGCGAACCATGATATGCAGCGCATACGTCATTTCATCTGCTTCAATCCGAATCAAAGAAGGACCCGCAACGTTAATGGCACGGTAATAATCTTCTAATGAAACATCATCAAACTGTCCAGTTGAATAGCTTTTAAGCTTGTCGTAATTGTTTTTCCAAAATGATTGATGACGACCCACGAAGTTTTCCCAGAAAAGAGACTGTGATTCGTGAATCCCCATAGACGTACCCGTACATAAAGGCGTGCCAATCAATTTGGGTGATAAATTCTGTTCGTATAAAGCATGACCACCCTCATGAATCGTACCAAATACTGCTGTGCGGAAATCACCTTCATCATACTTCGTCGTAACACGCACATCACCAGGATTCAGTCCTGTTGCAAATGGATGAACCGTCGTATCAAGACGACCAGCGTCAAAGTCATACCCCATTTTCCTCAGTACTTCCATACTGAAGGCTTGTTGCTTATCTTGTGGGAAATGTTCAAACAAAAAGTCAGTTTTGGGCTGATCACTCGCATTAACAACTTGTTGTACAAGTGGCACAATATGTTCTCTAAGTTGGTTAAATACGCGATCAATCATTTTCACTGTTACACCTGGTTCAAATAGGTCAAGCAGCGTATCATATTTATTTTCATCGTATCCCCAATATTCGACAAATTTCTGATTGAATGCCACAAGCTTTTCGAGATACGGTCTAAACAATTCGAAGTCAGCTTTTTCCTTCGCTTCTTCCCAGATCGTCTCTGCTTTCGAACTTAAAATGACATATTCAGAGTACTCTTCTGCAGGAATTTTTATGTTCCGATCGTAGTCTTTACGGCACTCTTCTACCGTTTTACGAGTGATTTCACTTAATTCAGTTTGCTGGTCTTCCTTTGTAAGCACATCAAGATACCCCTTCATTTCAGGAGATACCGACATTTCAAAAACTTCAGAAGACATCATTCCAATAACCTCAGAGCGCTGTTCAGCACCTTTTTTTGGTGCGCCAGTGCGGAGATCCCAATACATAACCCCAATCGCTTCATTAAAACTCGTCATTTTCTTTACATAATTTAAAAATTCCTGCTCGGTTTGTTTGATTTCTGTTGCCAAATCGTTCAACTCCTTAAAAAGTAATTTCCTTCATAACAATAAATTCGACATATCTCGTTTAACTATGTAAGGATTTGTCGGAAGTTAAAAAATTCTAAAATAATGGATATGAACTATCTCATGTTATCCTTTGGATAAGCTCAATAGTTCAAGGAGGGATTCAGGTGTCAATTCAAAATCTGATAAACACATTTGATCAAGTAAAAGGAAGAAAGCCTGCTAGTGCAGACGAACTACTCGACTTTATCCAGGTGAATTATTTACAAGGTTCGATTTCTTTATATGAGTATCAAACCTATTTTAAAGAGCTCCACTCACAAGGTGCAAAGAAACCAGAGTACTTCACGCATGAAGAAATGAAAGCCTTTTAATCCCTCTTGTTCTATCCTACCATAAGTTTCTAGTGATACGTACATGAAAAGCCATGGGCAATGCTGCCCATGGCTTTTCTACATTTCCAACTCCTTTATACAGCATTCATAATAATTGCAATCACCACACCAATAAGGGCAATTGTTGCAATAATTGATAATATAGAAAGCGCTATAAAAATCCATCCAGCTACTTTACGTCCCGTTTTAAGTAGATAAATTCCAAGTGTAAGAAATGTAAATAGGAATCCTAATACTCCCCATAACCAGGGATTCTTATCATGCTTTGGGGCGTCCATTATTAGAAATATGGCGACTACAATAGGTACAATAAGACCAATAAACTCGATTGTAAACCCTCCTTCCGTCATTCCCGACCCGGAAAGAATACACGATATTTTATGATTCGTCTATAATAATTTCTAATTTTTCTTTATTTATGTAAAAATGATTAAATAATCCATAAGCTACTATTTCTTTATCATTCCATAACTTTGTTCGATATACAGAAAACACGTACAAATTCGTTCTAGTGGTATGTGCTTCAACATATGGAATGACAGCCAAATCGACGCCTATTTCCATAAGCGCATTTTGGTCTTTTTTAAGTTGATCCCCTACCCACCTACTATAATCAGTCTGATTAGGATTTGTATGAAACATTACGAACCCCAATACGACGATGATAATAGACATAGTTTTTTTCATTCATTTCACCCCTCTCTTGTTTCTTTAGCTCTTTTATACCATATACATATTATTCCGTTTAAATGTCTATTAGACGTGGGAACAAATAAGTACATCATAAGTTAAGGGGAGGAAAAATGAAAATGAGACAACATCGAATCAATACGCTAAAACCAGGTGAACACTATACCGCCAAAGAACTGGATAGCTTTGTATCAACGACGGATGTTCTTTTACTTTCAAGTAATGCTTCACAACTTTTTTCTGATCCGGAACGTGAGTATAAGGTGACCCATGAAGTGGAAGGTTTTTTTGAACATTCTTCTGATGAAGGTGAGAAGTACTTTCGGGATAAACGTGCTTATGTTGTTGAAAAAGTATAATGACCTGTTATAAAAGATAATTACTATCAAAAAATCCAAATTAAAACACCTCTCGTCACTAGAGAGGTGTTTTTTACAGTCTTATTATATTAATCTTTCTTTGGCGGTCTCGGTCCAAAGTATTGATAGTAATGCGTTTTGATATCACCATTGTAGAGTTTGCGGTTCTTTGTTGATCTCTTTCCATAAACTTCTTGGAAGCGAGGATGTGACGTTAGAATATAAACAGACCATGTATCAAGACGCTCACGGAAGGCTTTCCCCATCTTTCGATACATGTCTTCCACTTCTTCTCTTTCACCAAGACGCTCACCATACGGTGGGTTTCCGATGAGAGTTCCATACTCAAACTTAGAGCTAACATCCGTGACTTGCATCTGCTTAAATTGAATCATATCTCCGAATCCAGCTTCAAGAGCATTATTCTTAGAAAGGTCGACCATTTTAGGGTCAAGGTCGCTACCAAAAATGTGAAGAGGTTGATCGTAATTTGCAAGGTCCTCCGCTTCAATCATAGCTTCTTCCCAGCGCTTCTTCCCGATCCACTCCCAATCTTCAGAAGCAAATTCTCGATTAAAACCGGGTGCGATGTTTTGGCCGATCATAGCTGCTTCAATTGGAAGGGTTCCTGATCCACAGAATGG
Source organism: Pseudalkalibacillus hwajinpoensis (assembly GCF_015234585.1). Taxonomy (NCBI): domain Bacteria; kingdom Bacillati; phylum Bacillota; class Bacilli; order Caryophanales; family Guptibacillaceae; genus Guptibacillus; species Guptibacillus hwajinpoensis. Next base: position 1,633,570 of record NZ_JADFCM010000008.1, read on the forward strand.
ATCCATGAATGGTTTATCTGCATTCCAATTTGTTAGCATCACCATTGCTGCTGCCATAGTTTCCTTAAGTGGAGCTGCACTATGGAGGTACCTGTACCCTCTACGGTGCAAGCCTTTGCCACTCGTATCAATTGTAAGAATAGCCGTATCCTTGTGAATCGCAACTTCGATTTTAAATAGTGGTCCATCTTCATCAAACCACGAAACGTTATATTTTTCCTTCATGCTCTCTACGATCGCTTTTTTGACAATCGCCTGGCAGTCCGGAACACTATATAATGTCGACTTTACAGATCGACCACTTACGGGAAACTCAGCATTTTCGGGTAGTAAATCTCCCCACGGGAGTGCTTTCGTTGCTTCGAAAAGCTCATCAAATGTCGTTACTTTGAATTCCCCAACTTTAAGCTTAACCCTGTCAGCTGTTCTTAACCAGTAGTTCGATCGACAGATTCCAATTTCATCACTTTCATAAGTGACTTTTCCGTTATCGACACGTACATTTTCAAAACCAAGATCCTTTACTTCACGAGCAACCAATGATTCGAGCCCCATGGTGGCCGTTGCAATTAGTTCCATTTTCGCCATTTTACCCACTCCAATCTTTTGCTCTTTTATGTAACGTAGGTTTACCCTATTATCATACAAAAATTAATCGTTTCATGTTAGACCTATTTCGCGTGGAGGAGAGAATGTATTCTTTTAAGTCTTTTTATTATGCTTTCCAATCCATGCGCATTCATAGCCTTAACGTACAAAAAAGCCCCTTAAGGGCTTTTCATCAAAGATGATAACGTTCTGTAAGCCATGTTCTGTTCCATCGTACTGCGAACGGGTCTCCCCTCGTACTCAGGTGGTAATCATCTATCTCCAGACGCGTCCTCACCGCCTGGCTTTCTCTCCGTTCAATTCCTTCAAGAAAGCTCCCCTACCATAATTTGGGTTTCTCGCTCGTGGGGTTTACCTCGTTCCACTCTTAATGTTTCCATTAAGACTTCGTCACTGTGGCACTTTCAGAGTATTCGGGCCTTATCCGTGAAGAACTTAGGCCGTTTCCCCGCCGTTAGCCCAATTGGACTACCCTGACTTATTGTTTCATCAGGCACGAACACTACGATCATCTCAGATCGTGCGAGCATGGACTTTCCTCTACATGCCGCTTAATTGCGACATACAGCGACTACCCGAACGTTATCATTGTTAGGACAGCAAAAGCAATTATATCTTATATTCTACAATGATGCAAGGTTGCTTAAAGAATTGTTATGTTTATTTTTATTAATATAGTACGGTAATTGAAATTTTTAAAACTGCAAAAAATAAACCGCCGTTTGGTGGTTTATTCGTACAACTTACTCCCGAAAACGTGTTTCTCTAGGTTTGATAGTCGTTTTAGGATATCATAATTGGTATTTCCAGGCTGCGTTTGAGAACGCGTCTGCTGTCTCTTTTGTTGCTCAGACATACGATCCATCTCTCTTCTAAGACGCGTATTCTCTTGTCTCAGCTGTTCAATGTCATTTTCAAAACGCTCATAATCTTTAATTACTACGTCCAAAAACTTGTCGACATCATCCTGATCATAACCGCGAAATCCGCTTTTAAAATCTTTTTCAAGAATATCTTTAGCTGTTAATTGAGTCGGTTGTTGCTCTGCCATTTTATCACCTCTGTATGTATGCAGTTATTGTCTTTATTTTATTCTTCCAAAAGAGCTTCCTCTTGTCAATCGGAATCTCTTCTATTCTCCTTATTGACTGTAGAAATCGGGATTACTTTCACGTAAATCCTGCTCTAATAAATCAAGGTCAATAGGTGTGATGGTAAAAACTTCGTAACCTTCATCAGTTCTCTGTCTGTTCTTTGCTTCTTTCAAGTAATAATCAGGAGAACCAGGCGTATCTTCGTCATATAATACGAGCATAGCATGACTCTTACGAACGAGAAATTCATTCTTTGCTTTCAATTGCCCTGGATTTTCGTAAGGTCGACTTGTGATTGATTCAACAAAGTCAGCTTCTCCCATGATCATATGATAAAATTCTTGAGTAGGTTCTTTCCATTTACTTTCTTGATCTAGGAATGGCGTTAAAACGGCTAGCTTCAATTCGGGATAGAGTTCTCTTAGATCAAGTGCGACTTCAGCAGCCCAGAGCTCAACACCAGTTTGCCCACTGATTAGTATCCACTCAAAATCTCTCTCTTCGATAAGCTGAGACATGCGACTCTGAAGGGCTGCCTTTATAATTGGAAGTCCAGGATGATCGTCGTTAAAAATTCCTAGTTCGTGTGCCTTATAGCCAGTAACAAGTAAAACGTTTGCCACTTAGACACCTCCTATGTAAAAACGAACTGGAAGACCAGTTCGTTTCATTATTTCGTTATTTTCTTCTCTTTTGAGCAGGACTTACTTGACCTGGCATACCATTGCCATTTGGTCCTTGCATAGCTCCTGCTACTTGGGAAGGATTAGTAGGTGCGTATCCAGCCGGCATTGCGCCTGTCGGGCGTGGTGGCGGATAATTGTTCATGTGTGAAGCTAGCACTTCCTCTGACTCTGTTAAAGGATAACTATGATTGTGCTCATACATGTGATGATGGACGTTTTTAATATGCGTAGGATGAATATGATCTACGTTGTGCTTATAATAGTGATTCTTGACACAACATTTTGTCGGATAAACAACAGGACTTGTGGGACATGGACCTCCAGGACCTTGCATTGCTGGACTTACCTGACCTGGCATGCCGCCTTTCATGGCCGGACTCACCTGATTTGGCATATTCGCATTTGGACCCTGCATTGCTGGACTTACTTGATTTGGCATATTCGCATTAGGTCCCTGCATTGCTGGACTTACCTGGTTTGGCATATTTCCATTCGGGCCCATGCGGTGATGTCTATGAAACATAGTGTAGGTTCCCCCTTCTTAAATTGGTGAATTCCCTACTAGCCTATGTTGATCACGATGTACATGTACTGTGTATTCGTCCTTATTTCCTCAATACAAACGCAATTTCCACGCCTATTTTTGTACGACTACTTCATTGTCACTATAAATCTGGGCCGACTCACTAATTTGACTCATAACGACCACTGTTAACGCAATTACCATAAAAAACATTACCATAATGACCTGCTTCAATTACCATCTCTCCATTACATCAAATCTGAATCCTTTTCTAAAAAAAACAGAAACTTCAATATACTACTCAAAGTTACAACAAGAGACGACAATTGTAAACGGTGTTTCTACATGTTTTCTAAAAGAAATCGTCGAATATCATCTCTTTGTGCGCTTGCCCGGGGAATAATTAGGAAAATGAAGCTATTTCCTACCAAATACGAGATTATCTCTGGCAATTCGCCGTCTTATTTCTTGTTCATGACCGTCTTTCATGTCCAATTTGTGAAACATTTTCAAACAGAGTTCCGCTGTCATTCTTGCGTCGTTTAGGGCATGATGACGTTCATGACGTTCAATATTCAACTTCCTTATCAACGAATCAAGCTGCGGATTACTGCGAGGAAATAATTCCTTCGCCAGTGCTTCCGAATCCAAATAAGGTGGTAAATAATCTGGTAATCCCCATTTTTGAACGAGTGTTTGTAGAAAATAAACATCAAATTTAACGGGATGAGCAATAAGAGTCGTCCCTTTACTAAACGCCATAAATTCTTCAAACGCTTCAATAAATGTCCATCCCGCTCTTATTTCATCAATGGATAGACCCGTTAGCTGTCTAACAACTCGCGGTACTTTATGAATAGGGCGAACAATTCGATAGAAAGTTTCTTCGAGGATCCTTCCTTCCACAAGATCGATTTTCACCGCACCGATCGAGATTACTTCATCCCCGATAGCTGGATAAAAACCCGTCGTTTCGAGATCGTAAACGGTAAAATATCGACTGCTTGATTCTTGATATAATAACAGTGACTCCTGTAATCGATCATAAACTGGTAAAGCCTTGTCCCTTTTGATCTTTTTCTGCCATTTCACACGATCATATAGAAAATAGCGCAATAATTTCAAACCTATTGACGACATTGTTAAATACTCCGATTCCTTCGAAAGCTTAATTCACTTACCTGCTGCATCCGTTTTGCTACAAGCAACGCTTCCCTCATTTTCCTTCTCTCTTCTTTTTCCCATTCGATTGGCCTTACTTGATTCGAAATCTCTACCCCTTTTTCTAGTTGATAAAGGTTTTGTCTAACACGGAACGTATAAAGGTAATGAAGAGATGTTTCGATATTGATCACATCACGATGATGAAAAATTTCTTTTTTCTTTAACTCATGAAGCCTTTTAATTGTATTAACTTCTTCCACTCCATATTTCATTGCAAAAATTCGAATACCGTTCACGATTTGCATAATAGCAGCTTTTTTCAAATCAAGCGTTTTTTCTTTCCCACGAAGTTGAAGCTTTCCAAGAGGATTTAACGGCACGCGAAAACGAATCGTATCCTTCATTAACAGCATTTGAAGCGTTTGAGCTTTCTTAATTCGCGCAGTAATGCGACTTCTTAATGTTCGTGCGAGATCAAAATCTCCGTAAACTGGACGAAAATCCATAAAAATTGTAAAATTCCGGATCTCTTCAGCATCTGTTTCAGTAATCCAACGATTTACTTCTGTTTGCCAATTAGAAAGGGAGCGTCTCCATTTCTCATTTTTCGCCATTATGCCACCCTCACACTCAGGAAGACCACATGTCGTAAGCATCGTATTGATTTTCTTTGCAAATATCGAGAAATACGTTTCAATTTCCTGTTTATGCTCGAGGTGTTCATAATCATCAATAATAAGTCCGTTGTCTTGATCTGTACTAAAAGCCTGTTCTTTGCGCCCTTCGCTCCCCATAACGATGAAGCAAAAGTTCACTGGCGCCCGTCCATATCCCTCACTGATCATTTCCTTCTCTGCAAGTAAAATAATGCGTCGATGCATTTCATCATTATAATTGGACATCATCTCACATATTTCATAACCCAACGTATTTGCGTCAAGTAACTCTTGAATAAATGAACGGAATTCTTCATGTATTGGTGGTGAAAGATTCATTATTTCATTAAGCTCTTTAGCTCGTGATAGTCGATAGGACAGATCTAAATAGGCCGATTCCTGAATCCCTAAGAAAGATTTTGCTGAAACCATACCGACAATACGATCTCGCTTTACAACAGGTAGCAAAGAGACTTTGTGAAATTTTAAGTACGCCAATGCTTCATAACTAAAGGCATCCTCTTCTACCATATTAGGTTTTTGATACATCCACTTATGGATAGGATCTTGAAATTGTCCCATTGTAAGTGCATTTATGACCTCTAGCGGTGTTATTGTACCAAGAACACTTTCACGATCTTCACTTACTATCACACCGTCATAATTTTTCGTTCGAAAGAGCTCAGCTGTTTCTAATACCGTATAAGTTGGTGGGATCGTCACCTTCGTATCCATAATCGCGCTCACTCGTGTTCTATACAAGGCGATGTTTTCACCATCAGCCTCCCGATCTCGCTCTTGCTTAATTTCATCATAGAGGCTTCTCATACGTTCACCAATGGTATCGAGAACATTATGTGAAAAGGCAGGGTTTTCTGTCATGATCTTTAGCATGACTTCTTTTTTGATTCGAATAACCTGGCAATCTTCATTAGCTTGAACAGAAAACGTCATAGACGCATCTGTAAGCATAATCATGAGCCCAACTAGATCTCCGGGATAGTAGAAACGCATTGTCGTTTGTTGCCCATTCGCTTTGTGTACGATGTTTTTAGCAATACCTGAGACGAGGAGATAAAGCGTATTCGTATCTTCATCTTCGTGATATAAAAATTCACCCTTCTGATAAGTTGCGAAATGTGCTGATTCCATTAGACTTTCGATTTCAGCATCGCTCAAAGAATGAAATGGTTCCTTTTTCTTCAACACTTCATAGAAATCCTGCATAACAACCTCCTATCGTTAGCGAGCTGCTTTTTGCTCAATTCTCTCGATTCGCTTCATATATTGCAGCCGCTCGTTCTCTTCTTTATCTTTAAGAATTCGTTTTTTCTCTTTCCACTTTTCGTATGCAGACAGAGCATAGTGAAGGGCTTTCTCATAGTCTTTCGCTTTATGCTCATAATATTTAGCTAATTCAATGTCGCACTCTTCATCATTTGTGGATTGTGACAGCGATAGCCAAATCTCGATGGCTTCTTGAATGTTATCCTGCTTCTTGTATATCCGTGCAAGCGCCTTTTTTGCGTCCTGTTCATGACGACCAGTTGTCTTTTCATATAGTAAAGCCGCATGATCCTCTTCACCAACAGCTTCCCACCATCGAGCAGACTGGTATTGTTCACCAGCTGTTAAGGACTTTCCTTCCACATCAAGAAGGAGATGAGACAAACGAGTATATAGCGTGATTAAAGATAAGATATCTTCTTCATTGTGTTTCATCACGCCTCCGATCAGCTCTGGATCTGGATCTTTTACAAACTCGAAATAAAGCATAGGAGCTAAATAGCCTGGAATATCTTCTTTCCGTTCAAAATCTAGCTGCTGTTCTTCTACGTTCGCGAGTCTAACAGACTCCATATCATTTTTCCAGAATCGCCTCGCTCCGTGCAACAGATCGAAATGACCAAATTGCGGTAACTTAGGGACTTGTTCACGAATAAGCGTATGACGTGTTTTCACCTGTGGCCAATCAAACGCTTTGCCATTGTAGGTAACTAGGTTCTTCAATTCTTTTACATCTTCTAGAAAAGCTTGATACATCGGAACTTCTGCACCTGGGCCAGGCAAAAAATACTGATTTACAGAAATTCCCTCCTCTGTATACTGGCTATATCCAAGTAGAAAGATAGTATTTCCAACCCCACCTCCTAAACCAGTTGTTTCTGTATCAAAAAACAATAAATCGGAGGGCTGAAGGTGTTTTGAGGAGAGTGGATGTGCACGATAGTGTCGATTCCAGCGTTCGACAACTTGCTCAAGTTCTTGGAAAGTGTAACGTCCATGCTTATAGGAAGTTGGATACTGTTTTTTTCTCACTAGCGCATATTCTCCGTCAAAGAAAAACGGATGAGCATCTAGATCACGCCACTTATTCAAATGAGGAACTTCGTGAATCGGCTGCTCTACTTTCGCTTCCACTTCTTCTCCTTCGTTCAAGTTCATATGCTTTTTCATTCGATTTAATTTAGCTTTCAGTGACATCAGAATGTTCACCTCTTAAATATTCAAGTAAATAGATGGCTGTTTGCTTACTATTTTCACCCGTTTCACCGGAAACGCCCACACACGAAGGACAGCCACTTTCACATTCACAATTAACAACAATGGATTCGGCTTGTTTTAATATAACCTCTAGCTCTTTGTAAACTCGCTCCGATAGACCAATGCCACCAGGGTAGCGATCATAGAAGAAAACGGTAGGCTTGTTTGAATGGACAGCTTTGATTTGTGGTGTCACATGGAGATCCGATACATCGCACATGACAAACAGCGGAGCAACGTTACGAAGAACGTTACCAAGTCCTAACAATCCTTCCTCTAAGCGATTTTCTCCCATTGTTTGAACGAAACTTTCAGGAAAGTCAAACCAACAAGCATTCGTGTGAAGCTCTTCCTCGGGTAAGTGAATCGGACCTGATCCAATATTTTCGTGAGTTTCAAATTTAATTTTCTTGAAAATAGTTGCCATAGCATTTACCATAACTTCTCCATACGTTGCGGTTGTGTGTGGGAGCGGTTCATGCTTGTCTTCTTCTAGAACTTTCAGTTGAACAGCAAGATTAGCATCCGTATAGTAATCTACATCAACTTCCCTTACCCAAGCTTTTTTCTCGTCATAGTCAAGAAGCTCCACTTGATATTGCACACCCTGGTGAAGATAAATCGCTTCTTCATGAAGAAGAGTCATGGCACTAAATCTGTCCATTTCTCCAATGACTTTTACATTAGCAGCCGTTGTTTGATCAATAATAACGACATTTTCCTGCGAGGCAGAACGAAGGCTTACGTTGTGAGCCGGGAATGCATCGTTCATCCAGAACCAGCGATTTGCCCGATGATGAAGCAGCTGTTCGTCTGTTAAAAACTCAAGAACATCATCGATGTCTTCCCCACCAAACGTATCCCCTTGTTGAAATGGAAGCTCATACGCTGCACATTTAACATGATCCACAAGAATAATTAAGTTATTGGGGTTCACTCGCGCCTCTTCTGGGTTCCGTTCAAAAAAGTAATCCGGATGTGTAATCATATATTGATCAAGCGGACTAGAACTAGCGACAACAAATACAACAGACTCATCTTGACGGCGACCTGCACGTCCAGCCTGCTGCCACGTGCTCGCAATAGTGCCTGGATAGCCTGTCAGCACGCACGCTTGAAGCTGTCCAATGTCCACACCAAGTTCGAGGGCGTTCGTGCTTACCACGCCTTTAATGTCTCCATTTCGAAGTCCTCTTTCAATTTCCCTTCGCTGCTTCGGTAAATAACCACCCCGATATCCCATAATGGAACGCGGTCCTAATTCACGCTGTTCTAGCTGCTGTAAGTATGTGAGAAGGATCTCAACCCGAACACGACTACGTGCGAAAACAATTGTTTGAATGTTGTTTTTTAATAGTTCCGCCGCTAAGTTTCGTGCTTCAAGCGTAGCCGATCGTCTAATGTTCAAGGCTTGATTTACAACAGGGGGATTATAAAGAACAAAATGCTTTCGTCCAGTAGGAGCCCCATTGTTATTAATTAACGTAATTCCTTCACCAGTAAGCTCCTCTGCAAGCTCTTTTGGATTCGCAATCGTAGCCGAAGTACAAATAAATATGGGATTACTTCCGTAGAATTGACAAATCCTTTTCAATCTTCGAATTACATTGGCTACGTGACTCCCGAAAACACCACGATACGTATGTAGCTCATCGATGACAATCACTTTAAGGTTCTCAAAAAGAGAAACCCACTTCGTATGGTGTGGGAGAATAGCAGAATGCAGCATATCTGGATTCGTCATCACAATGTGGCCTGCTTTTCGAACGATTTGTCTAATGGTTGGAGAAGTGTCCCCATCATACGTATACCCTTTTAAATCCACTTCCATTTCATCAATCAATTCATTAATTTCACTTTTTTGATCTTGCGCAAGGGCTTTTGTTGGAAATAAATACAGTGCCCGACTTGACGGATCCTTCAAGATCGTATCCAAAACAGGCAAGTTATAGCACAAAGTTTTCCCAGAGGCGGTTGGTGTAACAGCGACAAAACTGTTCCCCTTTGAAGCTTCTTCATATGCTGTAGCCTGATGAGTATATAGCTGTTGCACTCCTCTATCTTCAAGTGCTTTCTTTAACTCAGGCTGCAATTCTGCAGGATATGGCGCTGTTTTAGCTTCTTTCGGTTCAATCGTTTTCCAATTAACAATATTGGATCGATACTTTTCCTCCTGCTGAAACATCTCCAGTAGCTGGGGCAGTTTCTTTTTTCTTTCCATCCGATCACCTCAAAAATTATTCTATTTCTATTGTAGCGAATATGCGTTCGAATGGATACCGTTTTGATTTGAAAGTAAAGCTTTTCCATTACCTACTAACTAATAATCGAAAACCTTCGTCAATGCTATTAGAATCGAGCTCATTTCTTTCTTTAAGAGAACACACTTTTCTCTTAAGGTACACGTATTTATCTTCAAAATATAAACATATCAATTCAGGGTGCAATAGAGGCTTTCTATCGAGAATTTTTCATCACCATACTTTTTCTCATCCGACAACTTTATTAGTGACAAAGAAGCTACCATGGTCTCACAACCTGGGTAGCTTCTTTGTTTAATTATCCAATTCTTTTATTACCTTCTCTACATTCGTCTCAGGAAGCGAACAACTAAAATTCTCACAAACATAGATCGTTGTGGTATCTGTCTTTTCAAATTCAGCTGCAAACGGAGCTGCTTCTTTTAACAAGGTAGGATCTTCAGTACTAATCACTGTAAGTTCAGGGAAAAAGTTCTGCTGTAAAAACTCTTCTATCTTTTCTTTGCTTGTATCACCATTTCCCCCAACAATAACAACTTCTTTTAGAGAGGATAAAGTATAAAGCTTGCTCATTAAGAAATAAGCATGTCCACTGGAATACGAAGATACATCACCTGAAAAAGCGGTAAACATCTTGTTAGCCCACAAATCATACTTTGCCTCCCCCGTTAACTTCGACAAACGAAGCAGTTGAAGAACAGCTACACTATTTCCAGACGGTAGCGCCCCATCATGCACATCCTTAGGTCGTGCAATTAATTCATCTGCATCATGGCCGTAAAGATAGAAACCTCCAGCGCTATCGTCCCAGAATAAATCGTGCATCTCATCTGACAGTTTTTTCGCTTTGACGAGGTACTCTGACTTAAACGTAGCTTCATACAATTCGTTTAATGCCCATAATCCATAAGCATAATCATCATGGTATGCTTTAAATTTCACTTCACCATCGCGATAACGAGCCATTAATCTACCGTCTATGACGAGATTTTCTTCGATGAATCTGAATGATTCCTCAGCAGTTTGTGTGTAGGTATGTTCAGCGAACACCCTTCCTGCCTTAGCGAAAGCTGCAATCATAAGCATATTCCAGCTTGTAAGGATCTTATCATCCTTATAGGGGTGAATCCGTTTTTCACGAACCTCATACAGCTTCTTTCTAGCCTCTTCTAACTGCTTATTAACATCTTTTTCTGTCATGCTAAATGATTTAGCAACCTTTGAAAGATCGGTTTGAATCAAGTTCGGAATGTTTTTCCCTTCAAAGTTCCCTTTTGACGTGATGTCATAAGCTTTGCAATATAGGGAGCCTAGCTTATCGCCAAGGATGTCGTGGACCTCACTCTCTGTCCAAACATAAAACTTCCCCTCTTCTCCTTCTGAGTCAGCGTCTTCAGCGGAATAAAAGCCACCTTGCTCACTAGTCATATCTCGCGTCACATACTCGAGAACATCACAAGCGACTTTCTTATAGTGTTCTTCTCCCGTTACTTGATAAGCTTCCGTGTAGGTAAGGGCAAGCATGGCGTTATCATACAACATCTTCTCAAAGTGAGGCACTAGCCATTCCTGATCTACCGCATATCTTGCGAAGCCATAGCCAACATGATCATATATCCCGCCCTTTGCCATCGCGTCAAGCGTTCGTGTAACCATTGTTAATGCGAGATCATTATCGTATTGTCGATAATATCTAAGTAAATACATCAGCATATGAGGTGAGGGGAATTTAGGAGACTGACCAAAACCTCCAAAGATGGTATCAAAGGAATTTTGCATCTGCTCAAAAGCTTTATGTAAAGGTTCCTCTGTTAATTCCCCACCTTCTGCATTCATCCGTTCTTGCAAGGAGGCTGTAATTTTCTCCCCGATTCCTGTAATTCGATCAGGGTTTTCCTTATATTGCTGATAAAGCTGCATAATAGCATCTTTGAACCCAGGAATATTGTATCTGCTTTCTTTCGGGAAGTACGTTCCTGCGTAGAATGGTTTTTGATCAGAAGTTAGAAAAACGTTCAATGGCCACCCACCCTGACCCGTTAATCCCTGACAAACTTTCATATATATTGAATCAATATCTGGACGCTCTTCGCGATCGACCTTAATCGCTACAAATCGATCGTTTAAAAGCTTTGCTGTTTCCTCATCCTCAAAGCTTTCTCTTTCCATTACATGACACCAATGACAAGTCGAATACCCGATCGAAACAAGAACAGGCTTATCCTCCCGCTTCGCTTTTTCAAACGCTTCCTCTCCCCATGGATACCAGTCTACTGGATTGTGAGCATGCTGAAGCAAATAGGGCGATTTTTCATGAATTAACTTATTTTCGTATGGCTGATTGGCTTGATTTTTCACGTTACACCCTCCGTCTCTTGATTTATCTATCTTCAGTGTATCAAAATGTGCTCCATAATCCTAAAAAACAAAAATAAGCGGGATTACCGCTTATCATATGTCTTATCAATATATTTTTGCTCTTCTTCGGTTGTCATTAATCTTTTTGCTTTTCCAATTGTTCCTCCATTTAAATCCCATATGTAATTATGAACTTCTACCGCATTAGAAAAATCTCCCTCGTCCCATTCTTCTAATGTTTCAACGTAAAAATCTTGATATTTGTATTCTTCATTCGTACCCTGTACTTTCTCTAATACTTCTAACATATTATCGATGCGTTCTTCTGAAATTTGATAGATTCCCCATTTATCTTTAGCAACCACTTTTTGATGAGTCATGCCGTGAATGTAATCCTGAAATTTGCTTTCCTTTGGTATGCCTTCAGCGCTAATCGGTTCTTCATTGTCACTTACATAGCGCGCAGGGTCAACAGATGATCCAGTCGCTTCATCAACGGTATCCGCTTCATTCGTTGTTTCTTTTAAATCCCAACCTAAATCAGAAATAAACCAGTAAGTGAATCCAAATATGAAGACCAAAATAGTAGAAATGGAAATGATTAATGTTTTTGTAGATGGCATTGACTGTTCCAACTCCTTAAACAAATCGATCCCTCTCAAATCGGGAAGGGATTGTTTAGATTTAACGTTCCGCAAGTCCAAAAAGGACATTTATACCTATTTTTACATACATTTCTAAAAATACAAGGTTAATAAACTATTTTCTGAAAATTTATTCGAAACTTGAATATTTGCATGTTTTATTAGGCTAATGGATAAGCATGTCCAGCTCTTTCGACATAAAGTATTGAGAGACAGGAGGTGTTAAAATGGGAAATCGCCGTAATGCAAGTAACCCTAGAACATATGTTAAACGAAACAACCAAACAGAAGGTGAAGCAACTGGTCGTAGATCTAGAGGATGTGGTTCAAGAGATAGTGACACAAGAGGTCGCCAAACAGGTCCGAGCTGTTCTAGATACTGCTCTAACGTTTGTCGTCGTTTATTTCCTTTAGACTTCACACGATGCTTCAATGACTGTGTATCCTGTCAGGAAGAAGTTCTCTTTGAAACGGACCACGAATTTTACGAAGATTAAGAGATGACGTTGAAAAGGACAATCCTAATTAATAGGCATTGTCCTTTTTAGCTTATTTCACTATTTTCTCCTCTGATTAGCTACGCCTTATCCTGGAATTAACTGACGATTAATGGACCAATCAAACTGATCTGTCTTTAACCATTTTGTAAGAGCTTCGATATCCTCGGAGAAAACACGATCTTCCTTGATGGAAGGGACAACTAATCGACCTTCTTCATAAAGCTTCTGAGCTGATATAGAAGCTAACGAGATTCCGCGAATTTCTAATGCTTGCATCCCGCAAATCATTTCAATGCCGACTACCTTTTGGGCATTCAATATAATTTGATAAGCATGACGAGCCCCTATTGTCCCCATACTTACGTGGTCTTCCTGATTTGCTGAAGATGGAATGCTATCAACACTTGCTGGGTGTGCTAACGTTTTATTTTCTGATACAAGAGAAGCAGCCGCATATTGCATGATCATGGCGCCAGACTGCAAACCAGGGTCCGGACTTAGAAATGCTGGGAGATCATTTAGCTGAGGATTAACGAGTCTCTCCACTCGTCGTTCCGAAATATTAGCCATTTCGGCTACAGCTATTTTTAAGAAGTCCATCGCAATTGCAATGGGCTGACCGTGAAAATTCCCTCCGGACACAACCGTTTGTCCATCCTCTAAGATGAGTGGATTATCTGTTGCGGCATTCATTTCGATTTCAAGTTTTTCTTTAATATACGCTAAACTTTGTCTAGAAGCTCCATGTACTTGCGGGATACAGCGCAGCGAGTAAGCATCCTGTACTCGTTTCTCTCCTTGATGTGTCACGAGTTTGCTATCGTTCGTGAGCGTTCGTATTCGCTCTGCAACTTCCATTTGTTCTGGATAACCACGCGCTTCATGTATCGCTGGATGGAAGGCATCTACTATACCTTCAAGCGCTTCAAACGTCATTGCTCCAATCCAATCACACTGATTTATTAAGCGCTCTGCTTCAATATAGTTAATGACTCCCATCGCCGTCATCGCCTGTGTACCGTTAATTAGTGCAAGCCCCTCTTTTGCCTTTAAGGTAAGAGCAGGAAAAGAGAGATCATCATACACACTTTTTGTAGGAACGATGCTGCCCTTATAGTGCACTTTTCCTTCCCCTACCAGAACTAGCGCAAGGTGAGATAGGGGTGCTAGATCCCCGGAAGCACCAAGAGAACCTTGACTTGGTATAACTGGAATGATATTTTCATTCGCAAGATGGCAAAGGCGCTCCACAATACAAGGACGCACGCCAGAATATCCTTTGAGTAAAGCGTTCAATCTTAGTACAACCATTGCTTTACTCACTGATTCTGGGAAGTATTCACCTATCCCGCACGCATGAGAACGAATGAGATGGAGCTGAAGTGTATCAACATCTTTATCCTGTATACGAACATCGCTAAATTTACCAAAGCCTGTATTGATCCCATATACAGTCTTTCCACTAGCAACAATCCTTTCTACAGCCTCTCTGCTCCGCTTCACTTTATTCATGCTGACTGGATCAATCGTTATCTGTTCTCCATCATAAATAAGTTGTTTCATTTCGATTAATGTTAAATTAGATCCGTTTAATTGAATCATGTCGATCCCCTTCTTTCAGTAATTTGATCGCCATAAAAAAAAGAGACGACAATGGAACAGACTGTTCCATTGCCGCCTCCTCATCGCTAATGACTTTAGGCAGCTTTTAACCTATATGATTTATACCTAGTCCAAACGTTTCATGTTCAAGACCTTTCACCGGAGCACCAATTGTTCCATAGAAAGCTACCGCTAGCCACTCACCTTCGTCATAATGCTCATAAGGGGAGCCGCGTACTATTGCAAAACGCAAGCCTAAAGTCCTCATCATGTCACCTGCTCCAATTTGACCCCGCATGACCCCTTCTAATGCCTCTAAGATGGCATGATACAACGCATGCGTTTCTCGATAGAGGTCTTCCGAAATAATATTATTCCTTTTTGCGGATGTTTCGACAGCTGATATTACTTTTTGCATGCTCATAGATCCCGACTTTCCCTGACAGTAATCAACATCTTTTAGCTGAGCTAAAAATGGTTCTAACTCTTCAGGAGTTAAAGAAGCCACAAGCATCGCTAATTTTCCAATCAAAATTTTTTGTGCCAATACTCTCACCTGTCTATCATTCTACTATTCACTAATATCTCACTTAATTGTAAGCGCTACCAACACGTGCGGTCAAGATGATTTAGTATGGATCATATTCCTTATCTTCTGCAAACGCCTGTTAAAAATGAGAGCATCGTATGAACGGCGCTTTTCACCCCCATCTCCCCTACATCTTTTCTAGGATCAAGGCACACAATGTCCATTGCTTTTACTTTCGAATGCTCACCAGCTAACTGAACAGCCTCAAACAGCTCTTCCGTACTCATACCACCAGGCGTTGCTGCTGGTGCTGCCGGGTTATAAGCGATATCAAGGACGTCCATATCAACCGTTAAATAAATCGTATCAACCACTTTTTCTAATTGAGCTAAGGCATCCGTCACAATGTGGCGAATCCCGTTTTTTCTTACCTTCTTCATCGTAGTGTAGTGAACGCCGTGTTGATCAGCATAATTCTTCAACTCGTTACTATTAAAAAAACCATGCAATCCGATCGTATGAACATGCTTTCCTTCAACTGTGTGACTTTCTACTAATTGACGAATCGGCGTTCCATTTGCTGGACCGATATGTGCTAAATCACGTAAATCAAAGTGCGTATCCAATTGTAAAATGCCAATCGTTTCGTTGTTATGAACTTGCTTCCAGCCTTTAATTAACATAGCAGTAATCGAATGATCCCCACCCATCATTAACGGTATAGTATGTGGATGGTGTTCTCTCATGGCTACCATCGCTTGCTGAATTTGCTGGTGTGTGTACCTGATATCCGTCACATGCTGCTTGACATCTCCGAGGTCTATTGCTTTTAAACGAGCTAGATCAACCTCTTCGTCAAGGTTATAAGTGCCAAATGCTCGCCAAGCTCTTCGCATGGCATCAGGATTTTCACTAGCAGCAGACGTACTAATAGACGATTTAGATAAAGGTACCCCGAGAATGGTAACGTCATATTCCTCCCAGTGTGGTTTCATCTCCCCTATTGTCTCAATCCATTCATGGACTTTTAGATCAACTCGTTTATCTGTTTGCTTAGACCAAATCATACTAGGGCGATTTAACATTGGGTATGGATAATCGTTCATTGCAGGTGGCCTCCTACTACGAGTGGCACTCCCCCTTTAATGACGGTATCGACATGATTCATTCCATATTGATAGGAGAGAGTTAGATAATTCGGAACATCAAATATTGTGAAATCTGCTTTTTTTCCAGACTCAAGACTTCCAGCCACATCTGCACAACCAATTGCATGGGCTGCATTGATTGTAGTCGCAGTCAACACTTCTTCAGGTGTCAATCCCATTTTCAAACAGCCTAAGTTCATAATAAATGGGAGAGAAAGTGTGGGAGATGACCCTGGATTCGCATCAGTAGATAACGCAATGGCTATTCCTGCATCAATCATTTTTCTCCCCTCTGCAAAATCAGCCATTAAGAAAAATGCTGTTCCTGGAAGTAATACGCCAATAACTCCAGCGTCTGTCATGTCCTTTATCCCCTGATCCGATGCTCTGAGAAGGTGATCTGCTGAAATGGCCCCAACGGATGCAGCTAGTTCCGCTCCGCCATAAGGTTCAATTTCATCTGCATGAATTTTGGGAGTTAGTCCATGAGCTTTACCTGCTTCAAGAATTCGCTTTGATTGATCCGGTGTGAAGACACCCCGTTCACAAAAAACATCATTAAAAGTAGCCAACTTCCGCTTTGCTATTTCAGGGATCATTTCAGTGATCACTTTCGAGACGAATTTTTCAGGATCGCTTTTCTCTGATAAAGGAACAGCATGAGCACCCATAAAGGTTGAAACGATATCTATAGGGTGCGACTCATTTAATAGTTTAGCTACCTCTAATTGCTTTATTTCATGATCTAGCGTTAGCCCGTAACCACTTTTGGCCTCAAGTGTTGTCACACCGTGTAACAAAAATTTGTTCAAGCGTTTTTTAGACTGTTCGAAAAGTTCTTCATGACTCGCTTCTTGGGTCGCGCGAGTTGTTGCATGAATCCCCCCGCCTGCTTCCATGATTTCCATATACGTCTTCCCTTGTAATCGCATCGAATATTCATTTTCTCTCGTCCCTGCATGAACTAAATGCGTATGAGGGTCTATCAGCCCTGGAGTTACCACTTTCCCTGTTGCATCGATGATCTCTGACGCATGAATAGAATCTTGATACTTATTAACTATGTCTGCGCTTGGTCCTACTTCAATAATAATTCCATTTTCCATATAAACCGCACCATCTTCAATCATTCCAATTTGCGACATTTCATCTTTTCTAGCAGGATGATTGGAATAACCTTCCATCGTGATTAGCTGGGCCGCATTCTTTATTAATAGTCGCTTTGTCATTACCATCCACCTCCTATTTCTTTCGTAGCATCGGGACTTGAATACCTTTCTCTTCTGCTGTTTTCCTTGCTAGTTCATACCCCGCGTCAACGTGTCGAATGACACCCATACCAGGATCAGTTGTTAATACACGTTCAAGACGTTTTTCCGCTTCTTTTGTGCCATCTGCTACAATGACCATCCCTGCATGGAGAGAATATCCCATTCCAACACCGCCACCGTGGTGAACGCTGACCCAGCTTGCTCCACCTACACTATTAATCATGGCATTCAAAATGGGCCAGTCGGCTACAGCATCGCTTCCATCTTTCATGGCTTCTGTTTCTCGATTTGGTGAAGCTACAGATCCAGAGTCAAGATGATCACGTCCAATCACTATTGGTGCACTCAATTCTCCGCTCGCTACCATATCATTTATAATTTTTCCGAATTTAGCTCGTTCCCCATAGCCGAGCCAACAAATACGTGAGGGTAGTCCCTGGAAACTAATTTTCTTCCTTGCCATTCGAATCCAATTGCACAAATGTTCATTATGACTAAACTCTTTTAAAATCACTTCATCTGTTTTATAAATATCTTCTGGATTTCCCGACAAAGCTACCCAGCGAAATGGACCCTTTCCTTCACAAAATTGCGGGCGAATATAAGCCGGTACAAAACCTGGAAAATCGAATGCATTTTGAATCCCTTCGTCTTTTGCCACTTGACGAATGTTATTTCCATAATCAAAGGTGATGGCTCCGAGTTTTTGCATTTCAAGCATAGCTTGAACGTGTGTAGCGATACTTTTCTTTGCCAACTTGTTATATTGGACTGGATTTTCTATCCTTAATTTATTCGCTTCTATTAGATCTAATTTCACTGGAATATATCCATTAAGGGGATCGTGTGCCGAAGTCTGATCTGTTAGAATATCTGGAATAAAATCCATTTCGATCATTTTAGGTAACATCTCTGCTGCATTACCAAGTAAACCAATCGAAAGCGCTTCTCCTTTGTCACTTGCATTCTTCGCCATTTCAATCGCTTTAGCAAGACTATTAGTAGAAGTATCAAGATAGTTTGTTTCAATTCTCCGCTCCATTCGCTTTGGATCCATTTCTATCGCAATACAAACGCCACCATTAAGAGTTACAGCTAGCGGTTGAGCAGCCCCCATCCCGCCTAAGCCAGCTGTTAGGGTAATCGTATTCTTTAAAGTTCCATTGAAATGCTGTTTGGCGCATTCACCAAACGTCTCATATGTCCCCTGTACAATTCCCTGACTTCCAATGTAGATCCAGCTGCCAGCCGTCATCTGGCCATACATCATTAACCCTTTTCGATCAAGCTCATGAAAGTGCTCCCAATTGGCCCATGCCGGAACTAAATTAGAGTTAGCAATCAATACCTTCGGAGCATCTTTATGAGTTCTGAAAACAGCAACCGGCTTTCCAGACTGTATTAACAACGTTTCATCATTTTCCAACTCTTTTAACGAATTCACGATCGCCTCATAACACTCCCAGTTACGTGCCGCTTTTCCTATCCCTCCATATACAACAAGTTCATCTGGATTTTCTGCCACATCAGGATGTAGATTATTACTAAGCATCCGTAAAGCTGCCTCCTGAACCCAGCCTTTTGTATGAAGCTCTGTGCCTCTATACTGCGTCACTCTTTTTGATTTGATATCCGACATAATCCCCATCCTTTCGAAATGCGTTCATATTGAAATCGTAGCATGACAATCACTATGGAAATAGATGACCAATTTTCGAATAATAGTACATTATTTATAAAAAACGATATCAGTTTAAGCTGCTATCAAAACGAATAGTAATTATTTTATAAAGAGTAATTAAGCTATTTCCATCACATGATTAAAAGTAAGCCGAGTCGGGTAAGTTTCATGAATGTAGGGAACCATCTGTTTATGAACGTCTATGAAAATAGAAAAAGCGATATTTTATATCGGTTTTATTAGTATTCTGTTATCGAAGAAATTCCGTGTTATGTATGACGTAATAATGGGAAGAGTATAGGTGGTTGCTTTATTAAAGTTTAGAATCAAAAAGGAGTGGAGAACATGAATAACAGTCAATTTGACAAAATCAAGAACGGAAAAGGATTTATCGCAGCGTTAGACCAAAGTGGTGGTAGTACTCCTAAGGCGCTCGCAGAATATGGCGTTCCTGAAGATTCCTACTCTAACGAAGATGAAATGTTTGACCGAGTACATCAAATGCGTACAAGAATTATTACTTCACCCGCTTTTAGTGGAGATCAAATTCTAGGTGCTATCTTATTCGAACAAACAATGGATCGCGAAATCGAAGGAAAGTATACAGCAGACTTTCTTGCAGACAAAGGGATCGTTCCTTTCCTAAAAGTGGATAAAGGACTAGCAGATCAAGAGAATGGCGTACAGCTTATGAAACCAATTCATGATTTAGATGAAACGCTAGGTCGTGCATCTGAGCGAAAGATTTTCGGGACTAAAATGCGCTCTGTCATCCATGAGCCTAATCCAAGTGGCATTAAAGCAGTCGTAGATCAGCAGTTTGAAATCGCCAAACGAATTTTAGCGACTGATATTATGCCAATTATTGAACCAGAAGTTAATATTCATAGTGAAAACAAAGAGAAATCTGAAGAGATTTTGCGCGATGAAATTATGAAGCAACTCAATGATTTATCTGAAGATCAAAATGTCATGCTAAAGCTTTCAATTCCAACGCGAGCAAATGCTTACAAAGAATTGATTGAACATCCACGCGTTCTTCGCGTTGTAGCACTTTCAGGCGGCTATTCTCGTGATGAAGCCAATGAAAAACTGAAAGAAAATGATGGTCTGATTGCAAGCTTTTCGAGAGCATTAGCAGCTGATTTAAATGCGAATCAGTCTGATGCAGAATTTAATGAAGCGTTGCAAAATGCGGTGGATTCCATTTATGATGCATCAGTTAATAAAAAATAATCACAAGAAGATATAGTAGTGTATTTCTTTTATCAATATGAAACGGGTGCGAATACGAGAATGTATTCGCACCCGTTTTTTATGTGGAGAATTTCTTAAATTCAGGTTCATTCGACTGAAACCGTCGATACTCTCCTGGAGTTTGCCCTGCGACTTCTTTAAAAACTCGACTAAAATAGTTCGGGCTCTTAAATCCTGATTCACGCGCAATGAATTGAATAGTTTCTTGTGTAGTAATGAGCAACTCTTTTGCTTTTTGAATACGGGTATACGTTAATATTTCACGAAACGACCGCCCATATTTTTGTGTTAATGTATGGCTTAGGTAAGCTGGATTGCGAAGGACATGATTAGCTACTTCTTCTAATGATAGATTAGGATCATTGGAATGTTCATCAATGTAAGCGAGCGTTTCCTCAATGATATTTCTTTTTAAAGGCGGGTTATCGGCTAATTGATGAAGAAGTTGTGTGATGAATAATATTAAGTCCTGTACAATTCGGTAGAGAACAGAACTATATAATATCGATTCAAACACTTCTTTATACAAAGTTTCATTACGGACATCCGTCAGCCCTTTTCGAACCATAAATCTTCGAATTTGAGCAAGAATGCTTGTTAAACGTGTTCGAAGCAATCCTGGCTCTGGATATGGAGGTTCCATTCCATAAAATTGCTCATACATCCACTTTTTCATTTCATCTATTCGAAATTCATCTAGCATGAAAACCCACTTCCGCTGTTCTGTAATCGTCAAAAATGGATCTATCTCCTCCCAGGCTTCATCTTGATCAGCACGAAGAATTTGTTGATAACCAGTGAAGAACACCATTTCCATAACTTTTTTTAACTTCATATAAATTTGGTGTAGTGACAGATCTGACTTCCCAAGATGCACGGCTATTACGAGGGGCGATTCATTCAACTGCTCCCACTCCCGTAAGAAGCGCTGTGCCTGACTATTTGAATCTGGAATGGTACTCTCAAACACAACAACGATTCGGTCACTCGTTGAAAAGAGAAGTGGTTTGTCATAAAAATCAAATTGATCAATAAACTGACGCAAATCCTCAAGATAATCGCTCTTCTCTAACTTCATTAAATATACTGGAAAGTGATAGTTTACTTGATCATCAATAAACAATGATTTATACCAAACTCTTTCATATGCCTCTTCTCCTGACAGTTTCCTATTTCCCGCTTTAGCATTACGAAAAGCTTTTTGCAGAGAAGTTTTCACCTCTAGAGGAGAAAGCGGTTTCACAATTAAGTCTATTGCACCGATTTCAATTGCTTCTTTTGCCCGTTCAAACGTTGGTTCTGCCGTCATCGCAATAACTTCACCTGCATACCGGTTAATAAAAGTTTTCATAAGACCCCACTTCCCCCGGGGAATCATATCTAATTCAATGAAAAACACGTCTGGTAATTCCCTTTCTAACATAGTCATCACTTCTGTTAGATGGTTCGCAGTTATGAATAAGGAAATAGGAAAGGAATACTTTGAAATCAACCATTCTAATCCGCTCAGTTCTTGTGAATCACGGTCTGAAATTAATAGTTTGTACATAGACCTTTCTCACCTACTTTTTACTTACCATTTCGTTTAATCAACCTTACATCATCAGCGGATCATCACTTGTTAAAAAATTCACTTATTTCAACTTTCTTTATCATTCATTTTGTCAAAATAATGCACATATCACAATGTTTTTTCATCATTCATATAAACTCTTTTATGACAAAACAAAAAAGGACATGCTAGTCACTTAGCAATCCTCCTTATCCCCCATTATAAGTCTAAGACTTCTTCATTCACCTTTACCAAGTACAGCAGTGACACCCCATACTTTGTCGTATGCTCCGTAGCCATTTAACCCAATATCGAGGTCATGGAAATAGCGATGTAGCATTTGCACATCCTTTTGACTTGCATTCTCAACGTAACGAAGCGCGATGGATTTGATCTCCTGAAGGTCTCTTTCAAGATCCTTCTCCTCATTGTTTGCATAAAAATTTATATAAGAAACGATTTCAATAGCTTTATCGGTTTGATCATTTGTATTCAAATTTGTTATTTCTCCAAATCCTGTTGTCTGATTGTAATAGGCATGATTCGCTGCAATAAATGCATTCACGTTTTCGAAATCTGTCTTTTCAGGAAGAAGAGAGGCAATATCCTTCATTTCTTCCTTCGAATAAACTTGTCTATCCTCCAAAACCGGCGATACAAGTTCCTTACTTGAAGTTTGCACATTTTCGTTTATGGAAAATAGGGCATAAATGGTAAGGGCCAAGCTACCTAGTGTAGCTAGACCAAGTATGATGAATCTTAGTCTGGTATTCATCACGACATAGCCTCCCTTATTATTATGAAACTGATCTTTAACGCAACAAAAGCGATATCTCATAAGCTAATCGATATCGCTTTTGGCTATACGGTATGAGTGGAATGGTTCATCTTATTGATCTCCTAAAGTAACGGTGACACCAAAGGTATCTTCGTGGTCGTAGTTGTTCAGCGCTTTATCAAGATCATGAAAATACCTATGAATTTCTCGAACCTCTGACGTCGTAATCTCTATACTAGCAAGAGCCTTAATCGCCATTAAGTCCTTCTTAAGATCGTCATGATCTACACCAATTTCTAAAAACACA
This sequence comes from Pseudalkalibacillus hwajinpoensis, assembly GCF_015234585.1. Taxonomy (NCBI): domain Bacteria; kingdom Bacillati; phylum Bacillota; class Bacilli; order Caryophanales; family Guptibacillaceae; genus Guptibacillus; species Guptibacillus hwajinpoensis. The sequence goes on from NZ_JADFCM010000008.1 coordinate 1,656,734, forward strand.
TTAATATAAGCTACAGCAGCATCCGCTTGAACTTGTTGGGCTTCTATGTCCATCGGACGATCAATCATGCCATAGCCTGTTGTTCGATTGTAAAAAGCATGAAAATCTCCGACAAACTCTTCCACTTGTTTATATTCCGCCGGGAATGATGCAGCAGATACCACTTGATCATTCGCTTTCACCTTTGTACCATTCACTTCGGTGTGCAGTGAGAAAATATAAATATAGAGAGCCGCGAATGTAGCAGCGACGAGGAGACTGAGTATGGAAAACATCACCTTAACCTGATCCATTTCATCTTCCCCCATTCGGATTTCTCTCTACTCTATTACAATTCCTTATTTCGCAAATCCGAATATATTTTTAATTTTCGTAACGCCCCATTTAGGATCATGTGATCTACTTTCATCACGGAAGCGATCCTGCACCACCGCCATCAGTCTTTCTTCTCGAGCTGACATATGATCTTCAGCGATCTTTCTTTCTTTTGTCACTTCAAATTGATAAAACTCACGCTCATCGACTGAAATATCAGCAAGGTTATCGATTTTTTTACCGATAGAATTGAGTTCCATTTGATTAATGGTGGCATGAGCATCTGATGCAGTCGCGATTTCTTCATGAACAATTTCATGAACCTGATGGACAATATCCTTCTCCAACCGTTTAACCGTTTCATCGATTTTCAATAGTTTCTTCACTTCATCAGATTCAACAAAGGAGACAATTTTTGAGAGAGATGATTGAATATCAGTCTGATCAGCAGGATTGTTAATCGGTTCAGGAGTATTTTCAATTCCTTTTCCTTGTTGATCCAATGCATTAATAATGACCTCATCTTCGGCATGGCTTTCTTTCATATTTTTAATTAATTGAAGCACTTCAATATCACCAATTGTATACGTCCGAGCGTTATTTTCATCACGTGGTATAGTTAAAAACGGAGCAAATTGCTCTTCCCATAATTTCAATGTATGACGAGACACGTTCAACATGGAAGCCACCCTGGAAATCATCAAAGTATTATTCATCTTCATCATTCCTCCCCGTTGATTTTATAATGAGTTATTCCATACCTCTACACCAGTTTTCCTGCCAGATGACAAAGGTTCTTATCAACAGACATAGACTCTCAAATATAGCGTTAATCTACCAAAGCCTCCCCGTTTGATGTAATGTTTTGAAACGGTTTAACAGCATTTCACGAATCATGCCATCGTTTTTTCATTCAGAGAAAGATATCGACATTTTGTGGTTCACAGATAGTTACTTAATTTCGTTGTATATGATGTAGCAGAAATGACTAATAATTTTTATACAAAATAAAGACGACACTTAACTCCGTAGTGGATTAGTAGGTGTCGTCTTTCATAAACATTAGGTTGATTTTATACTTATGTAAAAATGATGATGGTACTAGGAAACCCTTAGTGCACATTTTAGGCAGAATTCTGAAGAATATCTTTTATCTCATTCAAGTGTCCAATTAATGATATTGCTGGAACAAGAACGTATAGGAACCCTTGGAACAGAACTCTCTTCAATGATTTTTTTCTAAGGAGATCGAATCCTCCCCAGAATATCGCCACCATGATAGGGATGAAGAAGAAGAGGTATTGAGTCTACTGTTGATTGACCAGATCCTTAAGGAGTTCAACCTTCCATCCTCATAGAGTAAATCAATCTATATATCATAGGCACTGTTAATGTATATTGTGGATATTTATAGAAAAAACAGAACCTCTATAAAACGGAAGTTCTGTTTGGTTTTCTTATTTAACTAATTCCCCTGTTAGCTTAGTTACTTTTTATTTCCCTTTAGTATTACACTGTCGACACTTTTTTCTCTTTCCAATGGATTACAATAAGGCTTGCAGAAAAAATTAACAATAACAACATAAAAACTGAGGAGATTAGTGATACAATTCCTTCTTGATTACTAATGCCACTAAAGAGTGCGAACAAAAAGTAAGGCATTAAAAATACGCTTATTACAAATATAAGAAGCTCAACTTTCACTATTCATACCTCCATTACAAATTTTCACTTTTAATTGCATTAAATCTACGGATGGCAAAGTAAATTGTTTTACTAAACTGCCTAAATTTATAACACCAATTATTTCAAATAAATACCCATAACTCAATCTTTAATATTAGTTAAAAGGAGCCTAACTTCTTAAAGATAATCGTAGAAGAAGAGGTAAAGGAACATTTGATTGTAACTTTTTCAAATTGTTAAATTGGAACGCCATTGTAAATCGAAGTTCTTTTCTACTTTCCAGGCATTGAAGAAGTCATTCCACTCCCCTTCAAGTATATAAAAACCCTCTGAAAACATTCAGAGGGTTAAATCAATTATTTTACACCTTTCATCAATTTCTGAATCTTAGGTGACAGTAGGAATAGTGCAATACTCAATATGATTGCCATACCTCCGATTGCCCCGAAGTACAGCGTTTCTGTTTCTGGTGTATAGAAACGAACAAGTTGTGCATTCAATGCTTGTGCGGCAGCAGAAGCTAAGAACCATAGACTCATAGTTTGAGCAGAGAAAGCTTCTGGAGCTAATTTAGTTGTGGCAGAAAGACCTACAGGTGATAAGCATAGCTCACCAAGTACAACGATAAAATAGCTAAGCACGAGCCATAATGGACTTACTAGTGAATCTTCTCCTCCCAAATATACAGGCAGTAGTATCACTAAAAATGATAAACCGGCAAACAATAGACCAAATGAAAACTTCTTCGGAATCGACGGTTGACGATTGCCAAGTTTCACCCACATCCAAGCAAATACTGGAGCTAATAGAATGATAAATAAAGGGTTTAACGATTGGAACCACGCTGGGGATATACTGATTCCCATGAATTCCAGTTCAGTTCGCTTATCTGCGTAAACCGCAAGGATGGTTGAACCCTGTTCTTGAATTGCCCAGAACATAACAGCTGCAATAAATAATGGAATATAAGCGATGACTCTGGAACGTTCAGTTTGCGTTGTTTTCGGACTATAGTACATCACGATAAAGTAAATGGTTGGAACGACGATTCCGAAGATACCTACTAAATTAATAAATACGTTTAATGTAAATAAGCCCGCAGGAATCGTAATACCTAAAACGATAGTAAGACCAACAAAAACTAAACCTACGATTAATCCATATTTCTTTTTCTCAGATGGGGCAAGCGGGTTTGGAACATAAGTACCAGCAAGACCAAGATTCTTCTTCTTTGTAATCATAAATACAACAAGACCTACGAACATACCGACGGCTGCAACCGCAAATCCCCAATGGAATCCTTTTGTTTCCATAAGTTTACCAACGATTAGCGGAGCAATGAATGCACCAAGGTTGATACCCATATAGAAAATACTGAATGCTGCATCGCGGCGCGTATCACTTTCACTGTACATCTCTCCAACCACAGTTGAAACATTCGGTTTTAATAGTCCTGTTCCCACAACGATCAATACCATGGAAACAAAGAACATAGCTAAACTTCCTGGAAATGATAATGCAATATGACCAAACATGATGAATATTCCACCGTAGAAAACGGCTTTCGAAGTTCCGAATATCCTATCTGCCAACCAGCCTCCGATTACTCCGGACATATATACAAGTGAACCATAAATCGACATGATTGCTAAAGCTGTGTTTTGCTCTAGACCCAAACCGCCTTCTGAAACCTCATAGTACATGTAGAATACAAGGATGGCACGCATTCCGTAATAAGAAAAGCGCTCCCAAAATTCCGTGAAGAATAAAGTGAATAATCCCTTCGGGTGTCCAAAGAAACCTTTTTGAGGGACGCTATCCACAATTTTCTGTTTATTCATTGATGACATGTTACTACCTCCCTTATTCCTTTACTATAATATTTTAATATTTTAATAAAGTCAAAAAAAGTTTGAAATCCTTTAATATAAACAAAAACATTTTTTATATTTCAAATATTAAGTTATTTTAAGATAATTAAAAACTTATTAAGGTACTGTAATAAATATGAAAATGAAAATAAGCCCGCCATCCAATTTGAACGGCAGACTTATTTTCATTTTCATGACTTTATTATGTTTAAAAACACATGATAACATTTCAATCTCCGGATCTAGGTTTGTCACGTTAACATTTGACTTGTTTGAAATTTTTTAGGGATGGTGCAGTAACTTTCTCTCCAAATACCTTTGCTTTATCATTATGTGAATGAATTAACGCTGTTTTTCATGATTGCTCATCGAGCGATACAAGTATGAGTATGTGGATATGTGACTGCTAAACTAAAGTAGACAGTTTTCGCTATATAAGATGAAACACTTATTTACCCTAATATACCAGTTAAATAGAAAGCTCTACCATTGTATGATTAGATAGTTTATATCATAGTTCAATGGAGGGCCGAACAAAGGTGGATAAGTGGGAAATGTATATGGAAATTCAACAGCTAATCAAACAGGGGTTTAGTAAGTCTAAAGTGGCAAACAAGCTAGGAGTATCAAGATCGACTGTCTATCGACACCTTAAGAAATCTCCTTCGGATATGGCCGTATGGGTAGAATCCTTACAAACAAGAAAGAAGATTCTAGACCCTTATAAGGCGTTAATCTTATCTTGGTTGAATGAGCATCCTGATCTTACAGCAGCCCAGGTACAAGATTGGTTAATTGAGAGGCACAAAGATCTTAAAGTTGGTGAGAACACGGTTCGTGCTTTCGTAAGAGAGTTACGGAAAGACTATCAAATAACGAAAGAAACGTCACCAAGAGAATACGAAGCGATACCTGATTTACCCATGGGGCAGCAGATTCAAGTTGATTTTGGTCATACAAAACAAAAAACATCTGATAATAAAGAAATGAAGCTAAACTTTATTGCCTTTGTTTTGTCTAACTCAAGATATAAATATCAGGAATGGTTAGATCGACCATTTACCACTCAAGATGTCATTCAGGCACATGAAAATGCGTTTCAAGGGTTCAGTGGAATTCCAAAAGAATTAGTTTATGACCAGGATAGCCTTATAGTGGTGAGCGAAAATGGTGGCGATCTTATTTTGACGAAAGAGTTTCAGCAATATAGAGAAACGAGGAAATTAAACCTACGGGTTTGTCGTAAAGCTGATCCAGAAAGCAAAGGAAAGATCGAAAATGTGGTCGGGTTTATCAAGTACAATTTCGCCAAACATAGAGTGTTCCAGAATATTGAGGCGTGGAATGACCAAGGGTGGGAGTGGTTACATCGAACAGGTAACTATAAAATCCACAATACAACAAAAAAAGACCGGTCGAAGTGTTCTCCTTGGAAAAGCAACACTTAAGACCAGTCAAAGGAAATGTCCATTTCCTAAACAATTATGAAAACAGTATAACAAGAAGCGTGCGTAAGGACAATACCATACGGTATTTGTCTAACAGGTACTCTCTTCCATTGGGAACATTTCATAAATATGAAACTGTCTCCATCAAGGAAACAGATGATCGACATCTCTTAATCTATTACCGTGAGACAGGAGAACTTCTAGCCAAACATCAGATCCCGGATGGCAAAGGTCAGCTAATGAAAGATCGACAGCATACGAGAGATCGTACAAAAGGGATCGATGCCTTTATAGATAACGTAGCTAATCGGTTTGAAGAAACAACAATGGCATTTAATTACCTGGATAAACTTCGTGAGAAGTATCCACGATATATTCGCGATCAGTTACACATGATCCTAAGAGAAACAAAACAACAAAACGCACAGATTCTAACGGCAGCTCTACAAGAATGTATAAAAAGAAACTTATACAGTGCAACAGATTTCAGCGATATCATTTTATATCTTCAGCGACAACGACAGGATCACGAGACAACGAATGATAACGCTGAGATTGTTTCGCCATTAAACAGCTTATCTGGTTGGATGATGGAAACAGAAGCACAAAAAAGAAACGTAGATACCTATACGGTTTTATTGGAAGAAGGTGAGGCAAATTGAGTCAGTTCCAGCAAGTACAAGATTTACTAAGGTCTCTACGACTAGCTGAGACGGCAAATCAGTTGCCCGAATTGATCAGAGAAGCTGAGAAAAAGGACTTATCCTTTACTCAGTTTCTCCTAGATCTAGCCACCTATGAACAAAATCGCAGAGATGAGAAACAGCTGGAGAAACGTTTTAATTGGGCTACCTTCCCTTTCCATAATACGATCGATGATTATGACGTAAAAGAGCAAAAATCCTTAAGTAGTAAGAAGTTAAATCAATTAAAAGATTTAACATGGATTGAGCAGCTCTATAACATTATTTTTCTTGGACCGCCAGGTGTCGGAAAGACCCACCTTTCGATAGGTCTGGGTATTGAAGCATTAAATCAAGGTTATAAGGTGATTTTCACGACCATGGGAGATCTTATTCAAGCGTTAAAAACAGAAGAAATCACGAGGAAATCGAAAACAAGGATGAAGCGAATTAGAGAAGCAGATTTAGTTATCATAGATGACTTGATGTTTATGGCGATGAATAAGCAGGAAGCGAATATGTTTTTCCATCTGATTAACAACCTATACAATCAAACTTCGATCATATTAACGTCAAATAAGGGGCCAAAAGAATGGGGAGAACTATTGGGCGACCAAGCGATTACGACAGCTATCTTGGACCGAATCTTACATCGAGTAGAGATTATTCATTTAAATGAAGACAGTTGGAGAATGAAGCATAGAAAAACGATTTTTGGTGAACAAAGTGTTTCAAATTAATCAGCAGAACTTGTGTCATTCTACTTGACGGTCACAGCTTTCCGTATGTTTGGTAAAAGTGTCCGTTGGCTTAAGAACCTCAAGAGATATATTACTTACACACCTCTTCCAGAAACGCTCCGAGATAATGGAAGAGTATTATCTATAATGAAATACTCATAGAAATTGTTCTGTTCTTAAAGCCTAAACTTTCATATATCTTAATTGCTTGATTTCCATCAAATACGCTTAAACGAATTTCGGAGTATCCTTCTTGTTTCAATTGTTCAATACCAGTACTAATCAATTGTTTTGAAATACCTTTACCTCTGCATTCCTCTATCACAAATAATTCATAAATAAATCCTAGTTTCTTATCGGAAAACTGGTCTTTACTTCCTCCTATAAGAATCCAACCTGTTATTACATCATTTTCAGTTGATATTAAATAATTACTTCCCTTTTTCAAAAGAGATTCTACTAGTTGTTTTGCTTTTTCAATCGTTGGTTCAGCTTCACCTAAAGTTCCCTCAAATATAGCCTGTGGAGAAAGTGCTATTATCTTTTCAATTTCTACCTCATTTGGTTTTCTTATGTCCACTTATCAACTCAACCCTTCCAATATAGGAAGTTTTTTTCAAATTCGCTGCTCGATATACCAATTATTTCAAAATAACACTAATAAATCCATCCTTTTTCTAAAGAAAAGAGCCTACCTTATTACAGATAAGCTCCGAGATTGTTTAGTAAGATATCATATCTCTAATTGCATTTACTACCTGTACTGGTTTATCAATGTGGATAGCGTGTCCAGCTTCTTTGACAATCAGGTGTTTGCTTGTAGTTGAAAGATATGAAAGTTGTTTTTGAAACTCCATCCATTTAGCCATTGATTCCTTTGTATGATGTGGTTGTGTTCCCCCCGTCATTACTATAAGAGGGATATTTTGAAGATTAGTCCCTCGGACTTGTTCTAAACTTTCTTCAAATTCATTTAGCGAAGATTCTACAGTAAACTGTCCTAAATATTGGTCCTGAACTTCTTCTGTAAACAAAGGGACCATCTTATGGTTTTGGTCTTCGTGTACCGAATCTAACAGAATAACACCCTTCACTTCTTCTGGATATTGACTAGCATACAAACGGACATTAACCCCTCCAAATGAGTGACCTACTAATATGTAAGGAGGATTGACCTCTGCTTTTTGAAGTAAGAATCTTAGGTTATCGACAATTTGCAAACTATGTTTAGGTATATTACTCTTCTCACTTTTTCCAACACCATCACGATCATAAAAGAACATCCTTGCAAAACTCGAAACCTGCTCTCTAATCGGTTTCCAATTCTCAAGTGCCCAACCATAGCCAGAATCAAACACTACTGTTGGCACTGAATCATAATTTTCATCATACTCATAATAGAGATCTATGCCAGCTTCACCCAAGGTACAAAAATCGTCCATAGTCTTAAACCCTCCAAGCTACTTCTTTAGATTCAGTGTAACTACACTATCGCTCCGAGATTGTTGGAGTTCACAATTTAAGGTTGTTGGAAACCATACACCGCTATAAATACTAAAAAAGCAGATAATGATACGCCTATAACATTAAGCAGAACAAGACTACCTTTGACCTTGCCTTTAATACCAAACAAAGCAAATATGAATCCTAAAACGCCTAAAATCAAAGGTAAAAAGATGCTTACATTTAATACAGCAACATATAATTCATTACCCCAATTTGTTAAACCAGCTACTATTGGGAAAACAGCCATTATAAAGAAAACTCCAGACAAAATGGAGTAATACTTTTTTGTCATTTCAAGTCTCCTCCCTCTAAAATTCTTTCTTCATTAAACTTAGAGAGCTTACTTTCTATTACGCAAACGCTCCGAGATTGTTGAGCAAGGCGTACACTAAAGCAGCCTACCTAAAAGCCTCCGTTAGCATTCCGATATTTATTCTCATTCTGTCGGAGTTCCTCTATTGACTTAGTTCTTTCAAGTGGATTTTTGCCTTCCCATTGCTTTTTCGATTTTATTGATTTTTTGTACTTGTAAATAGTCACTATTGCAAACAAAACTAAAATTAATGAAATCCACATAAGCGTTTGAAACATAAAAACCTCCTTCAAATCCTCCCCAACATATTTCATAATATTGTCTAAAATTACTCCAATCTCCTGCCACCAGTTTTTAATACCAATTATTTCAAATCTGCAAACAGAACTCAATCTTTACTTCACATATAAAAGAGCTTATCTTATTACAGATAAGCTCCCCGTTTCTTGAACACTCGAGATCAAGATAAATTAATTGGAATCAATAATAAAACTACACCTAAATTAAGCTCTGGTACCATTAGCCCTTCATAGATCAAGCTTATATTTTTTTGAACCTCATTTTCGATTCCACCCACCACACTGACTTTCTGTTCATAACGAGTATTATGGAAACTTTTTTGTAGATGAGGTGCAGCAATCATTAATTTCTTCTCCACCACATGTTACCAATTACCACACAAAGTAAAGTGGTAACAACAACAGCCATAGAAATTCCTAACCGCTCTATATGAGTGGATGAGATGTTCCCACTTAAAGTAAGTCCAACGAAAACAGAACTAATCATCAAGGAAAAGGATAACATTATGACACTAAGGACCACGCGGTTTACCATCTTTTCAATTCTCTTCACAAGCTTTTCCTCTGGCTTTAAACCGAATTTTAATTGAAAGGATCCCTCATCGACCTTCTTCATGATTGAATGAATATGTTGTGGAGAACGTAGAAACAGGTGCTGCATATCTCCTCCCCAATTCCTTAGATGCTTGGATAGTGATGAATTTTCTACTTCAGCTTTAATTAATTCTTCTCCGATGGGTTGAATCACTTGTTCAAGATTCAGTTCAGGGTCTAAGGTTTGGATCGTATATTCAAGCTTCAATAACGATTGACCTACGACAAATAATGCCGAAGGAACCTCAAAGCGATGAGTGGACACTAGCTCAAATAAATCATAAAACATTTCTCCAAGAGAAAGTTTTTGAACAGGAAGGTCTATATATCGATTTAACCATCGATCCATATCTTTATGAAGCAGAGGGAAATTCATTTCCCCCTCCCTTGGAAGTTCACTTATGCCTTTTGCTAATCGATACGAATCCTGATCATATAAACTCATTAGTATCCTTTTTAAGAAATCATGTACAGATGGCGATAAATAGCCAATGTTACCAAAATCAATAATGAAAATTTTGTTCTTGTCCCGGTGGTACAGTAAGTTTCCGGGATGTAGGTCGGCATGAAAGCGCCCGTGTATGAATATCTGTTGGAAGTGATACGTTGTAAGAACTTGGGCCATATCTTTTTTGGTCTCTAGTCCTAAATGGTTTACGTAAACAGTAGATAGCTTCCGTCCCTCAACATATTCCATAGTAAGGCATTGTTCGGTCGTCCATTTCATAATTGGGGATGGAATGGATACCATTTCTTGAGTTAGATCACTATCTAACTTACGCATTGCCTCCCCTTCTTTTTTATAATCCAGTTCCTGTCGTAAGCTCTCGGAAAACTCTTGAAAAACATCTACCAAACGAAATGTTGCAGCGATTTGGGAACGCTTCTCTGCTTGTTTAGACAGAAATGATAAGACTTCAAGGTCTCTTTCAATGGTTTCATTTTTTACATGTTTTACTTTGATGGCCACCTTGCGCCCACCGGAAAGCTTAGCTAGGTGCACTTGCCCCAAAGAAGCTGTTCCTAAAGGAATTGGATCTAACTGACATAACCATTGCTGATAAGGTTGTTTGAATTCCTTTTCTAGGGTTTCAATAACGTCTTCCATTGGGTGAGGTTTAGACTGATCTTGCAAATCCATTAAGGGAAGGCGCCACGACTCAGATAATAAGTCTTTCCTCAAACTTAAAAATTGTCCTAATTTTATAAAAACAGGTCCTAATTCTTCCAAAGCTTCTTTCAATAGACGCCCTTCTTGGAATTCATCCAGGGATTGAGCCTGATCTTTTTGTGAACCACGAATGCCAAACCTGTTTAAAAGATGGGTTAAACCATACTTCGCAAACGTATTAAAAATTTCTCGCAATCGACTCCACATTTCCTATTTACCTCCATCTAGTTATACCTTTACTCGTCCACCTGTTTAATTACTTCCATGGCCCAATCGCACCAATCGACATACATTTTTGCGTAACGGATCCCGAATTCTGCTGTGATGTATTCCCCTGTTTTTTTATGAGAGGGAGCATTTGGAAATGTTTCTTCTTTCCATTTTTTCGTTTGGAGGTACACGTCGTACTCTCGCTGTTTTACTTCTTCCAATAATTGAATAGCCTCATTTTTAGAGATAACTGGAAAAGAAGCAGCTTTTATTAAGAATTGATCTTTCATTTTAAGTGGTCGATTCTGTTCATGAACAATCCATTCCGCCAGCTTTTTTTCACCTTCATATGAAATGGTGTATTGTTTCTTATTTGGACTTCCTTTCTGATAAATCCATTGATATGTGATCAACCCATGCTTTTCCATAAGGTTCAGTTCTTTATATATTTGTGAATGCGTTGAACTCCAAACATAAATGAGTTGTTGCTTAAATGTCTGATAAAGTTCATAACCAGTTTGTGATTTTCGAGTTAATAACCCTAATAAAGCATACCTTAATGTCATTCCATCATCTCCTTAAAAAGTTCACATTTCATTAATCTTCACTCTTGTATTCAAGCCCATAACGCTTTAACATGATATATGTTCATAATGACATATGTCTATTTTAACATCCAGGGGGGTGATTTGGATATGAAAAAAACTATAGGGTTATTAACGGTCATCCAATTTTTCGTTTACATCGGTTTTGGAATCATTATTCCCGTGATTCCAGAATTAATCAACAAAATGAATGGGAGCGCCATTCACATCGGGTGGTTGTTGGCGGTGTATTCTTTAGCTTCTTTTCTTACAGCTCGTCTGTGGGGATCGATTTCGGATCGAATAGGAAGGCGTAAAGTACTTTTAGTCGGTCTGTTAGGCTTTACCATTAGTTTTCTAATGTTTGCGATGTTTATCGACCAATTGACGGTACTCTATGTATCAAGGATTATTGGCGGCTTATTCGCTGGAGCTCTATATACAGGGAGTATGTCTTACGTGGCGGACATAACTACAAATGAAAATCGAAACCAATACATGGGATTTGTAGGCATGTCCATTGGTTTAGGATTTATTTTTGGACCAGCTATAGGTGGACTGCTGAGCAAAGTGAGTTTATCCTTCCCTTTTTACATTTCAGCACTATTAATGGCACTCACCGGAATTTTTACGTTCTTAATGCTTGAGGAATCAAAACCTGAGCAAGAATCAAAAGAACAATCCATGTCATTAAAAGAACAACTCACAGGGAATCTCCTTCCGTTATTCGTATTTTCCTTTGTGGCAACTCTTCTATTGGCCGGACTAGAGGGAACCTTTCAAGTCTATCAGATTAAAAGGATTGACATTACACCATTTCAGGTAGGCTTATTATTTATGATTAGTGGTTTGATAGATGCGGCTATTCAAGGTGGGGTTATGCAGAAGATTAAAGATGGAACCGAAACCCATTGGATTATCATGGGACAAGTCGTTAGTGCTGGGGGCTTGTTGCTTATGCCTTTGTCCTTCAATCTTTGGTATGCGTGTTTATTTCTAGTTATCTTTACCGCTGGGAATGCCCTAGTTAGGACTTGCACAATCTCCCTCATCACAAAAAAAACGCCGCAGCACGGAGCTGCCACGGGAACGAGCTTTTCACTAGACAGTTTAGGGAGAGTTCTTGGTCCTGTGATCTTCACATGGATTTTTGAAATGCATACACTAGCTACTTTTTTAACCGCGAGTCTACTAGGTATTTTAAGCGTTACGCTAATTATCGCCTTTGAAAAGAAAGAAATACAGGCGAACACTATATAAAAAGGAGATTATATTCTTATGTTTTATTCTATCCATGCCAGTACTTGGTTACTAGTTGTTATATTGTTTATTTTGTCAATTACATTACGAAAGAACACCATTCTGAAGATATTGTTACGAATCAGCTACCTGGTCATGCTTACTACAGGAATTATTATGCTCGTACAATTTCAGTTTCCCGGCATTTATATAACCAAAGGATTATTAGCTATATTCATGATTGGAACAATGGAAACCTTACTTGCCAGAAAGAAGAAAGGAAAATCTTCATATCCTATTTGGATCCTGTTTGTTTTTTTACTTATTTTAGTACTACTGATAGGGTTTAATTTGATTACATTTTAATAGTTGATATAGTCAGAGAAAGATGAAGGGCGTTGAAATTGGACGTCCTTTTTTTACTCATTTATTATCAGAACATTATTAACCTGAAAGGAAAAGGTTATGAAAAAGAAAGTTTTCAATACTAACACCTTTCGTGACTTACTTAACCATCATTCCTGGAAATCTTTACAGAATGGAATATCATATCATACATTTCAACAAAAGGTACTAAATTCACAACTCTTGGAAATTCAGACCCGTAATATCTGGGATAAAGAGTGACCAATAATACCCCAACTGTGCTTAGTCCAACTAAAGAATTTATTAGCAAGCAAGATTACTCTTCTTACTTACAAAATAGCCCACAGCACCAACTACTATAGCAATAACGAAAAATAAAGGAAACAAGTTTCCAAAAGCCCTCCATAATTGAGTCATTTCTATCCCCTTTTTAAAATCAACTTTCTTATCCTAACAGAATTGATCCGAAATACAAGATACTCATACTGTTTGAAAGGTGCTACTCATATTTCATTAAAACCCTAACTAGAAACCATTATTTCAAAAAACATCCATATGCTCAACGTTATTTTTTCCATTAAATCACTCTAATTATTTCGAAACTGAGTCTTCCATAAACCTATCCGATTGTCGAACATCACTCAATTACTATCCAATGCTGATATTAACATATTTTGGATGTTTTTTCTTCGCCATACTCAGTAATTTTCTATCTTATTCATTTTAATCAAACCAAAAATTTAATTCGTATCATACACACTGATCCGAAATCATCAACAGTAATTGTAATGTAACTAAGGGGTCCAATTATTTAGGTTTATACATAAATTTATTATTTTGATTTGGTTCGTGATCGGTTCAATCACACCTCTATTACCTATCTTTTGTCTATCGCCTTAATACCCTTCCACGCCAAAAGAAAGCGTTATCATTCAAGGTAATTATGGTAATATATAGTTAAAATGAAATGGGGGACGTTATGAGCACGGTTGTTACACCTGAAAAGCACGTTAAGATCCAAAGGAGGAAATGGCCGTATTATCTGCTTGGGGGTTTTTCACTTTTACTGGTCATTGCTATCGCTGTAAGCTTCTGGTTTGTTCAAAACACAGCTCCTAAGACAAAGGGGGAAATTATCCTATTAGGCTTGGAGGAATCTGTTTCCATATATCGAGATGAGCCGGGTATTCCTCATATTGAAGCCTCCTCTACTAAAGATCTCTTTATGGCTCAGGGATTTGTCACGGCACAAGATCGCATGTTTCAAATGGACTTGAGTCGTCGGCAAGCTTCCGGAACGCTTAGTGAAGTCATTGGTGAATCAACAATTGATAAGGACAAGTTCTTTCGAACGCTTGGTTTAAGAAGAGCTGCAGAAGATTCATTTGATGCCTACTCTCAGGAAGCGAAACAAATTCTTCAATGGTATGCTGATGGTGTGAATGCCTATATGGCTCAAGCAAAAGAAGAAAACTCATTACCACTTGAATTTACACTTGCGGGTTATGAGCCTAATGAGTGGGATCCAATCGATTCTCTTACAATCGGTAAATATATGGCTTTTGATCTTGGAGGACATTGGGAAGGTCAAGCCTTTCGTTATTATCTTCTGCAGAATTTCTCAGAAGAAGAAGCCGTGGACTTGTTCCCAAGTTACCCTGAAGAAGCCTCAACTGTGATTCAAGAAATTAAGGAAAGTAACCTTGATATGTCAAAAAGCTTTGCGAAATCAGTAATCCCAGATCAATATAATGGGAGTAACAATTGGGTCGTTTCTGGAGATAAAACCGCTTCGGGACAACCGCTTCTAGCCAATGATCCTCACCTGGGTCTTGGTACCCCACCGATATGGTATGAAACTCACTTAAATTCACCTGAATATAATGTAAGTGGCGTTATCTTTGCTGGTGTGCCAGGTATTATCGTTGGACGAAATGACTCCATTGCCTGGGGCGTTACCAATGTTGGTCCTGATGTTCAAGATCTTTATATTGAGAAAAGAAATCCTGATAATCCGACTGAATTTCAATATAATGATGAATGGGAGAAAGCAGAAGTTATAGATGAAAGCATTCTTGTAAAAGATAGTGAACCAATTCCATATGAAGTCGTTATTACGCGCCACGGGCCGATTCTCTCTGAATTTGCTTATGACGACCAACCTGATACTGCATTGTCTTTAAGGTGGACAGCCCTTGATCCCTCTAGCGAGCTTGAGGCCGTTCTAATGATGGATAAAGCATCTAACTGGGAAGAATTCAAAAGTGCCTTAACCTCTTTTCATACACCCGCTCAGAATTTCGTTTTTGCTTCTACTGACGGCACGATTGCCTACCGGGCGAATGGATTAATTCCTATTCGCAAAAATGGTGACAGCATGGTGCCAGTCCCTGGATGGAACGATGAATATGAATGGGAAGGTTATATCCCATGGGAAGAGCTTCCCACAATTGTTAATCCTGACGAAGGCTTCATTTCAACAGCAAATAATAAAATCACAACGGAAGACTACCCATATCACATCACACATACATGGGCGCAACCTTATCGTCAAGATCGCATTCGAGAAGTTTTGCTTGAAAGCGATGAACTTGAACCAAAAGACATGATGGATCTACAAAATGATTTCGTGAATTTGCAGGGAAAAGAATTTACTCCTCTTCTCATAGAGGAACTTAACAGTGAAAACTTAACATCTGTTGAAAAAGAGGCGCTATCTGTCCTTAATGAATGGAATTATATTGATGGTAGAGATGAAGCTGCTCCCCTACTCTTTCACCTCTGGTTAGTAGAAATGGAGAAAGTTCTTTTTGATGGAAAAATTGAAAAAGAGATGATGCCGCTTTTTGATGGTAAAAGCCAGGTGGTTGACCAGCTCATAAGACGAGCTGCAAGCGGGGATGAAGGGGCATGGATAAAGAAGTCTGGAGGGTTTACATCCTTAGTCACTGAATCTTATCAGGCTGCAGTTGCGAGAGCAGTTGATTTACAAGGGCGTACACCAGAAAAATGGGCATGGGGTACGTTCCATGCGGTACCATTTGAACATCCCCTAGGTGCGATTAAACCGTTAAACCTCCTTTTTAACCCTGATGTAAATGCAATGGGTGGCAGCCGCGTTACGGTAGGTGCTGCTGGATGGAACACGACAACTGGACTTGTAACTCATGGTGCACCATGGAGAGGCGTTACTGATTTATCAAACATTCAAACAAGCTACAATGTCATTTCACCAGGTCAGTCCGGCTTCGTTTTTAGTAAATGGTATGATAATCAAATTACGGATTGGGTTGAAGGAGAATATCATGAAACAAAGATGAATGATTATCAAGAAAATGCACAGCACCTCATTCTAAAACCATAACAAAAGGCTCTCTCAGTCAATGAGAGAGCCTTTTAGCATTTTTATTTTACAGAAACGGTCCAATTCTGCGTATCTTCTAATTTTCCAGTTTGAATTCCTGTAATTGTATCATAAAGCTTTTGAGACAGTTCCCCAATTTCATGATCATTGATGACCATTTTCTTACCAGCCCAGTTTAATTCACCTACAGGGGAGATAACAGCGGCCGTTCCTGTTCCAAATGCTTCTTCAAGCTGCCCTTTTTGAGATAGCTCGTACAGCTCTTCAATGGAAACTTTTCTTTCCGTAACAGGGATATCCCATTTCTTTAACAATTCAATAACCGACATTCGCGTAATGCCGTGGAGAATGCTACCGTTTAATTCAGGTGTCACAACTTCCCCATTTATTTTAAAGAAGATGTTCATGCTTCCCACTTCTTCGATGTAACGCTTCTCTACCCCGTCCAACCAGAGAACATCAGCATTTCCATCTTTATATGCTTTCGCTTGCGCTTGATATGCAGATGAGTAGTTACCAGCCGTTTTGGCCATACCCGTTCCACCTTTAACAGCTCTTGTAAATTTATCCTCTACGCTAATTTTCACTGGAGTTAACCCTCCTGAGAAATACGACCCTACTGGTGAGAGAATAATCATCAATTTGTATGTGTGGGAAGGGGCAACAGATAGATTTGGTTCCGTTGCAATAATATAAGGACGTACATAAAGAGACGTTCCAGGTGTTGAAGGAACCCAATCTTGCTCCAAGCTAATTAATTCCTTAAGATAGCCCATTACACGCTCTTCATCAATATGTGGAATGCTTAAACGTTCACTTGAAAGGTTCAGTCTCTGTAAATTTTTCTCAGGTCTAAACAATAAAATTCGATTATCAGCACGATAGGCTTTTAACCCTTCAAAAACGGTTTGACCGTAATGAAAAATCATTGCAGCAGGATCAAGAGTGATTGGCTCATATGGAATGATGCGAGGTTCAAACCACCCTTTTTCAGTTTCATAATCCATTACAAACATGTGATCTGTGAACGTTCTTCCAAAAGGAATTTGATCTTTCTCAGGCTTCGCTTTCAAATTAGTGCTTTTCACAATTTCTAAATCTGTACTCATGGCCAGGACTCCTTACTCTCTTGAAAGTGGTTATGATAATGAATTCATACTCCTTCCACATGAAGGCAGTAGATTAACTATTCATCTATTGTACTGCCAAACTCTACTGAATTAAAGCTTTATAGTGCAGAAAGGTAAAAAAATTCAGTTTTTAACACCTAGCTCTATCATTTCATACAAATTCTAGCTTTCCGGTCCTGCTGGTCAGCATTTGAATCACACTTTTTTCACCTTTTACTGTAAGCGATTTCGAGTGAACAATAGCAATGTTTTTAACCAGAATAACAACCAGTTCAGATAATGCCTTTTAATATTTGCTATTGCAAGAGAGGCGATTTTTATGTAAATTAGTCAAGTATGTTTATTAGGAGGTCTCATCATGAATCAAACACAAAATACTCAACGCGTGCAAATGGTTACAGCTGATCCATCCGCTATTGGATTATTCGGGCTTGCTATGGTAACGCTTGTTGCATCATCAGCCAAGCTTGGTTGGACAGATGGCGTCTCATTTGTACTCCCTTGGGCGATTTTTCTAGGGGGCATTGCACAGCTGATCGCTAGTTTTCTAGATGCAAAGCACAATAATACATTTGGTACGACAGCCTTCGCAGCTTTTGGACTGTTTTGGCTTGGAGTAGGAACGTCATGGTTAATTGAATTCGGTGTCTTTGGAGACGCTGCGGCTGCCGCTGTGGATCCAAAGCAATTAGGCATTGCATACATCGGCTATTTGATCTTCAGTGTCTTCATGACAGTTGGAGCTATGGAAACACATAAAGTACTTTTCTATATTTTTGTCTTTATTGATTTCTTATTTATCGGACTCACATTCTCCACTTTAGGTATTTTCCCTGAAGGCATGCACTTCTTAGCCGCCATTGCTGAGTTCTGCATTGCTATTTTAAGCTTCTATGGCTCAGCTGCGAGTGTTTTGAATACTCACTTTGGCAAAGTCACACTCCCGATTGGCAAACCATTCGGTATTTTCAAACAAGCTTAGTATCACGTAAAGAGACAGATGAATCTAGATTCATCTGTCTCTTTTATAATTTATAAAGATTTATGAAGATCATGGAGCCTTTGAATTGCCTTAATGCGAATCAAGTTCTAATAAAATGAGTTGTATCACCTATCTCCTTCACTGCGAACTTCCCCCTTATCACGCTTCTATATCAACCATAATATCATTATGTAAACTTCATTAGTGATTAACTATAAAAAACTCTATTATCTCTTTTCACCTAAGCCAGGATAAGTGAATTGATTCTCTCCAAATCATTTTAACGCAATATGTATATTATATATTTTCAATTAATTGTGAAATGCTAAAAAGAGATACAAGGCTAACCTCGTATCTCCAATTGATATTCGTCATCCTTATTCACTCAACTTTTTAATCTGATCGATAATATTATTTATCTCAGCTAACGTTTGAAAAGCTTCTGTATTTTCAACCATCGAAAAATCTAAATTCCTAGTTTTTATGTTCGTAAGAAGCGATCACCTTTGAAAATTAGTTCATATACAATTCAGAAAAATTCAGTTTTATTAACCCTCTTATCATCAAGTAAGGACGCCTTTTGATTATGCCGAATGATTTTGTGTTAATTCATCACTTAGTTTTGTTCTCATAGCCATTCGCCCACGATGTAGACGAGACTTCACTGCCCCCGGTGATAGCTGCAGTTTATATGCTATTTCACTTTCCTTTAAATGATCATAGTAGTGAAGCTTCATCACCACTCTTAATCTCGGGGATAACAAATGGATCTTTCTTTTCACAGATTCTTCAAAAAGAAGAATCTCACAGTCTTCTTCTACGTTACAATCGTGATCCGCTTGATTCATGAGAGTATCTTCCGTATGGAACAGAGTCACTTTTTTTTGCTTTCTTAATTGATCAATCGATTTTCGAGCGGCAATAGTTGAAAGCCAGGATCCTAGCTTCCTTTCACTTTGCACTTCGTCTAATCGATCATACGCCTTTAAAAAGGTTTCTTGAAGCACATCTTCGGCAAGTCCATGATCTTTCAATATGCTTAATGCGGTATAATAAACGCGGTTATAGTATTTTGTAAAGATTCCATTAAAACATATTGTTCTCAAGTCTTTCATTGTTGTTGATCCTTAAAATGATTTTGCACAAAGCCTGGAGCATTTGAAGAATCAAAGGTTAACACTTCATAATACCCACCTTTTAAATCCTCATAATGAATGCCAACTAAATAATCCCCTTTCTCTCCTTCTTGGCTGCTTAATAATATCGTTTGGATTTGCTTCTTATCCTTTATCTCAAAAGGTTCAACGGATTCATTCTCTACAATTTGATCATAAGCTTCTCTCGGATATTGATTTTGTGCTTCACCCCATGGATAAATGCTTACATGATCGATTTCACCTTCGTCAATAAAAGCATCCTCATAGAAGCCTTCCTCTTTCAACCAATTAACAGTATTTTCATAAGAATTATAGATCGAATTGTCTTGCGGATAATAGTATTCCTCTGTCCAATCGGAACCTTCTCTTACTTCAGATACATGAGATCGAATCCCTTTTGGATGAATCAATTGATCATAGGATAAATTGTAAATATCCTCTCTTACATGTTGATAGAATTCTTGAATTTGCAGCGGATCAAGTATGGAAACTTCTTTATTAACGGGCCCTCCCGGTTGAAGTGTGACTTTTTGAACTTTTGAAGGGTCACTATTTAAGACAGGGTAAGTTAATTCTTTGTATTCCTTAGTTTCCATTACACGTTTAAGGGTTTCCTGGACGTTCTTTCGATCGACTTGATACGAACGTTGCACGTGATCCCCGTTTTTCAATTCATATGAGATGAAATACATCATTCCGGTAGAATTAAACTGATCGTTCTGGTTAATCATCTCTTTTTGTAACTGTATAACTGCATTAATTGCACCTTCTGATTCTATTAAATCAGGTGAAGTATTTTCGATAAGTTCTTCTAACTGATAGATATTGTCTCCTATATAAACATTTTTAACTTCACTCGTTTCTGGAACGTAACTTTCATAGTTTAACCAGAACAATGGCAAAATCCCTATAATTAAACCAGCTGTTGCTCCGTAAACGAACAAGCCTTTAAAGTGCTGCAAGCGAAACACGCGCCAGCTTTTATCTAACACCATTGAAGAAAGGAAAAATCCGACGATCCCACCTATAACGTACCCAAAAATCAACCACGATAACATTAGTTGAGTTTCTCCAAAATAGGTACCACCGACTAGAGCAAAGCAGAAGGTCATTCCAAACTGAAAGACTGGCTTTAACACGTTAATGGCAATCGTCTGTGAAGCTACTTCTAATGGACGTTTCTTATAGATGGCTTTTCCACTAAAGTAGAATACTATTGAAGCGATAAAATAGATACCCAACATTATATACTGAACGGGGAGAAACCCCTCCTGTGGGTCGTTAGGGTAATATTGAAAAACGTTGACAAGGGGAGAATAGTTACCTACCGTATGATTGATTACCACCAAGTCTGAAAACCCAGCAATAAAGAAGCTAAGATGTACCGCTACAAGAACATAAATCCCTGCGGGAAGAAGCATAAGGATATAAGTTAAAACAGCTTGAACGGTTGATAATCCAGTTAATGTACCAGCAAAGACACAAATCATAAACGTTAGAATGCTTAAAATGATCATCATCAGCGTCCAATAACCAAGCTGGCTAATTGAATAAAAAGCTGACACGTTAGTAAACAAAAAGAACATGAATAGAATAAGACTAGTCAACAAAATAGGCGCAATGAGCAAAATCACTCCTGAAAAAGCGTGATGGCGAAATAGATGCTCTCTGCTAATTGGTAAACTGTGAATAAAGTCTGAAGCACCTTTCACGTGAATGTAACGAAAAAGAAATACAGCCATTAAAACGGGCATAAGAAATAACAGCATAAATTGTACTTCAAACATAAATATCGGATCAAAAAGCCCAGCTCCGCTTGCTTCTATCCTATATTCATCGTTAAACGCCATGAGTAATTGGAGCGGCAAAGTAAAGGCAAGACCACAAAAAAACAAAATACTAATCCAACCAACATTTCTAAAATCTCTTTTGAACATTTCTCTTCTAAACAAGGACGTTTTCGATAGCATATCCAACACCCTCCATTTCATAGATGAATATTTCTTCTAATGTAAGTGGTAATCGATCCATTAAGACTGGACCAATTTTCTCGATTTCGGTCATCACTTTTTGTTCTTCTCCTTTTACGATCAAGAGAATAACACTTCCCCGTTTTTCTTTATAGAGAATATCAAGATCGCTAGAAGTCAAATCGTGTTCTCCTGAATCTTTGAATGCGACTTGAACTTTATGTACGTCTTCCTTTAATGCATCTAAATCACGTTCAAGAAGAATTTCACCATGGTGAAGAATCCCGACATGATCACAAATCTCCTCAACTTCTCTTAAATTATGTGACGAGAGCAACACAGACATTTCTCTTTCAGCCACATCCTGAATGATCATGCTTCTTACTTTTTTTCTCATAACGGCATCCAAACCATCAAAAGGCTCATCTAAAATAAGCACATCCGGCTTAACTGACATAGATAAGATGAAAGCCACTTGTCTTTGAAGACCTTTAGAAAACTGGCTTACTTTCTTGTTCTCATCGAGCTTAAACAAATTCGTTAGATTTGTGTAGCGCTCCTCATCCCACTGTTCATATAAACTAGCATAATAATTGGCTAGCTGCCTCATTGTATATTGTGGTAAAAAATAAAGGGCATCTGGAATAAACACCACTCGTTGCTTCGTAGAGACATTTTCATAAATGGGATGGTCCAGTACGAGAATTTCTCCTGAATCTTGTCTCAGAATACCGGAAATCATTCGCATAAGTGTTGTTTTTCCGGCGCCATTTGAACCAAGCAAACCATATATTGATCCAGGCTGCACAGTAAAACTAACTTGATGGATGATTTTGTTAGTCCCAAAAGACTTTTCAACACCGTTTACTTCAATCATCCTTTTTCCCCCCTTCAATTTCAGTTAATAGTGACTCAATTTCCTCTACTGTCATTCCAAGATAAATGGCTTCAGCTAGTAGCTTCTTTAACTGATCTCGCACGTTTTTTAGCTCCTCACTCTCAAGCTTTTTTGAAGGATTAACAAAACTCCCCTTCCCTTTCACTGAATAAATGTATCCTTGAGACTCAAGCTCTCTATATGCCTTTTGGATGGTATTCGGATTAATTGTCAGCTGATGCGCAAGTTCACGGACAGAAGGAAGTTTCTCATCGTCTTTCATAACATCTTTAATGATCAGCTGCTTCAAACGATCAACTAACTGTTCATAGATCGGCTTTCGACTTCTAAAGTCCAATTCAAACATCAATTCACCTCCACTCTCACTAGCTATAACTGTATTAACTGTATTAATATATGTAGTACAGTTAAAGTATATCGAAAGCCGATTGATTTGAGAAGTCTTTTTTTGTAATTTTTTCTATTAATGATCAAAAATGACTTTATCAAAATAAAAATAAGCCGTAACTCAATTCCATACTTGGGATTGAGTTACGGCTATTAGTTAGTTTTCAATAGACTTCCTTGTCTAAAGGTTTATGTAAATTCGCAAATAAATCAGATCATTTTCTTTCCAATATATTATTTACGCAAAATCTTTTCCATCGCTTTTCCTTTTGCTAACTCATCGATCATCTTATCCAAATAGCGAATTTCCTGCATAGTTGGTTCTTCAATGTTTTCTACTCGTACACCACAGACCACTCCTTTGATCATCTTGCGTGAAGGATTCATTTGGGGAGCTTCCATAAAGAAGGTCTCAAAGTCTGTCTTTTTTTCTAATTGAGTTTCAAGCTCATTTTGGCTATACCCTGTCAACCAACGAATGATTTCATCCACTTCTGCTTTTATCCGCCCCTTTTTTTCCGCTTTCGTCACATAATGGGGATAGACGCTTGCGAAGCTCATTGTATAAATTTTATGTTTTGTCATAAAAAAAGCCTCCTTTGATTACTAAAGTAAAGATTTGCAACAGCTTACATATTCGTCTTCACATCATACTGTCCCTCAACCTTTAATGTTATACAATTTCATCAGTCAACGTTCCCTGATGAAAAATCATCTCCCACTTTCCATTATTGTTTCTCCATATGGAACTTCATAAGGTCTTTTGTGATCTTGTTTTATCATGGATGCGATATGTTGCAAGAACGGCAGCCTCTGATATTGGGTGTATTTCGAATTCACTTAGAATCATTTCTCTATTGGAAAGACCATTAATGTGATTCCCCTCTTTATGCCACACTTTCCCGGAACTGCCAAACTCAAAGAAATCATCTGCAAGTAGCTGATTTAATCTATCTGGATGAGAACGTATTTCAGGCTTTAATAGTTCTTCTTCTAATTTCAATAAATGATTTTTTAACTCTATTTCCTCGATGATAATCACCCCCACTTTTTACTTATTCATCCATATTGTACTCTTTTAAAACGACAGAACGTGATATTCTTCACGAAATTATTGATGTAAGCGGTTAAGTATGAGGCTATGCATTGAAATTCGCTCAAGGATAATTTAACCTATTAGAGTAGGTATAAAAGATGACTGGATGATGGACACTTTATAGGGAAAAATAAACAGAGTGAAGTCCAACTTTTCTTCTATCTCTTGATTAGTAACTTCGTTTCTAATCGGGTATAAAAATACCTTAACATGGTTTTGCCTTACTATATAACAAATAAGCGTAATTGCTTAAAAGAAGGAGAAGTGACTATGTCAGAATCAATCACAACCGAAACAGGCGAAAAACGCGTCCCTACTCAAGACGAACGCGAACTGCTTGATCAGCTTTTGGATCCTAAAGTTCAAGAGTCACTAAGCGTGCTTGTAAAGGAACTTCCTAAAGTAACGGAACTTGTTAATATGATGTCTAAATCATATGATACGGTCCAAGCTCTTGCAACAGATGATGTATTGAAGAATGATACAGTAGAATTTATGTCTGAAATTCTTCATCCTGTTACAAACTCCGTGAAAGACGTTGCAGCAAATGCAATTGAAGCAAAAGATGAAGCTGAAAAGAGCTCAGAAGTTATTGGGGTATTCGGTCTTTTAAAAATGTTAAAAGATCCTCAAGCTCAGAAGCTTTTCAGATTCGTGAATGCTTATCTTAAAGTTTCAGGAGAAAAAAGTAACCAAAAATAATACTGATCTGCTAGAAATGGAGGAACAATCATGTCAAAACAAATAGTCATTTTGGGCGCAGGTTATGGTGGGCTTCTTTCTGCTTTATCCGTACGTCAATACTTAAATGAATCAGAAGCTACTGTTACATTAATTAATAAAACACCTACTCATCAAATCATTACAGAGTTGCACCGTCTAGCTGCTGGTAACATCTCTACAGAAGCAGCGGCACTTCCACTGGACAAGTTATTAAAAGGAAATGACATTAACCTTAAAGTTGCATCGGTTGATTCATTTTCTGTTGATAATAAAGAAGTTAAGTTATCTGATGGTTCTACACTTTCTTACGACGCATTAGTTGTAGCACTAGGTAGTAAAACAGCGTACTTCGGTATTCCAGGACTTGAAGAAAACAGCATGGTACTGAAATCTGCTGAAGATGCAAACCGTATCCACGCTCATGTTGAAGAACGCATCAAGAGCTTTGCAGCATCAGGTGACGAAGCGGATGCTACAATCCTTATCGGCGGTGGCGGTCTTACAGGGACTGAACTCGTAGGAGAACTAGCTGATGAAACACCAAAGCTTGCTCGTAAATATGGCGTAGATCCTGCCAAGATCAAATTGAAGCTTGTTGAAGCAATGCCTAAAATTCTTCCAATGCTTCCTGATGAATTAATTAACCGAGCGATGACTAGCCTTGAAAAACGCGGTGTTGAATTCCTTACAAACCTTCCTGTAACGAATGTAGAAGGAAATGTTGTTGAATTGAAAGATGGCCAAAAGATTTTTACAAACACATTTGTTTGGACAGGCGGCGTTCAAGGGAATCCACTTGTTGGCGAATGCGGTATCGAAGTAAATCGCGGCCGTGCAACAGTGAACAATTACCTACAATCCACTTCTCATGAGGATGTATTCGTTGCCGGTGACAGTGCCGTTTACTTCAAACCAGGTGACGAGCGTCCACAACCACCAACTGCTCAAATCGCTTGGCAAATGGGTGACCTTATTGGTTACAACTTGTATGCTTACCTTTATGACAAAGACTACAAAGAATTTGAACCAGTTAACTCTGGAACATTAGCAAGTCTTGGTCGAAAGGATGCCGTTGCTCAAATAGGTGGCAACGCAACATCCCTTAAAGGCCTTCCTGCATCTGTGATGAAAGAAGCAAGTAACGTTCGTTACCTTTCACACATCAAAGGATTGTTTGCATTAGCATACTAGGATATTGAATATGATTAAGGGTACTGTGTAGATAACACAGTACCCTTTTTTTAGTGCCTTATCTATTTAATAAGGCCATTCTATTCAAAAAAACACAAACAAAGCAGTCATAAAAGCAGAGAACGATTTCCTTCTAAAATCGCTCTTACTTCTTCATTAACTTCTAACTTTTGCTATAGCGCTATTCTCCTAAACGTACCTTCACCATACGATCATCCTCTTTAACCGGGTCTCCCCGACCATCTTTATTGTTTGTTATCGCAAATAATATGTCCTCGTCCAATAATAAGGAGCGAACTCGTCCAATATCTTCTGACTCCACAGTAGTACCCTGGCCCTTCAGTTCAAACGACCGAATTTCCTCGCCTCTTAAGCAAGCAACGTAAAGTTTGTCATCTTGAAAAACCATTCCTGACGGAGCCCATGTATCATCTCCAGAGTGATAGATCGGCTGCACCATGCCATCAGCAATTTCATCTCCTTCAATCACTGGCCACCCATAATTGTTTCCTGCTTCAATTTGATTGATTTCATCATGAGCAGACTGCCCATGCTCTGAACTAAAAAGCTGTCCTTCTTCATTCCACGCGAGTCCCTGAGGGTTTCGATGACCATAAGAATAAACATAGGAATCATTAAATGGATTATCTTCTGGTACGTTTCCTTCCAGATCCATACGCAAAATTTTGCCCGCTAAACTATCTTTATCCTGTGCAAGCTCCGGTTCTCCAGCATCACCTGTTGTGATATAGAGCATACCGTCTGGTCCGATTTTCAGTCTTCCTCCGTTATGAAACTGTGAGCCAGGAATATTCGCAAGAAGCTCATCCGTTTCTTCCCAGGTGTCCTCTGTAAGTTTAAGCTTCACCACCCTATTAAATGTGTTTCCACCTTCTAAATAAGTATGGTAGAGATAGGCTACTTTAGACTGAGAAAAATCTTCAGCTATTGCCATCCCCAAAAGTCCGCCTTCACCTTCACTATGCACAGGTTTTGTAAGTTGGATCGTTTGCCTTTCCAGGGAGTTATCGAATTTCGCTATCTTACCCGAACGTTCTGTGAGATAAAACGTTTCTCCTGTTTGGACGATCTCCCATGGAACATTTAAATTTTCAATATAGGCTGACTCTATTTTAGTCTCCTCATCCGCACCATCGCTAGAACTTGAGTTTGGATCATTACTTGAGCAGGCTGTTACGAGGAGTAACGCACAAAGCAAGCCCCCTATTTTCACCATGTCTTCCTCCATTTCATCCAGATCTTATTTTAAACAGTGCTACTCACAAATCATGAGTACATTCCCATCAGGATCTTTAAAATTAAACCAATGACCATTCTCAATATCAGTGATAAGCTCAATTCTTTTTTCTTTCATAAAAGAAAAAGCGGCTTCAATGTCTTTCGTATTGAAATGAAGAGGTGGAGTTTTGTAAAGGTTATCCTCAGAATAAATTTTGCTATCTAATACAAGGCCGTTATCTTTCATTGGCACGACATACAAATGTCCTGCTACTATGTCGCCAGAGGCAGGAATCCCAAGTAAATCACAATACCAATTTTTTGCATCTTCAATATCTTTTACGGGAATAAAAACAGCACCAATTTCATTTAAAATCGGATTCATTTGAATGACCTTCCTTCCCAAATCATTTTTCAGTACTTACTCCTTCTTTCTTATTTGATCCGATCCTTCCAAAACCCACTAAAAATATGTACACCACATTATTGAGGAAGAAATGATGAACATGTATGATATTCTTGATTTAACAAATATCCCCATAATAAATCACTCTACAAAAAAGGAGTGGACTAGTCTGAGTACGATTAAGAATATTTTCTTAATCGTTTTTTCAAGTGACCATTCTCAAAACGACCTTGCAGAGCTTCTGGTAATGCCTATAGGACTATTTTTAATACTATTGATTCATCATTTTTTCCATGTTGTTCCGCTAAACTGGTACTCGTTACGGTCAGCTGTCATTTTCATAGCTATTTTTACACTCTTCTATTCTTTTATGAAACTAATTAGAAAAAAACTAGGAACCAAAAACAAAAAGCTCTCACCTTATGTCATTTACATGGCCTATTTTGTTGCCATCCTCGGAGGATCAGTGATCATGGCCTCATGAACAAAACCGCACTTTCCCTTTACTAATCCCCCAAAAAGCTCGATGTAGCAATACTCCGGGCTTTCACCACAGGCAGGAAGAATATCAAATCTAAAATCCTTATCCACAGCCACTGAAGCTACCAGCGGATCGATCAGGAATTACTATTATGATCTCTAATCATTTAATCCTTTTCCCTGTAGAATTTGCTGCATATATTTCTCGATCCTTGCTTCTCGTGTTTTGGATTGTTTAGCTTTAGAAAAGTAAAGGACATATGCTCTTTGCCTTCCTGGTGTTAAAGCTTCAAATGCAGATTGTAATGCAGGTACTTCATTGAATTTATTTTGAAGTTCTTCAGGGATTTCTATATTCTTCTCAATATTCACTTCTATACCAGCTTTTTCAACGGCAATGGCGTTATAAATATATTCTTTCAATATGTTTTCCTTATCCACTATTTCTTCTATATTGGTGAATCTTATCTGACGGCTAGACTGTACATTTTCCGTTTGTTGAACAAGCATATCATGCGTATCTTGTAACAAGACACCTTTAAAAAATAATAGAGCACAGTATTCTTTAAATCCATGTATTAAAACGATATTTTTCCCTTTGAATGTGTAACATGGAACCCCCCACTTCAATTCTTCAGTCAGCTCACAGTCAAGAATGATCATTCTCAATTTCTTAAATTCTTCCTGCCACTTTTGGGGTTTACTGATAAAGCCATCAACTTTAGGATTCATTCTACTATTTGTCATTAAAGCACTTCCTTTCGCAGTTTTTTGATCAGCCGAAAGTTTTAAATCACTATTTGCAATTGCCCCATCCATTTTCAATGACAATACTTTCATATTTACTTCTAAATAATACCACAAACCTATCCATTACCTTGAGCAGGCTTAGTCTCATTTTCGATGACCTTCCTTATTAGATTTTTCGTGCAAATACAAAAAGCAGTTCAATGTAGGTGACTAATCTATCTTTGCACGCTACACTGAACTGCTTCATTTTCATGTTATCTTAAGTTTCTTGTTTAGTTATGGCTACTTCAATGTCATAATCTTCCGGGTCAAGTTCTGTTTCCGTTCCGAGCGCAAGTTTAGCGAGCTCAAGTCCTAGATACGGGCCAACTGTGAGTCCAGAAGCCCCCAGACCATTAGCAGCAAGTAGATTCTTACTACCTGGCACATAACCAAACACTGGTAAAAACCCTGGTGTGAAAGGACGGAACCCTACTTTCGCTCCTAGAAACGTACTATCCGCTAATCCTGGGGCGACGGATAGGGCTTTAGTGAAGATTTCCTGCAGTCCTCCAGCAGTCACACGCTGATCCATACCAGCTTCATTTTCATGAGTTGCCCCAACAACAACGCGTCCATCATCAAAGCTTAATAAGTACTGATCGTTAGGCGGCATCACGACTGGCCACTCATTCGTTACCGAGTTGTTCATTTCAAGGTGGACGATCTGAGCTTTCTGAGAAGTAACATTAAATTGAAGGCCCATTGGAGATAAAAGCTCTTCCGCCCAGGCTCCAGCCGTCAAAATTACTTTGTCCGCTATAAAGATCTCGTTACCTAACGTAACACCAGTCACTTCGTCTTCTGATAAATAAAGCTTAGCATCACCATACATGATGGTAGCACCGTGTTTTTCAGCTGAGCGAAGTAGCGCATTACGAAGAGCTGAACCGTTCACTCTTGCCGCTCCACTAACAAATACAGACTGGTAATCTTCAGCTATAGGGGGGAATATCTCTCTTGTTTCCTCAGAAGATAGCTTCTTGATGTCCCCGATTTCAGGGGCATCTTCTCGTCGCTTTTTAGCACGTTCGATCATTTTATCTAATTTTGTCTCATCAGTGTGGAGGCTGATTGCTCCTACTTTCTTATAACCCGTTTCTGTTTCTCCATCCTCTATTAATTGTTGAATCAAGTCTGGATAATATTTTGCTCCCCCTTTAGCAAGTCGATACCAGACTTTATTCCGACGTTGGGAAAGCCATGGACAAACAATACCAGCTGCCGCTTCTGTCGCTTGTCCAGGTTCATTACGATCGATAATCGTAACGTTTATTCCTTCTTTTGCAAGATGATAGGCCGTTGAAGCTCCAAGGATGCCGGAGCCGACAATAATTGTTGATTTCATATGTAACACCTTTTTCATTGATTTCGATTCTTTGTTCATTTTACATAAATTCAGTTAAGCACACAAACCGACTGTATTAACTAATACTCTTTAAATGAAGACCTATCTTTTTTCAACCTATTTCTTCAGGTGAAGCCTTTCATTATGCTAAAATAACACCATTACATGAAGAAGGAGTCTCACTATGAAAAAAACATTAGACCACATTGGAATTGCAGTCAGACGTTTAGATGAAGGAGTTCAGTTTTATACAGAAGTATTAGGTGGCGAGCTTTTCGACCGTTACCGTAGTGAAGCAACAGGTGTAGAAAGCGAAATTGCCGTTATAGATCTTGATGGCAGTCGTATCGAACTGCTGATGCCTACGAATAATTCCACTTCGCCAATCGCACGTTTTATGAAACAAAAAGGGAAAGGCGTCCACCATGTTGCCTATGTTGTCGATAACCTTGATGAGGCAATAAAGGAATTAGCGCAACAGAATATTCGCGTAATGGAAGATACGCGACGAGTAAACAAACACGGCAGAAGATTAATTTATTTAAATCCAGCTGACACAGAAGGAACAATCATTGAATACTGTGATTATCCTGAATCAGGTAAAACTACAATTGAATAACTGCCAGTCGAATAACAAGAATCATAAACAGCAAGAATGTAAGTACAAGTAGTACATTCAATCTTGTCGGTAGGTCATTATTCCGATTATTTTTATCGCTCATATGATTTCTCCTTCCTTATATGTTAACTACGTTCAAAAAGGCGGTGCTTATGAAGCATATTTATAATCTTTTTTACTTCGGTTACTTGCAAGCCATTTCTTGTCTGTTTCCATTAATTATTTTTGTAACGCTAGCATTAAGCGAAAGAATGACGCCTTTTTTTCTACCAAGGTATGATTTTATTCTTATCGTTTGCATTTTAGCACAAATCTTCTTATTAATAACCAAATTTGAGACATTTGATGAAATGAAAGTGATTCTTGTTTTTCACATTATTGGTTTGGCACTCGAGATATATAAAGTTCATATGGGTTCATGGTCTTATCCAGAGGAAGCTATTTTCAAAATAGCTGGCGTTCCACTGTATAGCGGATTCATGTATGCAAGCGTGGCTAGTTACATGTGCCAGGCATGGCGACGACTGAATTTACAATTAGTGAATTGGCCTACATCTTGGATGACGATCGGTTTAGGAATTGCCATCTATGGAAACTTTTTCACCCATCATTTTCTATATGATTTTCGCTGGGTGTTGAAGATCCTTGTTGTGGTTCTCTTCTTTCGAACGATGGTGTACTTTACTGTCCACCAGACAATTTACAGGATGTCTCTCCCTATATCTTTCGTACTCATTGGTTTTTTCATATGGATTGCTGAAAATATTGCGACGTTTTTCGGAGCATGGGCGTATCCAAATCAGCAAAGTGATTGGGAAATCGTACATATTGGTAAAATTAGCTCGTGGCTTTTATTAGTCATTGTGAGCTTTATGATCGTAGCTCAGTTAAAGCATACAAAATACGAAAAATTAGCTCATAACAAAAATGCAGCTCTTTAAGAGAGCTGCATTTTATAATCCACCTATTTCTAATGAAATGTTCGTCTCCAGATGAATATAGCTACTTTCTATGAACTGTGAATGCTACGATATGGCAATTTCCATCCATAACGGAGGGACAGCATTCGGAGAAAGACGATGGCACCAAATAAGAACATGAGCTGAGGCAGTTCTTGTGGATAACCAAGACCAATTAACAACCCTGCCATCATGGCCCACACAGCATAAACCTCTTTTTGTAAAACGGTCGGTTTCCTTCTCGCTAATAGATCACGAATAATTCCACCACCAGTTCCCGTCATGGCTGCAGCAACCATGGCAGCAATAAAAGGATGACCCATTTCTTCTGCGAATAGCGCGCCCTGAATCGCAAATGCAGCAAGCCCAATTGCATCAAAGAAGCTCCCCCACTTCTCCCAATAGTAGTTAATCCAGCTTGCAGGAAAAACAAAAATGATCAGGATTGTGCCGATCGCAATCATAATAAGCACATCCTGGTCCCAAATCGAAGCGACTGGCACCCCTATTAATAAATTCCGTATAATTCCACCACCAAATGCTGTAGCAAGTCCAAGAACAATCACACCGAGAAAATCAAACTCCTCCTCTAATGCAACAAGTGCTCCACTTGCAGCAAAGGCAATTGTACCAATGATATTTAATATTTCCCAAGTCACACCATTACGCCCTTTCACGATCTATTGAAAGTTAAAGTGTACGTCAGCTTTCATCTGTTATCAACCCTTATTTTTTGGATAAAAGAATTAAAAAAACCTCCTAATGGAGGTTTAAGACGAAAGATGATAATACATTTCGATGATGTCCTCATCTGAATGAGGAATTTCATTTCCTTTCACAATTTGTGCACCGTTGATACATCCACTTGTTAAAAGGATGATATCCTGTTCGCTGCCAAGTTGTAAAGACTTTAAGACGCCCTCTCTTCTTGTATTCGTTCGATAAATATTAGGGTCATTGGGATTCGAAAATCCTGACATAACCTTGTCGACAATGAGAGATGGCTCATGGTAGCCGGGATGATCAACTGTGACGATAATTTCATCCGCTCTACCTTCAATTGCTTTCGCCATTTTAGGCATCTTCTCAAAATCCCTAATCCCAATTCCGGCAATCATTACAATAAGCTTGCGATGATCCATCTTTTTCACTTCATCTACAAGACGTGTTAAAGCTACTGGAGTATGCGCGTAGTCCAGGATGATTGTTTCCCGGTTAGGCCCACTAATTACTTGAAAACGACCTTCAGGGCTTTCTAATTGCGGTAGCACATTAATAATCGTTTGCAATCGGTATCCAAGTAACAAAGCTGTTCCGACAGCAGAAAGCACGTTTGCAACATTATAATCAGCAAACACTGGTACAAAAACATCGTACGCTTTACCATGTGAGAACAATTTGAATGAGGTACCATCTAGTGTATATTCCAACTCAGTGGCTACAAGATCCGCTTCTGCATGTGGATTTAAGCTATAAGTCACTATGCGATGTTCATAAGCTCGGCTAAGTTCAACACCCATTTCATCGTCTACATTGACTACAGCCGCTTTTGCTTGATTGAAGAGTTTTTCTTTACAAGCTTTGTAGTGTTCAAAAGTATGGTGATATTCTAGGTGTTCTGGAGAAATGTTAGTGTGAATAGCGACATCAAATTCAATTCCTTCTACCCGCTTTTGATCAAGAGCAATAGAAGAAACCTCCATCGCTACTCCCCCATCTCCTTCGTTTATCAAATCCTTGAAGATGCGATGAAGATCAAGTGACTCAGGAGTCGTTGGCGTGCTTTTCTTATAGGGAATTTTCTTTTTGGAGGACCAAATACCTGTTGTTCCAATAGATCCTGTTGGCAATCCTAGCAGTGTAAGTAACGAGCGCACATAAGCTGCAACGGTTGTTTTACCATTTGTACCTGTAACGCCAACCGTCTTTAATTTCTCGTCTGAAGAGCCATAATATTGTTTCGAAAAGGATGCCATTGCTTTTCTAACATCATCGACAAGAATAAAAGTACAATGAGGATAACTGTGAGCAAGACTTGTAATGAGATCATCTTGATCTGCTACTACGGCTACTGATCCATTCTTAATCGCATCTTCTATGTATTTATGTCCATCGTGATTCTCGCCTTTAATTGCAAAAAAAACAGAAGAAGACCCTGACATTTTTGAATGAAATGTAAGGCACTTAATCGTTTGAATGTCTGGTCCATATATATGGGTGATCGGAGTGTATTGAAGTTGGTTAAAATTAATCTTCATGGTGAATTCCTCGCTTCAGTGGTATTATTTACTTTTATTGGAAAATTTTTATATCGAAAGTAAATAATATATTTTTACTTAAATTCCCCATTTTTCCTTACTTAAAACAATATCGTTACATTTAGCATACTCAA
Source organism: Pseudalkalibacillus hwajinpoensis (assembly GCF_015234585.1). Lineage (NCBI taxonomy): Bacteria > Bacillati > Bacillota > Bacilli > Caryophanales > Guptibacillaceae > Guptibacillus > Guptibacillus hwajinpoensis. Next base: position 1,690,889 of record NZ_JADFCM010000008.1, read on the forward strand.
TTAGTACCATGCTTCATTCATGTAAAATCAACAGACAGCTAATGAGCTGTCTGTTATGGTAATTATTTTGCCGCGTTGTAATGATTGCGAACTAGGTCTGTTAAACTCAGTTCATCTAATAAGTGTACAGGTACTAATAATGTAATCGTGACAACACCAGGATGCCTTCCTATTTCAATCGAACCAGTGATCGTCGCTCTATTCATAACTTCTGGAACTGATATTCCGAGAGTTTCTGCTGCACGATTAAGGCCGTTATCTGTTGCCTCATTAAGGTTCGCTCCTGTGCCTATAAAAGAAAGAGGTAAAGATTCTTCTATTTTTGCAACCCCGTACATATCTGCTACTTGTTTAGCTGATGCTTTTTCCTTATCGGTGAAAGGTTTAGCTAAATGAGGTAGATCTTCTAGTACCGGGAGTAAAATAGGGCCTTCAATGTTAAGATTCTTGATTACCTTTGCTTGAAGGTTTACGATACCGGATACGTCAGCAGTATGCCCAGCGATTTCTCCATTCCCCTGCATGGCATGCATATCCCCAATATAAACGCCTCCACCTGGGACCTTTACAGGACAAATGAGAACCGCACCTTCTCTAACGCGATTAATATCCATATGACCATCTGTACGATCTTCTAATTCCTCTTTCGTTACGCCATAATCATGCGGAGCATCAATGAGAAATTGACCGAAGTCTCCTGCATTATGAGAATCGGGCAATGGGCGTGAAGGTGTTGTTCCGAGCTGCCCTAAAAATGGACGGAGCCTAGCTATTGTTCCAACGAGATCACTTGGCGCAAAAGTAACAACTGGATTTTGTACAGAGTTCTCGGGAGTAGCCATAAATGATTTTCCATGTTCTGCTATGTACTTCGCAGCTGCCTCATCCACTGTCACACCTATTGTTCGATTCGAATCAAATGCCATTGTATATCCATTCGTAAACACAAATGGCGTCACATCTTCACCACAATTTGAACACCGAATAGCTTCTGGTCCTGTACCTTCAATCTTAGTCTCTGGATATAGTTCACCGCAGCCAGGACACTTGACAGCAACGAAAGGATCACCGACAAATCTTCCATCAACGGGACGATCATTTCCTGAAGAAGTAGCCATAGATGTAACTTGAACGGATTTAATTCGAATCGCTATGGCGTCACCAACTTCAGCCCCTTCCACAAAAACAGGCTTTGTTACTTCATGGCCGCCTCTTAAGCAGGGGGTGATCATGGGTCCCCAACAGCCAGGTGCAGTATTTGCAATAATATGACCGCCGTCCTTCAATGGTCCTATCATCTCTTCCTTTGGATCCAAAATACCATTCGTAAACTCATTTACAAAAACGGTTTGCTTCGCTTCCATTACCTCTCCCCTTTTCATCATTATTCCTACCTATATTATAAGAGTAATGTCGATTCATGTAAAAATTTAATTGGCTAAATACAAAAAAACTTTGAATTCAAAGAAATACACCTTCTCGAATTCACTTTTTTTCAGTGATTGACGAAATGCAAAACCTTGCCTATACTGAATAAACGCAAACGTAAAGACAGGTGATGAAATGGAATTTAAAATGCAGTATCTTTCCTTTTATTTAATACAAGTAGAAGGAAGCGGAGAAAGTGAAGAACGACGTTACAAGCATTATCAAACTCTTGACGCAGATGCCTATGAGGAAAGCTCGCTAAAAGACTTTCTAAACGGTGAGTTAACGAAAATCATGAAACGTAAAGTAGATCGTCATGCGAAGTCAGAAGGAGCACCTACGAAAATTGGGCGCTTTATTGTTGAGCAAGGTCATGATTTAACATCTAATCCAAATTATAATTTATTCGCTCGGACACGTTATGCTGAATCAGCAGATGATTTCGAAACTTCATCCGATCAAATTGTTCAAATGTATTTGGATACTAGCGCAATCAGAGGTGGCGTGTTAATTGTGGCCACATCAAAGCTTACAAAACTCTTTGATGACCCTTTTCTCTTCATCTTGAAGTGCGATTTTGAACCGAAAGTAGCAACAATTACTGATGAAGATACGCTAATTCAGAATGTGGAAATGGCGATCACAACAAAAAGCATGAAATCCGTCCAATACCCCTACATGCCAGAAGAAGGCATGATCGACAGTGCTGAAATCAAAGTCCACCAGTCTTCTCATGCACGCTACTTCGAAGACTTCTTGAAATGGGTCGAATATGAAAAGTCGATGCCTGAAATTGTGAAGACACAAACGATGGGTATGGTCCAGGAGCACATCCAGGAAACGTATCAGGAAGAAAGTGAAGAAAAAGAAGAGTTCGAACAAGCGATAGAGGAATGGTCTCAGAGTCCAAAGCGAGAGCTACAAGAGCGGTTTACGACCGAACAGGTCGTGGAAGCTACTTCACAAATCGTGGAGCACTCCCCTGACGTTGAGTGGAAGCTAAAGCTTGACCATGTGTCCGTCAAAGCGATGCTGTCTGACTTCGGGGAATCGATTCATCTTGCGAAGGTAAATGGCAAGTATGTGCTTGCGATTGAAGCCGATTCGATTACGTTCGAAAAAGGCTTTTCTCCTGTCGAGTTTCATAAGCCTGATACGCTTCAGGAAGTGGTGGAACGGATTTATAAGAAGAATGAGAATGAATCATAATTAAAGCGTTTTGGTCTCCTGAAAGTTCTGATAAAGGAGAATCCATTTAATTTCTTAAATAAGGTGCCTCGCAAATGGAAAGAACATTTTGCGGGGTATTTTCATTTTCGTATTGCTCAGTGAAACGAACAGTTTAGTAAAAAGACGATCAGAAAGCAAAACCGATTTCCAACCCTCACGAAATGCCGTTATCGATATCTCACTACTTAAGACGGAATAACTCCTTAATGGATGATAAAACTAGTAATCTATTTTGATATAGTGACTGCATATTCTCTTGCCATTTCTTATTCTATCGCGTTTATTTTTCCCTTTTTCTGGGTAGAAAATTATATCATTTAATTAAAGGTGGAATTGAACTTATGACATCCTTTGAAAATGCATTAAAACATCAAGTAGGATTAGGCACTGCTCCTTTAGGTAATATGTTCAGGGAAGTTCCAGAAGAAGAAGCACGCAAAACGATTCAAACCGCGTGGGATCAAGGAGTACGTTATTTTGATACTGCCCCTTTCTACGGTGCAGGTTTGGCAGAGATGCGCCTTGGTAACGTACTATCGCAATATAACCGTGATGACTACTTATTAAGTACAAAAGTCGGCCGTTATATCACTGAAGATACAGAAAATAAGGAAGGTTTATTCCAATATGCCCGGAATAATAAAGTGGTTACGGACTACACGGAAGATGCAACGAAACGATCTATTGAACAAAGCCTGGAACGATTAAAAACAGATCGATTAGACTTTGTCTTTGTGCATGATGTTTCCCCTGATTTTCACGGGGATGAGTGGCTAGCCAAATTTGATGAAGCTCGTGAAGGAGCTTTTCGTGTGTTAACACGCCTGCGCGAAGAAGGAGTAATCAAGTCGTGGGGCCTTGGTGTTAATACGACAGAACCGATTGAAAAAGCAATGGAACTTGAAGAAACTCAACCGGATGTATGCTTGTCGGCTACCCAATATACATTGCTACAGCATGAACAGGCTTTACAAAAAATGATGAAAAAAGCTGTAGAAAAAAATGTAGACATCGTCGTTGGATCACCTTATAACTCCGGTGTATTGCTAGGCGGGGATCATTACAATTATGAGAAGGCGGATGCTGATATTATTGCCAGAGTCAATCAGCTAAACGAAATAGGTCAGAAATATGATGTCCCATTAAAAGCAGCAGCCCTTCAATTTTCAACTTCTCATCCTGCCGTAAAATCAGTCATTCCGGGATCAACACGTCCAGATCGAATTAAGGAAGATCTCGATATGATTCAACTCGATATACCGAAAGAGTTCTGGGATGAATTGCTCAGCAAAGGGTTCATTTCATCAAATGCCCCTTTGCCTAGCAATGTTAGCTAAATTATTTTTCTCGGTAAGTTGCGCTTAACTAAAAGAGCAATAGTTAAAGCTCAAATAAAGAATGGACTTCTTAAGAAGTCCATTCTTTATTTTATATTTTCAAATGGCACTGTAATTCTAAACAGATACTTTATCGAGTTCAACCCCATAGCCAAACTGTAACAATTACTTTCTAAATATCTTTCGCTTATGCCACTTGAAATACACTTTATTTTCCTGATGAATGCTAATTTTTGCTCGCTCCACTAATCCGTATATTTCGTAGTCTTTTTCTTGCATGATCGAAGAAATATGCAAGCGACCCTGACCATCAAACGCAATTAGCCCTTCCTCATATAAACCTGCGTGGTTTCGACAAAGTAACAAGCCGTTATAAGGATCCAACCGCTCATCATTTGAACAATCCTTCCAAGGTTTAGAGTGACTAGCCTTCAATAATTCCGGCAAGTTAATCGCACATAATGCACATTGTTCTTCCCATAACGGGGCTACTTCATTTCTAAATTTAAGCTTGCCCCACCTCATTTTCGTTTTTGCTTCTGATTCAGTTTCTGTAATCACCGGAACGAGCGTATTCCGATCCGTTCGCCTTACTTCATCGACTGTAAGCTCTAATTGCTCTTCATTTACTCGATAAAAATTCGACTCACTAATAAGCTCAAGCAATTTAATCGTTAATGCTTCATTACAAGGATATAAGTATCCAGGATTCCCACTAGCATCATTTTGAAACGGCGAATATTTAAGAGGTAATAAAGGAGAAATCTCTTGAAACTTCTCTTTCACATTCACCGGAACATCTAATTCTTGATATTCTAACTTCACTAAATATCCCTGTTTGGATTCGGTTTGATTCCACAAAGTTGACGGTTGCATTTCTTCGCTACAGTCAACCTTTGCAATACTAACGGCAACAATATCTCCTTTAACATAGTGGAAAATAGGATCTCCTTGCCTCACTTCTTTCAGCCTTTTCCAAGAATGCGGTACCTGACCTCCCCTGTCTTGTTTAGGAGACCAGATCACTCCTGCTTCTTTTTCCTCAAGGTATGTATCTCCTTGCATGACAATAAAACTATTCATCTTTCTTCCCCCACCTGACGAGCATATTCCTCTAGTTGTTATTCTACATGAAACATAAGGGTTTTTCCCTTCTAAAACGTTATTCCTTGTCTTAGTATGAGTATATGGTGGATGAAAGAATCATTCAAGTAAAGTCTTCGCAATTTTTCCGATAAAAAAACCTTATAAGATGGTTTCTATTGCATCATTTGCATGACCACACACAAATAATCCCACCACCACACGAGCAATATCATCTGCGTATAGAGCTTTCCCTGAAGAAGTATGAACGAAGTCAGAAAGCCTTTCTTATAGTTGCCCAATAATCATGAGTTAAATTCATACGCGAACTCAAAAGAGACCAACAAATTTTCCTTTGTTGGTCTCTTACTTGGTGTATCCATGTCGTTTAAACTCTATAAATTGAGAGCTTCTCTTAATTCGTTCTTCAATAATTCTAGCTGATCGAGATCTGGAATAAAGTAAGAAGGACCACTTACCTCAGGCGTCGTTCCCTTTATTTCTTTCGTTTCAATCGCAGTTGAACTAAGTGATGGGAACTCTCTCTGAAGAGCGAGAATCTCTCCAGGTGTAATATTTGTCTCAACATTATTTTTCAATACATTTGAAATTTTATTAATCTCAAAGATCGTGTCTCCAGACTTCATTTCATCGACCGTTGCTTTAATAAACTGCCTTTGACGCTCTTCTCTTGAATACACCGTATTTATATCACGTTTCCTCATTCTTACAAAGGCTAGTGCCTCTTCACCATTCATTTCGGTTATGCCTTCATCGAAATAGATGCGATCATTTGAGTAGTAGTTTTTTTCCCAGAATGGGTATTTAACATCAACTTCCACTCCGCCGATTGCGTCAACAATATCATGAAAACCATCAAAATCCACGGCTACATACCGATCTATCGGAATATTCAATAGATCTTCCACTGTTTCTACGGCTAATTTCTTCGCCCCGTAATCACTAAGATATCCGTATGTATAAGCAGCGTTTATTTTATGACTACCATCATATTCCTCTCCTACTTTCTCTATAGGAACTTCTACCTTCGTATCTCTTGGGATACTTGTCATAGTAACATTCTTTGAAACAGGATCAAGTGTGAGAACAATTTGGGTATCAGCTCTTCCACCCTTTCCATCTGAAGAGTAGTTTTCAATTCCAAGAAGTAGAATCGAGATCGGCTCTTCTCCAATGTCCACTTTTGTCTCTCTCAATTCTGAAATATCATTATCCCGATCAAGCTCACTATAAGATTGCTTTGCCGTGTTATAAACCTGGAAGCCTAGATAGCCACCAATACCAACGATCACTAGTAATAGAATTGAGACACTAAACAGTATTTTCTTTTTACGCTTCTTTTTCCTTCTATGAGCTAATCTATTTTTCATATCTTTCACTGCTAATTATTCCTTTCTTTCACTTGTTCTGTGTTAATGACTATCGAAACTTTTGGCTCATTTACGCTCTATGTTGAAAAAGGATTGAAGTAAATGTTTCACTCGAATATAGCAAAAATCATACTATCAACAATATAAGCTCATATCGTTAATTGCATAAAAATTTATCTAAAACAAACTCATCTACAACATGAGCCACTCTCTAAAGCTATCATCAGAATACCACTATTTATCGTAACATTAATTTACCAATTATTTCATGATTTTTTAATAGGTTATATTCACTTTTTATTTCTTTGATCTGAAAAACAGATGAAAATCCTTGTGAATCTAGTATTAATTAATATGTATATTCAACTTTAAACTATACATTTCAAACTATTAAGGGGGGGTTACCATTTCCTTAATTTGGTATATTTTTAAACGATAACCTTTCTAGATGTTATACTGAAAATAAAAAATGAAATGGTGAAAAGATGAGAAAAATTGTTGCATCTCTTATTATAGCTCTGATCAGCGTCCTGCTTATATCCGTTTTTTTGTGGTACGAAGGAATCATTATCCCTAACGCTTCTAATATAAAACCTTTTCCTGTTAAAGGTGTCGATGTCTCATCTTATCAGGGGGAGATTGAGTGGACCAAAATACAGGACCAAGGTATGTCCTTCGCTTTTATTAAAGCGACAGAAGGAAGCTCATTTATCGATCCATATTATCAAACGAATTGGAAAAATGCTCAAAAGACTAACTTACGAATCGGCGCCTATCATTTCTTCAGTTTTGATAGTAAAGGAGCGACGCAAGCCAAGCATTTTATCGAAACCGTACCGATTGATAAGTATGGATTACCACCAGTTATTGATGTTGAATTTTATGCTGATAAAGAAAAAAATCCTCCTGATAGAAGCGAAGTAGAGTCAGAGCTTCAGACAATGATAACGATGCTGGAAGAACACTATGAAAAAAAGGTCATTCTTTATACCACTCACGAGGCATATGAGCTCTATATCAAAGATAGCTTCAATCAGTGTGATCTTTGGATAAGAGATGTTTTAACTAAACCAACCTTACCTGATAATCAATCTTGGACTTTTTGGCAATATACTGACAGAGAGCAGTTAAATGGGTATAACGGAGAAGAAAAGTTCATAGATGTTAACCTATTTCATGGTAATAAGAAGGAGTTTGAAAAGTATAGTTATTAATTTCGAACCTTTTAAAAACTCAAATGAGCTAGAGTTGTTATTTACAGAATACCCCTTATAAAAACAACCCACATTTCTGTGGGCTGTTTTTATAGTAAACCGCAATTGTAAATTCGTTTATACCCTGGCATGTGATTCCTTTAATTTACATAACGATATTCCATTAGACTATTTAAAAAATAGACTTCCTGTAACAATTCTTCTCCAACGTTCGTTTCGCGAACCTTTTTCCTCTCTAACTCCTTATCTACCAACCTTTTTACTGATAAAACATCTGCTCCATTTAGTAAAACCTCATCTTTGGAATTAAAATGTTTATGTGCGACAAGTTGCATGCCGTATGAATTAAATAATAACGTGTATCCTGCAATACCTGTGGTTGATTGATAAGCCTTAGAGAAGCCTCCATCTATCACTATCATTTTACCATTTGCCTTAATTGGGTTCTCTCCGTCTATTTCTTTTACTGGTGTATGCCCGTTAATAATATGACCTTGATCTGGATTAAGATCAAATTCTTCAAGAATATCTCGGCAGGTATTCTCGTTTTCACGTAAATAGTAATATGGGTTCTTTCTTTCTTTATGAGTTGCTTTATTCTTAATAAAATAACGTTCAAAAGTGGTCATTTCTCTTTTACCAAAAAGTGATGAATATTGTCCGGTCCACAAATACCAAACCATATCCGTTGCTAGATCGTCTGTTTCATCAGGATGTGCAAACGCATGTCGAAGATAATTTTCAAAAACGTCGAGCAGTTCACGACCTCCATAGGATTTGTTTTCGATCATCATTTCTTCCATATTACCTTTTTCATCTAAAGGAATACATCCATGTATTAATAAGTTCCCGTTGTACTTCAAATATAGAGAACCTTTTTTCATCAAGAAATTCATATGCCTTGCCAGCTTTTCAGAGTGTTGGAGAGAAAAAAGCAGCTTATCGATTACTTCCTCCTCTTCTTCCAATAACTGATCCGGTCGCTCTGGATTAACGGTCGCAAAACAAGTGTTTTCAAGCGGATACGTTTTACCGTGAAGCGTAATGTTATTCTCATCAAAGTCTATTTTCTCAAGCAACAGCCTTTCCGACATATTAAAATACGAGCGCCTCTTTATAATCGGACTTTCAAGTTTGAACTGAATCATAGTTATCGCCTGATGAATTTTGGTAATTTGACATTTTTCATGATTCGATTGCTTTTCATCCGAATCTATTTTAGGTGTAAACGCTGGATTGTCATGATAGTATTTCTCTGCAAGATTTAGTAGCGGTCTAAGATTGATTCCATACACATCTTCAATAATCTCCAGATTGTTATATCTTGCGCATATACGAATGATATTAGCGAGACAAACCTTTGAACCAGCAAACGCACCTATCCATAGAACATCATGGTTTCCCCACTGGATATCAACTGAATGATAATTAATGAGTGTTTCCATAATTTTGTCAGGTTCTGGACCTCGATCATAGATATCCCCTACTACGTGAAGATGGTCAACGACTAATCTCTGAGTCGTATATGCAAGACCAATGATGAGTTTATCAGCTTGTCCGAGGGAAATAATTTGCTGGAGAATTTTCTGGTAATACGTCTCCTTATTTGTAAGATCGTCCGTTTTGTATAGCAGTTCTTCAATCACATAAACAAACTGAGCAGGTAAAGCTTTTCGTAATTTCGAACGTGTATATTTGGAGGACGCATAAGAGATAAGCTTAAGCATCCGCTCTATGATTTCTGCGTACCATTGGAATAATTCTGTTTCATTGTCAAAAGCATTCTTAATTAACTTTATTTTTTCTTCAGGATAATAAACTAAAGTGGCAAATTCATTAATCTCATTCTCTGGTAATATTTCTTCAAAAAGATCAGTTATTTTCTCCTTCACTTTCCCAGAACCGTTTCTTAAAACATGTTGAAAGGCTTGATATTCTCCATGTAAATCACTCACAAAATGCTCCGTACCCTTTGGTAAGTTAAGAATGGATTTAAGGTTGATTATTTCAGTGACTACCTTTTCTTCACTATCATATTTTTGAGCTAATAAATCTAAGTATTTCGTGTTCATGATTATGTATCCCCTTTCAATATTAATGACTATGTAAGTTAAATTACCGTCTTTGTATAATCTATTCTATTAGGTGATCGCATGTTTCTTGATTTCCATGCTCATTCATTACTGCTGAAAGGAAAAGGCACTCACTACTCATCACTTATGTGTGAAGCGATGAATAAACGATTCATTATCTATGATAGTATCACATTTTTATCTACTGAAATAAGAGACTATTATAAAAACTATGTTCGTTCGTATAATTGATCACCTTACATCATTCCACTATGTTCATAACCAAGGTGGAATGATTGAATTTAAAAAGCAGCTTAACTTAAAGGACAAATTAAATATTTGTCCTCCTACATTAAACTGCTTTTCATATCTTATGTTATTTTAACGAACTGTTTTCTCAGCTGCATCAACCGTATGCTTTAGTAGCATAGCAATTGTGACAGGTCCAACTCCACCTGGGACAGGTGTGATATAGGAGGACTTTCTAGCAGCAGCCTCATATTCAACATCCCCGATATTGCCTTTGTTGTACCCGGCATCGAGCACAACCGCTCCTTCTTTGACCCAGTCCCCTTTAATAAATTCTGGTTTTCCTACAGCAGCTATCACAATATCTGCTTGACGAACATGAGAAGCAAGATCTGCGGTCCTTGAATGACACGTTGTAACTGTAGCATTCTGATTTAATAAGAGAGCCGATACTGGTTTTCCTAGAATTGGACTACGCCCAACAACCACAGCGTGCTTTCCTTCAGCTTGAATATCATAATCTTCCATAATTTTCATAATAGCTGCAGGAGTACAGGATGGGAAAGTTCCAAACCCAAGAGCTGTTTGGCCATATCCAGCACTTGTTACCCCATCAACGTCCTTCTCAATAGCAATGGTTTCAAAAGCAAGACGCTCATCAACTTGTGATGGCACTGGATGTTGAAGTAAGATACCGTGTACTGATGTATCATTGTTTAATTCTTCAATAGTTTGAACTAACGTTTCTGTTGTCGTGTCTTCAGGGAGATGAATTTTTTTAGACGTAATTCCTACCCGTTCACAAGCGTTGCCCTTCATTCTCACATACGTTTCAGAAGAAGGATCATCTCCAACTAGAATCGTTACAAGACTTGGTGTAACTTCTTTTTCTTTAAGAGAAGCTACTCTTGTTTTCAGATCTTCCTTTATGCGATTTGCAACTGCTTTTCCGTCTAGAATTTTAGTTTCAATTGTCATTTCTATTCCTCCTGAAAATTGGTAAAGAATGAGGTCACTCACTTCTTCGCCCAGACGACCGGCATTATACACCGCAGCTCCCCTGTGGTTATTTCCACATTTGTCGTCAGTTACTGCAATGAATCGTTTCTACGGATATAGTAGCACAATTCAATGAAAAACAAAAGAAACACACCTGAAAAAGTCATCAAAAGTGAATAAAGAACGTCGCAACACAAGCATCGTTCGTCTTTTTCTAATTTTCAGCTATATTAGCTTATACTATTTATTCTTGATTTTGGCACATTCGAGTGAAATCTTCGTTTCACTCCCCTTTCATTCCAATATGTGCTGATCTATCATAAGACGAGGTAGTTTCATTTCAAATGTAGACCCTCGCCCTTCTTCACTCTCAATTAATAACTCTCCTCCGTGTTGTTCTATAATCTTCAAACACACTGATAACCCAAGCCCAGTACCACTCTCTTTTGTTGTAAAAAATGGTTCCCCTAGTCGATCAATATCTTCTTTAGAAATACCCGCGCCATTGTCGGTAATCCGCACAGATATAAACATCTCTTGAACATCCATACTCAAATGAAGATATTTCGATTGCTCCATATGACTCATTGCTTCAATAGCGTTTTTCATGAGATTAATGCATACTTGCTTCATTTGGTTAGGATTAGCAAAAACAACCGCTTCCTCATCCCCAAAACTCGTTTGTAAAGTCACATCGTTCAATAGAGCATTAGACTCAATCAAGGTCGAGACCTGTTTTAATAAACCTTTCATTTCAACATTCGTAAATAACGTACTATGCGGCTTTGCTAGCGTTAGAAGTTCACTTAGCACTAATTCGATACGTGATATTTCTGAAAAGATTATTTCAAAATACGGCATAGTGGATTCCTTCTTCTCAAGCAGTTGAAGAAATCCTTTTACTGATGTTAGAGGATTCCGAACTTCATGCGCAATGCCAGCGGCAAGCTGTGCAGCTGATGCTAACTTTTCAGATTTAACCGCAAGGGCTTCATTGGTTTTAAGTAATCGCTCTTCTGATTGCTTTCTAAAGGTTTTATCCTTAATCGTTCCTGTCATTCCTTCAAAGCTTCCTTTAGAGCTATATTCATATTTAATAAAGACCTCACACCAGACGAATCCCCCGCCTTTTTTCTGGACCCTGAATTCAAATACGTTAGAATTACCGGCGCCATCTTGGAATCGAGATAATTCTTTATGTAAATTCAGCCGATCATCTGGATGTATATAAGATAAGCTGTATGTGCCTATTGATTCCTGAACGTCGTAACCAGTTAACTCTCCCCACGCTTGATTCAACCAGATCCAACTACCATCTATTCCAGTTTGAAAAACAACTTCGTTTAAGCTGTTTATGACACTATTATAGTTTTCTGATAGTTTACGATATTTTTCCTCACTATCCTTTAATTTGGACAGAAGTATGACAGAGCGATCATAATATGACGAGTACCACCAAACAATTACCATAACTGAGATCGTAAAGAATATGTCCATTAACCAATTGATTTTAATTCCATTAACAGAATAAAGCCAATAATCCCATAATAAAATCGCTATTAAAAACGTTACAACAGATATAATTCTTCCTTTATATCGCTTCATTTCGTCACCATTTCCTAAGTGATTTATTAATTACTAGTTTATTGGAAATGAAGCGTATGTGCAAACACACATGTGCCATTAATAGGATAAAAAAACTCCTTGAATAAGTAATCTTATTCAAGGAGCTATAGGTATGCGCCTTAGAGGATTCGAACCTCTGACCCACAGCTTAGAAGGCTGTTGCTCTATCCTACTGAGCTAAAGGCGCACGATATGAATGGTATTTCATCTCAACAAAAGTATACCATGATTAAAATCAGATTGTGAAGTAGCTTTTAAAACTCTTCTAGAATATGTAATGGAGCGGGTGATGGGGATCGAACCCACGACATCAGCTTGGAAGGCTGAGGTTTTACCACTAAACTACACCCGCAAATATGGCTGGGCTAGCTGGATTCGAACCAACGCATGACGGAATCAAAATCCGTTGCCTTACCGCTTGGCTATAGCCCAATCATGGTGGAGGGGGACGGATTCGAACCGCCGAACCCTGAGGGAGCGGATTTACAGTCCGCCGCGTTTAGCCACTTCGCTACCCCTCCATGATGAAATTGTAATATGGTAGCGGCGGAGGGGATCGAACCCCCGACCTCACGGGTATGAACCGTACGCTCTAGCCAGCTGAGCTACACCGCCACTTAAATTATGTATGGTGCGCCCGAGAGAAGTCGAATCCCTAACCTTCTGATCCGTAGTCAGACGCTCTATCCAATTGAGCTACGGGCGCAAAATATATGGTGCGGGTGAAGGGACTTGAACCCCCACGTCGTAAGACACTAGATCCTAAGTCTAGCGCGTCTGCCAATTCCGCCACACCCGCATATGTTGTGTATCAGCGACGTTTAATAATATACCATTGAACCATTTAATATGTCAATCATTATTCTAAAAAAATGTAGAAAGTTTCTATTGCAAAGAGTGAAAGCGTTGACATGCTCTTCTCCCTCTCATACGATAAGTTGTAGAAAAGGAGCTGTTACATATGAGTTTATCACAGTCCATTACAGGCGCAAAAGAATTCGACAAGAAAGACCCTTTAGCCCATTTTCGTGATAAGTTTTACTTAAATCCAAATACGCTATATTTGGATGGTAATTCACTTGGTCTTCTATCAAAGAATGCAGAAGCCTCCCTTCTTCGATCTCTTGATGACTGGAAGCAACATGGAATTGATGGCTGGTCTGATGGAAAGCAGCCCTGGTTTTATATGGCAGAAAACATCGGTGAGATGACATCAACGCTAATCGGTTCACATGCTTCTGAAACAATTACTACCGGTTCAATTACAACTAACCTTCATCAAATGCTCGCTACTTTTTTTAAACCTTCTGGAAACAAAACAAAAATACTAGCCGATTCTTTAACATTTCCATCTGACATTTACGCTATTCAAAGTCAGCTTGAACTCCATGGATTATCCCCAGAAACTAATTTAATACAAGTTCCGAGCCGTGACGGAAGAACAATCCTGGAAGAGGATATCATTGAGGCCATCGATGAAACTGTAGCCCTTATTCTCCTCCCTTCCGTACTTTATCGGAGCGGACAATTACTAAATATAGAAAAAATTACAAAAGCAGCCCATTCTAAAGGGGTAATCATTGGCTTTGACCTAGCTCATTCAATCGGAGCCATTCCTCATAAACTTCACGACTGGAACGTTGACTTCGCGGTTTGGTGTACATACAAGTACTTAAATAGCGGCCCTGGTGGTGTAGGTGGACTTTTTGTGCACGAAAACCACCTTGGCAGACGACCTGGTCTTGCTGGATGGTTCAGTTCCAAGAAAGAAATGCAATTCGATATGAGCCATACGCTTACTCATGCCGAAACCGCTGGCGCATTTCAAATAGGAACACCCCACATTTTTAGTATGGCTCCTTTAATAGGAGCTTTGGAATTGATGAACGAAGCTGGCATAGATGCGATTCGAGAAAAATCATTGTCTCTTACCAACTATTTAATGTGTCTTATTAAAGAAAATCTTGCTGAAGATGGTTTTACGATCACTAATCCATCAGAAGATGATCGACGGGGTGGGCATATTTGTCTCGAGCACGATGAAGCTGCTCGAATTTGCAAAGCGCTAAAACAAAAAGGCGTCATTCCAGATTTCCGCTCACCAAACGTCATTCGCCTTGCACCAATTGCTCTCTATTCATCATTTGAAGATGTCTATCATGTTGTCCAAATTCTAAAGAGTATTATGATTGAAAAAACGTATCAGCAGTTTTCTAACGAGCGAAACGTTATCGCTTAAGTGAGTATAATTTGGTTTTTCTCCATTCATACTATGTGAAATGAAGGAGGGAAACAGGATGACTCAGCTGAACGAACTTGAACTTCAAAATCTGCGTCACATGATCGGCGGACATGAAACACTCGCAAACAAACTTGATTCCTATGCCAAATCTTGTACTTGTCCGCAGCTTAAGCAAATGCTTCAAAAGGATGCACAAGACGCACGCAACACACAACAACAATTAATCGGCTTCTTAAGTTAAGGAGGGATTTTATGAATGAGAAAGACATGGTAAATGATTATTTGTCCGTGTTGAACAGCAGCTTAAGTAATTACGGGAGCGTCATTTCTCAAGCTGACAATCAACAACTTCGTCAGGCTCTTCAACAAATTAGAAATACCGATGAGCAGCGACAGTATAACCTTTATCAATACGCTAAACAAAAAGGGTATTATCAGCCAGCTGCCCCAGCACAAACCAATGAAATTCAACAAGTTAAAAACCAACTAACAGCTCCGCAGCAACAACAGAATAATCAGCCTCCCCAGGTCCATTAATCCAGAGCCGGTGAAAACCGGCTCTGTGTCTTTATGCTCATTTTTTCATAATTTTGTAAATAGCGTTTCAGCCTCCCTTTATATGGATAATTAAATGAGTATTACCTATAGGGAGAGATTGATATGGACTATATTCTTAATGCAATAACTGAATTTTCCGCGTTCATCTGGGGTTATCCTATGATGATTTTACTCTTAGGCGGTGGATTATTTTTAACAATCCGCCTCGGCTTCTTTCAAATAATCTTTTTTCCCCACGCTTTAAAACATACCATCGGTAAAATTTTCAAAAAAGAAAAAGGTGATGGAACAATTTCTCCATTTCAAGCCTTTGCCTCCGCTCTCGCATCTACTGCAGGTGCTACAAACATTGTTGGGGTTCCTGTGGCAATCGCTTTTGGAGGACCTGGCGCTATTTTCTGGATGTGGATTGTCGCAATTATTGGAATGTCAACAAAATTCTCAGAAATTGTTCTTGGGATCAAATACCGAGAGGAAGACAAAAACGGCGTTTATGTTGGTGGCCCAATGTATTACATAAAAAAAGGCTTGGGATGGAAGTTCGCTTCATCTCTATTCGCTTTTGGACTGATGATTGAAATCATTCCAAGTGTCATGGTCCAAACTAACTCCATTTCAACACTCTCAGAAAGTTCTTTTGGATTACCGACCTGGATAACAGGTGTCTTATTAATTATCCTTATATCAATTGTTGTATTCGGTGGAATACGTAGAATTGGTTCTGTAGCTGAGAAGATTGTTCCATTCATGGTACTTACATATATTGCAGGCGCTATCGGCGTTATGGTGATTAATATAGAAGAGTTTCCAGCTGTTATGAACCTTATTTTCGTACATGCTTTTCAACCGATCTCAGCAGCTGGAGGTTTTGCCGGAGCTGGTTTTGCTGCAGCTGTTAGATGGGGCCTTGCTAGAGGGCTTTATTCAAACGAAGCTGGTATGGGTACGGCGTCTATTGCCCATTCTGCTGCACATACGCCTCATCCATGTAGACAGGGATTATGGGGCATTTTCAGCGTCTTTATCGATACAATCGTTCTCTGCACAGTAACAGCTTTTACAGTGCTTCTTTCCGGAGCTTGGAAAGACGTTAAACCCTCAAATGCAGCTGATATGGTTTCAGATGCTTTCTCTGGACTAATGGGAGCTACATGGGGCCCCATCTTTGTTTCCTCCCTCCTTTTAATTTTTGTTATCAGTACGATAGGTGTCCTTGTCTTTTATGGTGAGAAACAAGCTGAATACTTATTTGGCACACCCTTTTCTAGAGTAATGCGATTTGTTTATATTATTTCTATTTTTGTTGGGGCTATAGGAGGACTTCAATTTGTTTGGGAGCTAGTCGACATTACACTCGCCTTGTTTGTTATCCCAAACGTTATTGCGATCTTATTCCTTAGTAAGGAAGTGAAAGAACTAACAGATGACTACAAATTAAATTTCTTAAAGCAAGCCCAAACGAATGACAAAGGCATTAGTTCTTAAGAAATTTACATGGGACATTCACCTAATTTAGGTTCCTCTCCGCTCCTGCCTATATCTTTTCTAGACGGAAACATACAGTGGTAAAGAAAGAGAATTTAAAGGGGGACCTAATATGTATCATGCAAACAATGCACCATACGGAAATGAGCCTTACCAACCAGTAGCTGGAGCTTCTTACGGCATGCCTTGTCACCGACCAGCTGGAAATGGCTTTGCGCTAATTGTTGTACTATTTATCCTGCTTATTATAGTAGGTACAGCTTTTATTAAATGTTAGTTTTTAACAAGCAAGAGCCACTTGGTTCTTGCTTTTTTTATTTACGCTATGTTAGCTTAATTTTCGATTTATAGTTCATTCATTTTTTGGTGAGTCAAAAATCAAGAACGTTCGTTCCATGTCCTTTCCTGAACAATTGTTCCAATTAACATTGCCTGTTATAGTGATAAAGAATGTATGATGAAAGAAGTGAGACAATGAAAACCTTATTAATCGATATGGATTCGGTTATATGTGACCTTATGTCTGAATGGCACCGGAGATACAATCATGATTACAATGACGACTTGTCTGTTGAGAAACTTGAATGCTGGCGATCTGAAGACTATGTAAAAAATGAGTGTGGAGATAAAATTTATGAATACCTTGATCAGCCAGGTCTATTTCTTCAACTCAAGCCTCTACCACATGCTATTGAAGTAATGGAACGTCTTTCATCCGTGTATGACGTAATGATTGTCACGAGTAGCCGTACATATGCTTACACTGAAAAAGAACAATGGGTAGAAAAACACCTTCCGTTTATCGGCAAAAGAAATTTGATTTTCTCGCATAGAAAAGAAATGATTCGCGGAGATTTATTATTTGATGATGCTCCTCACAACCTCATCGCATTTAAAAATTCAGGGAGAATGGCCATTGCGATGAACTATCGTTATAATCAATATGTCGACGTCCCTCGCGTGAATAACTGGTTGGAATTTGAAGAGTGGCTTTCAACATGGAAGTGAGGGTACAGTGGTGACTCAACGAACAGATTTGCTAATAATCGGTGGAGGACCCGCTGGAATTTCTGCTGGAATATGGGCTAAAAGACTAGGCATTAATCATTTATTGCTTGAAGCAAAGGATAGCCTTGGGGGGCAATTAAGTACAATCTATAATCAAATTGTAGACTACCCAGGTATGGTGGTTGCAAACGGTCAGGTTCTACAGGAACAGTTCATAAAACATGCTGAGGAAATCAAATGTGATTATGTTACAAACACTTGCGTTAAGTCGATCGATTGGACTAATCGGATACTTCAAACAGCAGAAGGCAATTCATATACATTTCGCTCTTTGCTTATTGCTTCAGGGTCTTCCCCACGTAGGCTAGATGTTCCTGGTGAACAAGAAATGATCGAGCAAAATGAAGTATACTCGGCAACTCGAGATAAATTGAAATTCAAAGGCAAACATGTTGCTGTAATCGGGGGCGGAGACCGCGCATTCGAAGGAGCTCTTCTTCTTGCTGAAGCTGGGGCTCAAGTTACACTAATACATCGTTCTGATTGTTTTAAAGCTCGTAAGGAATACAAAGAACCTGTCATGCTCCACCCTAACATCGACATACTTACAAAAACATTTATTACACAAATAGATGGAAAAGGAAAGAAGAAACTATTCCTCGCTGACGAAGATCATCACTTTACAATGGTGGTAGATGGTCTGTTCATTCGAATTGGTGTTAAACCAAACACTGAACCTTACGAGGATGGCATTGACGTCGATCAGGAAGGATACATTCGATGCAACCCTTATGGTGAAACATCTCTGCCATTCGTCTATGCTGCAGGAGATGTTTGCACTAGACCGCTGTTATCAAGTATCGCCTCCTCAGTTGGACAAGGAATGACCTCTGTCAAACAGCTATCGTTCTTTCTTGAAAATTAAAAAAGGACCCTGAGGTCCTTTTTTAGTTTTCAATGTTAGGTTTGAAAGTTGATTTTAAGGAAAAGTTCGATGTCTTTTTTGAGAAGAGTGACTTCTTCCAAAAAATAAAGAAAGTAAAATTACCACAAAAACGCCGATCCCAAAATAGAAAATGTTTTCACTAGACAGCAATGATGCTGTTTCCTCATCTTTTACTTTTGCTGCTGGTTTTGTTTCAGTTTCCACTATTGTCGCATCTTTGTCTTCTTCTAAAGAATTCACTTCAAGAAAATCAGCATCCAGAATGGAGACATATGAATCCCCTTTACTTTCAAGAATATTGTTATCAGATATGGTAAGATCTAGCTCGTCATCTCCAACTTGATAAAGGGTCATATCCTCAGAAAGACTATATTCCTCATTATTTCCAAATCCTAATTCAGTCCCCTTCTTAAACTCAACCGGCGTGAAAGCATTAAACCCATAGTTAAGCATGGATAATGTGTCCTGATAAGCGATTTGATCATCGTTTGCTTTCATCGTAACAGCAATCAATTCTTGACCGTCTTTTGATGCGGTTGTCACTAAAGTGAAGCCAGACTCTGAGACATACCCATTTTTTCCACCTGTAACAAAATCATAATCGAGTAAGAGTCGATGATGGTTAATAAGCGTCGTTTCCCAATCTTCTCCAACCCATTCTAATTTTTTGATTCCTATCACAGATCGAAACTGCTCATTTTTCATGGCGTACTGTGTTATTCTAGCCATATCTTCTGCAGTCGTTACATGATTCTCATTAAAAAGTCCATTTGGGTTAACAAAATTCGTATTTTTGACACCAATTTCTTCACGTAAAAATTCGTTCATATCTTCAGAAAACGATTCCACGCTTCCACTTAAATGCTCAGCTATAGCGATTGCAGCATCATTTCCGGAATTAACCATCATTCCTTTAACTAATTTTTCTAACGAAACGATTTCTCCTTCTTTCAAATACACCCTAGTACCATCTGCTTTACGTGCACGCTCGCTTACCGTTACCATATCATCCATCTCTCCGGATTTAACAGCCATAAATGCAGTCACAATTTTTGTAATACTCGCTGGGTACATTTCGTCATCGCCATTCTTATTAAAAAGAATTTGTCCTGTTTTGCCATCGATCAGTATAGCGGTTTCGCTTCTTACATTTGGTGGTTCCTGTGCTTGCGTTACTGATGGAAATAAGCTTACAGTTAAACATATGACCATTATAAGATACGAATAGTGTTTTAGAATCATGGAAGCTCCTCTTTCTTTAAAATGCTATTTAAACTGTTCGTTACATATTTTCATACATTGTCTAGTATAAAAGACCTGATCCGTTTTCTATTATAGCTAAGAGTGGTAAAACAGAAAATACTTATTTCTTTATACCCTCCTTAATAACTTTTAATATAAAAGTATTGGAATGAACTAATTTTTCATTTTCTTATTTATTTGTGAATCCTAAATTTGATAGAAGTAAAAATCAATTCAACCATAATAAAAACCGCTCAGGGCGGTTTAGTTAAGAAGCATACGATCCTTTCCACTGCTCTACCATGGTTTGAGGGGCACTCCAGCAGACCCAGGATACAAGCACTTTATTTTCTTCAGATATCACCAACCAATATTCCAACCTTCTTTTATCGAGGTTTTGATAAAATCCTGTCTTAGTAATAAAGCGATCCATTCTTATATCCCTCCAGTTCATTAGTCTCTAAATAACATATTCGTCACCTAAATACAGAACCCTCTAAATTTTCAGAAAATGAATGTCTCAGTAACTACCAAAAAGTTCCTATATTAAGATTGTATATCATTCTTTACTCCTGAGCATTATATTAGTCAAGGAGGTGTACACAACATGGCAAACAACAATAGCTCAAACAATCTGGTAGTCCCTGGTGTACAACAGGCTTTAGATCAAATGAAGTACGAAATTGCTAGCGAATTCGGCGTTCAACTTGGCCCAGACTCCACTGCTCGCTCTAACGGTTCTGTTGGAGGAGAAATCACTAAGCGCCTTGTCCAAATGGCTGAACAGCAAATGGGCGGCGGAAGCTACTAATCACCAACTGCATAGTATGGATATAGAGGGCGGAGCAATCCGCCTTCTTCTTTATTCTCCAAGTAATGTTGAAGTTTGTACAGCATGTGCAATTAACTCCGAAAGATCACTTATTTGATCTTCATTAATTCGACGGTTAAATTCTAAAACAATGTGAGTCTTTAATTGTTCCTCATCCTCGTATGGGAAAGATATCGTTTGTCGGATAGCAGGTCGATAACCCCAAATACTTCGGATATCTTCTTCAATCTGTTCACAGTCCTCTGCATCGGATATCGCAACATCAAACAGAATTTTGATTTCACATCCTGCTTGAACATGCTCTAGCTTAAGCTGCTCCGCACTGAAATTAGCTAGATCAGCAAAAAGTTCGATCGTTACATTCACATGCTCATTTTCACTAAACTCTACTTGATACTTTCTTGAAAGAGAAGCTAAATCAACCAGATCTTTTCGATTGATGATCGAGATCTCACCATCAAGATCTCGATCATATAGCTCTCCCTCAAGAACTACTTTTACATTCTCATATATAGTTGGATCAAACATCATGTCCCCCTCCTTGCTTTCTCACTATATCATGAATAAAGGAGGGAAAAGTCATTAAGAATTAGCACGTGGATGTGATCGAGCAAATTGAATAAAGGTTTCTTCGTCTCCAATTTCGCCACAAGCCCCACATTGAACTCGTATACTTGGTCCTTTATAAACCATATGGAATGGATCAGCTTTCCCCTCTTCTATAATAGACATCACTTCTCCAGATTGAGGATCTAATTTAACTGAAGTCGCTTTTTGCTCAATTTTATTAAATCTCATTCGATTGGTTTTACATCTTGGGCACAAATACGCAGTCATAAACTCACTCCCTTTTTCTTTAGTGTTACTCAAAAAAAGGGAAATTTATTCATTTTAGTATGGTATGTGAAATTAACTTTTAAAAAACGAGTCTCAAGCTCGTTATGTTACTTGCTCAATTATTTTTTCAAGTACATATTCAACAGATTGGACACGCTCATTAAATTTCTTAGGTCCAGTATCCTTCTGCCACGCCACAACTGAAACCATTTCGATATTTTCGAATGTATTTTTTATTTGAATCGGATATAAATATTTAGGTTTGTTTTCCATTACCCATGCTCTTGCTAATGGCTCCCATACCTTCAAAATCTCAAGTGCTCGATCGGCAAAAGGTTTCACTTCTTCATAGAAGTTAACTTTGTACGTATCAAGATGTGTGCGAGTAGTATATTGAACCCTCGCTTCTTCATTTATTGTGATTAGCTGCTTTGTTAGCTTTAGTAATTTTTGTGTATCTTCCATTTCATTCACCCCTACTCCCTTATCCTACCATACTCACTGGTCACCAAACACATACAAAAACCTTATATCCATTTAGGACATAAGGTCAGAAGGGAACGTAAAGATCTCTAGAAACTGAATAAACTCATGATCCAGGGACGCTTGCCTTTGCCCGTCGACTGACCTACTGCCTCTTGTATTGAAGTATGATCCTCAAGCTCAGATAATTTTTCTTCTAATGAAGAAACTTTCTTTACTAGCTCTTCCAGTTCAGATCGATGCTGAAGAACTTGAACGGTGATAACCTCATTAGCTTTTTCATCCAACTGTCGCTCAAGCTGTTCCAGCCTTACTGAGAAGCGATCTAACCTTTGCTCAAACCGTTCCGGTGATACCATTGCTACTTTTGAATTGTTTTTACCAGCTGATTTAATTTTCTCCATTGAGTAACCCCTTCTTAAATCGTTTTTAATCGATTTTAGCTCCTCAAGTGTTTCATTAGAAAATAAAAAGTGGCCAAGTTCATTCTTCTCACATGATAGGTCAAAATACTTAACCCAACGCTGAACAGTAGTAGGGTTTACACCAAGTTCATCCGAAACTTGCTTTGTTTTTAATAACATGCAATCCCATCCCCTCTGTCATTCTCAGGCCTTCGCCTGTTAGTTTGTATACGTAATATTCGCCTTTCTTTTTTGTTTGCCTTCTCCGTTGACAAAACTAGTACGGTTTCGGCAAAGGTAGTGGTTTAATGCTAAAGGAAAAGGATTTCGACAATGAATAGGAATGTTTTTGTAACATCTGCTCAAACTAAAGTAAGGAGGTGTCAAAATAATGACCAAAAAGCAAAAACTTGATCAAACAAAACGTAAGGGTAAAACTGAGGAAGAAACTAGAACTGGATATGGAAATAAGAAAATGGAAGGACCAGATCGACCTTCCACTTAAAAGCAGGGCTATTTCCTGCTTTTTTGTATGAGCAGATTTTCCACTTCCATCGCAATTCTGATCTGACTTCTCTTTCTTTCATACCAATCTGAAATGAGAACTTTATCTGGTAATTCCGATTCAACTTTCATCATTTTTTTTACTAGTAATTGACCTCTAAACCAATCTTTCTTATCCTGTTGATGATGAGGAATAATTGGATAAACCTGTCTTAACATTGGTCCCTCTCTTCTTTTCCCCATGAACCTTTCATAATCGTAGCGTGATCCCGTTGGAGCAACTTTCATTGCAAAATGATAAAATGCACTAAAATAATTAGGATGAAAGAGGAGCTTAGCTAAGCTTTTTCCTAGCTTAATTCGGTTACGCGTATGACGAAAACCACTAACTGATAAACCAAATAGCTCTCCCCTCACTGTCGGAAAAAGAACTGTGCTAAAATGGAACCAATCTTGAACGGTGAATAGCAATGAATGAAATACCTTCTTAGCATATAAATGATGTTCCATAAGCGGTCCTTCAATCACGTGCTGCTCATTAATAATTAACGCCGTCATTAAACGATCCTGATCACCCAACTCAAGAAAAGTTTTCCATTCTTCTAACATAAAGCATGATATTCCAAGATCTCTACCAAAATGAAAGAAGGAAGTGTTTGCTTTCTTTCCTAGCTCATAGAGCAATAGCTGTGGGGCTGCATCTGCAAATATGATCCAATTTGCTCGTTCATATGCGAGGAATAACTTTATTAATTGCTCTTCCTTGATTGCCTTAGGAAACCATTCTCCTTGTAAGTCAGTCATACTCCAACCGGCATTTCTAGAAACCATTGCGGCGAGGAACGACCATTTTATTTCTGGATTCCGATTGAAAAATTCCTGATAAAATACGGTACGTGAAATATTGTCAATGTTCCATTTTTCTATCGCTTTTGTGATTGTTTTAGGGACGTTCTCCACAATTTTTTTCACCTGCTTGAAACATTTTTGTCGTACAACTCGTAATAAGTAAAGTAAAATAGATTCAGTGCACCTTTTATACAGAAAGGATGGTTAACGTGCCGATTCGATATCCGAACGGAAAGCCGTACGTCCCTTCGGCTCAGAATCAGCTAGCAAGTCAGAAACAAAAAACATACAGCAATCGCGGTATGACATTAGAGGAAGATATTAATCATAGTAATACGTATTATCTCTCAACAGGCAAAGCTGTTATACACAAAAAGCCTACGCCTGTTCAAATTGTTAACGTTGATTACCCCAAACGAAGCGCAGCCGTGATAAAGGAGGCCTACTTTAAGCAGGCATCTACAACTGATTATAATGGCGTATACAAAGGCAGATATGTGGATTTTGAAGCGAAGGAAACAAAAAACAAAACAGCTTTTCCATTAAGTAACTTTCATCAACATCAAATTGAACATATGAAACAAGTTCATGAGCATAACGGAATATGCTTTGTGCTTTTACGTTTTTCAATCACTGACGAAGTTTTCTTAATGGATGCCGCTATGCTCTTTTCCCACTGGGAAACAATGAAAAATGGTGGAAGAAAATCCATAAAAAAAGAAGAGATTGAAAAGCAGGGAACGCTTATTCCTTATACCTATCAACCGCGCATTGACTATATCAAAATTATTGATAAAATGTACTTCAGTTATTAAACAATTGGTTTTAATTCATAAAATGAAGGATTCATTCGAATCCTATTAACAGTACAGGCTTGAAAGGCAGGAATATTCATGAGTGAATATCAATCACGTCAAGAACGACGTAAATCAAATGACAAGAAAAAGAAGTCCCCGAAGAAAGCTGGGAAGAAAGGCATTTTCAAAAAAATCTTTCTAACCCTCGTTATTTTGTTTTTAGTTGGTTTAGTTGCTGGAGGAATCACCTCTATTGCTTATATCAACAATGCACCAGAGCTAGATCCAGAAAAGCTTACGAATCCACAGTCCTCCATCATACTGGATAAAAAGGATGAAGAAGTTCAAACTCTCGCAGGAACCGATGCAAGAGAAGTCGCTAAAATTGATGAGATTCCGGATATTCTAAAAAATGCTTTTGTCTCTGTTGAAGACACTCGTTTCTATGATCATTTTGGAATTGATCCACGAAGGATTGGCGGAGCTGTTCTTGCAAATATTACGCAAGGGTTTGGCGCCGAGGGTGCTAGTACGATTACACAACAGGTCATCAAGAACTCTCTCTTAACATCTGAAAAATCATTAGAACGAAAAGTTCAAGAAGCTTATCTATCCATTAAGCTTGAACAAGAATATTCAAAAGATCAGATCTTAGAAATGTATTTAAATAAAATTTATTTCGGTAATGGTGCATGGGGAGTTGTTGATGCAGCCGAAACTTATTTTGGCAAAAACATTACAGAAGAAGACTTAACACCTGGAGAGGCCGCACTACTAGCGGGACTTCCGCAGCGTCCTACCTACTATAATCCATATGAATACGCTGATCAGGCCGAACAGCGTAGAAATGTTGTTCTTAGCTTGATGGAAAAACAGGGCGTTATTACAGCTGAGGAAGCTGACAAATATCAAGCAGAAAAAGTTAGTGACATGGTTGTTGCATTAACAGAAGATAAAGAAACAGATCAATATAAAGTCTTCATGGATCAGGTTGTGAAAGAACTACGAGAACGTGATGATATTTCAGAAAAAGATATCTACTCAGGGGGACTTGAAATTTACACGACCCTTGATACGCGCGCTCAAGATATTACAACTGATGTCATCGCAAACTATCCTTATTCGAATGAAGATATGCGCTCAGGGCTTGTCCTGATGGATACTAAAACTGGTTCGATTAGAGCCATTGGTGAAACGCGTAAAGATGAGAACGTAATTACTTACGCAACGACAGGAAAGTTTCAGCCAGGATCAACAGCTAAACCGATTGTTGCTTATGGTCCTGCAATTGATACCGAGCAGTGGTCAACTGGCCGCTCCATTAAAGATGAGCCTCTAAAAATAGGTGACGCTAATATTCGTAACTGGGACCGCGAGTATCGTGGTCAAGTATCAATGAGACGTGCTCTCGAGATGTCTTATAACGTTCCGGCTGTTAACACCTTCCTTGAGATTGGTAAAGAACCTGCTCAAGAGTTTGCTAACAAGCTTGGTATGGATTTGAAAGATGAAGACATGGTACCTACTGCTGCTATCGGAACATTTAGCACCTCCCCCCTTCAAATGACTGGTGCTTATGCTGCTTTCGGTAACGGTGGAACGTATAATGAGCCTCACACGGTACGAAAAGTGGTCTTTCCTGACGGAAGAGAGATTAACATCGAACCTGAACCAGTAAAGGCAATGAATGATTACACAGCCTACATGGTTAGCGATATGCTTAAATCCGTCGTAAACGAAGGAACTGGAACAGATGCTAAAATTTCCGGTCTACCTGTCGCTGGTAAAACGGGTACGACAAACCATCCTCAAGAAGTCGTTCAATCACAAGGCTTCCCTACATCAGGTATTGTAAGAGATGCCTGGTTTGCTGGATATACTACGGAGTATTCCATGGCAGTATGGACAGGATTTAACGAACCAAATAAGCACTATTTAGATTCTAGCAAAGGCGAAGATGATACTTCCAAGCTCCTTTTCAAAGAAATTATGAGCCAAGTATCTGAAGGTATTAATACTGCCGACTTCCAGAAGCCCGACTCGGTCGTAGAGGTTGGCGTTGAGAAAAGCACTGGTCTATTGCCAAGTGACTACACGCCAAAGGATCAGATCGTCTATGAGCTATTTGTAAAAGGTAGTACGCCAGAAAAGACTTCTGATAAGTACAAACAACCAGACGGCGTCAAAGGACTTTCTGGAAAGTATAATGCTGACTCCAATAGCATTTCACTATCATGGCAGCCTGGTGAAGATAAGAGCTTCACTTATAAAGTGGAAATGGCTGTAAATGGTGGAGGTTATCAAGGGGTGACCGAAACAGGAGATACTGGATTTACGTTAGAAAATGCCCAAAAAGGTAGCGAATATAAATTTAAAGTAACAGCCGTTTCAGACTCAGGAGTATCAACGAAGCCGGCTGAAACATCCGTATCAGTTCCTAAAGAAGAAGAACAGGAACCTGAGGAGCCTACAGAAGAAGATACAAACGAAGATAGTGAAACACCGCCGGACGAAGGTAATGATGAAAATAGCGATGCTGGAGACGGAAACAGTGGTGACAATCAGGGAGAAGAAGAACCTCCAGCTGACGACCAAAGTGGCAACACTGATGAAAGTGGTAACGGAGGCCAGGATCAAGGAAACAATGGTTCTGGAGAAAATCCTGGTAACGGGTCTGGGAACGGGTCTGGGAACGGTTCTAGTGACGGTTCTGGATCTGGCAATGATTCTGGATCTGAGACTGATAATCCTGGTGACACAGGAAACACAGGTTCAAACGCTCCACCAGCCAGCACACCACCTAATGAGGAAGAATAGCTTTAAAGCCCAATCTGCAATGCAGATTGGGCTTTATTTATACTTATTTGATTTAAAGACTAACTAGTTCTGTTTATTAATTCATTGTAATAATACATAAAATCTATTTGCCTTTCCGAGCACGCTGTTTCATTCTCTTCTGTCCTTCTCGGCATAGCTCGAGAAGTGGACAAATTTCACATTGCGGAGATTGAGCTTTACAATGGTACCTTCCAAAGAAAATAAAACGATGGTGAGAAACGGACCACTCCTCTTCTGGAATTTTTCTCATGAGCGTCTTCTCAACTTCTAGAACGGAATCCTTCCATCTGCATATACCGAGCCTCTTGCTCACTCTCTCAACGTGGGTATCCACGGCGATCGCCGGAACATCAAAAGCTACTGAAGCAATGACGTTAGCCGTTTTTCTTCCAACACCTGAGAGCTCCATTAGCTCTTCCCTCGATTCAGGAAGAGAACCGCCATATTGTTCAACAACCGTTCTGGCAAGCTTTTTTATATTTTTTGCTTTATTTCGAAATAAGCCGATCCTTCTTATATCGTTCTCGAGTTCTTCTATGGGTACTTGAAGAAAGTCTTCAGGACCGTTATATTTTTCAAATAAACCAGGAGTAACTTTGTTTACTAATGCATCTGTACATTGAGCTGATAATACAACTGCAATAGCAAGCTCAAATGGAGTAGAATGATTCAATTCACAATGGGCATCTGGAAACATCTCTCCCATCGTATCAAGAACTGTTCTTATCTTGGCTTTCGTTAGCAAAAGTCCGTCTTCCTTTCTTATGTCTAGTATAGGCTTTAATTTGTTCATAAACAAAAAGCGGAAGCAACACTTCCGCTTTACATATGACCTATCTTCCAAGCCAGTTATATATAGGAGCACTCTGACCTGAATCTTTCTTCACATCAGGCTTAGCAGGTGCTTTTTTATCATATTGGTGCTTTCTAAACTTCTCTCCGTAGGAACGTGCCTGCTCTAATGTCTTAATGCCGTTTCGCTTCCATTCAAAGAGTATGCGGTCAATGTAGCGAAAGTTTAGCTTTCCAGCAAGAACAGCTTCTTTTAACGCCCCTTTAATTAACTCAGCATCATGCTTATCACCATCTATCCACATGGCAAGCGTCTCGCATTCAATGGGGGAAAGTGGCCTTGCAAATTCACGCTCAAACAACGTGTAAAGACTTTCTTCATTCTCATCGTTTTTCGCAGCAGCCTTCTCTGCTTCTTCTTGCTCGATCGCCTTAAAAATTCGCTCCCACAACGGGATTAGCGAATAGACTTCAGAATAATAATTCTTCGATTCATTCTGGTGTTCCTCGATCGTTAAAACACCTTTTTGCATAAGCTGCTGTATTTTATCTAGACAAGCTTGTGGTGAATATGTCATTGCTTGGGCAAGTTCCTCCGGTGTTGGAAAAGAATTCCCCTGTTCAATAAAACTGTGTAGTCTAATTAAAAAGAAGGCATCTTCTTCATGTAAACCAACGCTAACATAGTAATTGAGCAAGAGCCTTGGTACTGAAACATGACCTTCATTAATGATTTGAATGATGTGTTCCTTCTTCATCCCATCCACCTCTACCTTTCATTATAGCACGCCGGCATTTTGTGATGGGAGTAGAAAAATCTGGCTATGTACTTTCACGTACATACCATTTTTTCCTCTCATCTTCTAATCTTATCCATCTTCACTTCGTGAAATGCTTTAACCTACGGCTTTTTCATCAGATAAAGACGCTTCTTTCACATTGAAAGAAGCGTCAGCTTTGTTAGTTTATCACGGATATAGTCTATTTAAAAGACGTGGGAACGGAATTGTTTCACGCACATGTTCCACACCAGATAACCATGCCACAGTTCGTTCTAATCCAAGACCAAAACCAGAATGTGGAACAGAACCATAGCGGCGAAGTTCAAGATACCATTTATATGCATCGTCTGTAAGACCATGTTCTTCATATCGCTGCTCCATAAGTGCTAAATCATCAATTCTCTGACTACCTCCAATGATTTCACCATAACCTTCTGGAGCGATTAAATCAGCGCATAGAACAACTTCTTCACGCTCAGGATCAGGCTTCATATAGAACGCCTTAATGTCCTTAGGATAATTAGTAATGAACACTGGTTTCTCAAAGCTTTCAGCGATTGCAGTTTCATGAGGAGCACCAAAATCTTCGCCCCATTCAATATCTGTAAAGCCTTTATCTTTCAATAGCGTAATCGCATCATCATAGGAAATGCGAGGGAATGGCGCTTGAATCGCTTCTAGTTTCGAAACATCACGTTCAAGCGTTTTTAACTCAAGTTGACAATTATCTAATACAGATTTTACAAGGAAGCTAACATACTGCTCTTGAACTTCAAGACTTTCGTCATGATTCATAAATGCCATCTCAGGCTCAATCATCCAAAATTCGATTAAATGACGGCGCGTTTTTGATTTTTCAGCTCGGAATGTTGGACCAAAAGAAAAGACGCGTCCAAAAGCCATAGCTGCTGCTTCCATATAAAGTTGTCCACTCTGTGATAGATAAGCATCTTCTTCAAAATATTTTGTATGGAATAGATCTGTTGTACCTTCTGCAGAGCTCCCTGTTAGAATAGGCGGATCAATTTTAACGAAGTCATTTTCATTAAAGAATTGATAAGTTGCACGAATAATCTCATTTCGAATGCGAAGAATAGCGTTTTGGCGTCTAGAGCGAATCCAAAGGTGACGATTATCCATTAAGAATTCTGTACCATGCTCTTTTGGCGTAATTGGATAATCCACAGCTTCATGAATTAATTCAATGTTAGTAACAGTTAATTCATATCCTGATTGTGAACGATCATCTTCACGGACAACTCCTGTCACCCATACTGAAGATTCTTGAGTTAAATTCTTAGCAGCTTCCCATGCTTCTTCTGTTACTTCCTTCTTAACCATAACGCCTTGAATGAATCCCGTTCCGTCGCGAAGCTGAAGAAACTGGATCTTTCCGCTTGAACGTTTATTATGTAACCAGGCTCCAATTGTAACGGTTTGTTCAACCTGTTTATTTACGTTAGAAATCGTTGTTTTCACTTCTTATTTCCCTCCAACTAATTAGAAAAAATTGGCGCACATTCTTTATACAATAAGAGAATAGCGCCATGAATTAATTTGTTTAAATAGATGAATCTATTGTTCGGTTCTTATTATACCGATTATTTGACCATACAACAACTTGCTTAAACTGTCTGTTTCGTTTTAACAAATCGTTCAATTCGATTTATGGCTTCAAGAATCACCTCAAGTGATGTTGCATATGAAAGCCTAACATTATCAGGAGAACCAAAGCCGGATCCAGGTACAAGCGCTACTTTCTCTTCTTCAAGAAGGCCTTTTACAAACGCATCAACAGAATCAAAACCTGTCTTCTCTGCCGCTTCTTTAGCATTAGGGAAAAGATAGAATGCTCCTTGTGGCTTCACACATGTAAATCCAGGAATCGCATTTAATTGTTCATAAACGGTGTTTAATCTACCTTCAAATGCTTCTTTCATTTCACTAACAGGCTCCTGTGACCCTTCATACGCTGCTAGAGCTGCATATTGGGAAATGGAAGTTGGATTTGAAGTGGAATGGCTTGCAAGGTTTGTCATTGCTTTAATGATCTCTTTTCTCCCTGCAGCATAACCGATTCTCCACCCTGTCATGGAATGGGATTTGGATACTCCATTAATAATAATCGTTTGATCCTTCAATTCAGGTGAAAGCTGTGCGATAGAAGTATGTTCTGCTCCATCATACACAAGCTTTTCATAAATCTCATCAGAAACAATGAGAATGTCATGCTCTAAACAGAATGCACCTATTTGCTTAAGCTCTTCAGGTGTATAGATCGATCCTGTTGGATTAGAAGGAGAATTAATGATCACAGCTTTTGTATTGGACGTTACTGCTGCTTCAAGTTGAGAAATTGTCACTTTAAATGACTGTTCTTCTTTACCTTCTACATAAACGGGCTTGCCACCAGCAAGCTTAACTTGTTCAGGATAACTAACCCAGTAAGGTGTAGGAATAATAACCTCATCACCTTCATCTAGTATTACCTGGAACAATGTGTAGAGAGCATGCTTCGCTCCAGTACATACAATAATTTCATCAGCTTTGTACGTTATATTCTGATCTTCTTGGAATTTAGCGATAATACTTTCTTTTAGAGGAAGAATGCCTCCAGAAGGAGTATATTTTGTTAACCCTTCATCCATTGCTTTCTTCGCTGCTTCAAGAATGTGAGATGGTGTATTAAAATCTGGTTCACCTGCACCTAATGCGATAACGTCATGTCCTTCAGCCTTCAATGCTTTTGCTTTTGCAGTTATTTCAAGCGTAGCAGACGGTGTAAGAGCTGCTACACGTTTAGATAAATTCATTTCTCTTCCTCCCTTAATCACATTAACTTTGTTTTATTGAACGAGATCGCCAATATTCACCATTACTAAAATAATAATATGCAAATGTATAGCGGTTGTTGGTATCAATGAATGTGGCTTCCCATACAAGCACTTGCTTCTCTTCTTGATTGATTTCAATACCTGGTTTAATATTAATGACTTCTTGTGGAGAAAATTCTTCAGAAAGCTTCTTTTTGATGGCTTCTAACGTAACGCCGTCTTCTATTTTCTTTGTGACAAGCGCCCCATCCTTTCGTGGCACGAAAACATAAACCTGATCTCCATCTGCATCGCTACCTTTTAAGACAACATAAGCACTATTTGTACCATGATATTGAACCGCTTCATCAACTTTTTCTATCACCGATTCCGATTCAGCTCTCTCAATCGCTTTTTCTTCTAGCCGATCAGGTTGATCGGTTACGGAAGAATAAAATGAAATGCCTTGCCAGATCAAAACTGCTAAAATCACGCCTGCAATTATTCCTATTACTCGCATTCGCTCACCCTATTATGTACGATAGATTGTAAAAATCATCTGGTCCTGGTCTTCTTCATCAAGTGCAAGTCCAAACATTAAATCTTTTTCTTTTAAGGTGCGATTTAACGAATCAACAATTTTGTAAATATCGAGGGATTTACTAACCTTCACAGTCGACAATACTTCAATGTTGCTTTCCATTGCTGTCATCTCCCTATAGTATGTGTTTTAAGCTGCCAATCCTTTTATAGAGACGTTTTCTCACTCAGGGATAAATTTACTACTTATAGATGCAAAAAGGTGTGACAAACTATAAGTACCGTCAAAGACGGTGCACTATATCTGCTCCACTTCCAACAGTGCCTGCGCCTTGCGCAGGCTATTTTAGTGGGACGGTTTCATGCGATTCATTGATCCCTCATGGAGATATGAGACACTTTTTCTATAAGAATATAGGACGGCTTCTTTTCTATTCCTATTTTTAAATAAGTTACGGGATTTTGCAACAAATACTATGACGAATTTTCATCTAACTTCTTTAGTAGGAAGTGTGATAACGTCATAACGATCATGTTGCAACCTTAGGGTTACGCTTCCGATTCGGTATGGGTAATAGACATCAGTCCAGCTTTCACTTAACCGTTCAAGCACTGATTCACTTACATCAATGTTATTGTGACGAAAAATCACGGCCATTTGTGGATCGATGGCGTTCAATAATTCGGTTGAAGTTCCATTACCTGATCCGAAATTCGCAACTTTCAATACCTCTACTGCTCTCCCGGAAGACGCGATCTCTTCCTCAAGTTCGAGATTCGTTTCTCCCATCAGTAGTAAATCCTGACTTCCTAAGGATAGCACAAATGTTACAGAACCCGCCTTAGATATGTTTATAATTTCGACATCAACGCCATCCATCAGTGTAAGCTTTTGATTTATCTTTAAGTTAGTCTTTTGAAGATGAGTTGGTATCTTCGTAAGAAATGCCTTTTCTGCTTGATCAGATAAAAATACTTCGTCTATATCAAAATATTTGAGCAATGCAGTGAAGTTTCCCGTATAAGCTTCCTCAGCATTCGTAAGCCAAACTTTTCTCAGCTCCTTCACCTGGTACATCTGTAGTCGATTCATTAGCTCTTTTTCGGAAAGGCTACTCCCTGTATTAATCAGAATTGCCTCTCCATCTGATCCTTGTATCAAAACCGCTTCTCCAATTGATAGATCAAGAAAAGTTACGGCTACTTCGTGGTGCTTAAGGTGTAAGTCAACAGATTGGATAGCTGCGTCAGCACCCGGGCAAGCCAAACTAAAAAAAAGGAAGCTCGCACTAAGTAAAAGTAATTTCTTCATCACAAAACCCTCCTGTAGAATTAGTTTGTGATGAAGTGGAGCTTTATAACCAGAGATCTAATTCATTTACTAATTCTTCCGTTGTCCCTTTCATAAGAGGAACGTCAGGGAGTGACTTTACAAATGAACGACCGTATCTTGTAGAAATGATTCTGCGGTCAAATACAAACACAGCTCCTCGATCTCGCTGTGATCGTACAAGCCGACCAAAACCTTGTTTGAATCGAATGATTGCTTCAGGTAGAGAAAGTTCCATAAATGGATTTCCACCTGACTGCTTCAATTGCTCTGATCTAGCCTGAAAAACGGGATTATCTGGTGGTGAAAATGGAAGACGAACAATGATAAGGCAGCTTAAGTCTTCGCCTGGTATATCTACGCCCTCCCAGAAGCTGCTTGTACCAAACAGAATCGCTTCTTCACTTTCCTTGAAATTCTTCGTAAGCCTTACTCTACTTCCACTATCTACGCCCTGACTGATCAAAGTTAACTCGTCATGAACAATGAGTTCCTTCATACGGTGGTGAGCTTTTTTGAGCATATCATAAGATGTAAAGAGAACGAGCATTCTCCCTCGAGTCACGCGGGCAATTCGAAGAATCGCTTCTGTAATATGGTCTACAAACTGATTGTCCGATACATCTTTAATCATTGGTAAATCAGTCGGAATCATTAGCCTTGCCTGTTCACTATAATCAAATGGAGAATGATATTGGTGAATAAGTGGCCCAAACTCCTCTAATCCAAGTCTGTTAATAATGAAATCAAACGAATTTCTGACAGTTAGCGTTGCAGAGGTAAGCAAAATACTCTTTTTCTTTCCAAAATAGTCGCTTGATAGTAATGAACCTACCTCAACAGGTCTACTAAACAAAAAGGCTGAATTTAATGAGCCCTTCGGATCAATCTCCACCCACTTCACATCATTTTCGCTTTCGTTTAGTAAGAGGTAATCTACTTTTGAAAGTTCCTCCAAAACAGAAGCATGAATTCCTTTAAAATCAGCTGAAGTGTTCAATTGCTCTCTTGTGAGTTCATCTTCTTTTAAATCAAGTTCTTTTTCTACCTTCTTTAAACCTTTATCCAAATCTTTCAAGTAGAACACTAATCGATGAGCTGCTTCTTGAATAGCTTCCCATGTAGGACCGTTTTCATCAGAAATACGATAGCTTAATCGACCAATTTCATTCGAACGACGAGTGTTTTTCTGAACGTAACGGTGAAGCATGCGAAAAAGCTCATCTACATCTCCAAGAATCGTCTTCACATAAGCATCAATTTCCCTTTTGGTTTCATCTATTTCAATTTCAAGGTTTTTGAGGATACTAATTACCTTTCCGTAAATGCCATCACCATCTTTTAATCCCATCCGAACAAACCCTTGTAGAATAGAAAAGTAATCCGTTTTAATACCGAAGAATTCTGTAGCAATATCTTCTAGATGATGGGCTTCATCAATTACTGCCTGTTGATAAGCGGGTAATAATTGATGGTCGTTAATTAAATCACTAAATAATAAAGCGTGATTTGTGATGATTAAATCAGCATTCATCGCAAAGCGCTTTCTTCGATGGTAAAAATCACGGGAGAACCACGGAGAACGGTGGTTTGCAGATACAGCGGCATCGCTTTTCACCTGTTGCCAAAAAAGCTTGCCTCCACTAGAGAGATTTAATTCCTCCACATCCCCATAATCTGTTTCTAGCAACCATACGAGAATTTGAGCTTTCGTTAAAATCGTATCATAATTATCTTCTTCTACATGATGAAGCTGCTGTTCAAATCGCGTTAAATCCAAATAATGACTTCTGCCTTTAATAATCGTGGCTCTAAAAGGGAACGGCAAAATATCACGAAGAAACGGTAGGTCTCTTTGTAATAGCTGTTCTTGTAGTTGGATTGTATGCGTACTGACAACAACAGGCTTACCTGTATTTTTGGCATGAACAACCCCAGGTAATAAATACCCTAAAGATTTTCCTATACCCGTCCCAGCTTCAATCAAAATGTGCTGATTTGTTTCAAAAGCTTCTGAAACCTGCTTCATCATGTCACTTTGACCTTCTCGCACTTCAAAACCGGGGATAATCTTAGACATTTTTTCCTCAAATTCATTTTGGGCATCATGGAACGCGATACGCTTCTGAAGTGACTCAACTTCGTCTACTTGCTCTTGTAATTTAATCGCTATATCCCGAAACACTTCAAAATTGCCTTCAGGCTCAATCCGTCTCTGCTTATCTTGAATAAGCTCATGAAGGACTACTTCTATATCACTATAAAGCCGAGTTGAAAGCTCCTCGAGCTGCGTTAACGTTACGAGCGGTAAATCATCCATCTTATCAAATAGATAAAGCAAAAGTTCCGCTGTTACCTCCGCATCACTATCTGCTTGATGCGGATTATCATGCTGGATTTCTAAAAACTCTGCTAGTGAAGATAATTTATAGGCCTCTGCTGTAGGCAAGAGGATTCGTGCAAGTTCTACTGTATCGAGCGTTGGTCCAGTAAAAGCCTCATATCCACTTGAATCAAGCTGTGCATTCATGAAATTAAGATCAAATCGAACATTGTGCGCAACAAAATAAGCACCGTCAAGACGTTTAAGAAGTTCAGGTGCGACTTCTTCAAATAGTGGCGCATCTTTAAGATCTTCATCCGTTATCCCTGTCAGCTGCTGAATAAATAACGGTAGTGGTTTTTCAGGATTAACAAACGAAGCATATCGGTCAACGATCGTGTCATCCTCTACAACAGCAAGTCCAATTTGAATAATGCGATCCCCGTTTTTGGGGGAATTACCGGTTGTTTCAAAATCTATAATTGTATATCGATTCATACGTTTTCACCTCAGTTGCTTAAACCGTTCAAGCGGTCACCTTACTAACTTTATCATTTTTTCTATGGAACGGAAAATAATTTCTTATAAGCTGAGATAAGAATCCACGAAAATGCGATAGATTCGATTGTGAGGATATGATTTGAAAGGAGTAAAACTAGGATGGCCATTCAAAAAAAAAGCCCTGGACCAAAGTCCAGAGCGTAGGTATTTATAATATAGTCGCCTCAGGCTCTACCCCAATCATATCGATGATCGTATTGTGCTCGTCCATAATCGCAACACGAGGCGTAAAGTTTCTGGCTTCTTCTTCACTCATCATGCCATAAGCGACAATGATGACGACATCGCCCTCTTGAACAAGACGAGCTGCAGCACCATTCAAACAAACTACACCTGACCCTCTTGCCCCAGGAATAATATACGTTTCCAACCTTGCACCATTATTATTATTAACGATTTGAACTTTCTCATTCGGTAGCATACCAACCGCTTCGATAATATCTTCATCTATTGTGATGCTTCCTACATAGTTCAAATTTGCTTCTGTCACACGTGCTCGATGAATTTTCCCCTTCAACATTGTTAGAAACATGTTCTACACTCCTATCGCTATTTCGCTTTTTAGCGCTACAATATTATCAATTAGCCTTGCAGCAGAGAATTGAACGGCAACCGCTATGATAACGTCTTCTGTTATCACATCTACCTTCTCTAATGCAGGGTAGGCTAACACTTCTACATAATCAATACTTCCAGAAGTTTCGCTTAAGTAAGTTGAAACGATATCTTTAATTCGTTCCGGATTTATTTCGCCATCACTAAGTGCTTTTGAAGCAGCACTTAAACTTCGTGAAAGTTGAATGGCTTCTTTCCGCTCGGTCGGTGTTAAATACACATTCCTTGAACTTTTGGCAAGCCCATCCTTCTCTCTAATGATAGGACAAGGGACAATCTCAACAGGTACATTAAAGTCATCGACAAGCCCTTTTATCACAGCTACTTGTTGAGCATCCTTCATACCAAAATAAGCTCGATCAGGTAGTGTAATTTGCAACAATTTCAAAACGACTGTAGCTACGCCATCAAAATGGCCAGGTCTAGATTCACCACATAATGTATTAACACGTTCTTGAACGGTTAGCTTTGTCGTACGCTCCTTCGGATACATTTCCGTTACACCAGGATAGAATAAAACATCTACTCCTGCCTGACTAGCTAGTTCTTCATCTCGCTTTAGGTCTCGGGGATAGCGATCAAAGTCTTCATTCGGACCGAATTGAAGTGGATTTACAAACACACTCATGATAACGCAATCATTTTGCTTCACAGCTTCTCCCACAAGGCTCATATGCCCTTCATGAAGATAACCCATGGTTGGTACAAACCCAATCTTCTGACCTGATCTCATCGCTTGTTTTGAGAATGATTGCATTTCGTTAATAGTCTTTATAATCTTCATAGCCTTGTTCCTCCATACACTCCTGAAAGTTGCTCCTCTTTCATATTAAATGAATGTTTTTGTTCGGGAAAATGACTTCCTTTTACATCAGAAACGTATTGTTCAACAGCTTTATGAATTAAGTTGGACACGTTAACATATTGCTTGACGAACTTAGGTACATGACCAGAACCATATCCGATCAAATCATGATAAACGAGTACCTGGCCATCAGCTTTGACCCCTGCTCCAATCCCTATTACTGGAATAGAAAGCTCGCTAGACACAATTTCAGTCAGCTGTTGCGGCACACATTCAAGTACTAGGGCAAATGCTCCAGCTTCTTCAACAGCTTTCGCTTCTTTTACTAATAATCCGGCACTTTCTGACTCTTTTGCCTGTACTTTATATCCCCCAAGAACACCTACTGATTGCGGAGTTAATCCTAAATGCCCCATCACTGGCACTCCAGCTGAAGTTAACTTTTGAATATGATAGATAACTTCTCCACCACCTTCAAGTTTAACAGCGTGAGCTCCTGCTTCTTGAAGTAATCGACCAGCATGAGAAAGCGTTTCAGAAACGCTGCTATGATAAGTGAGAAACGGTAAATCTGTAACGATAAAAGTATTTGGGGCGCCTCGCTTAACCGCTTTTGTATGAAGGACCATATCATCCATCGTTACTGGAATAGTTGAGTCATAGCCGAGCGCCACCATTCCAAGTGAATCACCGACTAATAACAAATCAATATGAGCTTCTTCTACTAACTTAGCTGAGGGATAATCATATGCCGTAAGCATAGCAATTGGTTCGTGATTTGCTTTCATTTTTCTAAAATCACTCGTTGTTTTCATATCTTTTCCTCCTTTATTCAGAGGAATACCGCACAAAAAAACTCCTGAAATGGAATTGCAGCAGACAGGGGTATCCCATCAGTCTATGACAACATAGACTAGCTGCAACGCTCCATCTTCAGGAGGTTACTGTATCGGTCTCATCCCTCTGTCCCAGTCCATATGGATCAAGGCAGATTATTTTTTTGAAGTTACGATTGGTGCGGCTCCATCCGGATACCACCCTTACATCTGTTAGTATAGCAGAAATCATCAGCTATAGTTAACAAATTTCGATATCTGCTGAATAAATGTAATGCATCTTACCACTTTCATCTTCCAAAAGGAGTACCCCTTCTTCTGTTATTCCTTTCGCAAGGCCTTCAATCACACCATTTAGAGTTCTCGCCTTAATTCTTCGACCAAGACTGACGGCATAACTTTCCCAAAGTAGCTTGATCATTCTAAAACCGTTATTTAAGTACTCTTCATATAGCGTTTCAAGTTCGTTTAAGATAGCTGCTAATAACACTGAGCGCTTTATTTCTTTTCCTAATTCAATCCTAAGGGAGGTAGCTGTCGTTAAATCTTCTGGAAAATCTTCTTTAGTGGCATTGACGTTAATACCCATTCCAATAATAATTGATTTAATTTGATCAGCTTCTGCTTGTAGTTCCGTTAGGATTCCAACTACTTTTTTTCCATCTATAAGAATATCGTTTGGCCATTTAATTTCTGCTTCAAGCCCTGTTTGTTTACGGATAGCATGGACAACACTAACAGCTGCGATAAGAGTGAATTGAGGTGCCCTTTGAGGCGGTAATTTTGGACGAAGTATAATGCTTGTCCAAATACCATTCCCAGGTGGAGAATGCCACGAACGTCCAAGCCTTCCTTTTCCCGCTGTTTGCTCATCAGCAACAATGATCGTACCGTCTGCTGTCCCTTTATGCGCATAGTCATGCGCAATAAACTGGGTCGATTCGACAGTAGGATATGTGTAAATGGTTTTACCAAGAAAATCTGTTGTTAATTTTAAGCTGATTTCTTCTTTACTTAACATATCTGGTCTAGAAACAATTCGATAACCTTTTTTCTGAACAGCCTCAACCTCATATCCGTTTTTACGAAGTTCAGATACATGTTTCCAAATGGCTGTTCTAGATACATTAAGCGTCTCGCTGATCATTTGACCAGAAACATATGATTCTGCATGTTCTTCAAGCATTTGCAGCAGGCGCTGCCTTATTGAGTCTGCCACTGTTCAAGCCACCTTTTAATGCTGGATTTCTCATTCTTTATCTCTTCTGTTATAACAGCATGCTCAATTTGTTTAAGAGCTTCTCCAACCCATGGCCCGGGCTTTGTACCCTTCCATTTAATCAATTCTTCTCCAGTCACACCGAGCATTTCGGCTGATGTTATCACTAGTTCTGAAGTGATTCGATCCACTTTCAAAAGATTTGGAGGGCGCTTTTCAAAAACGGATAAAAGCCGTTCGCATGACCTTACTTCGGGTATAGCTTCGTATATGCGCCACCTGCTCCAACCCTCACTTTTAACAAGATCGACATTCCTTAATAGAAATTCGACCTTTTTAACGATCCGATTTGGTAAGCGCCATTCTTTAAGAAATCGAACGGGATCATCTGTAGTCCGCGCAAGAAAAGCCCATCTCTCTTCTTCCGTAGCCAGATAGTGCAAGTACCTTGTCTCTTCAAGCCATTTCTCTAAGTTTTGGAGTCCTGGTAAAATTTGATGCAAATGTGCTTGAACAAGCTGATTGATGGCTGAATGAACAGCCTTTCCGTACAACAATTTGCTTATCTCAATTTGAATTCTTTCAATCGCCACACGCTTAAGGAGAGGCGCGTTCAGTATTAACGCTTCTTCCGTTTCTTTATCCAACGAAAAGTCCAGGACACTTTGAAACCGAAGCGCTCTTACCATACGTAGAGCATCCTCTTGAAAACGCTCAGCGGGATCTCCTACAGTGCGTAAAAGACGACGCTTCAAATCATCTAAACCATCGTATAAATCAATCACATCCCCCTTTATTGAAAGAGCCATGCTATTGATAGTAAAATCTCGGCGCCCAAGGTCATCTTCAATCGTTCCAAGAAATGATACAGCTGATGGATGTCTAAAATCCCGGTAACCTTTTTCAGAGCGGAACGTTGTCACTTCAAAAGAAAACTCCTTATAGACGACCGTCACGGTGCCATGATCAATCCCAGTAGGTACAACTTTATCGAATAGCCTCATTACTTCTTCTGGTTTAGCAGATGAAGCAATATCAAAATCAGCAACAGGTATACCTAGTAAAGCGTCTCTCACAGCTCCTCCAACAATGTAGGCTTCAAATCCATCTTCAGTTAGGATGTGAAGCACTTCCATACATGTGTTGTAAGCCTTCCCTTTTAGGTCAATCAAGTCAATGCCCCTTGAAGTGTTTTATAATAAAGGGCTTCATATTGTTCTAGAATCCGTTGTGAAGCAAATCTCGTTTCAACAGCTTTTACAGCTGCCGTACTCATTCTCTCATGCAGAGCGTCGTCAGATAGCAACTGCTTTGCGTAAGCAGAAATCGTATCTATATCACCGACTTCTGCAATAAAACCGTTCACATCATGTTCGATCACTTCTGGGATTCCCCCAATGTTCGTACCAATGGCTGGAACTCCACAAGCCATCGCTTCAAGTGCAACAAGCCCAAAGCTTTCTTTCGAAGAAAGCAATAATTTCAAATCACAAATGGAGAGAATTTCGGCCACATTTTCTTGTTTACCAAGAAATTTCACTTTATCCTTCAAACCAAGTTCATTAACGAGTTTACAGGCAACTTGAATTTCAGGACCGTCTCCTATGAGTAGCAGCTTCGCTGGCATGTCATTTTGAATACGATGGAACACCTTAATGACATCCGGTACCCGTTTCACTGCTCTAAAGTTTGAAATATGAACAATCACTTTCTCCTCTTCCGAAATACCATATGTTCTCCTTAAATCGGCAGGCGCTTTTGGATAATAAATCCTTTCATCAACAAAGTTATACACTGTATCGATCTCTTTATCTGTTTCAAGGAGCCGATGCGTTTGTTCAACGAGATCATCTGACACAGCTGTAACTCGATCAGATTTTTCAATCCCAAATCGAATCAATTGTGTTAAGGAAGGATCATAGCCAAGCACGGTAATATCCGTACCATGGAGCGTTGTCACAATTTTTATGTCTCCTCCCACCATTTCTTTAGCAAGAAAAGCACAGACCGCATGCGGAACAGCATAATGTACATGAAGCAAATCAAGGTTTTCTCTTTGAATGACCTCTGCCATTTTACTTGCAAGAGTTAAATCATACGGAGGATAACGGAAAACCGCGTATTGATTTACTTCAACTTCATGAAAATAAATATTCGGGTGGAACGTATCCAAACGGAAAGGAACGCTACTCGTAATAAAATGGACTTCATGCCCTTTTTCAGCAAGCATTTTACCAAGCTCAGTTGCGATCACTCCAGAACCCCCGACAGTTGGATAACAGGTAATACCAATTTTAAGTGTCATTTGCTTTCTCCTAACGGAAATTCTTCCAAACATAACAGATTCTTTGCGATAAACCCTTCCGCATAATCTACTCCAGATTCTTTGCCATATAAGTATTCACGATTGATTACTTTCTCAACGTAGCCATTCGTTAGTGGAGTTGAGACGCTTCCGTTACTTAGAACGAATTGACTTTCATAGGCTTCTAGAGACTGTTTCTTCGCTTCTATTTGATTTGAAATATTAATTGTAAACTGAGGGCGGTGAAATCCATTAATAAAATAATAATAGACCTGACTTACTTTATGAGCAGATCCTAATTCAGGATTGTATTTTCGGATTCCAGCTGAAAAAACCGCTTCTTCAACTAAGTGAGCAGCATGCCCATGATCAGGATGGCGGTCTTCTGGATATGGAACAAAAATAGCCTTAGGTTTTGTGCGGCGTATTACTTTAACAAGGGAAGAAATTTTATCATCAGAGATCATCAAACCACGGTCAGGAAACTTCATATTTACCCTCGTTTTAACAGATAAAATTTCTGCGGCATTCCTTGCTTCATGGTGCCGTATAAACACGGTCCCGTTGGACGATAGCTCAGCCTCTGTTAAATCGCAAATACCCGTCTGTTTACCTTCGTCAGCAAGCTTCTTTAATGTTCCAGCCATTCCGATCTCAACGTCATCAGCATGAGCTCCGAACGCAAGTATATCAAGTGTTATTTCTTCCATGTACAATTTCTCTCCAATCCAATTCTCCCCTAGCAAGGGCATGTACAAGAATCTCTGCACTGCCCATATTTGTTGCTAGCGGGATATCGTATACATCACAAAGCCTGATAAGAGCAGTTATATCAGGCTCATGAGGCTGTGCTGTGAGGGGATCTCGAAAGAAAATCACTGCATCCATATCGTTTTCTGCAATCATAGCGCCAATCTGCTGATCTCCACCAAGAGGTCCTGATTGGTACCGGTGCACGTCTAATCCCGTTTCATCAATAATTCGTTTACCAGTTGTACCAGTTGCAAAAAGTTCATGTGGATCTAGAATCATTTTATACGCAAGAGTAAAACGAACAAGATCATCCTTTTTCTTATCGTGCGCGATTAAAGCGATTTTCATAAGGTCATCCCCTACTCCATAATATTTTCAAGCCCATAGACAAGCTGATCAATTTTCAAAACCGTTTCAACAGCTAACTGCACACCTGGCATAAAGGAAGCTCGATTCATTGAGTCATGACGTATTTTCAACGTTTGTCCTTCTCCACCGAATAAAACTTCCTGATGAGCAACAAGTCCTGGTAAGCGTACGCTATGAATTCTCATTCCTTCATAATCCGCACCACGCGCACCTTCTAAATCCTCACGCTCATCTTCATGCCCCTGTTTCTTTGCATCTCTTACTTCTGATATCATTTTCGCTGTTTTGACAGCAGTTCCAGATGGAGCATCAAGCTTACGATCATGGTGTTGCTCGATAATCTCAACGTCATCAAAATATTTAGCTGCCATAGAAGCAAATTTCATCATAAGAACTGCGCCGATAGCGAAGTTTGGGGCGATAATGGCTCCTAATTCTTTTCGTTCAGCTACTTTGGATAATTCTTCAACATCATCATTAGAAAAACCTGTTGTTCCAATGACAGGACGTACGCCATGATTAAAGGCAATCTCCATATGTTTTTTTCCATATTCAGGCGTTGTTAGATCAATTAATACATCACATTCTACTTCTGACAAGCACTTGTCAAGATCCGTATACACAGGAGCATCTAGCGACGGAAGTCCTTCAATATCCGCTACCGTTTGTCCTGTTTGTTTGCTGTCAATAACTGCAGCAAGAGTAAAATGACCTGTACGATCTACCAACTTCACTGCTTCGC
The DNA here is from genome assembly GCF_015234585.1 of Pseudalkalibacillus hwajinpoensis. Classification (NCBI taxonomy): domain Bacteria; kingdom Bacillati; phylum Bacillota; class Bacilli; order Caryophanales; family Guptibacillaceae; genus Guptibacillus; species Guptibacillus hwajinpoensis. The sequence goes on from NZ_JADFCM010000008.1 coordinate 1,735,328, forward strand.
TCCCCATGTTTCCTCTTGGTCCTGCGATTACGATTTTCACTTCTTGCATGCCTATTCACTCTCCTCTTCTATTCTCGTCCATCGATCTTTGTCTCTCGTGTTAAATTTAGTCATCACTTTTCCAAATGCTTCATCAAGATCTATATCTAACGAATTTGCAAAGCAGGTTAGTACAAAGAGGAGATCTCCCATTTCATTTTCAATGGTACGTTCTTCCTCCGTATTTTTTTTCGGTTTTTCACCATGGTAATGATTAATTTCACGTGCAAGCTCACCAAGTTCTTCGGTCATTCTTGCTAGCATCGCAAGGGGAGTAAAATACCCCTCTTTAAACTGACTTATGTATTGATCTACCTCTTTTTGCATCTCACTAATCGATCTATTAGCCATCTGTCAAACCACCTTTCACATCATTTCTTATGTTAGCTAAAAGATAGGCATTTGACAAATGTTTCACAAGTTTTTTCTTTATCAAATCTTCACCTCGTCAGATCTTTAACACCAAATTCGTAAAATCTAACAACATATTCTTACCAAACCTAAAGTGAGTATAACAGATTCAAATTGCTGTCTGCTCAGTATTTGATTATAATGAATTCTGTTGGCTCTACTGGAGGGATAGGAGTGGTTATTATGGAAGGCATACGTGGAAAAAATGTATTCTTCATCTTACTTGGGTCTGCAATCTTTGCATTTGGCCTTGTGCATTTCAATATGGAAAATAATTTAGCGGAAGGTGGCTTTACTGGCATTACCCTTTTGCTATACTTTCTATTTCAAATTGATCCTGCGATTAGTAATCTAGTTCTTAACATTCCATTATTTCTAATTGGATGGAAGTTGCTTGGTCGAAAGGCATTTATTTATACGATTATTGGAACCGTTTCCTTATCTGTGTTTCTGTGGATTTTTCAGCGATATTCCGCTCTATCCATCCCACTTAAAGACGATTTAACTCTTGCAGCATTGTTTGCAGGAGTGTTTGTAGGGGTTGGTCTTGGCATTATCTTTCGTTATGGAGGAACAACCGGTGGGGTGGACATCATCGCGCAGCTCGGTTCTAAATACATTGGCTGGAGCATGGGTAGAACGATGTTTATTTTCGACTTTTGCGTTATAGCTTTATCACTTGTTTATTTAAACTATAAAGAAGCGATGTATACATTATTAGCGGTATTTGTAGCTGCTAGAGTCATTGATTTTATCCAACAAGGGGCATATTCTGCGAAAGCTACCATGATCATATCTGAGAATAATAAAGAAATTGCTGACAATATTATGAAGCAGATGGATCGGGGAGCGACCGTATTGAATGGAAAAGGCAGCTTTTCCGGTCTTCAAAAAGATGTTCTTTATTGCGTTGTTGCTCGAAATGAAATTGTACGTTTGAAAAACATCATTCGACAGGTTGATCCACATGCTTTTGTAGCCGTTAACGATGTTCAAGATGTTTTGGGTGAAGGCTTCACCCTAGATGAAAACAAAAATCCCATCGACCAATAAAAAATCTCGCCCCATAAAGGGCGAGATTTCCTTATTTAATCTTCGTTCATTCCTATAAAGATGAACACAAATCGAAGTAATTCTAATAGAGCAACTACTGCTGCTGCAACATATGTTAAAGCCGCTGCGTTCAATACTTTTTTCGTTTCTCTTTCTTCATCATTTCGAATAACGCCTGTTGATACAACTTGTTCCATTGCTCGATTTGAAGCATTAAATTCAACTGGAAGTGTTACCAATTGGAACAACACAGCTGCACTCATAAAGACGATCCCAAGTAAAATAAAGTTTTGCGATGCCATCAAAATACCAGCGAGAATGATGAAATAGCTAAAGTTCGAACCAAGATTCGCCACAGGAACAAGCGTATGACGGAAACGAAGCGGTGCATAGTTCTGCTCATCTTGAATCGCGTGTCCTACCTCGTGTGCAGCGATCGCTGCTCCCGCCACTGATTGACCATGAAAATTACCTGATGATAGTCTTACTGTTTTTGAGCGAGGATCATAATGATCCGAAAGGTGCCCGCGCACTTCTTCAACCCCTACAGAATACAACCCATTTTCATCAAGAATCTTTCTTGCCACTTGAGCACCAGTCATCCCAGACGAGTTTGGAACTTTTGAGTATTTTTTGTATGCGCTCTTCACTCTACTCTGAGCCCAGAGTGGAATGATCAACAAAAGCGCAAAATAGACTAGAAAACCAGCCATTTCCATTCCTCCATCATATGTGTAATTGCTTTCTAAACTGTTATTAACGTCAATTTTAGTCAAATCCCACTAGAAAGTCAATCACACTGTTTCAGGTTCACAAGATCTTCAAATTTAATCAGCTTGTTTCCTTTTTAAGCCTTCTTTTTCGCCTCTATATTTTCGATAGGTCACATAAATCAGTGTTGAAATGATAATACCTCCAATTGAAACAATTAACCATAAAAGGGAAGATTCCTCAGATGAAGAAGGGTGGTAAGCTTGTTTGAAATCATCTTTCATGGTTTGCAATTGACCCGATAATTCTGAATTACGATCAGACCCATATCGCTCAATAAATGCAATATGCGAATCAAGTCGTTGCTGAGTTTCAGGCGAGAGATCAATTGCCATCGCTGGGCGTATTACACTATACGTTCCAATAAAACGATCCTTACTCGCATTGTAGACGTCTACGTCTCCGTGTTGAATAGCGGTGGACATTTCGGTAATAAGCGGGAGAATTTGGTCATCAGTCTGTTTCCACATTGGCTGATCTTCAGCTACTAGCGCATCAACAGCCAGACGAAATTCCGTTAAGGACTGAATTCTTTGATCAACAGCTTTATCCATAGCTGTCACTGCCTTTAGTGCACGGTCATGTGTATTGAGGATCACTCTTAATTCAGTAGTCGAAAGTTCACTAGACTGATCACCTGGAAAAGCATTAGAAAATTCATCAAGCATCGTTTTGGCACGGTCAAAATTCTCTTGTTTGCCAAATTCCAACGCATTTGCTGCTATATCATTCCAGACTTGTTTCGTATCTGTTTCCGAAGCATGTACATTGACGGGAAGCGTCAAAAGCAACACTACAAGGAGCCATCGTCTACCCATTCCCTGTCCCTCCTTCTTCCTACTTCAATGTATGAAGAACTGGACAAGAGTAGACCATCTTAGATGGAAAGCTGATAGTGTCCTTTTCGAACAGATAAGAAATAGACAAGAGCTAGAGAAAAGATCGACAGCCAGAATGTAGAATATCCAATAAGCGGTGTATACTCACTTAATATTGAATAACGTGGCATTTGACCGAAAACATAATCGATCACATCATTATGTAATGTCCATATCGCCACTAGCACGAGATGCCACAACTTAATTCTGTAGAAAGGGGTAAAAAGCAATCCTTCTATCGCCATTCCAAGATGAGATAAGATGAGCATAATTGCGATAGGAGATAGCTGTCCTGTCACAACCATCACTAGAGCATTCATAATGACCGCCCAAATCCCATACTTGAATAAAGTCACGGCAGCTAGACTTTCCATCAGTGGCCAATTTTTACCAAAGAGAAAGGCCAGTAAAACAAAACAGAAAAACAGACTCGCTGTAGGACTATCCGGAACAAATAGTAAAAAGATAGGCTTTGTTTCTGCTAACTGCCATCCATACCAGTAATAGCCGTATATGGTACCCGGAATGTTAATGATCAACAGAAGTAGAAGAAAAGGTCTTGATTTTAGTAGGTATAAAAATTGAGAAATCATAGGAATCTCCTTTTCAATATCTTTCATCGATTGAAGTGCATAAGCAATTTAAATGAGAAAAAGCTGACTGCAACAGTCAGCTTTTCATCTTATTTATTTGCTTCTGCCGTTTCGACAATAAATTCAGCTAGCTTTTCACGTTCTTCATCAGAACCTTTAAAAGCATTCGCTGGCATTCCGCCGATCCCGTTCACAGCAATGTCCATAATTGACTCTTTGGTTTGCTGTGTTTCAAGAAGAGATGGACCTGAACCACCCTGAAGGCTGTCCCCATGACAACCAATACAAGATTGTCCAGAATAAATGGCGTAACCTTCTGATTCTTTGTCAACCTCAGCTTCAACAATTTCCCCTTGCTTTGCTGCTTTTTCCCAGTCATGAGTTACAACTGATTCCCACGTCAAGTATACCGTTGAAATAAGACCAAGTAACATAAGCGCTGTCGCAACAGGACGCTTAGCTGGTCTTCTTTCTGGACCGCGGTCAAGCCATGGAGCAAGAAGAAGTGCACCAAATGCAAGGCCTGGCATAACAACTGTACCTACAAGCGTATAGTCACCGGCGGCAAATTTGTACTTCAAGAGCTGGTATAAGAAGAGAAAGTACCAGTCAGGAAGCGGCGTATAGGTCGCATCTGTCGGATCCGCTACACGCTCGAGTGGAGATGGATGGGCAATTGTTAGTGCTAGATACCCAACTAGAAATACAGCACCTACCATCCACTCTTTTAATAAGAAGTTCGGCCAAAACGCTTCTGTTTTGCCGGGGTACTCTGAATAATCTTTTGGAATGTTAGGCTTTCTCTGCGCAGGAATACGCGAATCGCCAACAAACTTCATTCCTTTTCCGCGATGCATCTGTCCCCCTCCTTCGTATAAAAAATTGTGTCGAAATGATCATTATAAGTTCTGAGATTACATCTTATAGCGGGCCAGAAATACCCTGTTTACGAATCATGATAAAGTGAGCACCTAGCAATCCAAGAAGTGCAGCTGGCAAGAAGAATACATGAATCGCAAAGAAACGAGCGAGCGTTTGAGCTCCGATAATTTCTCCACCTGCAAGAAGAGTTTTTGCCCATTCTCCAACCACTGGTATAGTCACTGCAATTTCAAGACCAACCTTCGTTGCGAATAGCGCTTTCATATCCCATGGTAAAAGATATCCTGTAAACCCTAGACCAAGCATAACGAAGAAAATCAATACACCTACAACCCAGTTTAATTCACGAGGTTTTTTGTAAGAGCCGGTAAAGAACACGCGAAGGGTATGTAGAAACATCATAACGATAACGAGACTGGCTCCCCAATGGTGCATTCCTCTTACAATTTGTCCGAATGCTACTTCGTTTTGAAGATAGTAGACAGACTCCCAGGCATTCACAATGTCAGGTACATAATACATCGTAAGGAACATCCCGGATAGAATTTGAATAACGGTAATAAAAAACGTTAAACCGCCGAAACAATAAACAAACGCCGAAAAGTGATGAGCAGGGTTAACGTGCTCTGGCACTTCGTGATCTGCAATATCGCGCCACATTGGCGTAATATCTAAGCGTTCATCTACCCAATCATAGATTTTATTTAACATAGATTACGCCCCCTAACGTGGTTCAGGTTTTCCGAGGTAAAGTTTTCCATCTTCAACTTTCTTGTTGTAAACATCAAGCGGCGCAAGAGGTGGTGTTCCTTTTACATTCACACCATCTTTTGTGTAACGGCCACCGTGGCACGGACAATAAAACTGATCTGGATATGCTGCGTTTGAAGCCCAGTCCACCGTACACCCTAAGTGTTTACAAACAGGTGAAAGTGCGACGATTTCGTCTTTTTCATCTTTGTAAACCCATGCGGATTGAGTGACCTCAGATTCATACCAACCGTCTACCTGGTCAATTTTGAATTCTTTACGAACAGGTTTGTTCGTAATCTCACTTGTGTCCATTACAGGAACAAAATCCTGCTTGGCACCTTCTTTTAATAATGGATCAATTGCAAAACGAACCATCGGCATTAGCATTCCTGCTGCCATAAAACCGCCGACACCAGTCAGGCTGTAGTTTAGAAATTGGCGTCTTGTTACTTCCTTCTTCTTCGCCATTGGTTTCCCCCCTATCCTATGAAGTCAGTCCAGCCGGACATAAATAGTACATACATATAACTAGGACATTCCTATGATAGCGTAGTCACTCTTGCTCTGTCAATATTCGGATTGGTCTTTAGCATGCCACAAACTAACTATTTATATTACTTTGCCACGTATTTGTTACAAATTGTAAAACTTGTTTCACTTGCGCTGATACCGTTTCCATTTTATATTGTTCATCCATATGCTCTAGAGGAATCGCTGGCATCCATAGCATAGCACTATCTAACTGATCTTCAAGTTGCTTCCAATCAACATCGGCTGTTAGGGTAACAATGTGTTTAATCCCACCTTCGAATAACTCTTGTTCTACTTTTTTTAGACGTTCTACTTTTGATAATGATTCCTCAGAAGTCAAATAAGTAAAGGAAGGTAATAATAATAGACGCCCTTTTAACTGTCTTTCAAGCTCACTTGCTATTATGTTTATATATTCTCCCATCGATACAGTTGTTTTTATGCTACTCGTCATCGATAGCGGGACGAGCGGAAGCACAGCAGTATCTACATATTCTTTTTCTTTTTCAAATAGAGCAATATCAGCTTCTGTCCATTTCATTTTGATAACTCCTTTTCTGTCCATATAAGTGCCAAATGGTTTGGTGAGACATCATTTCTAGCCACTTCGCTTCTTTCATTGGTAAATCAACCCAAATTGTTCTCGCTTCCTCGCTTGCACAGGTGCTTGCAATCTCCCACATTTCCTTACTATAAAGGACCGCTTCATTTAATACTTTCACATGCAAATAAGAAGCTCCCTTCTCCTCTTTCGTCATCATAAAGCTTCCATATTCATTTACAAAGATCTCAGTGCCATCAATGTAAGAAGACGATAGAGCAGGAACGAAGGGAAGTGGATAATAGATTGAATACGGGAAAAAAGAATGACTATTATTTTCCCATTCTTTTTCTATTAGACCTTTCTTTTCTGTTCCGGCCACTTTTTGAAAAGGTGACGTCACGATGTCACCAGCAACGGAATGAGGACTTATACGGGATGAGACTATAATTGCCTCAAGGTTCATATGTAAGTGAGGTGCTAACCGATTACCTGCTATGTTATACTCTTCAGTCGCATACCCGATCCATTTCACATTTGAATTCTGATGTGCTTCTTTACGTAAGAAGTTCATCAATGCTGAAGCAACACCTTTACCACGATAGTCAATATGAGTTCGCAATCTACCTAGAACTGCAGCTTCATCTTCATAGAGCGTCATCCCCGCTATGCCGATTAGTTTCCCTTCTTCAAAATAGCCGATCATCTTCTCTTCTTTAATCAACCTTTTAATAATCCGCACGACGTAGTCATCTTCAATTCCAGTCGGCATTTCTTCTACAAGAGCGATATCATTCCACTCTAAACTTCGGATTAACACGTTTTCTCCTCTCTGACTGTGAGTCGGTTAACTCAAAACGAATTCGACTAGCGACTTTCATTTCTTTCTTAGTATACCATCTGTAAGGTCATCGATGAAGGGGTTTTCTCGAACGCACGTTCCAAATAAATGATCATAACGATTGCCACCAAAATAAAAAAACCCTTGAAAAATCAAGGGTTATAAATTACTTAATTGCTTGCTTAAATTTTTGAACGCCATTTCATCATTTCGATCCAATGCTTCATCAATCTGTTTCAAAATCGATTCTTTCTTGAACCGTGTAAACGACTCATCAAGAACCATTTCAGCCATAAATGAATACTTTTTATCCGCTGCCATATTTTCTGGTAAAAATGGATTTTCCTCCAGAACAGCCACATAGTGCGGAGAAACGTTTTTACTCTTGAAATTCAATTGAATGTAGATAGGCTCGTCCTGATTCAGACGAATGTCATGAAATGATTTTTCAGGGTCAGTCGTGATGATGTTGTGCTTATAAAAACGGAATGGAGCATTTTCTACACAATGAGTTGAGATCACAAGCGCCTTTGGACAAAACTCAGCATTCTCAACAAAATGTACGTTACCCATGAGCACTTCATCGCTTATTAAATAATTTAACAGCCAGACACATTCACGTTTCTTCACCTGGTATTTCTTCAAAAACCATTTCAGAAAGTCTTTCTTTTCAACGACAGAAACGGAGCTGCTCATAGCGATTCCTCCCTGAGATTTTCCTAATTTAACAATTCGTCATTGAACATAAATTTCCTTCTTCGCCTTACTCCTCTTTAAATGTTTCTTCTTCAAAGCGCAGTACTTCTTCCTCAAGATGAACGAGCGTTGGGTCCAACTCCAAAGCTAGCTTAAATGCATTAACAGCTTCTTCACGCCGACCCTCTTCAAACAAAAATCCTCCATACTCTTCTAAAAAGATCGGATCGTTTCTGAAATAAGTATATGCGTTTTCATAGCGTTTTATGGCATCTTTATACTCTTCTACCTGCGCATAAGCAGTTGCAGCAGACCAATCTAAGTAAGGATCGCTTTGATCTCCTTCTTCAATATTACGTAGTAGATCAAGGATGTCTTCATATCTTTCTTCTGTTCTAAGATACGTTGCAAGCGTCTTCGCTGCTTCAATGTGCGTTGGATTAATAGCTAGTAATTCGCGTAAGTACTGTTCACCGCTTGTGTTATCATGAGTTTTATAACTTAACCTGCTCGCTTGCAAATAGAGCTCTTCGTTAAATTCATCCACCTTTATTCCGTCTGCTAGTACTTGAATTGCTTCACTAGTAGCTCCCTCTTCTTCATAGGCTTTTGCGAGGTATGGATAAAGCGTGCTGTATTGTGGATCAACTTCCTTCAGTTCGTTAAATGCGTTAATGGCTTTACGGTATTCACTTATTTGTAACGCTGTAAAAGCATATCCAAAGAGTGCATTAATTTCGCGAGCATTCTCAAGGCCTTTCTCATAGTAAGAAAGCGCCTCTTCAAACTGTCCGCTTCCACTTAGGGCTTCAGCTAACCTAAGTTCAATGTTCTCATTCGCAAGCTCTCCCTTAGTTCCGAGTACTGATTCATAGTAAGGTACAGCTTTTAAATGATGCCCTTGAGTGAGATAAAACTCACCTAGTCCAAAATCAATGATTGGCTCATCAGGTGAAAGACGCTTTGCTTCCATTAGTTTTTGTTCCGCAACCTCTTCTAACCCTTCTGTTTGATATAGATCCGCAAGCAAGAGAAGCGCCGGCGGATAAGCAGCATCACTTTCATCTATTTTATTTAATGCGGCAATAGCCTCCTGCTCTTGTTCAAGATCAACATAGCATTCAGCTGCCTGTACAAGTAATTCTCCTTCATTTGGATAGTGTATTAACAGTTCCTCTACTACATCTCTAGAATCTTCAATCAGTCCAAGACTATAGTAAATGTTTGAGAGATCATATAATGTTTCATGATCTGCATCTTTTCGTACTTCTTTCAATTCTGTTAAACCTTTTTCAAAGTTCCCCGACTCAATTAATGAGACAGCCTGCTTAAGACGCTCCACGTTCCAAAACTCCTTCTAACACTACTTTTTTTATTTCGATGACTCGCAGTAAAAAACGATGGTCTGTGAATTTTCAAATGTTGACCATATCCTGGGTTTAGGAAAACATGATGATTCACTTTCAGTAATTCACCACGAAGTCCTGAAATGATTGGGTCTCTTCCATCATAATCAAGAAATAGTTCATCTTCAACTTGATTGCCTGAATTCGTTCGATAGAGATTAAAATCAAAATCCGTTCCTGTAAGGATTCCACCTTTTTGAGGATAAAAACCAATTCGCATTAATATTGGTTTAGGAAGCTCTCTCTTTCTCAATAATTCAGGATAGTGGAATGCGTCTAGCCCTTTGAGTACCGCTTCATCAAGCAATTGTGTAAGCTTTAGTTCTATAGCATCAGAATCCCACGTTTCGATAAATGAAAACAAAGGCACAAGCATGGCATGGTAAGGAAAATTCGCTTGAACGATCCATTCAGATACGAATTCTTTCCATTCTTCCTCACGTTTAAAATCCATTACAATGAACGGAACCTGGTAACGTGCACACTTCCTAATAACATCTGGAGTCACTTTAGTGCTGTCCATTCGTAAACCAAGAGCATAGTCAATAGGAGAATTCACTAGGTATGATAACGAACGACTGATCTCTTCTTCAAATGTACAAGCATGTTTTATTTCGGTTATCGCTAGAATCGAAGTGACGCCTTGTAACATGTATTCTCTCATTAATTCGATAAATTCACTCTCTGGTTCTCTATTGTTTATTTCTGAAAGATAAACTTTCCCAGCCCTCATTGAAAAACCGTTCAAGTTGCAACGGACTCCTTTATTAAGCTTTCCAACCTTCGTCTTATAAGATAACAATTCATCCGCAACCAACTTATAATGAGTGCCATCTATAGATGCATTTTCATAAAGACGTTTCAAACAAGCGCCTCCCTGCCATTTTGTTTATGACAGGCTATGTTTTAGAGAACTTGTTTATGTTATAAAAGCACCAATGAAAAAAATTCCCTGTGCCGAAAGCCGTTGTTAGCGCTTTCAAAACACAGGGACAAAATAAATATGGATAGGAGTGGAGAGAAACCATTACTATTCTTATTATAACAGGGTATTCCAGAAAATCAACAGATTCTTTAGAAAATTTCGGTTTTTTATCCGAAAAGCGTAAGCGCCCGTTTAGAGCCGACTAGCGCTGGAGACTTTCAATTTGAACACGCCCTTTGTGTTCAGAGTGAAAGGCGAAGCGTCTCGAGGCTCTGGGCGCTGAAGCTGGACATCGAAAAGCGTATGCGCCCGCTTAGAGCCGACTAGCGCTGGAGACTTTGAGCGCCAAAAGATGGTATCTGTTGTCACATAAAAAAGCAGGTTCCTAGGAACCTGCTCTTAGTTGTTTCAAATGTTCAAAGAAATCAGGATATGAAACTTTGATTGCTTCAGGTAATTCAAGCTGAACAGACCCCTCTGTAATGCAACCTGCGACTGCAAGCATCATTCCAATACGGTGATCACCTAAACTTGAAACCTGTCCACCATGGAGGCGTGTAGGGCCTTCTATAACCATTCCATCTGGTGTTCCTGTTACAGATGCTCCTAACGTTTTTAATGCTTCAACGACTGCATCGATACGGTTTGTTTCTTTTACTTTTAATTCTTCCGCATTTCGAATAACCGTTTTGCCATTAGCCTGCGTAGCAAGTAAAGCAATAACTGGAAGCTCATCAATCAATCTAGGGATCATCTCCCCTTCGATCGTTGTTCCCGAAAGATCGCTAGTACTAATTGTTAAATCAGCCACTTCTTCCTGATTCACAACCCGCTTGTTTTTAATGGACAAAGAAGCTCCCATCTGTTCAAGAACATCTAATATACCTGATCTTGTCTCGTTAATCCCTACGTTTAATAGGGTTAAGGTGCTATTAGGAACGATTGCTCCTGCTACTAGGAAAAATGCAGCTGAGGAGATATCACCAGGTACTTCTACATTTGTAGCGGTTAGATGCTGTCCTCCTTCAACGCTGACAGATAAACCGTCTCTCTTCACTTTGACACCAAAACTTTCTAACATATTTTCAGTGTGGTTTCGTGAACGATGAGTTTCTGTAACCGTTGTAACGCCATCAGCTTGAAGACCCGCAAGAAGAATACCTGACTTCACTTGGGCACTCGCTACAGGTGAATCATATGTAATACCACTAAGATTACCGCCTCTAATCGCTATCGGAGCAAACGTGCCATTCTCTCTCCCATCAATTGCTGCACCCATTTGACTTAATGGAACTGTTACGCGATTCATTGGTCGCTTTGCAATTGACTCATCTCCGGCTAATACAGAATGAAATGGTCTTCCAGCGAGTAAGCCCATCATTAAACGAAAGGTCGTTCCAGAATTCCCTACGTCGAGAAGCTCTGATGGCTCACGAAGACCATCGATACCTTTGCCTTCTACCACTACTGAAGCTCCGTCTTGTTCAATCTGAACACCCATTTGTTTAAAGCAAGAAATCGTACTTAAACAATCTGCCCCAGGAAGAAAATTTGTAATTCGAGTTGTACCTTTTGCAATAGAACCAAACATAATGGCACGATGAGAAATTGATTTATCTCCAGGAATTGTAACTGTTCCTTTAAGACTTTGTGCTTGCACAATCGTTTCCATAGTCACTTACTCCTTATTTATCATCTACATACGTATCGAAGTCATGATCAAGGACCACTTTTGCATTGTCACGGTCTTTTTCTGAGCGAAAACTCACTCTAAGAACACCCATAATATCTTCTCGTGTCTCGATGATTCGAATATTTGTTATTGAAATTTCTTCACTTGCAAGTTTTTGTGTAACGCTAGCGATGACACCAGGCTGGTCTTGAACGTCGAGAAACAAATCATAAAAAGCAGGGATAGCTCCTCTAGATCGAACAGGTAACCCATCCCGAAAGTCCTTAGCGTCTGAGAAGTAATCGTAAATACGATCTCCGTCTTCTTTTTTAATATAACTTTGAATTCGATCTAACTCGAGCTTCAAGTCTTCAGTCATCTGCAGTAAGACAGATTTGTTTCTTAGAAGAATATCACGCCACATCACAGGACTAGCTGATGCTATACGGGTAATATCCCGAAACCCTCCTGCAGCAAACCTCGCTACATTATAGCTCTGATTATTATTTCGATCACTAACAAAGTTAACCAGACTTGCTGCTAATATGTGTGGGAAATGACTAATTAATCCTACTAAATAATCGTGCTCTTCAGCGTCTAATTCAACAAATGTAGCATTAGTTGAACTTAGTAATGCTATTAGAGCATCTAATTTTGATTTGTTGACCGATTCATCAGGTGTCAAAATATAAAAAGCATTCTCAAACAAATGTGATTTTGCTGCTGTTACGCCGGTTTTGTGAGAACCAGCCATCGGGTGACCACCGATAAAGGTAACGGAAGGACTTAAGATTTTTTTAGCATGACTTACAATCGAATGCTTCGTGCTACCCACGTCAGAAATAATCACATTGCTCTTCAAATTGATTTTGGCTAATTGTTCTAAAATTTGTTCTGTTTGAACAACCGGGGCAGCAATCATAATAAAATCAGCGGTTTGAACGGCTTCTTCAAGCGAAGAAGCCGTTTGATCTACAACCCGAAGTGCCATAGCTAGATCCAACTGATTCTGGTTTACATCATACCCCGTAATGACAGCATCGTGATGCCCTGCTTTTATGGCTAGAGCAATTGACCCTCCTATTAATCCAAGGCCAATAACCGCAACATGTTTACTCATGACTGTTCCTTTCTCTTTTCATCAAGAAATTGAGAAAGACAGCTAATGATTTCTTTGTTTTGCTCCTCTGATCCAACTGTTATTCTAGCTGAAGTTGGAAAACCAAGCGCAGAACCAGAACGGACGATGTATCCTTGTTTCATCAAGTATTCAAACACTTCGTCTGCAGGTATACTAAAATCAATTAATACAAAGTTCCCTTGAGAAGGATAAATGGATAAATCGTATTGCTCACAAAAAGCATAATAAAGCTCTCTGCCTTTTTCATTTTCTATTCGACACATATCAATAAACTGCTGATCCTTGAGAGCAGCAATTGCCGCAGCTTGCGCCACACGTGAAGTGTTAAACGGCTCTCGTGAAGGTTCAATTGAGGCGATTACTTCCGGGTTAGCTACTCCATAACCGACGCGAAGAGCAGCAATCCCATATGCTTTAGAAAACGTTCGTAAAACTACAAGGTTTTTATACTCTGAGAGCGCTGATAGCGTATCAGGAAAATTCTTCGCAGTAACATATTCTTTGTAAGCCTCATCCATGACAACTAGAACGTGATCTGGAACCTTTTTCAAAAATGAAAATAGTTCTTCTTCTGGAATATGCTCTCCTGTAGGGTTATTTGGTGAACACACCCAAATGATGCGCGTATTCTCATCAATGGCTTTTAGCATTTCTTCCAGTTGATGCTTTCCTTCAGTCAGTGGAACCTCACGAATTTCTGCATCTTCAATAACTGCGTTATGGCGATATTGAGGAAAAGTTGGTGTAGCCATCACTGTATTAGTTCCTTTTTCAAGATAAGTTCTGCAAAGGATTTGAACGACTTCGTCTGATCCATTACCGAAAACAAGCTGATCTTCATTTACATTAAGATGCTTTGCTACCTCAGTCCGAAGAGAAGCTGCATAGCCATCTGGATAAATGTGTAATTGCGACAGTTCCTTTTCAATGGCTTCTTTCACTGTTTGGGAGGAACCATATGGATTCTCGTTTGAAGCGAGTTTAATTACTTGTTTGAGACCAAGCTCTTTTTTTACTTCCTCAATTGGCTTACCTGGCTTGTAAGGGGTTAACCCTTTCATTTGTCTTTTTGGAATCATGCCTGCACCTCACGAATGGATTTTCACTTTCCCATATGGAGAAATCAAATTTCGTACATATGCCCGAATTTGATCTATCCCTTCTTTCTGGGATGCTTCTTTCTTCAACACTTCCACTTGTTCCTCAACTTGACGAATAATCGCACTACCAACAATAACGCCATCACAGTGCTCTTTTAGCTTTTCAACTTGTTCAGGAGCCGAGACTCCAAAGCCAACCGCAACTGGAATCATACTATGCTCTTTCACTCGATCGAGAAATGTAAAGACTGAGGAATGAAAGTCAGTCCTCGTTCCCGTAACACCGAGTGACGAGACGCAATAAAGAAATCCAGTAGCTTCTTTCGAAATGGCCTGCAGTCTTTTATCTGAAGTTGTTGGCGCAACAAGAGAAATCAGCGCAGTCTCATTAGCATTGCAACTTTCTCTCCACTCTTCACTTTCTTCAAAAGGAAGATCTGGAACTAATAGTCCGTCAATATCATTTTCTCGCACTAAAGCGAAGAAGCGTTCTTCTCCTAATTGTAACAAAAGATTGTAATAAGTAAATATCACAACTGGAATTTCAAGTCCTTTTTCTCGCATTTGTTTCACGAGACCCATCGCTTTCTCAAGGCTCATTCCGTGTTCTAATGCACGTAGTGACGCACGCTGAATCACTGGACCATCTGCTAGAGGATCAGAATATGGAATACCGAGTTCAATTGCATTAGCTCCTTCTTCTTGAAGCATCAATGCTAAATTAATAGTCGTTTCTTCAGTTGGATCACCAGCTACAACAAAAGGTATGAATAGATCGTTTCGTCCATCTACATGTTTCTCAAATCGTTTATTCATTAACGTCACCTCCAAGATGTTCCATTATCGTGTGCACATCCTTATCTCCTCTTCCTGAGAGGCATACAAGAATAACTTCATTTTCGTTCATGTCTGGCGCTTGCTTAATTGCTTCAGATAGCGCATGAGCACTTTCAATCGCCGGAATGATACCTTCCTCTTCAGATAGAACTTTTAATGCATCAAGTGCTTCATTATCAGTAATTCCTGTATATGTCACGCGACCCGTTTCATTTAAATAGGCATGCTCAGGTCCAATTCCAGGATAATCGAGTCCGGCAGAAATTGAATGTGGCTCTTGAATTTGTCCCGTTTCGTTTTGCAATAAGTAAGTAATTGAGCCATGAATAACACCGAGACGACCTTCAGAGAGCGTTGCGGCGTGTTCTCCAGTATGAATCCCCTTACCGGCAGCTTCTACGCCAATCAAGCGAACATCATCTTTAAGAAATGGATAGAACATGCCCATTGCATTACTTCCACCTCCAACACAAGCGATTACCTTATCGGGTAATGCTTCCATTTGTTCGCGTGATTCATCGCCGATCACGCGCTGGAAATCCCTTACCATTTTCGGATAAGGATGCGGGCCAACTACAGAACCAATTAAATAGAACGTATCTTCCACATTTGCTACCCAGTACCGAATCGCTTCATTCGTCGCATCTTTTAACGTTTTGCTACCAGAAGAGACTGGGACAACTTCAGCACCGAGAAGCTTCATTCTGAACACATTCAATTCCTGACGTCTAATATCCTCTTCTCCCATAAACACTTTACATTCTAATCCAAATCGAGCGGCTACAGTTGCAGCTGCAACACCATGCTGGCCAGCACCTGTTTCAGCAACAATTTTTTCTTTCCCCATACGAACGGCAAGAAGAGCCTGTCCAATTGCATTATTTAATTTATGTGCCCCTGTATGGTTAAGATCTTCACGCTTCAAATAAATTTGTGCCCCGCCAAGTCTTTTTGACAAGTTTTCTGCATGTGTAATCGGCGTTGGTCGACCTGAATATTTTTTCAGTTCCTCATGATAACTCGTCATAAATTGTTCGTCTGCCATTGCTTCGTTTAGCGATTGTTCTAATTCTTCTAACGCATACATCGCTGTTTCCGGAACATATTTACCGCCGTATCTTCCATATCTACCGCGTTGATCAGGTACAGTTGTTGACATTGTTATCCCAGCCTTTCGATTATGGTGTTCATTTTCGTTTTATCTTTCCTATCATCGGTTTCGATTCCACTTGATACATCTATTCCATCTGGATGGTAGCTTATCAATTCTTGAACATTATCTGGCTTTACTCCACCTGCTACAAATAAAGGCACCCTTTGCTCAGCCGCTTCAGCCTGATATGACGGGATAGAATCCCAATCAAATCGTTTTCCGGTTCCTCCCCATTGTCCAGGTAGTTTGGTGTCAACGATATATCCGTCAGCGATACCTTCGTACCGTTTCATTTCATCTAGAGATCTTTTACCATGATGAATCACTTTCCAAATCGTTTTCCCTGTCATTTGTTTAATCTTGGCCGCGAAAGCTGGTGTTTCATTACCATGGAGTTGGAGAATATCAAGCGGTACTTCACTTACCGTTTGCGCTAACTCTTCTAATTCCGGGTTCACAAACACCCCTACAATTTTCGTATCATTCAGCGGTGGATAATCGCTTAACCAACCTTTAACTTGTTCATCCGTAACGCGCCGTACGCTATTTGCAAAAATAAATCCTGCATATGGGACACCGCTCACTCTTACGCTCTCCCAATCCTCTAACGAGCGATTACCGCACAGCTTAAGTTCAGGCTTTCTCATGAACTGTTTCACCAAACAAATGCTTAATTCCCTTTTCATAAGTACCATCTCTCATAAGGGCCTCACCTACTAGTACGGCTTTCGCTCCCGCACTTTTCACGTCTTTAATATCCTCGTAAGTTGATATGCCGCTTTCGCTAATCATCAATGTTGACTGAGGAATATACTGGCTGAGTGAGTGTGTTTGTTTAGTAGACGTTTCAAATGTTGCGAGATTACGATTGTTAATTCCTATGACTTCTGGAGTAAAGTGATCAGTAAGCGCTTCAAGCTCTTCTTTGGAATGTACTTCAACAAGGCATTCTAATCCTAAATTTGAAGCATAATCATAAAATTCCTTGGTCTTTATTGCGCCAAGCGCTCGCACAATTAATAGAATAGCATCTGCACCAATACGTTTACTCTCTTCAATTTGTCTTTTATCAATAATAAAGTCTTTCCGTAAAACCGGTAAAGACACGTGCTTTTTAACTTCTGTTAGGAAGGAATTTGCCCCCATAAAGAATGACTCATCCGTTAAAACAGAAATGGCATCCGCTCCTGCTTTTTCATAAGCTTTAGCTACTTCTACAGGATCAAAGTTGGCGTTGATAATACCTTTTGAAGGAGAGGCTTTTTTCACTTCTGCAATCAATCCTAATTCATGCGTTGGCTTACGCAAACTTCCTAAAAATGAAACATTTGTCACTTTTTCATCATCCGGCATAATAAACCGTTCCATCTCTTCGTGCTTCACTTTAATAATTTGATCAAGCATGAACATTCAACTCCTTGTTTGCGCTTAATGCATTTAGTTGCTTTCGACCAGTACCATTCATAATGGCTTCTTTAGCCATCTGCACACCTTCTTTAATAGTTGCACACGCTCCTGCAAGGTAGAGAGCTGCTCCAGCATTATAGAGAACAATTCCAGTGCTAGCTTCATTTCCTTCATCGTTAAAAATTCGTTCAATTAAACTCGCACTTTCTTTTGAAGTGTTGACCACTAAATCCTGAGCGTTACCTGTTGATAGACCAACTTCTTCTGGTGTGTGGCGATAAGTCATGATCTCACCATTTCTTAATTCGACAAAATCAGTGTAAGTTGAAATAGAACACTCATCGATTCCTTCCCCACCAGTCACCAGTAAAGCGCGTTTTGTTCCTAGACGCTTTAATGCTTTCGCCATTTTCAATGCTTTGTCATGACTATAAACACCAATTAGCTGTGACTGACTACCGGCTGGATTTGCTAGCGGCCCTAGGCTATTAAAAACCGTTCTAAAACCAATCGCTTTTCGAGCACTTACAGCGTGCTTCATAGCTACATGGTAATTCGGAGCAAATAGGAAACACATGTTTCTTTCCTTCAGAGTTGCAACAGCTTCGCTACGACTTGATTGTGTAGGGATACCGAGCTCATCAAGAACATCTGCGCTACCACTCTTAGAGGAAACAGCTTTATTACCGTGTTTCGCAACTTTGACACCCAGACTAGATACGAGTATGGCCGAAGCAGTTGAAATATTGAAGGTAGAGTGGCCGTCCCCTCCTGTACCACAAGTATCGATTAGCGGCAGTCCGCCATGATCAAGCTGAACAACATGGTTTCGAAGGGAGCGAACAAACCCAGTCAATTCATCAACCGTTTCTCCCCTCATTTGGAGAATGGTTAGGAAGCTAGCAATTTGTGCATCATTCGCTCTTCCTTCCATAATAACATCCATGACCTGTTCTGCTATGGATTCAGCCAGCGTGTGCCCCTCCATCATTCTGCTTAATTGTTCTTTAAACATTTAGCTGCTCCTCCTTTTTGTCGAAAATGGCTTCCGCTACCTGAATCGCTTTAATTAGAGCACTCGCCTTATTTCGCGTCTCTTCCCATTCGCTCTCAGGTACGGAATCAGCTACGATCCCTGCTCCTGCTTGCACGTATGCTGTACCGTCTTTGATCACCATTGTTCGAATGGCGATACATGAATCAACATTGCCATCAAATCCTATATATCCAATAGCTCCTGAATAAATGGATCGCGAAGTTGGTTCAAGCTCGTTCAATATTTGCATCGCCCTTACTTTTGGCGCACCAGAAACTGTACCTGCAGGAAAGGAGGCTACTACCGCATCTAAACTAGTAAATCGAGGTGCCAAAACACCTGTTACTTTAGAAATAATGTGCATCACATGAGAGAAGCGTCCAATGTCCATTAACTGTGGTACTGAAACACTTCCGTATTCCGCTACTCTCCCAACGTCATTTCTTGCAAGATCGACGAGCATATAGTGCTCTGCTCGTTCCTTCTCATCTTCAAGCAATTCTTCAGCGAGCTCATTATCTTCTTGAGCTGTTTTTCCACGTTTTCTCGTCCCTGCAATTGGATCGATCTCAATTTTCCCATCTTGTACCTGAACTAATTTCTCAGGTGAACTACCGATGATTTCTACATCGTTCATTTTTAAATAAAACATATATGGTGATGGGTTAATGACTCGGAGAACTCGATAAAGATCTAATCCTCCAATGGTGACATCTTTTTCAAACCTTTGAGATAATACCGCCTGGAAGACATCCCCTTCTTCAATATAAGATTTTATTTTATTAACATCATTTAAGAATTGCTGCTTTTCATAGTTCGATTTAATTTCAGAGAAATCCACTTCATGTGAAGCATCTTCAGGAAGAAGCATCACTTCACCTTGATTAGGCTTTGATGCAAGAGAGACAAGTTCTTCCATAATCGAAAAAGCATCGGTATAAACTCGTTCAACATCTAAAGCCTCTTTTACCCTGGCGTGATGACAAACTGTTAATCGCTTTAAATGATGATCATAGATTAATAAATTCTCACAAACCATAAAATGAACTAACGGCATATCTTCGTCCCGGTCAGGATGAACTGGAATTTTGTCAAATTGACTAACAGCATCATAGCCAATATAGCCAACAGCTCCACCATAAAAAGGGAAGTCGTGATCTGGTAGCTTAGGATTTAAATATTCAAATAGTGCTTTTACTCCTGACTGGAAATCATTTCGTTGAAGGATTCTATTCCCATCCACATCATTAACAGAGAAAACACCTTTTTGTTCAACCAGGGAATAGACTGGATCTACTCCTATAAATGAATAGCGTGACCAGCTTGACTCTTGATCACTACTCTCTAATAGAAAGCTTGCTCGTTTACCTATATTTTGAAAAATTTGAATGGGTGTTGTCGTATCAAGGAAATACGACTTCATTAATGGGATCATCCCGTAAGTTTCGGAATCCCTTTGAAAAGAAGAATAATTTGAAGTCAACTTTCTCACCTCTCCATTGTTAGTCATGGAGAATGGAAAAGCTGAGTAATCCGAGGATAAAAATGTGGTATAACAAAGAACAGACTGTAATTGTCTGAATGTTACCAATATCGAAAAAAGGTATAATAAAACCCCCTAATAACCTCAGGGGGTGTATAAACGTATCCCTCTAAGCTCTCCTCAACTCAACTATCCTATTCTCTGCTCTCTCAACTCGTAATACCTAATCGTGCCTCTGCTCTAAAACTTATTTCTATCCTAGTATGATGAATCTGATTTGTCAACTCGCAAGATCTGGACGAAGTGACACAGCTTTCTCTAAATAAATGTGATTAATTTCATCCTGGTCAATTGTTGTATTCACCGTCATTAACAGTCGAATACACAGCGGTAGCGCTCCTTGAACAGGGATTTCTGATGAGCAAAGCAACGGAACGTTTGACCACCCTTTAAATGCTCGAACTGCTTCTGCAGGGAATACAGCATCTAAATCCCCAGTCATCGTAAACTGAATGGACGCCACCATAGCAGGATCGATTTTATTATGTTCGATTAGTTGTTCTAGTAATGTCGTCGTTGCATGAATAATTTCATCTTTTTCATTAAGGTTAACTGTTGTTGCTCCTCTAACCCCTCGAATCAATGTGCTCCACTCCCTTCCATACTAGATCGAAGCAGTTCAAGGGCAGATTCATCGTCTATTATCACCTTAACAGGCTGACCGATCTTCTTTAATAAAACAAATTGTAATGTTTTGTTTTCCGCTTTTTTGTCTTTCTTCATCCGGCCAACTAATTTGTGACTACTAAGCTCATTCGGAACCGCAGTAGGAAGACCGATATCTTGAAACCATTTCGTTATTTCATCCATACGAAACGTTGTTTGAAAATATTCCTCACTTAGTTTGAGGGCATAGATCATACCAATAGCAACCGCTTCTCCGTGTGTCATTTTTCCATATCCAAGCTCTGATTCAATCGCGTGACCTAGTGTATGACCAAAATTCAAGTAAGCTCTGATTCCTTGTTCGCGCTCATCTTCCTTCACAATTGCGCCTTTGACACTAATACCCTTCTTAATAATGAATTGAAGCTCTTCATCTGTGTAGTCCTGAACTTTCTTTCCTCTATCCATTAGCCATTGTAAAAACGATTCATCATGTATGAGCGCATGCTTGATCACTTCACTAAATCCAGAACGCCATTCGCGATCTGGAAGGGTTCTTAGACACTCCGTATCATAAATAACGGCTGATGGCTGATGAAAGGCACCAATTAAATTCTTACCGACTTCATGGTTAATCCCTGTTTTGCCACCAACGCTTGAGTCATGAGCTAGTAACGTAGTTGGAATTTGAATAAATTCAATTCCTCTCATGTATGTAGCGGCAGCAAAGCCGGCTAGATCACCTACTACCCCACCACCAAGAGCGATGATGCAGGCTTTTCGATCCAACTCAGCTTTAAGTAATGCCGTCATTACCTCATGGTACATAGCGAAAGATTTCGATTCTTCTCCAGAAGGAACAACGAAAGTCCGGATATTCTCATGTCCTTGAATTGATGATAAATATCTTGCTTCAACTGCTTCATCTGTAATAATGAAAAAACTTGAGTAAGAAGCGTAATCAATCAGATCTCTCCATTTGTTTCGAATCCCAGTTCCAATATGAACAGAATAACATCCCCCATTTGTATCAATCTTTAAACTGTCCATCCTTAAAACTCCCGGCTATATGTCCTGAAGCGTTCAAGCGCATCTGCAATTTCTTCAATACGATCATGACCAAACTTATCAAGAATTGAACACGCTACTTCCCATGCGACAACATTCTCAGCAACAACGCTTGCGGCTGGAACCGCACAGCTATCAGATCGTTCTATACTCGCTTGGAATGGCTCTTTTGAATCGATATCTACACTTTGCAGTGGTTTGTATAATGTTGGAATAGGTTTCATAACCCCTTTCACAACGATAGGCATACCGGTTGTCATACCACCTTCAAAACCACCAAGGCGATTTGTTTTACGTGTGTATCCCTCTTCCTCAGACCATTGAATTTCATCATGGACTTCACTTCCAGGAATTTTTGCTGCATCAAAACCTATTCCAAATTCAACACCTTTGAATGCATTAATACTCATAACAGCACCAGCAATTTTCGAATCAAGCTTTCGATCATAGTGAACATGACTTCCAAGACCTACAGGCAATCCTTCTACGATCACTTCGACGATTCCACCAATTGAGTCGCCATTTTTCTTTGCATCATCAATTGCTTCCATCATTTTCTGACCAGCTACTTCATCAAGGCTTCGAACAGGCGATTCTTCTGAAACACGCTGAATTTCTTCAAGAGACATACCACCATCGTATTGACTCTCAATTCCTCCAATCATGCGCACGTGCCCAGCCACCTTAATACCAAGTGTCTTAAGTAGTTTTTTAGCTACAGCTCCAGCAGCAACTCTTACTGTTGTTTCTCTAGCAGATGACCGTTCTAACACGTTTCTCATATCTCGATGATTGTATTTAATAGCGCCGTTTAAATCTGCATGACCAGGTCGCGGACGTGAGATTTGACGCTTCATGTTTTCTTCTTGTTCTTTTGTTAATGGTTCAGCACCCATGTAATTTTTCCAATGTGTCCAGTCTTTATTTTCTACGACAAGTGCAACTGGAGCACCAGTTGATTTCGCGTGACGAACACCACTTAGAATTTGAACCTGATCCTTCTCAATTTGCATACGGCGACCTCTCCCGTATCCAAGTTGGCGCCTCGCAAGTTCTGTATTAATATCTTCTGCTACTAGCTCAAGACCAGAAGGAAGTCCTTCAAGTATTGTCGTTAGCTGTGGTCCGTGTGATTCTCCTGCTGTTAAGTATCTCATCTCTATCTCCTCCATTTTGCTTTGGCGCTTTTACGTACTACTATATCACACCATCTAAAATTCGTGTAATTATTTTTAACTTTTTCAATAATGGTTGGGCATATCCTAACATAATTTAACTAAAAAAACACAATTTTTTATTCTTCCTCTCTGTTAAGATCCCCTCCTTGCTACTACTGTTAACCACGTTATGTTTATAGTTAAGAGCGATACTTGATTGCCTCATAAGCCATATTTCGTTACAGTTGACGGTATAGTTTAACTTAAGGAAGTGTACAGATGGAAATTACAAACCTAACCGCTCAATCCATGGCCAAAAAAATAATGACAAAAGAACTTTCACCTGTTGAAGTTGTGCAAAGTCATCTTGAACGAATAAAACAATTGAATCCTAAATTCAACTTATTTATCACTATTTTCGAAGAAGAAGCTTTAAAAGAAGCAAAAGGAGCTGAGGAAGAGCTGATGAAAAGTGGAGTACGTGGTCCTTTACACGGAATCCCACTCGCCCTTAAAGACCTCACCCCCGTAACTGGTCGCCTTACTACCTTTGGCTCCCCAATTTTTAAAGATCACACTGCCCAATCAGAACCAACGATAGTTAAAAGGATTCGTGATGCTGGTGCAATCATCATTGGAAAAACGAACACTCCTGAATTTGGACATAAAGGTACGACAGATAACCTTTTAGCTGGGCCAGCGAAAAATCCATGGGATTCATCTAGAACTGCCGGTGGCTCTAGTGGTGGATCGGCTGCTGCAGTAGCAAGCAAATGCGTTCCGTTGGCAGAGGGAAGTGACGGTGGCGGATCGATTCGAATTCCTTCGAGTCTTAATGGCATTATCGGCCTCAAACCAACATTTGGCCGCGTTCCATTCGATAGTTCACCGATCAATCGCTTCGGAACTACACAGCCTTTTGTACATTATGGTCCAATGGCGAGATCTACGGAAGACGCGGCATTACTTCTATCGGTTATGGAAGGTTACGAACCAAATGACCCTTACTCGGTTCCAGTACCAGAAAGTAACCTACAACAAGAAATGCAGCTGGGAGTGAAAGGAAAGAAATTTGCCTATACAGAGGATTTCGGGTTATACCCATATGACCCAATGATTCTAGGCCCAATTGAAGAAGCTATTTCCATATTACGTGATCAAGGGGCAATAGTAGAAAAAATCCCCTTCCAGTTTGAGATGAAATTAGAAGAATTAATTTCTTTCTTTAATAAAATGTGGTTTGCGGGGTTAGCGTCTGCTTACGGATCCCTTTACGACCGTTTCCCATCTCAATTTAGCTCATCTGTCTCTAACATGATTGAAGCAGGCAGAAAGCTCAGTGCAGTAGAATTGAGAGAAACTGAAATGAAGAGAACACAAGTGTGGAACATCATCCAAAAAGAACTTAATCGTTTTGATGCCATTCTCTCTCCTGTAGTTGGGGTAACCGCTTTTTCACACCAGATCGAAGGACCCGATCGGATTAACGGAAAAGCATCCGCCCCTATTTCTGACTGGATGATGACACAGCTTTATAATTGTACCGGGCACCCGGCTATATCAATACCCGTTGGTTTAGCACATTCAGGCTTACCAGTAGGTCTTCAAGCGGCATCTAAGAAATTTAACGATAGTTTATTGCTTCGAATTGCACATACTATTGAAATCGAAAAAGTTTTCCAATTTCCAAACTTATAACTTAAGACTTCATGTAATAAAAGAATCCGGACTAGTTGTCCGGATTCTTTTATATAAGCGCTTTCATTTTGTTGCAAAAAATCAAACCCACTTTGAGATCGTTTTCGCATACTCATTTAGTTCATTTTCATTAAAAAATAAAGCAATTTCTCTTTCAGCACTTTCTGGAGAATCTGAACCGTGAATGACATTCATACTTACTTGCACTCCATGGTCACCACGTATCGTTCCTGGACTTGCATCTTTCGGATTTGTTGCCCCCATCATTGTACGTGCTGTTGAGATGACGTTCTCACCTTCCCAAACCATCGCAAAGACAGGACCTGATGTAATGAAATCTACTAGTTCGCCGAAGAATGGACGCTCTTTATGTTCGCCGTAGTGAGTTTCTGCAAGGTCTTTTGAAACCGTCATCAATTTCGCTCCCACTAAGTTAAAGCCTTTATTCTCGAAGCGTGATACAATCCCACCAATTAAATTACGTTGAACCCCGTCAGGTTTTACCATTAGAAATGTTTTCTCCACAAAAATCTCCTCACTTTCAACACTTTATATGTATAGGGCAGAAAGCATTTTTCTGCCCTTCAAAATTCTATCAAATATTCGCAAAAATAACAACATTTCCTTTTAATGTTTCCGTTTGCCTATATATTCTGCGATTTGTCTAAGTGAGGTTCTAGCAGAATGCGAAGGTAATTGATTCAATTCATGAAACGCCTTTTGAAGATAGCGATCACTAATGTCCCGTGCGTGCTCAATACCTCCAGAAGACTTTACAATGCTTATGACTTGATTTACTTGCTCCTGAGAAGCATAGAGTTCTTCTGAGAACACATTCATGATTTCTTCCTTGTTACCTTGATTCATGGCATAAAGCACCGGTAACGTAATATTCCCCTGTAATAAATCGCCACCAGCGGGCTTTCCAAGCTGCTTAACCGTTCCTGTGTAGTCCAAAATATCATCCGTGATTTGGTAGGACATTCCAACGTAATAACCGAACTTTTTAAGATGAAGCTGTTCTGCTTTCGAAGCACCTGCTGCTACAGCACCAAGTTCACAAGAGGTAGCAATAAGTAGAGCGGTTTTCCGCTTGATTCTCCGAAAATAATCTCGTACATTTTGATTCCAGTTAAATTGATCACGAATTTGTTCAATTTCACCTATGCTCATCTCAAGAATCGCAGTAGATAAAATGGTATTGGCAGCTGGTTCTTTCAATTCTGTAACGAGCTCAATCGCTCGTGCAAAAATATAGTCCCCAGTATACATCGCCACACGATTATCCCATTTGGCTTTAATCGTTTTAGCCCCTCTTCTCATTTCTGCATCATCGATCACATCGTCATGTACGAGAGAAGCCATATGAATAAGTTCAAGTGCCACTGCCACATTCTTCATAAGTGGCAAATTATAATCCCCAAATTTACCTGAGAGCAAAACGAAAACAGGACGGATTCGTTTCCCTCCAGCTTTTAATAGGTGGTTAGAAGCATCCCGGAGAACAGGATGGTGAGCATCTACCGTTTGCTCCAGTTCGGATTCAATAAAAGATAAATCTTTTTTTAAAGAAGCGTATATCGTTTTTAATTTCATGAGATCCACCTTACTGATTTTCACAAAATATCTGTTCTCTTTTATGGTTTGATTGGCTTAAATCCTCTATGCATCGCTGCAACGCCACCTGAGTATGGCTTTATGTCTACACGGCTAAATCCATTTTGAAAGAAAAGTTGCTTTAATTCATCGCGTCCAGGGAATGTGCTTGCTGATTCCTGTAACCATGAATACTCTTCGTAACTCTTCGCAAAAACTTTACCTAGCACCGGCATTACGTGTTTAAAGTAACCATAATACACCTGTCTGAATACTGGAATCGTAGGTTGACTTGTCTCTAGACAAACCACCTGACCACCCGGTTTTACTACCCGAAACATTTCTTTAATAACTTGATTGTAATCCGGTACATTACGGAGTCCAAAGCCAATTGTCACATAGTCAAAGGAATTATCTTCAAAAGGGAGATTCATCGCATTTCCATGAAGAAGTGTAACATTATCTTTTTTCTTTTCCCTGACTTTCACTTGACCTACTTCAAGCATATTTTCGCTAAAATCAAGTCCAATTGCCGTTCCGCTTTTACCGACGGCATCTGCCATAGCCAGTGTCCAGTCTGCAGTACCACAGCAAACGTCTAAAGCTGTTGTTCCCTTCTGAACGTCCATCAGTCGCATTGTATCTTTACGCCATGCTTTATGACGTTGAAAACTAATCACAGAATTCATGACATCATATCGCTTTGATATGGTTTGAAATACGTCGTGAACTCGTTCTTCTTTAGATGAAGCCATTCTTTATCCCTCTTCCGCCATTTTCTTTTCCTGTATGCCCAGTAAACCCCAATTATATTCAAATCGCTTCTGAAACAGATGATGAAGCTCTGAATGGTTATGAAGTAGCTGATCCATCTCTTTCTTCGCATGTGAAATATAAGAGTCCAGGACAATTCTTACTTTAGAAACTTGATTGGTTGTAAGCTTCGCATCTTTAACCGATAGAAGCGTAGCAGCAATCTTATAAAGGACATCGGACCCAGATTGAATGAGCCCCTTCTTACGTTCAACAAGAAGACGGTTCATATAAAAATAGTGAGTTCCAAAATTGCTCCAGTTATTTAAACCATAATGTTCAGCAACTTTCCGAACTAATATAGACTCAATCGTCTTTATGTTATCAAAGACGGATTCAATTGATGTATAGTCCGTTTGATAAAAAGCCATCTTTGCCTCATTTATTTCCTGAATGGCCTCTGAAAGAGTACGAATCAGACCATTATCTCCCCACTTAGAAAGAATATGATAATACATGCTACTAAAATAGTCACCAGCAAGCACCGTTAGCTGACGATTTTTCCGTTCACTTTCGTTCTCAATATTATCGAGTGAGATTAATTCATGCGTATCAAGTGCAATCTGCACAAGCATGATGGACAGGAGCGTATCCTGCTTTCTTTTATGTTCGAGCTTCGCTTGTTCTAATAT
This sequence comes from Pseudalkalibacillus hwajinpoensis, assembly GCF_015234585.1. Classification (NCBI taxonomy): domain Bacteria; kingdom Bacillati; phylum Bacillota; class Bacilli; order Caryophanales; family Guptibacillaceae; genus Guptibacillus; species Guptibacillus hwajinpoensis. The sequence continues at coordinate 1,763,107 of NZ_JADFCM010000008.1, forward strand.
GCCATAGAACACATATAGCTTCTCTTCATCAATAACTGGAAAATCAATAAATCGAAGCAAATATGAATGGGATAGGCGAGACTGAAGCATGTCTCGAACTCCTGCTATTTTTTTATGTGTACTTTCTTTCGGATTTGTCATATCCCATACCCCTTACATGTCTTCCAATTAGAAAAGTGAGCCAGCCGCGTCTTTTTGCGAAAGCTTACATTTTCCATATACTTTATTTTGTCGGTTTTTTCATTGTTAAAGTATAAATTATGTATTCATTCCTAGTATAGCACAATAACCCTCTAGCTAAAACGAACGGCTAAGGTTTTGAAATGAAAGAAAAGCAGGTTATAATGTCCTGCTTTACTCTTCCGTACTTATTTCACCATGTTCTGTTTGAATGACAGCTTTTCCTCTCACCTTAACCGCAGATGTATGCTCCGTGAATTGGGCAATCATAACTTCGCCTTTATCTAGTTTCTCTGAATGATGAAATCTTGTATCAGATCCACGCGTCAACCCAATAACGTTCACACCATTTTCAAGTGCTTTAATTACAAAAAAATCGTTGCTATCACTCTTCATATCGATCACTCCGCTTAAAAGGATTAGCCCTTGATCAAACCAAGTACTTCAGATCGTGCAGCAGCGTCATTTTCAAACACGCCTCTTACTGCTGATGTAACGGTTGATGAACCAGGCTTCTTAACGCCTCTCATAGTCATACACATGTGTTCTGCCTCAACTACGACCATAACACCATGTGGATCTAATGTATCTACCATCGAATTTGCTATTGTAGATGTAATTCGCTCTTGAAGCTGTGGACGCTTCGTTACAGATTCAACAGCTCTTGCTAGCTTACTAAGTCCTGTTACCTTCCCGCCTTTTGGAATATAGGCAACATGCGCTTTTCCGAAGAAAGGAACAAGATGGTGCTCGCAAGTTGAATAAAAAGGTATATCTTTAACTAAAACAAGCTCCTCGTGGTCTTCTCCAAAAATAGTCTGAAAATGCTCTTTTGGATCCTGATGCAGCCCCTGAAAGATTTCTTCGTACATTCTTGCTACACGTTTTGGAGTATCCAACAATCCTTCACGCTCAGGATCTTCACCGATCGCTTCAAGGATCATTTTCACTGCTTCTTGTATTTTTTCATGATTAACTTCGTACATTGTTCTTACTCCTCCATTCAGGGCCTTTATTACCTATCAAGATTCTAGCACATGGAGAAAAAGTTAGCAAAAAAGAAGAGCCGCAGAATGTGCGACTCTTCTTGGCCCTATGTATTTCTTACTTCACTGCATCCTTAAGGGCTTTACCAGGTTTAAATGCAGGAACCTTACTTGCAGCGATTTCGATTTCTTCGCCAGTTTGAGGGTTACGCCCTTTACGAGCAGAACGCTCACGGACTTCAAAGTTACCAAAACCAATTAGTTGAACTTTGTCACCTTCTTGCAAGGATTGCATAATGTTATCAAAAACTGAGTCAACAGCTTTTGTCGCTTCTTTTTTAGAAAGCTCTGCAGATTCTGCAACAGCATTGATTAGATCTGTCTTGTTCATTCTGTTCACCTCCTCTCAAGAGAGATGGATAAATACATTCATTTACTTAATGACCAATATTTATACGTTGCAATGCACGTTTAGTACGTTTGCAAGCCCTATATTATACGAAGATGCGAAAGAATTCAATACGTTTAGCTCGATTTCAACGATTTTTCAATGTTTTTTACCTATTATCTGCTAAATGAGCGTTTTGTAAACGCTCTAAAGGTGACTTTTCTATTGTCTGTTAATTCAAGCAATTCAACACTTTAGATGGACAAATGTTAGATATACTCCAAAGTCGCTAACTCAGCATAACAACTCACTAAACTAGATAATACCCCTTTTCTCGGTTTTTCTAAACCACTTAACGTAAAAAACCGACTCCATGTATTGGAGTCGGTTTTGTTATAATATAATCGCAATTAAACCGCCGGATCCTTCGTTAATAATGCGTTCGAGCGTTTCTTTTAATTTATAACGAGCATTTTCAGGCATTAAACCAAGTTTTGCCTGAATCCCCTCTCTCACGATAGAATTCAGGGAACGACCGAAAATATCTGAATTCCATATTGAAAGCGGATCTTCTTCAAAATCTTGCATTAAATAACGAACAAGCTCTTCGCTCTGCTTTTCCGTTCCAATGATTGGTGCGAACTCCGATTCTACGTCTACTTTAATCATATGAATAGATGGGGCAACTGCTTTCAACCTGACACCAAACCTTGACCCTTGACGAATGATTTCAGGCTCATCGAGGCTCATATCTTCAATCGCTGGCGCTGCAATACCATAGCCAGTTTGTTTAACCATCCGAAGAGCGTCTGAGACGTGATCATACTCAGCTTTTGCAAATGCAAACTCCTGCATAAGTTGGAGGAGATGATCCTTTCCTCGAATTTCAACACCAACAACCTCTTTTAGAATTTGATCGTATAGATCTTCTGGAGCATAAAGATCAATTTCCGCTATTCCTTGCCCCATTTCAATTCCTGCTAAACGAGCATCCTGAATAAATTCAAATTCCTCAAACTGACCTACGACACGATCAACATCCCTAAGACGCTTAATGTCTTTAACAGTCTCTCTAACGGATTCTTCATAACTCTGTCGCAACCAATGATCTTGATGGAGAACCATTACCCAACTTGGTAAGTTCACATTAACTTCTAGAACCGGAAATTCGTAAAGCACTTCTCTCATGACATTGTTAATATCATGCTCCGTCATAGTCTCTACGCTAAGAGAAATAACAGGAATATCATATTTATTACAAAGGTCTCCTCTTAATGCCTCCGTTTGTGGATGGTGTGGGTGGGCAGAATTGACAATCATAATAAATGGCTTACCTACTTCTTTTAATTCCTCCACGACTCTTTCCTCAGATTCAAGGTAGTCGTGTCTTGGGATCTCCCCAATGGATCCATCAGTCGTTATCACGACGCCAAGCGTGGAATGTTCTTGAATTACTTTTCTTGTACCAATTTCAGCTGCTTCTTGAAACGGTATCGGCTCTTCATACCATGGTGTATTGATCATTCTTGGCCCATCTTCATCTTCGTATCCCTTAGCTCCAGGCACTGCATATCCGACGCAATCGACAAGTCTAACATTAACATCAAGACCATCTTCCACATGAATTTGAACGGCGTGATTTGGTACAAATTTAGGCTCAGTCGTCATAATGGTACGGCCAGCAGAACTTTGGGGTAGTTCATCCAGTGCCCTCGTTCGATCAGAATCACTTTCCATATTGGGCAGGACGATTAGTTCCATGAACTTTTTAATAAATGTTGATTTCCCTGTTCGAACAGAACCTACGACTCCAAGGTATATATCTCCCCCTGTACGCTCTGCGATATCTTTGAAGATATCTACTCTCTCCACGTGATCGCCTCCTGAATTCCGTCTCATTGGACGAAATGATTCACTCCAGACCGCAGACTTTCTTGAACACTACCATTCTATGATGTTGTCCAATAAATATGACAGTTCACAGTAAAAGGATTTGATGCTTTAAGTAAACTTTTCGTCCTCTATTGAATAAGCCCATAAAAAAGTCCCTCCTCTTTTTAATAGTTGTATTGCTAAAGAGGAGGGAAAATACCTATTTCACTAAAAAAACAGCTTTATCATTTTCAATTGTATACGCAACAGAAGCAACAGGAACATAAAACGAATTGTCTGCTAACAAATCTCGGATATCATCGCCCTTTTCATAGCTGTGATCTGGATTACTTTCGATTGCCTTCGTAAGGTCGCTAGAGTAATTAATATGTACATCACCTTTTTCATCTAAGAAAAATGGAAGTTGTTCATTTGTAAATGGACTTTTAACAGTCGGCTCTTCATCCATCCCCATCGCATCGTAATCGATGGAATACCGGTCTTTTGCAAGAACATCTTTGAATGGTGGATAGTTCTTTTTCCTTCTATAATCATTAATACGTAGCTGAAGATCTTTTACTTTTTCAATAGTGACTAAATCAATTAATCTTACTGTAGGCTCTTCTTCTACATGGATAAGTACATATTGAAACACCCCACCACTTTCAAATGAATTCCCAGGTGCTTGCTGTAAGAAAGCGGGCACTAATTTCTTGAAGTCAACTGGATACTTCTGATAGATTGGTGTTTCCTGATCTCTTGTTTTGATAGGAAGAATGGACTTATTTTCTTGGAATTGCTCTACTGCTGTTTGAACAGATTGAATTTGGTCTGTATAAGGAATTTGATTCTCGTTTTTTTGACTCTCTGGATACAGGCATCCTGACAGTAGAGTAACAAGGCATGTCCATAATACAGCTTTAGTAGCTAAACGTTTCATTACACTCATTCCTTAGTTAGAAATTTACTCATTTAGTTAGTAGGTCCAGTAAACACGACGAGAAGCATGAGTACCCCCGCAACGAACATACACATATATGCAAAAGTTGACACAAGCACTCGGAAAATACCTTTAAGCTTCGTGCGACTTAGCATGATCGCCATAACAGCTATAAACATTAGTCCTAGTGCCGAAAGTGCTACCCACATCTTAATTAACGCTGGTGACATTTTAATCCCCCTAATATGACAAATCTAGTTTGCACTGCCCACCATTATATCAAATCTTTACTCCATTTACCTCTAAAGGTTTCAACAATTCAATGGTTCTACTTAATTAAAGCTCTTAAAACATGCCAGCGTACTTCATTTAAAAGGTAACGCTTCCATAAATGACAAATAAAAAGCTGAAGAAAGGGGCTTTTCTTCAGCTTTGACTATTCTAATTTCTTAAAGAAGTATGCTTCTGCACATTGATGGTTCATTATTAGTATATGGTCTTACATCGAAGGCGGTATCGTTGATTAGCCTAAGTTTCTACTAATTTCTTTATTTTTGACTGAAAATTTTTGCAATAGCAGACAAATCGAACGGCATATTCTTATTTACGATTGCCTTTACGATTCGATCTTCTTTTTCTTTTGTGACATTTACGTTAGCAACGCGTGCAACATTCGCAATTAATTTACGCACTGTTTTCTCATCAGTAAAATCTGCTCCCTGAACGGAATTAGCTAACTTAAAAATGTCTTCCTTTTTCACATTGGTTTTCTTTTCTATGTTATCGAACAGATCGCTCACGCAGTTTCCTCCTTACCATTAACGTTCAACATAGTGTATGCAAGGAGGAATACTTCGTGCTACGCCTATTTAGAGTTCTTTCGGATTCAATTCAAAACGGTCCGCAAGCAATGACGTTAGATCTTCTGTTTCATGAGTTCGAAGCCTACCCATCAGTTGATCTACCCCATCTTTCGCATCTTTGTTATTAAATAGCACTTCAAATAACACAGATGTTATAGGCATTTCTACGTTCTGTTTTTGTGCGAGATAATAAGCAGCCTTCGTAGTCCGAACACCTTCTACTACCATCCCCATATTTTCGAGAACCTCATCTAGATTATTTCCTTTTCCGAGAAGATTTCCGGCTCTCCAGTTACGACTATGTACACTTGTACACGTAACTACAAGGTCTCCTATACCTGTCAATCCCATAAAAGTAAGTGGATTTGCACCCATAGCTGCACCAAGGCGAGCAATTTCAGCTAAGCCTCTTGTGATGAGGGCAGCTTTCGCATTATCACCATAGCCGAGTCCATCAGATAAACCTGCCCCTAGAGCAATGATATTCTTTAATGCACCACCAAGCTCAACACCAATGATGTCATGATTAGTATATACTCTAAAATTCGAGTTAATGAAAAGATCCTGAACATACTCAGCTTGAGTCATTGATTTAGAAGAGGCCGTTACTGTCGTCGGGTGACGAAGACTCACTTCTTCTGCATGACTCGGCCCAGATAAAACGACAACCGATTTTCTTAAATCCTCTGGGATTTCTTCTTCAATCACCTCTGAAATGCGCTTGGATGTTTCTGGTTCAATTCCCTTACTAGCATGAATGAGCGTAACCGGCGTTGATAGGTATGTCTTAAGTTCAGGAAGAACCTCTCTAAGCGCTTTAGTTGGTGTAACAAGTAAGATAGCTTCAGCATCTTTCACGCTCTCTTCAAGGGAACTGGTAGCCCTAATCCCCTCAGGTAATTCTATACCAGGAAGGTACTTCTCATTCGTATGCTTCTCATTCACTTCATTTGCAAGATCTGTTCTTCTTGCCCATAATGTCACATCATGTTGATTATCTGCTAGTACAATTGCAAGGGCTGTCCCCCAGCTCCCTGCACCTACAACTGATATTTTCGCCATTGAACTTCCTCCTTACTGCTCGACCTTTTGACCGAGCTTGCTTTCAGTACCAGAGAACAGTCGTTTTACATTTGTACGATGTCTCCAGACAGAAAGAATCGCTAGAATGGTCCCTAACAAAATATATGAAGCTGGATTCCCTCCAAGTAAGAAAATAAACGCTGGAGTTAATACTACAAAAATCAATGAACCAAGAGAAACAAATCTCGTTACTACAATGGCAATAATAGCGATGATACCAGCATAAAGTGCTGGTAAAAACGCAATTGTTGCGAATACTCCTATCGTAGTAGCAACGCCTTTCCCTCCGCGGAATCCAAAAAAGATTGGCCAGTTATGACCTAAGATAGCACAAATTCCCGCAAGGAAAGGAACGATTGGTTCACTAGTGAACCAATACCCTAACCAGACGGCAAGTATGCCTTTTATTACATCAAGTGCAAGAACAGCAATCGCTGGGCCAGTCCCTAGCACTCGAAGTGTATTTGTCGCTCCTGCATTGCCACTTCCGTGATCTCTAATATCTATTTTCTTCACGACTTTTGCAATTAAATAACTAAAACTAATTGATCCAAGCAAGTAAGCAGCAATGCAAATCAGGATCGCGATCATCTCATTTCCCCCTTTGTATTAGCAAGGTTCCCCCGAATGAAACAAGCTTAATTATTCGCTTTTTCTACGTGCAAGAATTCGTAAAGGAGTCCCCTGGAAACCAAATGTTTCACGAATACGATTCTCTAAAAAGCGTTTGTAAGAGAAATGAAGCAGTTCCGGATCATTAACAAATAATACGATGGTAGGCGGTTTAACAGCCACTTGCGTCGCATAGTTAATTTTCAATCGCTTCCCATTGTCTGTTGGTGTTGGATTCATTGCAACGGAATCCATAATTAACTCATTCAAAACATTCGTTTTCACACGAAGGGCATGGTTATCAGCTACAGTGTTAACAACTGGTAACAATGTATGAAGACGCTGCTTTGTTTTGGCAGATAAGAACACAATCGGTGCATAGCTAAGGAATAAGAAATGATCACGAATTTTTTGTTCAAATTCTCTCATCGTCTTATCGTCTTTCTCAACTGCGTCCCATTTGTTTACGACAATTACAATGGCTTTACCAGCTTCATGAGCATACCCTGCCACTTTTTTGTCTTGCTCTATAATGCCTTCTTCTCCATCGATCACAACTAAAACGACGTCAGATCGTTCAATCCCACGCATTGCACGAAGAACGCTGTACTTCTCAGTCGTTTCATAAATCTTTCCACGCTTTCTCATGCCAGCAGTATCAATAATGACGTAATCCTGTTCATCACGAGTAAACATAGAGTCAATAGCATCGCGAGTTGTACCAGCAATATCACTTACAATCACTCGCTCTTCTCCTAAAATCGTATTAACAAGCGATGATTTCCCAACATTCGGACGACCAATTAACGAGAATTTAATCGTTCCTTCGTCATATTCTTCTTCTGCTACTTCAGGGAATGATTTAAAGACTTCATCTAAAAGATCACCTAATCCAAGACCATGTGAACCTGAAATACCAAATGGAGTTCCAAATCCTAAAGCATAGAAATCATAAATCAACGTTTGCTGTTCAGGATTATCTACTTTATTTACAGCTAATACAACAGGTTTATTGGAACGATAAAGAATTTTTGCAACCTCTTCATCCGCATTCGAGATGCCATCTCTTCCGTTAACCATGAAAATAATAACGTCCGCTTCGTCTATTGCAATTTCTGCCTGATAACGAATTTGAGAAAGAAATGGTTCGTCACCTATTTCAATACCACCTGTATCTATGATATTAAATTCACGATTCAGCCATTCACCTTTGCTATAAATACGATCTCTTGTTACTCCTGGAGTATCTTCTACAATCGATACTCTTTCTCCTACTATACGATTAAAAATGGTCGATTTCCCAACATTCGGTCGACCTACTATTGCGACAACTGGTTTTGTCATTTTATGCACGCCCTTTCTAAAAGACTATCTAAGCTTGAAACCAGAAAGTCGTGGACAAACTTTCCAGGAGTTCATTGTAAAAAACCCTCCTCTATAAGAAGGGCATAGTCTTCGATAGCTTTTATATCTTATCAAAAAAGCAACCAATGAACAACAGACGATCAAATGAAACTTGGTAACTTCTCTTCGAAAACTTGCTAATGCTTCACAATAATATAAACACCATTGCTCAATTTATGAGCAATTCCATCTAGTATAGCTTCCAGGTCAGCGGCTACGCCGTCCATTTCATCTTGAGATTCACATACAAACACATTGGCTCCTACAGGGGCCTGATCTAATGATAGTGTAACAGTTGCAAGTATCGCTTTCTCAATAGTCATGATGAGTCACTTCCTTTTTTCTTCGTTTCCGTAGGCATCCTTATCGCATTTTCAAGAGTTGGTACTTGAGAAATGACTTTCATGGCAAGATCCACGCTTTTATTTTGAGGTAGAATAAAAACTCCAATTCGACCATCGTCTAAATCGCGTTTAATTAATGGAACTAATGCAGGCGTTCCTGAATCCCGGTATACTCCAAGAGATATAGCAAGGTCATGAAGGATGGCTTGTCTTTGTCCGAGGTTACCAATCGTCATTCGCGCATCAAAATTCTTTGGAGAAATCGTAAATCCAAGTCCATGTTCTAAAATTTCTTTTTGTCTTGCTGGTATGCCAATATTCATAATATAGATGTTGTCAACGTATAGCCCTGCACCTTCAAATCTAACTTCTTTTTGTTCAATATTCGCAATTTTTCCGAGTTTACTTCCAGTCATGTATTTTTTGGCTACTAGAAAAGCAAGAAATGCAGCAACTAATCCAGCCCACACATTTATTGCAAGATAAGCAAATGACGTGACAAATGAAATGAAAATGACTAAATAATTTCTCCCTTCAAAGGTTACAGCTATTCCTTCTATATAGGACGCTCCACGAGGGACAAGCTCTAGTGAATCCATTTCAGTTAATGTTTTTCTTTCCATATTGCGCACTTCCCGAAATTGCGATGCAGCTAGGGTTAGGAAGGTCACCGCTGTAAATTCTTGCTCCATAATTGATGGAACGACGAGCGCTCCGAGTGAAGCTGCAATAAAACCAAGCGCGAGATGTATAATCATTCCATGTGGATAAGTAGGGTATTGCCTATAATCTGTTCGAAACATATAAATTCTCGCAAGCGTACCGGCTATCACGCCAAATAGAATTGGTATTGTATACTCATTCATGAATATCCCCGTCTTTCTTGATGTTTTTTGACAGTTTTCTCTAGATGAACTGTTAATTTCACGAAGGAGGACCAGATCCATGTTGCCATAATCGAAATGGCCATTACATCGAAGGAAGCTAACTCGCCAGCAGTTCGCTCAAACCCCATTCCTCGAAAAATTATTGTTAATATAACCTCACCATGAACGATACTAAGAATTAATAACGAACATCTCTCTGCAAAACCATTCAGTGTTAGATGAATAATAATAAAAAGAATTGCGGCAACCGACCACTTCGTATACAAGTAAGTAAAAACAGGATCATATATGGCAAACAGCTGAATCGAAGTATAAGCTGCTGTTAACATAATGAGTAATATCATGGCGTAAACCGTTCTTACACCGTTCTTTATCCAGAGGAGATATCCACAAACATAGGCAAGCACCAGTAAAACAGCTACAGAAATACCCATCAGGGTGACGGTTTTATTCACGACACATATTGCCACTAACAATAAGAACGCTGACCCAGTCCTTTCTAAAGATGGCTTTTGAAAAAAGACCGTGATGACAACTCCCATCCATACAAACCAAATAAAAATCGCCCCATCCACTCCGTTACCTCCTCTCATTATGATCAGTATGGGACGTTTTCATGAGAGATAGACTTAAAAATTGTAAATGAATAACTTTCGAAGATTTTTTTCATGATAAGAAAAGGTACAGTTGAAGGGAGGCTAAATGATGGGAAAAGATCGACAGGAAAGAAAACTTAAGAAATCGAAACGAGTAGAGTCTGATCGTGATCAGTCGCTTTCGCATAATGGAGCAGCAATGCTTGAAGGACCAGACCAAGCTCGAAAACGAAATGGACAGAATTAATACGTTTCCTTCTAGCTAGAAAATCAAAAAAATCCTCTCTGCATGAATGCAGAGAGGATTTCATTTACTTATTTGTACTTTTTAAGCTGATCACCGATCATATCTCCAAGAGAGAATGGCGAGTTGCCGTCACTTTCTTTTTGATATTCTTCAACTTCATTTGATACTTGTTCAGTTTCGAGGACTTTGATGCTTAATGAGATTCTCTTTTCATCAAGATTAACATCCAAAATCTTCACTCGAACTGTTTCTCCCTCTGAAAGAACTTCTTGAGGAGTTCCTATATGCTTGTTCGAGATTTCAGAAATATGAACAAGCCCTTCTACACCCGGAGCAACTTCTACGAATGCACCGAAGCTAACTAAACGCTTCACTGTGCCTTCGATTTCATCTCCAGCACTAAGTTTTCCTTTTACTTCTTCCCACGGTCCTGGGAGTGTTTCTTTAATGGATAGTGAAATACGTTCGTTGTCACGATCAACAGAAAGAATTTTAACATTCACTTGTTGACCTTCTGTTACAACTTCAGATGGGGTTTCAACACGATGATGAGCCATCTGAGAAATATGAACGAGGCCATCCACTCCACCGATATCTACAAAAGCACCGAAATCAGTTAAACGTTGAACTGTCCCTTTGACAACTTGTCCTGCTTGAAGAGATGCTAGCGTTTCTTGTTTCTTATGATCCGCCTCTTGCTCAAGAACAGCACGATGTGACAGGATCACTTTTGCTTTCTCTGGATCAAATTCCACAATCTTAACGCTCAGGTTTTTGCCTTTGTAATCTGAGAAATCTTCAACATAATGTCTTTCTACAAGAGAAGCCGGGATAAATCCGCGAACACCAAGGTCAACCACAAGGCCGCCCTTAACTACGTCTGCAATTTCAACATCAAATGCAACGGAGTTTTCATACTTCTCCTGTAGAGCATCCCAGGCTTGATCAGCTTCGACTGCTTTCTTAGAAAGCACTAGCTCATCTTCAGAAACTTTGATTACTTTAACTTCTATTTCATCACCTTCTGAGAGCACGTCGCTAACCTTTTCGACGTGAAGGCTTGACAGTTCGCTGATTGGCAGCACTCCATCAACTTTAAAACCTACATCTACTGATGCATGTTTTTCTTCAACCTTGGAGATCTTACCTGTCACCACTTCTCCAATTTCGAATGATTTGAACTCAGTCATTTCCTGATTCATCTCTTCACCCATTGACAAACTCCTCCTTCAATCCAAAAGAAATAAAACTTTTCGATATGATTTATAAAAGTCTTCCACTTTTAGCGAAAGAAATTTATTGAAAAGTTAAGCACCCTTTCCTCTAACTTTCACTAAAAATGACGGATTTGTCAAGTATCCTGACACATTTATTTAAATTTTTTAACAATATCGAATTATTTATGATGAATTTCAATAAGATCTTGAATTTCTTTCATGATAGCCTGAGTGGCTTTTTTAGCTGCTCCCTGTTCTTCACGAAGCGGCGATAAGTCAACTGGTTTTCCGTACACGATTTTCAAGCGGCCAAACGGTTTATAAGATCCTTTAATTGCGCACGGTACGACCATCACTTCTGGACGTAAAGCAAAAAAACCTGCTCCAGAGAGCCCCTCGCCTAGTTTGCCATCTTTGCTTCTCGTACCTTCAGGAAACAAGCCGACAACACCGCCATCTTTCAAAAATTTCATTCCGCTTCTTAGAGCTTGTTTATCACTCATTCCTCGTTTTACCGGAAAAGCCCCAACCTTATGAATCAATTTACCTAGTACCGGAATGGTAAACAATTCTGATTTAGCCATAAAATGAACATCTCTAGGAAACATGGCACCTACTAGCGGCGGATCAAGGTTATTAATATGATTTGAGCAAAGAAGAATCCCTTTGTCTTTGGGTATATTCTCACGACCAACAACTGTTACACGATTGAATACCTTGAAATAAAAATGAAATAAGCCTTTTCCTACTCCGTATAAGCTCACTTGATCATGCCCTTTCTTTTGCTAATTGTAAAATTTGGTCCACTACTTCAGAAATTGTCATCTTCGTAGTATCAATTTCTATGGCATCGTCCGCTTTTACAAGAGGGGCTACTTCTCGCTCAGTGTCACGCTTATCTCTTAAAGCAATCTCATCCTTGATACGGTCATAATCCGCTTCAGTCCCGTTTCCAATAAGTTCATTATATCGTCGCGTGGCTCTTTCTTCTACAGAAGCACTTAAGAATACTTTAAGCTCTGACTCAGGAAGAACGTGTGTACCGATATCACGTCCATCCATTACAACGCCTCCACGATCAGCTAACATCTTTTGTCTCTTTACCATTTCTAATCTTACTTCACTTTGTCTTGCTACAAAGGAAACATTGTTCGTGACAGCATAAGAACGTATATCTGTTGTTACGTCCATGTTATCAACCAAGACAAGCTGTTCACTTTCACCAACTTGTAGGTCGATCACAGTATCATCTAGAAGTGCTTTAAGAAGAGGACCATTCTCTAAATCAATGTCCTTCTCAATAGCTTTATACGTTAATGCACGATACATTGCGCCTGTATCAATATAAAGGAAAGATAGGTTATCTGCTACTTTTCTTGCAACTGTACTCTTACCGGCTCCTGCTGGACCGTCAATTGCTATATTTATTCGCTTGTTCATATTATTATTGCCTCCAAATTCCATTCATCCATCCGAATTAGATCATATAAATGACAATTTAACGTACAAAAAAAGCAGGAGAACCTGCTTTCCTCAGTACGACCAAAATGTCATATTTATCATAACACAAGACATTTTATCGGTCTATTCACTATTGGCGTCTAATCAGGGGAGGCATATCCTTTAGCACACCTTCATAATAAATCGCTTTGCTTAGATAGATACGAAACTCTTCTTGAGTTAGAAGAACTTGAGAAATAATAAGAAAAACAAATTGAATGACGATGAGTTTTATTAATAATTGTTCCATTCTCGCCATACATTCGCTCCTCTCATAGGGTATCGTAATTCATTTCGGTACCGTCCATTTTTTCTACTCTTTCTTCTCTTTCGTTAGATGCGTTAATAAAAATGCGATACGTTTCATTATCAATCGTACCCATAAACTCATAGCATAATACTTCTTCTCCAAGATCGTTTCGAATGACACCTAATCCTTCTTCCATTATTTGAACATTTGGATTCACTTGTTCTAACGCTTGATCCCTGGAAATAGTTGGGGAGTCCAAAGTTCTTTCATGGTGATTTGTTAAATACTCTAAGGATTCATAGCCGGAAATATCCCCATTATCAAGCGCAACTTTAATATGAACAGCATCTGGATAAATTAAAACGTCTTCCTGATTGTATACAAAAGTAAATACACCTACTCGATCATATTGACTACTTTCTGAAATGCTCATATTTGTTATATCGTGCTCTTTTAGAAATGCTCTTGCTCGATCAGCGGCTTCATTTAGACTAAGCTTCTGATCTCCTATTTTTCTATCCATCAAAATCCAGATTGGTTTTGCCCCTTTTTTTGTAACATCTAGATTGATACTAGATTTCGTATCTGGCTCTTCAATTGATAAACTATAGGCTTTGTATTTTGACTTTTCCCCAGTAGTCGTTATATCAATGCTTGCTTTAGGATCAAGATCCAAAAAGTCAATTACATGTTCCTTTGCTTCTTTTTCAGTCAGTTTTTTCCCGACTATATTTTTGTCCAGGTTTTCTTTCTTTTCATTTAATTGAGTAATCTCAGGTCCCCAGTTTACTTCACTATACCCTTCCACTTGTTTATCAACTGTTTTAAATCCATCAATAATCGTGTTATCTTCAGCCTGTGTTTCTGAAGCTAGAGCAAGCTCCACATCCATCCAACGTAAGTTATGATCAATGACCATCGCCTGCACTTTTCTCAGTTCATTTTTAATATCGGTGGAATGACTATGCAATTCCTTCAATGTTTTATATTCTTCATCTGACAGAGGGTTTTCATCAAGATCACGTACAGCTACACGATAACTAAATGAGCCTATGTTTGTTAAAAATTCTTCCGTTTTATTAAAAGGCATTAGCGTTAGCGGCAGTTGTCCAACATCATTTTGAGCTTCAGACGTTAAACGCCATACCTCTGCAAGGGCAGGAGATAGACTGCCACGGGAGTTCATCGCCAATGTCGATCCTATCTTCTCCTCTAGTGCATCCATATGAAAGTTTAAGTCATGGAAAGCACGCTGATACGTGTTTTCAGCATTAATTAACACGGCATTTTTTTCTTGATGCTCCTTGTACCCCCAGTAGCTAGTTCCAGCAACGCCTACTGCGAGCGCACCAATTAAAATCGAACGAATCATTTTAACCACCTCCACTATTCACAGAATATATGCTTACCAATTTGTTTGATTTGCGGCCTTGTCCAAATCCATCCAGATGTTGCCGTGTTTGGATTGAAATAATACAATGCTTCCCCAGTTGGGTCCCATCCATTTATTGCATCAATCACAGCTTCTTTCGCTCTTTCATTTGGAGTAAGCCATATTTGTCCATCTGAGACGGCCGTAAAAGCTCTCGGTTCAAAAATCACTCCTGAAACTGTGTTTGGAAATGAAGCACTTTGAACACGGTTTAGTATGACCGCGGCTACCGCAACCTGACCTTCGTAAGGTTCCCCCCTTGATTCACCATAAACTGCGTTTGCAAGCAGCTTAATGTCGTTTTGGGAATAACCGGACGGTACGTTTTTCGCCTGAGTAGTTGAGTCTTTTGGATTATTCGTTTCATTATTTTGATTTGATTGTGAAACATTAGGACTTTTGCCACTATTCGCCTGCTGTTGAATGGAAGGATCATACTTCGTAGACTTGTTTAACTTTGCTTTCATTTCAGGACCAACTAGTCCATCAACATCCATTCCAAATTCATACTGAAAGTTTCTAACCGCCCAATAAGTCCCCCATCCAAATACGCCGTCAATTGAGCCTGTATAGAACCCTATATGCTTTAAGCGTGCTTGAAGTTCAATGACATCATTGCCTGTTGCACCCTTCTGGATGATTTGGTTAGAAAATGCATCTGCTCGATTCTCCATATCAAATACCATGACAAGCGGTGCACAGACTAGACCAATTATTAGAGGGATTTTTAGAATAAGAACTGTCTTTCTCATGATGTGGACCTCCCTGATCATTCTGTTTTCATAAGTGTAGTTTTTGTATCAGAAGGTATTTTATACAAAACAAAAAAGATGCCTTTTCGGCATCTTTCAAACTGTTATCATATTGGCATATTTTCTTTCGTTTCCATTAATTCTGCTTGATTAAGGTTTGCAGCCTTGATTTTCCTTACACCTATAAACCATAGAACAAGCATAAATGGAATCATTAAATAGATGGTATTGCTGTTCACCTGAAGAACTAAATAATTATATGTTCCGTGAAACAAAAATGGAACGAAAAGAGATAGAGAAATCCACTTTCCAATCTTATTTTGCAATGAGAATTTTCCCCTTCCAAGATAAGAACCCATAATTAAGCCAAATAAAGCGTGGCTTGAAACAGGAAGAAGCGCTCTCCACCATGCTTCTTGAATGCCATATGCAAAAAGATAAAAGACATTTTCAACAGATGCAAATCCTAGCGAGATAGCAACACCATAAACAATCCCATCATAAAACTCATGAAACTCTATATGGATGTATACAGTAAAATAGAAAATAAACCATTTTAGAAATTCTTCAAGCAGTCCAGACATCAAGTACGCTTGACTGAATGGTGATTGCAAGAAGTTTTCGACCTCAAAACCATGCTGAATCACCATTACTGGAAATACTAGCATAGCACCAAACACAAAACTTCGTACAACCGGGCCTATTGGCTCAGATTCATACTGATGTTGTTTCAAATAAAAAAAACAAAGAAGCGCAATGCCTGGTGCTATTCCAGCAGTTATTGCTGCTAACATAGGCTTTCCCCATTTCTATCCTGAACCTCATTTTTAAGCAGGATCAGTCATACCTATACTTTTATAATCGTATCATGTTACTTTATTTAAGGAAACAATTATTAGGAAAACGATGAGGTGACGCAATGAGCAAGCTATTGATCATTCATACCGGAGGAACTATCGCTATGGAGGAAAATAAGAACTCTGGTGCTGTTAGCCCAGGTAAAGAAAATCCTCTAAATGCAACACTGAGCGAATTACTAATCGGGAATGACGTTATTATTGATGATTACATTAACATTCCCTCCCCGCATATGACACCTGAGGTCATGTTTACAATTGCGGAAAGGATTGAAACGAGAATTAAACAAGAACACATTAGCGGAGTGGTCATAACGCATGGAACCGACACACTAGAAGAGACAGCTTACCTTCTAGATCTTGTTCTGCAAACAGATCTGCCTGTCGTCGTAACAGGTGCGATGCGCTCAAGCAATGAGCTTGGCTCTGATGGACCTTATAATCTTCTCTCATCCATAAAAGTAGCTTCTTGCCATGAAGCAAAAGGAAAAGGCGTGCTTGTTGTGTTGAACGATGAAATACATACGGCAAAAAATGTGACAAAAACGCATACGAGTAACGTTTCCACTTTTCAAAGTCCTCAATATGGCCCTATCGGGATCGTAACAAAACAACGTGTCTTCTTTCACCATACTTTAACGATGAGAGACCGCTATCATATTTCTGGACTAACGAAAAATGTCATGCTTCTAAAGGCTTATGCAGGGATGGATTCACAGCTACTATTTGCTGCTGGAGAAATTGGCATTAATGGCATCGTAATAGAAGCGCTTGGACAGGGGAATTTACCACCGGATATGATGGAGGGAATCAAACTTCTAAGAGAAAAAGGAATTGCCATTGTCATGGTTTCTAGGTGTTTTAATGGCATTGTACAAGATGTTTATGGTTATAAAGGCGGTGGCAAGCATTTAAAAGAACATGGAGTAATTTTCTCTAACGGATTAAATGGACAAAAAGCGCGTTTGAAATTACTCGTTGCACTCGAAGCAACAGAAGACCCAAAGGAATTACACAATTTCTTTTTACGATGATGAAACAGAGACCTTCCCTGATTGTTAAAAGCACAAAAACCTACCTTAATTGGTAGGTTTTTGTGCTTTTCCTATGATTGACTGAGCTATTAATGCACCGTGTAGCCTGCCATTCTCAATAAAGATCTCATTGGCGTTATTTCCAGCAGCAATCACGCCAGCAATATAACAATTCTCTACATTCGTCTCCATAGTATCTTGATCGAAAGCAGGTCGCCCGCTTTGTTGATCAATTTCTATACCGATTTTTGTCAAAAATGAATGATCAGGATGATAACCGGTCATTGCGAATACAAAATCATTCGGTATGCTCTTCTGTTCACCCTTCACTTCATATACCACTTCTTTTTCTTTCACTTCCACTAATGAAGCATTAAACTCCATTGTCACTTTCTTATTTCTAACGAGAGCTTCAAATTCCGGTAAAATCCATGGTTTTACACTTTTTGAATATTCCGCTCCTCTATAAAGAATCGTAACCCTTGCCCCAGCTTTTTCAAGCTCTAATGCTGCGTCAACTGCTGAGTTTTTACCGCCTATCACGACAATATCCTGGTCAAAATAAGGGTGCGGCTCTTTAAAGTAGTGCAAAACCTTATCGAGGTTTTCTCCTTTAACACCCATAAAGTTAGGACTATCATAATATCCTGTTGCAATGATTAAATGCTGTGCGCGGTATGTTATTTTTTTGGATTCGTGCACTTTCTCCGTTTCAATAATAAATGCACCATTCTCCTTTGTTATCAAATTTGCTTTTTCAAAGGAATGAATACGAAGATCTTTTCTTTTAGCAACGTCCCGATAATAAGCAAGGGCCTGATTTCGTTTTGGCTTCCGCTCTTCAATTATGAAAGGTACTTCACCAATCTCAAGCTTTTCACTTGAACTAAAAAATGTTTGATGCGTTGGATAATGATAAATAGCATTCACGATATTTCCTTTTTCGATAATTAGAGGATCGTATCCCTCATTCATTAATTCAATTGCCGCAGACATTCCACAAGGACCTGCGCCAATGACCACCACTTGTTCTTCTCTCATCTCACTCACTCCCGAACCTATCCATAAGAAATGGAACATTTCTTTTTATTATTCTACTCTTTGCAATAGAAAAATTCCCTACCTGAATGATAGGGAATTTTCATCGGATTGGCAACTATTTATATCCATCCTCTAAATCTAGAGGCTTCAGCCATTTTACGCACGCCGACCATATATGCTGATAGTCTCATATCAACGCGACGCGTTTCAGAAGTTCGGTAAATTGAATTAAAAGCGTTTACCATTACTTTTTCAAGCTTCGCTTCTACCTCTTCTTCTGTCCAGTAGTAACCCTGGTTGTTTTGTACCCACTCAAAATAAGATACCGTTACACCACCAGAACTTGCAAGAACATCTGGTACGAGTAAAATACCACGATCCGTTAAAATTTTTGTAGCTTCAATCGTTGTAGGACCGTTCGCTGCTTCCACAACAATACTTGCTTTAATTTGATGTGCGTTGTCTTCCGTAATTTGATTCTCAATAGCAGCTGGAACAAGAATATCACAGTCAAGTTCAAGAAGCTCCTTGTTGCTAATTGTTTCTTTAAAGAGCTTTGTAACTGTTCCAAAACTATCACGTCGGTCTAATAAGTAGTCAATGTCAAGACCTTCAGGATCATGAAGAGCTCCATATGCATCTGATATTCCTACAATCTTAGCCCCCGCATCGTGCATGAATTTCGCTAGAAAACTACCCGCATTTCCAAAACCTTGAATAACGACACGTGCACCTTCTATTTTGATATCCTTTTTCTTAGCAGCTTCGCGAATACAAATGGTAACGCCTTTCGCGGTGGCGGATTCACGACCATGAGAACCACCTAATACGAGAGGTTTACCAGTAATAAATCCAGGAGAATCAAATTCTCTAATTCGACTATACTCATCCATCATCCAGGCCATAATTTGAGAGTTCGTAAATACATCTGGTGCCGGTATATCTTTTGTTGGACCTACAATTTGACTAATTGCTCTTACATATCCTCGACTCAATCGTTCTAGTTCTCTAAAAGACATCTCACGCGGATCACAAATAATTCCACCTTTACCTCCTCCATAAGGAAGGTCTACAATCCCTGCTTTAAGGCTCATCCATACAGATAGTGCTTTAACTTCTGTTTCTGTCACATCTGGATGAAAGCGAACGCCACCTTTAGTGGGTCCAACAGAATCATTGTGCTGCGCACGATACCCAGTGAATATTTTTATCGAGCCATCATCCATTCGAATTGGAATCCGAACTGTCATTAATCTCATTGGTTCCTTTAATAGTTCATAAACTTCGCTCGGATAGCCTAATTTGTCCAGCGCTTCGTGAATGACTGATTGCGTCGACTCTAATACGTTCCGTTTCTTCTTATTTCCTTGTCCATTATCTGTTTCGTTTTTGTCGACCATTGCTTTACCTCCCATTACTGTGCACTTACTCTGCTGTTTTTGTACTTTTTAGGCTAAATGAAACATAGCCTATTCGATTTTAATTGTTAAAGTTCATATGTTGTTTATAGAATGTTCCATTGCTCTGCTTTCAAAACATAGTATACACGTTTAGGTAAGCTATGAGAAGGCATTCATGCTACATTTATGCAAATTGTTCCACAGCAATGAAAACGCTTACCAAGTAGAGGCGTAGTCATATCAATTAAAAAGAAGACCTCACAATTTGTGAGGTCTCTGCTTTTACTATTTTTTTAATCCTAATTGAATAAGGTTTTCAATCATCTGTTCATAGGTATATCCAATCTCTTTAGCCGCGTCAGGAAACAAGCTTGTCGGTGTCATACCTGGCAATGTATTTACTTCGAGAAAAACAGGATTCGATCCATCATTCGGCACAATATAGTCTACTCGAGAATACGTCTCACAACCAAGCAGTTCATGTGCCACTATCGACTGCTCTTGGATAAGTGTCGTATAATCAGACGATATACGTGCAGGGACAATATGCTCGCTTCCACCTTCAGAATACTTCGATTCATAATCATAGTATTCATTTTTCGGAACAATCTCTACGACAGGAAGTGGCTTAACATCACCTTTAGCTCCCATTACGGCAACAGTCACTTCTGTGCCAGAAATAAATTCCTCAAGGATTACAGTATCATCAAATCGAAATGCCTCTTCAATCCCCTGCTGAAGCTCTGCTTCGTTCTTAGCAATTGTTAAGCCTATCGTTGAGCCCTCACTGTTTGGTTTTACAACAACTGGATACCCAAAAGGTAATTCCAAAGAACGGTGATCATGCGATTTATGAAGAACGAGATCTTGAGCAAGGCGAATGCCTGAATCTCTTAGTACTTTCTTACTTTTTGCTTTGTCCATCGCAACGGCAGATCCAAGTACTCCGGATCCTACATAAGGAATTTGTAGCATATCAAGTAAACCTTGAATTCTACCATCTTCCCCATACTTACCATGAAGACCAATAAAAACAATGTCTACATCAAGTTCCATTACTTCAGCTAAGCGATCTGGATGGAAGTCAATACCAACTACTTCATGACCGTTATTTTTTAGAGCTCTCATAATTCCTTTTCCGCTAGATAAAGAAACTTCTCTTTCTGCAGAGGTTCCTCCATAAAGTACTCCAACTTTCATTCTTTATACCTCCTGGGCTACATTTATGTATGTCATTATATTCGATAGTTAATCGAGTGGAACTAATCAAAACTCCTCTCATCATACCATGTTTTTCGAACACTATGTTATCCCTAATGACCATCGAGAAATAATATTATTGGAAAAAAGTCTTTTACTTTTTGTATACTGGCAGTAATCTTATTTATGAAAGGAAATGCCCTTATGTCTCAAACATTTATGTTTGTCTTCGCTCACCCTGATGATGAGAGCTTTACTTGTGGAGGAACATTATTAGAGTTAGCGAACAAAAAAGATATTAAAACCGTTTTATATAGTGCAACACCTGGTGACGCTGGAAAATGCGGCGAACCAGCTATTTGTCGCCCCGAAGAACTCGCATCCGTTCGAAGGAAAGAACTTGAAAAAGCTTCTAAGCTACTTGGCATCGATGAATTATATATCGGTGAATATCAGGACGGGAAGTTAAATTCTTTGCCTCCAAATGTGCTTAAAAATGATGTAATCAACCGAATCAAAGAAGTTAAACCTGACGTTGTCATCACCTTTCCACCCCATGGATTATCAGGGCATCCTGACCACAAAGCGATTCAAGCTGCAACGCTCCAGGCAGTACAAGAAACAAACATTGTGAAGGAATTATACTACACTACCTTCCCACAGTCATTAGCTGATGAAACAGGCCATCCTGCTTTTTCTGACCCTGATGATTCGATTACATTGATGAAATCATTCTCAAGTGACCATATTAATCCCGTAAGAGAAGCTCTTCTTGCGCATCGAACGCAACACCTCTCCGTTGAAAGAGCTTTTCCAACCATATATAATCAAGAAGGTTTCATGAAATACAACAATAAAGAATATTTCATTAAAGCGTGGGAAAACGCCGAATCTTCATCTAAATCCCTGCTCACATAAAAAAACCTCCTTGGGAGGTTTTTTCGTGTTCAAGAAAGCAATAACTGAATCATTTCGAATGTTAAGAATCAAATTGGAATGATACAGATAGCCTCCAGAACCTTATTTGAAATAATGATTTAACTGCTCGATTGCAGTTGTCTTCATAATCTGTTTGCCGTATTCCATCACCCGGTAGCTTGTAATTGTGGAAGGATTCCCAAATTCAGCCAGTAAAGCGACTAGAGAATCTAATTCATACTCTGCAAATTCCTCTTCATCAAACTTAAGATAAAAATGGTTTTGATAGGAATAAAGTGTTCCTCCTTGTATACCCACATTGATCAATCTTTTCGAAAGACCAATCACATCTTCAAAAGAACGAAACTCATAGAAAACTTCATCGCTTTCATCAAGGGTCACTTGCATTTCAATATACTCATCGTTGTAGTCCTCTTCAAATTCACTCTCACCGGAACCTTTTGTGACAATGACTACCATTCCCTGAGCAGGAAGTGAAAATACTTCTACAGCGATAGGACCATCGACTTTAAATCCAAGTTCATCATCAGCTTCCATGATCATCTCACGAAAAAGCCTATGAACTTTCGGTACGTCCTGCCAGAGCTCTTCTTTCGTAATTCCACGCTCATTTAAATCGTCATAAGTTAGAAATATTTTTATTTTATCATATGCTAAACGTTCAAGACGCATCTAATTCCCCCCTACCGTCTGTCACCCGCAAATCCTTTATTCATACTATATGTGATAATACAAAGATGGTTCTTGGTTGACGATATTCTTCTAGTTTACACTGTCAAAGGAAGCTTAGACAAGTCATGTCCACTTTCAACTAAGTAGTAAGCTTTTGAATTTTATCTTTGATCCAGGCATCCCATTCTTCTTTATTATTTCCAACTAAAAACGGTTCGTAAGCCTGTCTCTTTTCATCACGTAAATGTCCAATAGCTGAACCACCAACTCCAATGGTTAATTCAGAGAAACGTTGGTTCAATCGATCAATCATACCTAGACACCTTGGTAAATTCGTCATCAACGTGCATGATAGAAACAGAATTTTGGGGTCAGTATCTTCTACGACGATCTCAATATCCTCTTCTGGTATGCTCGATCCGAGGTAAATGACTTCGAACCCTTTCCGTCTAAGATACAGAGTAAAAATTAATAATCCAAGCTCATGGTATTCACCAGTTGAGCAAACAGCCATTACTTTTGGGAGGTACCCATCGACAGGAAGCGTATGGAAAATCATACCGATTCTAGAACGAAGAAAAGCGGTAGTAAAATGCTCATGCGCTATTGTTATTTTGTCATTTTCCCATAGGTCTCCAACCCTCACAAGTAGTTTAGCCAATATATCATGAACAACTTTATCTATACTGAAGACAGAGAAAGCCTGGTTCAACAAATCTTGCGCTTTATTCTCATCAAAAGCTAAAAGGGCTTCAAGGATTTCATCAGCTAAGATTTGAGCCCTATCCTGAACCATATCAGTGCCCATACTATCTGTATCTGATGAATCATTTCCATTCTCAAGCAATTCAACGGCCTGACTAATTGTAAAGCCTTGCGTTGTTTTTTGGACCAGCCATTTTAATATAGACATATGCTCTTCCGAATAAAGACGATGACCAGCTTCATTTCTTATTGGAGAAATAATATTATAACGCCTTTCCCATGCCCTCAAGGTCCCGGGTTGAATACCTAATTTTTTCGAGACCGCTTTAATATTATACTTACCTGCAGACATAGTCATCTTCCCCTCTAATACAGCCATTATCACACCTAGTATAAAGGGTGAATGATGTTTGTGTAAACTTTGTATAAGCGTTGCCTTGTTTTTTTGTATTTATTTCCTTTTTAATATAAAAATATGTGACTCAGCTGGAGCCATCAATCTTAACGGTAAAGTTGTAGTGCCATATCCATTGCTGATTACTACGGTTGTCCCATTAATATTCTTAATTCCACCTTTTTCTCTTATCCCCCATCCAAACAGTCGAATCTGACCTCCATGAGTATGTCCGGATAAAATCAATTGAATCCCACTCTCTTCTGGCCAATCTTGTTTAATGTCCGGGTTATGACTAACCAGGATCTTAAGGTCTTCTGACGCTCCATTAAGCGCCTCCTGAAGTGAAGCGTTTTCTGTTGAAAGGTCATCAATTCCTAATAAGCTTATTCCATCATTATTTTTCATTACTGTTTCTGCCTGGTTTTTTAAGATGTGGATTCCGTGATCAACTAGAATTTTTTGTAGCTTTGCAGGATTTTCTTCATAATCGTTATTCCCCCAAACGAAATAACAAGGGGCGATAGCGCTAAGATTCCTCATGTTTTGAGCAACCTTATCAAAAGATACCCCTTTTTCCATTACGTCTCCACCTATTATTACAATATCAACCTGATCTCTCACCTTTTCTAAAATTTTCTCAGAAACCACTCGATTGTGTAAATCTGAAATAAAAAAAATCCGAAATGATTCAAAGCTTTTTGGTAGTTGTTTAATGTAAAGTTCCTTCGTGTGGACTCGATTTAGATGAGCTTCAACCCACATATAAATTAGTAACAGTACACCTGCTAAAAAGATCCCAATGATATAGTTCATGTTTCATTGCTCCTCTGAAAGCGTTTCACTTCTCTGGCAGCCCTTATATTAGCAGACAAACCACCATATATAAATGCCATCACGAGAGAAGCTAGAGATAACCACTTATTATTTTGAAACAATACCCAGTATACGCCAATTAACAAACTACCTTCAATGCAGAACGTTATAAGGTGAGCTTTGTTTTTGATTCCGAATGCAAGAAAGCTCTCTACATGCTCCCTGATTACTCTTGCCACGACTAAAAATCCAAATAAAAAACAAATCGCCCCAAAACCATAGCGCGCACTGTTTAACATTAAATCTGTAAAGGTCATACTTTTTAAATTCAAGTTACTTTCAGCTAAATACAGTAAACAAAATATTGTCATAACCCTTATCAAGAGAAGCGGCATAGTAAAACCCCCCACTCTAACGTATGTAAGAGTAGGAGGCTTTATGGGTACTAATCTCTCATACTTCTTTAATATCGAGTACTTTAAATCCATTCTGTTCAAGTTTTGCAATAAATTGATCGATATTTTCTTTTTTCTCGATCTTCATTACAATCCTTCGTACATTTTGGTTTGACTCGTCAAAAGTAGAGAGGGAAATAATATTTTCATGAAAACTCTTTGCTATTTTAGCTAGTCTTGCAATTCTTCCTTCTGTTTCAGAAGATGCAAAGGCAATTCGAATTCCCGGCTTTCTCATACCAAAAGCACTTTGGAATTGATCAAGTATATCTGATCTAGTAATGATTCCAATGAAATCTTCCTTTTGATCAACCACTGCTACAAGTGGTGCATTTTTAGCTAAAAGGAGCGTATTCTCAAACACTTCCTCTTGATCAACCGTAACATTTTTTTGGAAAGCAATATCCCCTGCATTGGTTTCCCTAAGAAACATTTCTTTATCTGTTGCATCACTTTTGAAAAACGCTTTGTAAATGCGATTAAAAGTAACAATACCAACATATTTCGTTCCCTGGATAACGGGGACACCATCAATTTCACGTTCCTTCAATAATTTCAGGGTTTCATCCAACTTTGTGTCATGATTCACATAAACAGTTTCTCTAATTGGTTTCATTGCACTACGTACATACACTGCTATCACCTCTTTGTAAGATCATTACTCTTAATTAATACCACATTTCAAAGATAATATCCTTCTAAATGAGAAATTCATGTGATATTGAGGCGATTTCTTCCGTAAATTGGGCTTTTTAATTGCTTGAAGATTCAGTCTTTTTGAGGTAAGATTAAAGCATAACCAGACCAATTGGGACGGAAACAATAAAACGGAGATGATGGATCTATGATAAACAAACTTAAAACCAAATCATTGTTACGTAATGAAGATTTGGATTTCAACCGTCGTTTAGGTATGCCCGTAGAAGTTTTCTGCCCAAAACTTAAAGAT
This sequence comes from Pseudalkalibacillus hwajinpoensis, assembly GCF_015234585.1. NCBI lineage: Bacteria > Bacillati > Bacillota > Bacilli > Caryophanales > Guptibacillaceae > Guptibacillus > Guptibacillus hwajinpoensis. The sequence goes on from NZ_JADFCM010000008.1 coordinate 1,789,122, forward strand.
ACTGTTGCCTTCGGGAAAATTGAAATGTTTGCAGAAGATGCGCTTTCCATTAACGGAAGTCATTTCCAAATCGAACAATATTTATTTTTCGGTTGTCCTGAACAAAGATAAAGTTCACTTGTAATAAAGGTTAATTCCATGTTGATCTTTCAAATATTTAAAAACAGCATGACGATTTTGCCACTGTAATTGTCCTTCAAACAGTTCATCACTTCGATCTAATATCTCCAATCTTAAAGATTCAAATTCTTCCTCGGCCTTTTTGCATTTTTTTGCAATCTTTCTTAATTGAAAATATGCTACTATACTCAAACTAACCATCAACATAAAAAATGGCATCAATGACGGGGAGAACCCATTTACAAATAAAGATGAGTTCTTTTCTAGCTCGTACCAGAATAGGCCGCCTATACCTAAAAGTAAACATGAAAGAACATACCCATAAAATTGAGATTTTCCATTAAACTGTATTTCAGCATTTTTTCTTTCCACTAACTCTTCTAACAAGACGTTTGTCATTTTAGATTGTGGCTGTGGAAGATTCCATTGTTTGAACGCATCCACTCTAGTCCCCCCTTTTATAGAAACTAGTTTATGCAACATATGCGCCAGATAATACAGGGGGGCATTGAATAAGAAAAACATATTAAGAAAAATAAGAATATAAAAGAAATATGGCAACCATGCTTATAAATAGCAGCGCGAGCACTCGGATTAGCGTAAGAGATGGAAGTTCATTCTCTTCACTACCTTTGCTTCGTGACTGCTTTTTTTGTTTTTCCTTATTCCGATGGAATTCCTTCCTAGAGGGTAGCGGACGATCGTTTTTCATAAGACTCACCTTTCATGATGTACTTACTCACAGACGTGTTTTCCTTTTTATCAAACAACCCATAATAAAATCAATAAAAAAATGAGCTGACATCGTGACAAGAACATTACCTGTCACCTCATATAAAATACCTAGCAAAAAACTGATTCCTACAACAGATGTGAATAACACTGGCTTAGAAAGATACCTAACATGTATCATTGCAAATAATAAACTTGAAAGTATTAGTCCGAAGTGTGTTTGAATGACTCCTCGAAACATCAGTTCCTCACTAAAAGATATAAGAAATGACAAAAAGAAGATATGTTGCACAGAAAGCTTGGAAAATATCCGTTCGTTAATCCCTCCATCATCTAATTTCTCATCCGGGAGAGATTTCATCAAAAGAAGATCAGCTAGAACAACGAGTAAGCCTGCACCACCTCCCAGGAAGACTATATCACTCCAATTGAATTCCACAATTTTAGGAAGAAACCATAACTCCCCAAATAGAAAAGCTCCCAATACAAAGGCTAGAATAAGCATGATCGCCTGTGTTAAGTAAACATTTAATACCAGCTCACGATCAGTTAATTGTTTTACTATTTCAGCCTGTCGGTTTCTCACTGGTATCCTCCCCGCACACTGTCAGCATCCGTTTCAGTTCAGCATCCCAGTCAAATTCTTCTTGTGGTGAGGAATCACTTTGATCATGACTAGCCGCATAATCTTCAAGGTTTAAACCACAATAATCACAACATGGGTTAATAATATGATTCGCTTCACCGAACCTAGCTAATAAACCTTTTCTTCGACACTGCTCTTCCTCTAACCAGCTTTTGAATCCAAACCACTTAACAAGTTTTTCTGTGCGCCGGATTTCTGTTTCATCTATTATTTTCATTAAAGTAGAATCGACCTCAAAAGAGCGAATAACTTTATCCTCTATCACTCCTTCAACTTCTAGACGATGGAACAAATAACGCCACGCCGTTTCATTCAACCCAAACTTCGCGCCTTCATTTTCTATTTGATTACTTGTATATGTTTCACCTGATCGGCTAGATAAGTCTCTCATAACTTCTTTAATTTGCACCTCTTTAGGCAGTTCTCCATCAATAAATGAAAGGGGTAGAAATTCATCTTCTTCTGTATACAAGTGAATAGCTATCGCTTGATTTTGATCCCTTCCCGCTCGACCAATTTCTTGCAAATAGCTTTCGATTGTAGCTGGGGGATGAAAATGAATCACAAATCGAATGTTGCTCTTGTTTATGCCCATTCCAAAAGCATTTGTCGAGCAAACAATGGATAGCTCATCATTTAGAAACTGCTGCTGTATTAATAACCGATCTTCCTGCTCCATTCCTGCGTGATAAGATGCTACGGTTTTCACGTCATCATTTAATTCTTTTGCAATTCTATCTGCCCAGTTCCTGCTTGAGAAATAGATGATTCCAGGCCCTTCTAACTCATTAGCATACCGCTTTAACGCTTGGATTTTCGTTTCAAGTGAAGGCAATTTATCTAGCTTAATAGCAATGTTAGGTCGATCGACGCTGTGTATATGAATAGCGGGTATCTTCATTTGCAATTGATCCATAACATCATTCCGCACTTCATCTGTAGCTGTAGCTGTTAACGCAAGAACCGGAGGTTTACCAAGCTTGTCTCTAATCACACCAAGTTTTAGATAGTCTGTTCGAAAATCATGGCCCCATTGAGAAATACAATGTGCTTCATCCACGACCATTAACCCTAAATCCAATTGAGTTAAAGCATCTTGCACAAACTTATTTTGAAGAATTTCTGGTGATACGTAAATAAAGGTGTAACGCGATAAGTTTTTAAGAATCGAGATTCGTTTCTCAAAGGGAAGAAAACCATTTAACGCAACGACTCGCTTTTCTCCTTGTGCTTTTAATTGCTGTACTTGATCTTCCATTAACGATATGAGAGGCGAAACAATAAGAATATGTGCCAGGCCTGCATATGCTGGAAGTTGATAACATAGCGATTTACCTGCACCTGTAGGAAGCATCGCAAAAACGTCTTTTCCTTCTAGCACATCCAAGATGATTTCCTGCTGTCCTTGACGAAATTCGCGGTATCCAAAATGCTTGTATAACAAGTCTGTTAAAGCCATTAAATCCCTTCCTTACAAAGTGTTAATCGGATTTCAAAGTATGAATAATTATCATCTAAATACTGTTTGATTGTTTTTAACCGCTGACTGTTTAATTTCTCGCTCGCTAATCGGATTTCCCTCTGTGCATCTTGAGATACAAAAGGATCAATTGAGAAGCCAGGTACATTTATTGCAATTTCTACGAGGTGATCCTCGATCGTGCTTCTCTTTAATCGACGCCTTTGAGCTATTTGTTCTAGTGACACTCCCGATTGAAGAATGGTATACGTCTGCCTCGTTGAAGACGTCAACGGCCACTCGCCCTCATACCCTTTCGCCACTGTTCCCAATATAGGGAATTGAAGAGGAGTATTTTGAATATACGTAAGAAAAGCATGAATTACATTCTGAAATTGTACTGTAGCTTCTTCCACACTAATCTTGTTCGATGTACTCATTTGAGCAAAAGTAAGTCCTGTCCTTCCTTTACCACTTAGCCGATTGACAAATAATGCCGCATGATGTGATGGGAGGTGGAGTAAAATAGCTGATATTTCTTTGTACAAATCATATGCTAAAATGGCTCGCTGTTCTTTCACGCTTGGAAAGTGTAGCCTGACCCAGTTTTGAATATTCTCTTCTTTGCTTATAGGATAAAAATTCATGTTTCCATGGATTGAATAAGATAGCGTTTGAACGTATAAACTAAGCCGCTGCCAGAATAAATCACTAATAGAATGATACTTCCATCCTTCTAAGTATGTGGGAATAGGATTATCCACTAGGAAAGCGCCCAATTTTTCTTTACCTTTTAATGTGACCTTAAAACCATCATGTTGGTTAAGCTCAATCAATTTAACTTTTTGAAGCTTAGCGGAATGATCTACGAGTTGAGATCGTTTGATTTGCTTCAAAACACCAAAAAAATTTGAAACATTAAATAGTTTTGCATCCTGAATCGTTTGTGAAGATTTTTTCCCAGTAAGGAGATGGAAAACGGCTGATAATGAACGCTCTCCCCTAAAACGGTCAAAAATATATAATAGCACACCATCTAAATATTGCATGTATCAATCACCCAATTCCTTCTTCTTTATATTGTATCAAATTTTTTCATCTGTTTACTTATTTTAAAACCGGGTAACATTCAATTAGGCGGTAATAAAAGGATTAAACTATTGAAAAGTCAAGGCGCGACCTTTACAATAAGGTTATTAAATACTTTCATTTACGCATAAAATGACGATGAAAGGCATATAGAAGTATTGAATAGGAGGTTAAATCATGGCTAAGTATACTATTGTAGATAAAGACACATGTATTGCTTGTGGTGCCTGCGGCGCCGCTGCACCTGATATTTATGATTACGACGACGAAGGTATCGCATTTGTAACCCTCGATGACAACGAAGGTATCGTTGAAATTCCAGATGTACTTCATGAAGATATGATGGATGCGTTTGAAGGCTGTCCTACTGATTCTATTAAGATTGCTGATGAGTCATTTGACGGAGACGCTACAAAATTCGAATAATAAAGAATGGAATCCCCGGTTTTAATACCGGGGATTTTTTATTTTCGCATCTTTTTCACTAAAAAATGTTCCTAATGAAATTGACACTTTAGTGCTTTCATGATAAAAAGTAAGTTATTAAGTTTTCTAAAAAATGAGAAGAGAGAGACAAAGGGAGTGGAGAAGTTGGCTTACGTTTTAGTAACTGATGGTATTAAGGAAGATGGCTTACAGCCGCTTTTGAATGAAAGCACGATAACATGTGACATTGGATCATTAAATGACTTCAATGATCGTCTGGATCGCTATGAAGCCTTGCTTGTAAGAAGCGCGACAAAAGTAACAGCAGAAGTGCTCGATCAAATGCCTTCGCTTAAGATTGTTGCAAGAGCAGGTGTTGGTGTTGATAACATCGATATTGATGCCGCAACGAAACGAGGCGTCATTGTAGTTAATGCACCTGATGGGAACACTATATCAACAACAGAACATACTTTTGCAATGATGGCTTCACTCGTTCGAAATATCCCTCAGGGAACATCGTCATTGAAAAAAGGACAATGGATGAGAAAACAGTATGTCGGAACAGAGTTAAGTGGAAAAACCCTTGGTATTGTAGGAATGGGACGTATCGGTACAGAGCTTTCTAGACGCTCTAGAGCGTTTGGTATGGATGTCGTCGTATTTGATCCATTCCTAACAAATGATCGAGCGGAAAAACTCGATGTACAGTCTGTTGATTTGGATCACCTGCTTCAAACAGCAGATATTATCACCGTTCATACTCCTTTAACTGATAAAACACGTGGACTCTTAAATAAAGAAACGCTAGCGAAAACTAAAAAAGGTGTTTTCTTAATTAACTGTGCTCGTGGAGGAATTATTGATGAAGAATCACTCATTCCTTACCTCGAATCAGGTCACATTGGCGGCGTAGCACTTGATGTGTTTGTGGCAGAACCACCAGAGGCTGACCACCCTCTCTTAAGCTTTGATCAAGTTATTGCAACTCCACACCTTGGGGCTTCTACAAAAGAAGCACAACTCAATGTTGCTGCACAGGTAGCAGACGAAGTACTGCACTTCCTAAAAGAGAAACCAATTCGAAATGCGATCAACCTCCCTGGTTTTTCAAAAGAAGAATACGAAAAAATCAAACCATATTACGAACTAACTCGTAAGATGGGGAGTATACTCTCACAATGTATGAAATCAGCAGTGAATCTCGTAGAAGTCACTTATGCCGGAAAGCTAACTGAATTAGATACAGCAATCTTGACAAGGAATTTAATGGCGTCCTTCCTTAAATCAAGACTGGACACTACCGTTAATGAAGTAAACGCCCCTTCTATCGCTAGAGAAAGAGGGATCACTTACGGTGAGAAACATAGTTCTGAAACACAGGGATACTCAAACCTTATTTCTGTAACAGTAAAAGGGGATAAAGAGGCCTTCTCACTTCAAGGAACATATATTAAAGAATATGGAGATCGCATCACTCAGTTAAATGGATTTGATATTGACTTCCACCCTCAAGGTCACCTTCTCTATATCCAGCACAATGACCGTCCTGGTGTCATTGGAAACGTAGGAAAGGTTCTAGGTGAACATAAGATTAACATTGCCACAATGCAAGTTGGAAGAAAGACAGCAGGTGGAGAAGCGATTATGATGTTATCTTTTGATAATACCTTACCAAAAAATATTGAAGAAACTCTCGAAGAAGTGCAAGATATCGTGAAAGTAGAACAAATTGGCGGCGTTTAATTCATCTAAAAAGGAACGGGAGCGATTAGCTCCCGTTCCTTTTTTGTTGCATTTATATCCCACTGATTTGTGCGCTCATTCGAGCAAAAAATTATCTTCACTCACCTATATTTATAACGATATTGACTTGCGCTCTCCTTTTTCGAACGTCATTAATTTAGAATACCCAACTGATTTAGCAAGCTCAACCGCCTTATCATAGTCTGCACCAACATCTCCCGGAACGTGCGCATCTGATGAGAGGACAATTGGAATATCTTTTTCATAACACATTTTAAGAAGTTCAGGATCAGGATACAATTCTCCTACTGGCTTACGCAACCCCGCTGTACTAATTTCGACGCATGTTTTGGAATGAGATAAAGCATTTGTCGCTCGGTCATATTGTTCAAGTAGAAAATCACGGCTTTCAGGTTTGTATTTAAATATCTTTACAAGGTCGAGATGACCTACGATATCAAACAAATTTGATTCTGCCAGTGTGACAACTTGATCAAAATATTTGCGGTAAACCGTATTAATATCACGTTCATCCCAAAGATGACGATACTCTGCTAGATCAATCCCAAAGTCTTCAACCCAATGAATGGATCCAATGACATAATCAAATCGATAGCTAGAAATAAAATCTTTCATTTCTTGATGTTTACCTGGCGTATAATCCATTTCAATGGACATCTTAACGTCCATCCCCTGTTTTTCCGCTTCCTGAAAAAGACGAACGTAGTCATCCATGTTGTACCATCTTCTTTCGTTAACCCACGGATTGCTTAAAATATTTTCTGTTTCATAAAAATGATAAGCATGTTCGGAAATCCCAAAATGGCTTACATTTTTGCGCTTTGCTTCTTCAACAAACTGAGATAAATAATCAAGAGTTAATGTACCTTTTTCTAAGTGATTGTGATAGTCAGTATACACAGCTTCAGCTCCTTTTATCGAACTAGTTTGACTCTTCCACTTGTTATTGTAACGCATTAACGGGAAACAAGGATACCTATTCCTTACTCTTTTTCTTCTGCATAAAATGTCACTAATCAAACAAAGAGCTTCCGATTAATTCGGAAACTCTTTGAGTATATCGACGGAGTGCCTGTCACTCTTTCACTTTATCAGGTATATAGAAAGAGAACGTTGTTCCTTCTCCGCTCTTGCTGTGGACGGAAATGTGGCCGTGATGAGATTCCACAATGTTACGAGCAATGGCAAGCCCTAGACCCGTTCCTGACCTTCCTCTTGTACGAGCTTTGTCGGCTTTGTAGAAACGCTCAAACACGAATGGAAGATCATCTTCAGGAATGCCAGAACCAGTATCTTTCACGTCGAACTGAACGCCTTTCTCAAGGGAAGTAATTAATAATCTTACTTCCCCTCCTCCTGGTGTATGTCTCACAGCGTTGTCTATTAAATTCGTTAATACTTGTTCGATTCTGTCAGGATCAATCTTTAACATTCTTTCATCATTTGAAACATGGAAATTTAATTCCACTTGTCGATCTCGAGCAAGTCCGGAAAATTTCCTTAATATTCTTTGTCCAAAATCTTGCAAATGAATATTGCTATAATGCAATTCGTTGTGACCGGCTTCCATTCTAGCTAAATCGAGCAGTTCATTCACTAACCTTCCCATCCGCAAGGATTCATCGTAAATGATTTGAGCGACCTCTTTCTTTTCCTCGTCACTACTTGCGATATCATCTACGATCGCTTCACTATATCCTTGGAGCATCGCAATTGGGGTTCTAAGCTCATGAGACACATTCGCGATAAAATCCTTCCTTAGCTTATCCAAACGACGTTCTTCTGTCATATCCCTAAAGACTGCAACCGCTCCCCGAATAGCAGATTGGTTATAAAGTGGCGTCATAACAACAACCCAGCTCCGCCCCTGTAGTTCAACTTCTGTTAACTGTTCCCGCTCAAGTGTTACAACAAGACTAAACAATTCATTGATATCCTCAGGTACTTCATTACCAGGCTTTTCTTCCATTCCCTGCTCGTAATACCAGGCTTTCAAAAAACGTTCAGCAGGGGGATTCGTGCTTAATATGGCTCCAGTTTTATCAAATGTAATAACGCCATCCGCCATACTGCTTAAAATACTAGAAAGCTGTTCCTTCTCTTGATTCAACGCTGTAACATAGTTATTGAGTTGGCGCCCCATACGGTTAAACGCAACAGAAAGTTCGCCAATTTCATCGTGGGTCACCATCGGAACTTTTGTATCGAACTTCCCTTTTGCAACCTCTGTAGCTGCTTCTCTCATTTTCAGAAGTGGAGCGGTAATACGAGTAGATAAGAAGAAGGCAAAGATTGTCGTTAAAACAATGGCAATCCCGGCAGCTATGTAAATTAAATTTCGAGCCTGGCTCGTTGTCTTTGCTATAACGTCAAGGGATTGGTAAAGAAATACCTCTCCGTTATCTTCTCCATCAAGTTCCATGGGGACACCGACGATTAGAAGTTCATTATGTGATGCGGCCGCTTCATCTGTAACGAAATCTCCCTTTTTAACAACCGTTTCCCGATCAGTAAATACCCCTTTTAAGATGGGATCTTTTTTAAACACATCCAATGACAGCTCTGGTAATCCATGGGCATTGGGCGAATACCTACTTTCCCCCTGGCTGTCATTTTCAACGATCATAACCCTAGTAGGATAAAAGTCTGTGATTTCCCAGGCTGTGTCAAGCGCCTGCTCTCGATCATCATATCGTTCAATAACAGAAGCCACTTTATTAGCGAGTCGCTCCATTTGCTCTGCTTCTTTTTCAACATGAAAGTCTTCAAAAAATTGAAGTAAAAGAATTGTTAAGATGGATAGCACAAATGCTACAAGTAAGATGATTGTAAGCCATAGCTTACCAACAACGCTTCTCCAAATCATTATTCTTTAACTGCCTCGAATTTATATCCCACTCCCCATACTGTTGAAATCATTGCAGCAGCATTTGGTGATACTTTATTTAGCTTCTCTCTTAGTCTCTTCACGTGCGTATCAACTGTTCGGAGATCTCCAAAGAATTCATAATTCCAGACATCTTTTAACAGCTCTTCTCTCGAAAATACTTTATCAGGAGCTTTTGCAAGATAATACAATAGCTCATATTCTTTCGGTGTTAAATTAATAATTTGTTCCTCCGCTAACACCCTATGAGCGTCATGATCGATTGTTAAATACGGAAATACAATTACGTTTTTAGTTGTGGTTTCGGTTTGTAAAAATTTCGTCGTCGATGATCTTCTTAACAGTGCTTTAACGCGAAGAACGACTTCTCTTGGACTAAATGGTTTTGTAATATAGTCATCAGCCCCTACTTCAAACCCCTGTACGCGATTAGCCTCTTCCCCTTTTGCTGTAAGCATGATCACAGGAGTGGCTTTTTGTTCACGCATTTGCTGACAAACTTCTGTACCATCCATTCCCGGAAGCATTAAATCAAGTAAAATAAGATCGAAATCATCCTCAATTGCCATTTCCAGGGCTTGTTCTCCATTTTCAGCTTCTTCTATTTCATAATTCTCTCTCTCAAGATACATGCGCAATAGCTTTCTAATACGCTCTTCATCATCTACTACTAATATTCGTGCATCTTTTTCCAAGAAGATTCCCTCCTACATGAGCTCATGTGTTCTATTCTACCATGCCTATAGCAATCCAGACCAGTGATGAGAAACCGCATTCACCTCTCACCTTATAAGAAAACCTTCACAAATCGTGAAGGTTTTCGAAGTTATGCATAAGAATGAAGTCCAGAAATAACAAGGTTGACGACAACAAGGTTGAGCATAATGATGACAAAACCTACTACAGCAAGCCAGGCTGATTTCTCACCTTGCCATCCTCTTGAAAGACGAAGGTGAAGATATGCAGCATAAAAAAGGAATGTAACAAGAGCCCATACCTCTTTTGGATCCCAACCCCAGAAGCGTGTCCAAGCAGCCTGCGCCCAGATCATGGCGAAAATAAGTGCTCCTAATGTAAACACTGGGAAACCAATCGCTACTGCACGGTACTGTATTTCATCTACCAATTCTTCATTCACATTTTTAAGTGCTGGTTGAATGGCAGCTCCAATTCGTTTCCTTAAAATTAATCGGACCAGACCATACAAGATCAGACCACCAAATATCGACCAGATTAACGTATTTAACTTATGTGCAGCTTTTTCCCCTTTCATCCATCCGGGTGCTTCAAAAAGAGGTCCAAATTCGTTTCCACTAACATATTGGCCGTCTGTCGGCCCTGCTATGGCTGGCAATGTATAATCCACTGTTATCTGCTGCTCATTTTGATCAACAAATTGATAAGTGGAAGAATACCCAGCAGCTTCAAATCCAAGTGATAGGACAACAAATGCAATCGTGCTAATGAGAGAGTACATGACAAACTCAAGCCAGAAAGTTGATTTGCTCGCTTTAGATTGATTGACTGTTTTAACTAGATAAACAAGTCCTGCTGCAAAGCTAATGGATAGAATCCCCTCACCAAGAGCAGCTGTTGTAACATGAATTTTGAGCCAGTTACTTTGTAAAGCTGGAATAAGTGGCTGAATATCTGATGGGAATACACTTGCATAAGCAATCACAATAATTGCAACAGGCATTGCAAATACTCCGATAACATTGCTCTTATATATCAGATAAATGATTAAGAAAGCGAATACCATCGCCATTCCAAAGAATGTTGTAAATTCAAACAAGTTACTAACTGGTGCATGCCCTGCAGCAATCCACCTTGTAATAAAATAGCTCAGCTGAAAAAGAAAACCCACTGTGGAAAGAGCAAATCCCCACATTCCCCATTTTTTTGAATGGGTCACTTCATCCGACTTTCTCCACTTCTTACCAAACAAAGAAATAGCGAATACAATACTTGCTGCAAAGTAGATAAAGAAAGCAACATAAAGCAAGTTACTGCTTAATTGAGCCATCTTATCTTGCCTCCTTTCGTGCTAAACATCTATTTCTTTTCTTCCGACTGATCAAGTGGCATATTCAGACCAGTCTCTTTTGTAATGCTTTCTAGCTCTCGTTTCAAACCATACCAGTTTTTATTCGTGTGACAGGATAACCACATTTCGTCATTCCCTTTTCGAATCCAAATTCTTCGATGGTTCCAATACATCCCTTGAATAACACCAATCATGAAGATTGCGCCGCCGATCGCTAAAATCCATAATGTATTGTCTTTCCTTACGACTAAACCGGAAACATTTTTTGTATCTACATTTTGAAACGACATTTTGTAATCATTTTCTCCAAGAGGCTCTAAGTTCTGCTTAATCGCAACAAAAGCTACTTCTCCGTCAGGATGTTCTGGAGAAATCATATTAAGTATAAATGCAGGATTATTCGGAACTTTAGATTTAGTTGTTGGCTCACCCTTGTCATTAAATTCAAAATCCGGGAAGTAGTCCATTACTTCAACGCTGTAGCCGTTTTCAAGGTTGTATTCTTTCTCAGGATTATAAAGATCAATAGTAAGGTCACCTATAGACTCTCCGGACTCTTTATTGTCCATAGTAAATGACATCTTCTGAAGTTCATTCAATTTATAATCTACCTGGTAAATGGCATACCCTTCAAACTTAAGCGGTTTATTAACTTGAATCGGATGTTCTTTCACTTTCTCAAGTTCTGGATCCGTCCCAGCTACTCTTTCACCAACCTGCTTGTATAAAACAGCATCCGTTTGATAGTTCTTTGCCACGACTGCTTGTCCAGACTCTTCAATCGCATCTTTAAATTTCTCATCTTCATTATCATAAGTTTCTAGAATAAAACCATCACTTTTTAAATAATAGGCTTCTTCCGTCCCTTTGATCTTCTCTGTTTCACCTTCTCTTAACCAGAGCACCTCATCGACATACATTCCAGGGAAAAAGCGGAGCATTCCGCCGATGAGGAATAGAATGAGTCCGATATGATTTACGTAAGGTCCCCATCTGGAGAAGCGATTTTTCTCAGCAAATAAATGACCATTTTCTTCTTTAACATTGTACCTTTTATTTTCTAATGCTTGTTTAATGCCGCTTAAGTCAGGCGAATCATGGCTGATTTCCGTCTTACCAAAATACTTCTGACGCTTCATGAAACTTTCATGGCGAATGACTCGCTGCTTCTTTAATGAGCGATACAGCGGGACAAACCGATCGAGACTGGCTACAATGAGCGAAAGTCCCAATGCGGCGATTAATAACATATACCACCATGAGCCGTATAAGTTATGAAAACCCAGGTCATAATACAATTGACCAAGTACGCCGTATTGTTCCTTGTAATAAACTGTCGGGTCTGACAGCGGTGGTATGTACATTTCTTGAGGGAAAATAGTGCCTATCGCTGAAGCTACTAGCAACAAGACGATGATCCAGATTCCGACCTTTACAGATGAGAAGAAATTCCAGATCTTATCGATGATCGTCGTTTTGTACGTTTGAGACCTCCGTGCACTTCCCTCGTATCTCATATTAAGCAGTTTCTTAGATTCTAAATCTCCTTGAAGCGGTTTACCACATACTTCGCATATCTCAGTTCCATAAGGGTTCACATGTCCGCATTCACAGGTGATGTTATTGTTGCTCATTGGAACACCCCATTACGGTTGGATTTGCTTCATATAGCTATCAATTACTTCCTCTGAAAGGCTGGCTTCCGTTTTTTGAACGACCTTGCCATTCTTGTCAATTAAAAAGGTTACTGGAATTGGTCCAACTCCATAGTGATTAGTTACATCATTGCTCTTATCAAGCAACACTGGAAAACTAAGGTTATACCGATCAGCAAAGCTTTCGGCAGTCAATTTAGGTTCCGAAACATTTACTGCAAGTATTTCGACGCCTTTTTCTTTGTATTCTTTATACTTCTTGTCCATCGCTGGCATCTCATCTTTACAAGGCTCGCAATAGGTTGCCCAAAAATTCAGAAAGACGCCTTTCCCTCTGTAGTCCTCAAGCTCTACTTCATTTCCGTCTAAATCCGTTAAAATAAAGTTTGGCGCTTGATCTCCGGCCTGTACGATTCCGCTTTCATTTGCAAAAAAGTTTGTATAGAACGTATAGCCGACTGCTATAAAGACGATAGTCAATATAACAGTCCGCACGATCAGCCGGTTTTTCTTTTTCATTCAACCAACTCCAATCAAACAAAGCAATACTACTCTCACTATAACGTGTCGATAAGGGGTCACCTTATCGTTTTTTTGAATTTTGTGTGACAGCTTGGTTACGAAGCTGCTTCACTTCGTAAGGTTTTAGCTCACGATAATCTCCAGGATTCATTCCAGTCAGCTCAAGAAAACCATATCGTTCTCTCTTTAACTTTTGCACAGGGTACCCTAATGTTTCGAACATACGGCGTACCTGGCGATTCTTACCTTCATGAATGGTCAATTCTACAATTGATTTTCCTTTTTGTTTATCAACGGATAGAATTCTAGCTCGTGCTTTCGAAGTCTTTCCGTCTTCTAGCTGCACACCTCGCTCAAGCTTTTGAATGGTCTCTTTATTCATTAAGCCTTTCACTTTAGCGACGTACACTTTGTCTACATGATAACTTGGGTGCATCAGCTTATTCGCAAAATCACCATCATTCGTTAAGAGCAAAACACCTGACGTATCGTAATCAAGTCGTCCAACAGGAAAAACCCGCTCTTCGATTTCATGGAAATAATCGGTGACGGCCTTTCTTCCTTTATCATCTTCTACTGTTGAAATAACGCCTGTTGGTTTATAAAACAAAAAATAAACCGGCTCTTCACGTTCTACCGGAATCCCGTTTACTTCAATTTTACAGCGCTCAGACACCTTTGTACCGAGTTCAGTTACGACTTTGCCGTTAACTTTCACTCTACCTTCTTCAATCAATGTTTCTGCTTTTCGTCTGGACGTTACTCCAGCTTGAGCAATTACTTTTTGCAAACGTTCCATCAAATTCACCTCACTAAAACATCATACTCTTGTCACAGTCAAACCTCAAGCACAGATTCATTCTATCATTTATTATGCTCAAACAGGAATGTTCCAAACATTCCGTTACAATAAAAAAAGCCATCGAATAAGATGGCTTCTATCCAAATACGAGAGTAACAAATATAATCGCTGCTGCCATCCCGACTAAATCTGCTAACAATCCAACTTTAAGAGCATTTCCCATTCGTTTGATGCCAATCGCCCCAAAGTAAACCGTAATGACATAAAGCGTCGTATCTGTACTTCCTTGCATGGTAGAGGCTAACCTCCCAATAAAGGAATCAGGCCCATATGTGCTAATAATATCCGTTGTCATTGCAAGCGCACCGGTACCAGAAATCGGGCGAATGAGAGCCAAAGGAACGATTTCTGTAGGTACCCCAATCGCTTCTAGTGGTACTCTTAATAATCCACTAAGAAAGGCCATTGCACCAGATGCTCGAAAAACAGAAATCGCTACCATCATGCCTACCAAATAAGGAACGATCGAAACTGCAATAGAAAGTCCTTCTTTACCTCCTTCTACAAAGGTTTCATAAGTTGGTACTCTTTTCCACGTTCCGTACGCAAGAATAAACCCGATCAATAAAGGGATAATCCAGATCGATGCATTCACAGAGATCCTCCCCTTTTGCTTCTTCGATATAAAAAGCGATCAATGAGGATCGCTCCAATTGTAGAACATGCTGTAGCAGCAATTGTTGTACCAACGATTTCCGTTGGTGAAACTGATCCATATTTCATCCGAATAGCTATAACACTAGTTGGGATAAGAGTTAAACTTGATGTATTGAGCGCTAGGAGGGTAATCATTGACCTTGTTGCATTATCTTTCATATCATTGAGCTTTTTTAACTCTTCCATTGCCTTTATCCCCATTGGCGTAGCTGCATTTCCAAGGCCGAACATATTCGCCATCATGTTCGAGAGAATATATCCCATTGCAGGATGATCAGGGGGAACTTCCGGAAACAGCTTCCGAGCTATCGGTTTAAATCCTCTTCCCAAAAGGTCTAACAGTCCTGCTTTCTGAGCAATCTTCATCAATCCAAGCCAGAAAATAAGAACACTTAACAACCCTATACAAACAGCTATCGCTTCTTCAGCCCCTGTAAATATTGCTTTATTGACCTCTTCCATCGTTCCATTAATTAGAGCAAATAGAATACCAATGAGAAATAAGCCAGCCCAGATGAGATTAACCATTCGGCTCACGTCCGATATCTAATGAAAATAACCCTTTAAAAAATCCCCATAATCCTCTTTCTTTTTTTTCAACGGAGTCAAAAGTAATGGGTGCTTTCACAATTGTCTTGTTATTTAGTTTTACAACATACATTCCAACAGGATCATCTGTTGACCCCATTTCATCCCACTTACTTTCATCTGGAGGTTCTACAAGTTGGATGGTGGAATGAATTTGACCTCTTTCTTCTGAGGTTAAAGGATAGGAAAGATCTCGATTCAACCTCACATTGCCTTTGTAAGGTGCATCCTTCACATCTTTTATAATCCCTTTAGGCTCTAGTAGAGTCAGCTCATAGTTACTATAACCCCAATTAAACATCGAAATATGATCATTCCAATCATCAGGCGCATCTAAGGTAACAGCAATAAGAGTCATACCATCACGTTCAGCAGTAGAAACGAGTGTACGCTTAGCTCGCTTTGTGTATCCCGTTTTCCCACCAGTGGAATCAGAGTATAAACTAGTTAACAGCTTATTTTTATTACGCCATACATAATCCCAATCCTCTGTCGCATTGGGTGCCTTATGTACTTTAGTACTTGAAATAATACGGTAAGTGTCATTATCCATGGCGTACTGTGTTAGGATAGCCATGTCATAAGCTGTCGATAGATGATTCTCATGATCATCAAGTCCATGAGGATTCATAAATACTGTGTGAGACATCCCAATTTCTTCTGCTTTCTGATTCATCAATGTAACAAAGCCTTCTAAACTGCCTCCAACTTCTTCAGCAATTGCCACAGCAGCATCATTACCAGAACGAAGCATTAATCCGTATACCAAATTTTCAAGTGTTATTTTCTCTCCTTCTTTTAAATAGAGAGAGGAACCTTCTGTCCCAGCAGCGTTTCCACTAATTTTTACTGTTTCATTCATTTTACCTGACTCAATCGCAATGATCGCAGTCATAATTTTTGTGATACTCGCTATTCGTCTTTGTGTATAGGCATCTTTTTCGTAAAGGACTCTTCCTGTTTCTTGTTCAAGTAGTATGGCACTTCTCGCTGAGACGCCTACTCCCTCTGCTACTACACCTCTTGGAATCATGAGAAACAGCAAAGCAGCAATTAAAATAAAGACGCCAATTTTTGTCTTAAGCGATTTCATCATGACATCCACGTCCCTTAAGCTCTATATTTGTACAAGTTTATGAGCAAGAGACGCAGTATATGTCTTTCATTCCTTTTCGGCATTCGGAAACATCACGGGATAATTGGTCGACTCTTTTAAAGCTTTCTCTTCAGCGGGAATACGAACTCTCAGAAGTAATACTGCATTTAGCACGGTAAAAACAATCGCAGTGAAGTAAGAGGAGAAAATAAGTGGCAAAGAGAGAATTTCTAGTGCCACAATTAAGTAGTTAGGGTGTTTCAAAAATCGGTAAGGACCCTTTTTTACAACATCTGCATCTTGTAGGACGATTATTTTTGTATTCCAAAAGCGGCCCAGACTTCTAATTGTCCAGACTCGAAGGCATTGAGCCAAAAGAAACACAAACAGCATAACAGACCAGACGAAGGAGAGAGTGAAATCTCGTAAAATCGCTTCAATCGCTACTGCGAAAAGAAAGAAAATGTGTAGCAGCACAATGTATTTATAATGATTTTTTCCAACTTCTCTTGCTCCCTGCTCTTTCATCCACTTTTCATTTTTTTTAGCTATATATAGTTCAATTAATCTTTGAAACACAAGAAGGATAAAAACCCCAGTAAATATTAGCCCCATTTTTTATGC
The DNA here is from genome assembly GCF_015234585.1 of Pseudalkalibacillus hwajinpoensis. NCBI lineage: Bacteria > Bacillati > Bacillota > Bacilli > Caryophanales > Guptibacillaceae > Guptibacillus > Guptibacillus hwajinpoensis. The sequence goes on from NZ_JADFCM010000008.1 coordinate 1,806,299, forward strand.
TCCTTCTTTCCATTCTAGCAGCAGCAGTTCTGAACAAAAACCAGGTCCGAGAGCTGCCATTAATCCAAGATGTCCATGTTTACACCCATTTCTCAAAAATTGGTCTAGTACGTAAATAACGGTAACTGAACTCATATTTCCATATTCTTTTAATACATTTCTCGATACTGCAGTCATCGACTTATCGAATCCGAGAGCTTCTTCATATGCTGTTAATACTTTTGTTCCTCCAGGATGGGCAATAAAATGATCTATTTCTTGCGTGGTCTTCTCGTGAATAGAGAGGAATTCCAGAACATTAGGTTCAAGCCAACTTGACACAATCGCGGGAATAGACTTAGAGAACACTACGTGCAAGCCTTCGTTGCTAACTTCCCATCCCATCACATCTTCTGAATCTCTCATTAATGTGGAGCGTGTGGCGACGATGCCTGGAATGCTCGGCAAGGTGGAACGCCTAAGAAGAGATGAACTCTCACCTGTCAAAAGTACAGCTGATATCCCATCAGCAAAAAGTGCTGTTCCAATAAGGTTGCTCTTGGAAAAGTCACCATGTTGAAAAGTAAGACTACACAGCTCAACATTCACTACTAGAACAGCTTGATCAGGATGGGCAAGACAATAATCATTCGCTCTTGCAATACCTGCAGCACCACCTGCACACCCAAGGCCCCAGATGGGGATCCGTTTTGTATGGGGAGAGAATGGTAGGACATTCATAATTCTAGCCTCTATACTCGGTGTAGAAATACCTGTTGTTGACACAAAAAATATTGCATCGATATCTCTACAATCAATCATTTCATTTAGGTAAAAAGGATTGTTCAGACAGTCCAATACTGCTTCTTTAGCGTATTCAACAGAAAGAGAAACGTATTTTTCGTTTTTTTCTTCAAATGTTGGCCCACTACTATACCATTCTAGTGGCATAGCGAAATATCTTTTATCTATTTCAGCACTTTGAAAAACAGGTAGAAGACGATCTATATTTTTAAAATGTGGACCAAATTGCCTTTTAGCAAAAGTCGCAGCTTCTGTTTGCAGAAGACAATGAGGGGGTAAAGATTTTCCGATCGATAGTATCATTGATCTGAGCTCCTATTCCTACTCTTTTCAATTAGTGTTCGAAGTTTATTTCATTTTTATTCTAGAACCGTTAATAACTAGAAAATAATGGGATTTTCACTCATTTGAGCCAAAAATGATACATCAATATAAGCGAACATAGTCAAAGCATAAAAAAGATGCCTCAGTATGGAGGCATCTTTTCTTTGTTTGAATGTAAATACGTACCTGTTGTTTTTATCTCATGGATGATCGTGAGAAGCTCTTGTAAATCCGCCTTCTTAAGCGGATCAAGGAACTCATTTTCACTACTAATATACAAACGTTTTCGATTCGGATAAGATGAAAGGAGATTCAGTGCGATTGCTTCGTGAATGGGGGTCTCATAATCCCAAAATTCTTTAATGGCAGTTTCTGCAAAAACACCAGGATATAAAACATGAAATCGCTTTACCTTTCCATTCTCCTCATACGTTATTGTAGAACGAACGAATGAATCTTCAGGGGAGTTTGCACGATCTTTTTGAAGCTCCTCGAAAGCAACATGAGTTAACCGCATCGATTGTCCTCCTTCATCATGATCGAACTTAGCATCTACTCAGAAATTTCTTGAAACTTCTCAAAAAATAAGTCTGCTTCCTCATCTTCCTTATCTTCTGTCCCATCAGGTAAAGGGGGTAGATCCTTGATTGAGCTTAAACCAAAATGAAATAGAAACTCTCTAGTTGTTCCATATAAAATCGCTCTTCCAGCTTTTTCGGCTCTGCCTGCTTCTTTAATGAGCAGTTTACTCATTAAAGTTTGTAAAGGCTTATCCGTTTTAACACCGCGAATTTCTTCTATTTCTACCCTTGTTATTGGTTGCTTGTAGGCGACGATCGCAAGTGTTTCTAGAGCTGCCTGCGATAAAGTATGATTACCTGGTGTCGCTACTAGTTTTTCGATATAGGGAGCATTTTTAGCATTTGTAGTGAGCTGATAGCCACCACCAATAAAACTAATTTTAAAACCGCGATCTTTTTCATTGTATTCATCCTGCAAATCACTTATTGCACTTAGAAGGGTGTCTTCTTCCAATGAGATGGTTTCACAGAGATCTTTCACTGTGATCCCTTCATCACCAACTACAAATAGAAGACTTTCGATAATGCTTTTTATTTCTTCGTTTGTCACACTGATGCCTCCCCTTCTCGTTCAAAAATCATAATTTCGCCAAAGTTTTTATCTTGTTCACAAGCCACATCTCTCGTTTTCATTAACTCAAGGACTGCAAGAAACGTCACAATCATATGCCCACGATCCTCTTCACTAAAAAGATCACTAAAACGCGTCTTTCCACTTCCTCGTAGCTGGTTCCGAATAGCGTTCATTCGATCTTCAATAGGAACATCTTCACTTTGAATTCGTGTACGCTTTGGTTTCTTCTCCTTTACACGTCTGGACATTTTTTGAAATGCCGCAAGCATATCATACAATGTAACGTCGCCAATGGAGGTTTGACTATCCTCATGACTAAATTCACTAGTATCTACAGGTGGCCGAGCATAAATAAGGCTTCGACTACTTTCTTTTTCCTTTAAATCATTCGCAGCCTCTTTAAACCTTCGATACTCAACAAGACGTTGAACGAGTTCATCACGGGGATCATCTTCAAACTCAGGATCCTGTTCGAAAATTTCTTCTTCTTTTTGAGGAAGAAGCATTTTGCTTTTTATCGCAAGCAACGTCGCAGCCATAACAAGATATTCACTTGCCACATCAAGTTCTAACTCTTGCATTGTATGGACAAACGTTAAGTATTGATCTGTAATTTGCGAGACTGGAATATCATAAATATCCACTTCGTACTTATTTATAAGGTGGAGCAAAAGATCCAATGGACCTTCAAATGCATCAACCTTTACACTGTATTGCTTCATTTTCCATCTTCCTTTATCCAAGTCCATCTAGTATTCCGATTATATCACATTTACAATAGGGGCTTACAGCAATGCAAGAAAACCATCCGGTTCATTTTTAACGTAAATTGATTTCCATTGATCGTTAACAGTTTGATAGCACCCTAACGACTGATCGCTATTTTGATCCATAAAAGCACTTGCTTTATCCATTTAACACACATGTGCTACACTACTAAAAGAAATGGAGGAATCAGCATGTATTCAAAAGCCTATATTGATTATTTGGCTCATTTCCATGGACTTCGTGATTATTTTGAATGCCATGAAATCCTCGAAGAACATTGGAAAGAGGATCCGCGTGGAAGTCGTAAACTTCATTGGGTAGGTCTTATCCAAATTGCTGTTGGCCTTTATCACCATCGACGCGGTAATTTCACAGGGGCAAAGAGAATGATTGCTAATGCCATACGCATTTCCAATAGCGAAAGTGAAGAACTCGATAAATTAGCGATAAATATTGATCAACTTTCTAAAAACCTATCAAACGAGTTACAACTCATCAACACTCACTCTCCTTACCAGGGATTTGATATTCCTCTCACCAGCTCCGCCCTTCAAACGGCTTGTGAAGAAAGATGTCGTGAACTTGAATGTACTTATGGTAGTAAAAGCGATCTTTCGAATATAGAACTCATCCATCGTCATACGAGACGTGATCGATCAGATGTGATTGAAGAAAGAAAACAACAATTTGAAATAAAACAACAGAAAAGGAACGGCTAAGCCGTTCCTTTTCTTTGCATCTTACTTCATATTTTCTTCCAAGTGACACCTTTCAAAAAATGTCCCCGTATATTCATTTCCCTTAATAGATATTTCATCACTTAGCATTTCTCGAAGTGCTTCAACCATTTGTTTTCCAATTCCTTGATGGCGATGGGAAGGATTAACACTAATATCCTTTAACTCTACTTCGTTGTCGTTTACCCATTCAATTCCGAGCAATCCGATAATATCTTCTTCTTTCCAAAGAAAAAGCTGCAAAGAATCCATATCCTCATAGTCTTTAATCGATTGTTGCAGTTTCTTAATATCTTTTTCGTTCGGCATGAAGCTTAATAGCCCCATGGCTATTTTCTCATGAGCTTTCTTATAACGAATTAGCATGATTATCCCTCATTAAAGTAATTCTTGGCTTTCCGTTTAATAACTTATTCTAAAATCAATTAGAATGTTAAAATGATTCGACGAACAAGCTCAGCTAGCATGATAATGACAATGATCACACAGAACTAAGAATCAACCATTTTCTTTCTCTCTTCATGGCTTTACGATTCCAAACTCTTTTGCCCTTCATCGCATACCATACTCATCATAGCCAAAAATGAACTGATAATCAACCTTCAAATGATTTTGATAAATTAGCCATTTCAATTGCTGCCGTTGCAGCATCCCAGCCCTTGTTACCAGCCTTAGTACCTGCACGTTCAACAGCTTGTTCAATGGTATTTGTGGTTAATACTCCAAAAATAACAGGTACACCCGTCTGCATCGTTAAATTCGCTACGCCTTTAGAAACTTCTCCACATACATAATCAAAGTGTGGTGTAGCCCCGCGAATAACCGTACCAAGCGTAACAATTGCATCATATTTTCCTGTTTCAACCATTTTCTTTGCTGCAAATGGAATTTCAAATGCTCCAGGAACCCATGCTACATCAATGTTTTCTTCGGACAAGCCATGACGCTTCAATGCGTCTTCAGCACCTCCAAGTAACTTACTTGTAATAAATTCATTAAATCTTCCTACTACTATACCCACTTTTAATCCAGATCCAACCAAATTTCCTTCAAATGTTTGTCCCATTATTAATATCCTCCTATTTTCATACGTAAATTTTTAGAAATGAAGCATGTGTCCTAGCTTGCTATGTTTTGTTTTTAGGTACTTTTCATTCTCTTTTCGAGAAGCCATCTGAAGAGGTACCCTAGATGCTACTTCAAGACCATAACCTGTTAACCCAGCTATTTTACGAGGATTGTTTGTCAGAAGGTTCATTTTAGAAACACCAAGGTCTCTCAAAATCTGTGCCCCTATTCCATAATCCCTTAAATCAGGCTTAAATCCAAGTTTCTCATTCGCTTCAACTGTGTCGTAGCCCTGTTCTTGCAGTTTATAAGCTTTCATTTTATTAAGGAGCCCGATACCTCTTCCTTCCTGGCGCATATACAAAAGCACTCCATGACCTTCCTCTTCAATTTGTGCCAATGCAGCATGTAGTTGTGGACCACAGTCACATCGAAAAGATCCAAACACATCACCAGTTAAACATTCAGAGTGAACTCGCACAAGAGTTGGTTGATCTGGTAAGATTTCTCCCTTAATCAAAGCTACGTGCTCTTTCTGATCAAGAATATTCGAATACCCTACCGCTCTAAAAGAACCAAACTCAGTCGGAAGTTCTATTTCTACTTCTTTTCGAACAAGAACATCTTTACGGTTACGATATTGAATCAAATCTTTAATCGTAATCATTTTCAAATCATACTCTTCAGCAATTTCCTTTAGATCAGGAACGCGCGCCATTTCACCGTCTTCTTTCATAATTTCACAAATAACACCAGCTGGGGCAGAGCCAGAGAGTCGTGCCAAATCGACTGCCGCTTCCGTATGACCTGCTCTTCTTAGGACCCCTCCATCCTTAGCAATCAATGGGAAAATATGACCTGGTCGATTAAAGTCTGAAGGTTTAGCATCCGGGTTAATTAAGTATTGAATTGTAGATGCTCTTTCAGCTGCCGAAATTCCTGTAGTTGTACTTTTGTGGTCGACACTCACTGTAAACGCTGTACCATGAGAATCTGTGTTATGATCTACCATTGGACTCAACTTCAGTTCATTTGCACGCTCTTCCGTAATCGGCGTGCATACAAGGCCTCTTCCTTTTGTAATCATGAAATTGATTGTTTCAGGTGTGACTTTATCGGCTAAAGCGATAAAATCCCCTTCATTCTCCCTGTCTTCATCATCACAAACGATCACCACCCGGCCTTGCATTAAATCATAAATCGCTTCTTCTATTGTATGGAACATATACGATGACCCTCCTGATAGTACCATTATTTAAATCCATGATCTTCAAAAAACTGACTCCCGAGTGAAGCAGTAGGTTCGGGTTTTGAACCGCTTCTTTGCTCCAAGTACTTCATAATGTATTTACCAAGCATATCGCATTCTATATTCACTGTATCTCCCACTTTTTTTCTCCCAAGCACCGTTTCCTCTACGGTATGGGGGATAAGAGATATAGTAAGAGAGTGCTCCCCTATTCCAAAGACCGTAAGACTAGTACCATCAACAGAAACTGAGCCTTTTTCAACAAAGTAAATTAAAAGGTTTCGCGGAATCGAGATGTCATAATAAACAGCATTATCGATTTGTTCTACACGAGTAATTTTTCCCACACCATCAACATGTCCAGAAACAAAATGACCACCAAAGCGTCCATTTGCAGACATAGCTCTCTCCAGATTCACCGATGAGTTTGGTCCTAGCTGACGAAGACTGCTTGCACGAAATGTTTCAGGCATAATATCTACGGTAAAAGAAGAGTCTGTATACGTCGTAACAGTTAAGCACACGCCGTTTATCGAAATGCTATCTCCTAAATGAACGTCTTTTAAAATAGTCGACGCCGCAATTTGCATTGCAATGGATTCTCCTGATTGTTGAACACTTTCAACTCTTCCAATTTCTTCTACAATACCTGTAAACATTAAGAAAGCCTCCTTGATGAAATAATTCGAATATCATTTCCAATTTGTTCTACGCTATCCACTTGTAAATCGATCGCTTCATTCATCGTTTTAAAACCTGCACCTCCGAAAGCCGTAGGAGATTGTCTCCCACCAATTAGCTTCGGCGCAATGTATGTAATAACTTGTTGAAAAGAGCGTGATTCAAGAAAGCTACCGTGTATTTCTGAACCACCTTCAACAAATACTGATGTAATTTCTCGTTCCCCTAAAAGGTCAAGAACTTTATCCATTGGGAGCAGTGGATCTGTGACATCGATGATTTGGACATGTTTTGGGAAGGTTCGCTTATTTTTTAGCGCAGCTCGTTTTGTTGTAATGATCCATGTTTCTGCATTCTCATCACTTATTACTTTAGCGTCAGAAGGCATCCTCAATTGACGATCTAACACGATTCTAATCGGCGATAGGCCCTCACCGAAACGAGTCGTTAGTGATGGGTCATCAGCGAGGACCGTGCCAATACCTACAAGAATGGCATCATGTTGATGACGATAGGCATGAACATCTTTTCTCGAGTCTTCCCCCGTGATCCATTTACTATCACCTGAATGAGTTGCTATTTTGCCATCAAGCGTTGTAGCAGCTTTCAACGTTACAAATGGTCTTTTCTGTGTAATGTAATGGAAAAACATCCGGTTTAGCTGTAAGGCTTCTTCTTCCATAAGCCCAATATGGACAGCTATGCCTGCTTTCTTTAATTTAGTCACACCATTTCCTGCGACCAGGGGATTCGGATCTTGACTTGCAATAAATACCTCTTTGACTCCTGCTTGAATTAAAGCATCAGCACAAGGAGGCGTCTTTCCATGATGACTACATGGCTCCAGTGTCACATAGGCAGTACTCCCACTTGCTCGATTGCCCGCCATCTTGAGTGCTTGAATTTCGGCATGGCCTTCTCCAGCCTTTAAATGAGCTCCCATCCCCACGATACGCCCACTATTAACAATGACGGCTCCTACGGAGGGATTCGGACGCGTTTGACCTATCGTACTTCTAGCCATATCGATCGCTGTTTTCATAAAATCCGTATGATTCATCGTATTTACTCCTGTTCCACTCTCCATTATTGGTTGAGAAGGAGAACAAAAAAAGCCTCCCAAAACACAGCTGTCCCGGGAGGCAAAAGTATATGCCAAATAAGCCTTTTGAATCTATGATTCAAAAGGAAATTGGTCACTTTTATTCCTTCTCCCATCCAGACTATACTGTCGGTTCTGGTTTCTCACCAGATCCACCGTTTGCTTACGCAACCGGGTCACGGACTTAGCTAGCATAAGCTAGTCATCACCGCCGGTTGGGATTTTCACCCGACCCCGAAGGAAAGTATTAAGTTTTTAAGAGTCTGATCTATTCTTCGTCCCAGACTTTTACTTCTTTCATTACGTCACCCTGTTTAACGCGAAGGACCGTATCCATTCCTTCTGTTACTTGACCAAAAACGGTATGAACGCCGTCTAGGTGAGGCTGAGGTTCATGAACTAGGAAAAACTGACTGCCGCCCGTGTTTTTACCAGCATGTGCCATAGACAATGAGCCTGCTACGTGTTTATGAGGGTTACCTTCTGTTTCACAGTCAATTGTATATCCTGGTCCACCCATTCCAGAACCTGTAGGATCTCCACCTTGAGCAACAAAACCTGGGATTACGCGGTGAAAATTCACACCGTTGTAGAAACCTTCATTTGCAAGCTTCTCAAAGTTAGCAACAGTGTTAGGTGCTGCTTCTGGATAAAATTCAATTTCAATAACTTCTCCATTTTCAAATGCAATTGTTCCTTTTTTCATAAATAAATCCTCCTGCACTAACAATTTTCTTAAAAGCTCTTTCATTATAGCACAGACTGAAGCTGTTCCATATCATTTATGCTTTTCAACTATTATTTTGATATAATCGCTTGTTTTAATGGCAAATCATGTCGAACTAAATCCTCGTATGACTCTCTCTCAACAACAAGGTTTGCCTCACCATTTTCAACAAAGACAACAGCTGGTCTTGGTAATCTATTGTAGTTATTTGCCATGGAATAACCATATGCCCCCGTTGAAAAAACAGCCATTGTATCGCCAGCAATCGCTCGCTGTAACTGGCAATCCCAAATTAACATATCACCTGATTCACAACACTTTCCTGCTACAGAGTATAGGTGATCTTTTGCTTCATTCATTCGATTTGCTATTGTGGCTTCATATTTTGCCTGATACAGAGCAGGGCGTAAATTATCCGTCATCCCTCCATCTACAGCGAGGTAATGTCGCAACTCTGGAACATTTTTGTGTGAACCAACCGTATATAACGTCAGTCCAGCTTCTCCTACTAGTGAACGCCCAGGTTCAATCCAGATCTCAGGCATGTTCATTTGCCCTGTTACCTGATTTCTGATTGTTTCAATCATAGCTTCAATGTAGTTCCCTACTGGTAGTGGGTGATCTTCGCTCGTATATCGGATTCCAAATCCTCCACCAAGGTTAAGGACTTCAGGCTCAAAACCATAGGCATCATACCATGTTGTAAGATAGCTATAGATCTTTTCAATCGCCATTACAAAACCATTTGTTTCAAAAATTTGTGAGCCTATATGACAATGAAGTCCAAGAAGATGAATAGCACTCATTTTTGTTACATCCAATATCGCGCGTTCTACCTGACCACTCTGTAAATCAAAACCAAATTTAGAATCTTCTTGGCCTGTTAAAATATAATCATGCGTATGTGCTTCAATACCTGGTGTTATACGCAACAGCACATTAGCTTTCACATTTTTTTCTTCTGCAATTTGCTCGAGTAGAGATAATTCGTAAAAATTATCAACAACGAAGCAACCTATTTCTGCATCAAGCGCCATTCTAATTTCAGATTCACTTTTGTTATTTCCATGAAAATGAATGCGCTCCACGGGGAAACCCGCCTTCAAAGCAGTATAAAGCTCTCCACCGGATACAACATCTAAACTTAATCCTTCTTCTTCTGCAAGTTGAATCATTGCCATACATGAAAAGGCCTTACTAGCATAAGCTACTTGATAGTTTACATTTTCACGTTCAAAGGCACTTCGAAACGCCCTTGCTTTATCTCGAATCATGGCCACGTCATAAACATATAACGCAGTGCCAAATTTTTTTCCTAATTGGACCGTATCGATCCCTCCAACTGTTAAATGCCCCTCTTCTGAAACTGCAGATGTACTGTATAAATTCACAATCATTTCTCCCCTCTCGCTTATATAAATGCGAGCTCCCTCCACACAATAAGAAAAACAGCCAACTTTATAGATAGGCTGTTTTCTCCGTATCCTCACGAGTTGGATTAGCTCACCACTGAAAGAAATCCATCCTCCAGTGACAGTCTGCAACTTATTCAGCAGCAGCCCAGCAAGAAAAGAATGGGTCCTTTCTCACTTCGGCAAATTGACCTTTCTGATATCGTCTTCGCATTCCATTCTATGCTCAGATATCTTACTCATTCGTTTTGCGCCTCTATCCCCATTACGTTCAATGAGGTCTATTCAATTAAGAAATAAATTATCATACTTTTTAAGATTCGGCAAGTGGTTTGTCCGGCTGCTTCGTTTCATTCTGGGGCTCTGTAATACTCGGACGCAATTTTGTCAAAGGAACAGAAACGCGAATTAGCACTTGAATAAACGCTTTTGCATTAAAAGGAATGAACGGCCATAAATAAGGTGTGTTTAATGGCTTTAAGGCGACCAGGAAGAGAATAATAGCTGTCACGCCTATTATATATCCTGGAACTCTGAAGAAAAAGACAAGGAAAAGTAATAATAATCTAACTAGTTTGTTCGCTATTGATAACTCATAACTTGGCGTTGCGTAAGAACCTATAGCCGCAATAGAAACATACAAAATAACTTCTGGCACAAATAATCCTACATCGATGGCAATTTGACCAATTAATACAGCCGCAATTAAACCCATCGCTGTAGAAAGCGGGGTAGGCGTATGAATGGCGGCCATTCTCAGCGTTTCGATCCCAACTTCTGCAAGAATGATTTGAATAAATATCGGCACATTCGTTTCATCATTTGGCCCAATAAAATCAATTGATTTAGGCAATAACCCTGGTTCATATACCGCTAATAACCACAGGGGAAGTAACAATAGCGCTGCTAGCATTCCCCCAAAGCGGACCCATCTCAAGAATGCCCCAGGTAATGGAGCTTCCCTGTATTCTTCTGCATGTTGAACATGGTGGAAAAAGGTTGTTGGCGTAATAATTACACTCGGAGAAGTATCGACGATAATCAAGACATGCCCTTCTAACAAATGGGATGCGGCTACATCTGGTCTTTCCGTATACCTTACAAGCGGAAAAGGATTTCCCGCCTGATGCACTAAAAACTCTTCAACGCTTTTATCAGCCATAGGAATACCATCAATATTAATTTCTTTTAGTTTTTTCTTAATGATTTCAACTAAGTTTGGGTTAGCTACATCCTGAATATAAGTGATACACACATCCGTTTTGGAACGCTCTCCGATTTGAAATATTTCATTGCGCAAACGACCATCTCTAATACGCCTTCTTGTAAGTGCAGTATTCTCAATAATATTTTCTGTGAAACCATCTCTGGAACCTCTGATCACTTTCTCAGTGTCTGGCTCCTGAGGCGTTCTACCTGGATACTTCCGAACATCAATAATGTAAGCAATCTCTTCGCCTTCCATAAATACAGCGATCAGTCCTGAAAGAACTTGGTCGACGACCTCATCAAACGTCTCTACCTTTGTTACTTGCTGATGGGGCAAATGATTATGAATAACTTGCTCGAATTTAACGGTCAAGCGATGATGATCATCTAATTCCATCAATTCACGCATGATCTCAACAATGATTGATGTATCACATAATCCTGTACAATAATAGAATTGTATTTCTTTATTCAAAATCTTGAGTTTACGTACACCTACGTCAAAGCTTTCCCCAATGCCAATTGATTTTTTCAAGAAGTCTTCATTTTCTTTTAATTTTTTAAATATTTTTTGTTTGTTATTCACTTTTGTTGTCATAGAAACCGCTCCTTTCAAGCAGAATTTGAACGGCTTTCAATGTTATAGGCGACCCAACCTCCGGATCATCAAGCCCAGACATTTTACCTATATCACCGACACCTATAATAATGGGGAGATTCAGTTTATCTAAAATAGATACAGTATCCCCATCTATTCTCCCAGCTTCCATATCAGCAAATCCATTCTTATCCACACCGAAATGCGTTAATTCACCATCCCTGTCAATGGAAACATCTACTCTCGTCCATTCAGAAAAGTGCGTTCTTGAGGCAACTGCAATCGCACCGAGGAGTTCAACATCTTCATCCTCAGCCACAGCCTGCATCGCTAGTTCTCCATAACCTTCACCGGGAAAACCACTATCATCGAACATTACAAAGATTGGATCGTGTGGAGCTTCTTTAATTAGGGAAACAATTTCATAACCAGCAAGCGGGGTCGGATTTCCTGCTGATTGGCTAATGCATCTCCCGCCAATATCCGAAGCCACTTTTTCAATTGCTTTTTGCGCGTAAAGATCTCCATCAGTAACGAAAATAACCCGCCGCTTGTTCAATTCATTCACCCCTTTGGTTTGAATATAATGGCTATGATAAATCCGAAAACAATAGCTGATGAAATTCCAGCTGAAGTTAACTGAAATATTCCCATTGCAATGCCTATAAATCCATGTTCCTCTCCTTGCTGCATCGCCCCATGTAGCAAGGAATGCCCAAAGCTCGTAATCGGTACTGTCGCACCAGCTCCTGCAAATTCAATCAGTCGATCGTATATACCGAATCCGTCAAGAATCGCTCCAGCCACAACAAAAGATGACATGACATGAGCTGGTGTTAATCTAAAAATATCGAGCAATAACTGACCAACAACACAAATGGCTCCTCCTACTGCAAAAGCAATGAAGTATTCCACTATTCCTCACCTCCAACTCGCTCAAAAACCACTGCATGAGCGATAGCAGGCATACTTTCTTTCTGCTGCACCATAACGGGGCTATGCAAGCATCCTGTAGCTGTAACAAGAATTTTTGAATACTTCCCTTGTTTTAGAAGCTCTATGAGATGACCATACGTAACAACCGCCGAACAGGCACAGCCGCTTCCACCTGCGAATACTTCTTTCTGATCCGGACGATAGATCATTAACCCACAGTCATTATGATTATTAGTAATGTCAATCCCTTTCTCAAGCAATAAATCACGAACAATCGGAGAACCAACTGCAGATAAATCTCCAGTAACAATTAAGTCATAATCTGAAGGCTTTACATTCAGGTCCTCAAAATGTGTGGCCAATGTATCTGCTGCCGCTGGCGCCATCGCACTCCCCATATCAAACGGATCTTTGATTCCCCAGTCAACTACTCTTCCAATCGTTGCGGCAGAGATTTGAATGTCCGAAAACTCCTGACTAACTAAAGCAGCTCCAGCACCAGTTACAGTTGATGTCGCAGTACCGGGTTTCTGACCTCCATATTCTGTTGGATATCGGAACTGTCTTTCAGCAGTTGCATTATGGCTACTAACTCCAGCAATAGCCCTCTCTGCAAAACCACCATCAACTAGAGAAGAAGCAATCGCTAGGGATTCCATCGATGTGGAGCATGCTCCAAAAACACCTAGAAAAGGAATATGATTAGACCTTGCTGTATAAGTTGCGCTTACGATTTGATTTAATAGATCACCTGCTACAAAAACATCAACTTGATCAGGAGCTAATTCTTTTTTCTTCAAACAACTCATTACTGCATCTTCTAACAATTTTCTTTCAGCAAGCTCCCAGTTTGCCTGATTACAATGAAGGTTATCATAGGTCACATCAAACGAATTTCCAAATGGACCTTCTGCTTCCTTTGGGCCTGTTGCTGTACCTACTGATTGTAAATAAACATTTGAAAAACTCCATGTTTGCTTTCCTGATTTCATACAGGTTCTCTCCTTATATCAGGGCTTTAAAAATCATTCTGACCATTCCTACAATGTAAGCCGCAACGACGCCAAACACGATGACTGATCCAGCAAGTTTAAACATATTGGTTGCTATGCCAAGTACAATCCCTTCGCTTTTATGCTCGAGAGCAGCACTAGTAATCGAATTAGCGAAACCTGTAACTGGTACAGCTGAACCTGCTCCCGCAAATTGACCAAGCTTGTCATACCAACCGAAAGCCGTTAATATAGCTGCGATCAAAATGAGAGTGGCTACAGTCGGGTTTCCAGCATTTTCTTTAGAAAAATCAAAGACATTGATATAGAAATTCTGAACACCTTGTCCGAACATACAAATAAATCCGCCTACAACAAACGCTTTTATACAGTTGAAAAAATACGGCGGCTTTGGCTGATACTCTTTAATGTTCTGACTATACTTTTCCCTATCGTTTAATGATTTTTTCATTACTTGATCCCTCCATCCACAAAAATTGTCCAATGAAACAATGATCCGAATACTTTACCAAGTACTATAGCCATTAGTAAAACCAAAATTTTATCTATAAACCCAATCCGTTTCGTTAATATTGGCAGGACATTTAGTACTTCTGTTAATGCTGCTGCTAACATCCCAATAAATATACCTGCACCAAGTCCAATTGGGATCACTACAAATTTGGGCAGGCCCAGAGTTGGATTTCTTAACGATAACCAACTTGCCACTACAGCACCTACAATGATCCCCCATTCATAAAAACGAATGAGGTGTAACGTTTTGGACAATTGAGTGAGTCTAGGGATAATACCAAGAACTGAAAGAAATGCAACAAATCCAGCCCCAACCGCAATCCCTTCAGCAAATCCGATTAACATCACAAAGACAAATTGAACATTCATGGTTTCGAATTTCCGTTTTCTTCGTTCTCATGAACGATTACATATTGATCAAGGTCCTGTTGATAATTAAACATTTCCACTTCAAGTGGGCTCGGTTCTTCGTTAAACCGCTTTTTGAAAAGATGATTAAAGAAAAGGACCATCCCAATTCCAAGTCCAAATGAGTATGGTACTTGTAGAAGCAGTGGTTTTGGATTGTCAATTCCAGTCACAATTTTATATATTTGCTGATGAACCTCTCTCATACTGACGTCTTCATGAAAATTCATAATAGCGAGGGCCGCACCAATAAATAATAAAAACCAGATAAGAACAAAATAAACGGGTGCTAATTTCTTCTTTGGATACTGAACTTCTACAATCGTTTGTGTAGGACCAACTACTTGAATCTCAATGTTTTCCATTTCGCTATGGATTGACATAATGACTTTCATAACATCAATTACGACTAAGTTCTTATCTTCTTTCGTCACATGGTAAATGTGGATATTCTCCACCTTACTACAGCAAGAATCTTCTCCTATGAGCTGAGCAATATCACCAATCAATAGTTTCTTATTAGGCGGCACTTTCTTTTTTTGCCTAAGTCGAAGATATATTATCTGACTATCCATGATCCTCCACCTCCTTATTCAAGGGGCATATTGGTTATAGTATGTTTCTACCAAATGACTCTCATTCTTTAGCAACCTAAGTACCATTAATTCCCTAGAAGTGTGGGACCTTTTTATATCGTCCATTCATTAATCTTAGTGATAGCTCGATTTTTATTCAGGTAAAAAAAGCCTTTGCACACAAAAAAGAACAGAATGAGCTATTTGCTCATCTGTTCTTTAATTTGTTTTAATATTTTCTTTTCAAGTCTCGATACTTGAACTTGAGAAATCCCAAGTCTTTCTGCCACTTCAGACTGAGTTTGATCTTTATAATACCTTAAATAAACGATTAGTCTCTCACGATTATCAAGATACTGCAATGCTTCCTTAAGGGCTAATTTATCAAACCAAGCACTATCTGTATGATCGGCAATTTGGTCGAGTAAAGTAATGGGATCTCCATCATTTTCATAAACCGTTTCATGAATAGAAGTTGGTGCCCTTACAGCTTCTTGTGCCATGACAACTTCTTCCGACGTGACTTCTATTCGTTCTGCAATTTCATTAATTGTGGGCGTTCTGCCGAGCGTTTTCGATAACTCATCCTTCGCTTTCCTAACTTTATTTCCAGTTTCTTTAAGGGATCGACTCACTTTCACTGTTCCATCATCTCTAATGAAGCGCTGAATTTCCCCAATAATCATTGGTACCGCATAGGTGGAGAATTTCACATCGTAACTTAGATCGAACTTATCCACGGATTTTAACAAACCAATACAACCGATCTGAAACAGGTCATCCGCTTCATACCCTCGATTTAGAAATCGCTGCACAACGGACCAGACGAG
Source organism: Pseudalkalibacillus hwajinpoensis (assembly GCF_015234585.1). Taxonomy (NCBI): domain Bacteria; kingdom Bacillati; phylum Bacillota; class Bacilli; order Caryophanales; family Guptibacillaceae; genus Guptibacillus; species Guptibacillus hwajinpoensis. The sequence continues at coordinate 1,822,387 of NZ_JADFCM010000008.1, forward strand.
ACGCATATTCTTTTGAACAATGAGGTCTCTAGCTCCCTGGTCCCCATTCTGGCTTTGTTTAATCAATTCCTTCACTTCATCAGGCTTCAGTTGCGACTGCTTCCCTTTTCTAACCTCCACGTCCATATGCAGGTCCCCTTAATTACATAGCGCTTTATTTTTTGATAGATACTTCATTAAGTGAATGGTCGTACCCTGGCCACTTGCAGACTCCACTTTGACCTCATCCATAAAATTCTCCATAATTGTAAAGCCCATCCCTGATCGCTCTAGTTCAGGCTTTGTTGTAAACAAAGGTTGTCTTGCTTCCTCAAGGTCAAGAATTCCGATTCCGTGGTCACGAATTGTTAAATTGACCGTGTCGTCATTTAACTCGACTGAAATGTAAACCTTCTCTTCAGAATTTTGCTCATATCCATGAATAATGGCATTTGTAACAGCTTCCGATACAACAGTCTTGATTTCAGTAAGTTCATCAACAGTAGGATCGAGCTGCGCAATAAAAGCTGCTACAGTCACACGAGCAAATGATTCATTTTGACTGAGCGCAGAGAACTCGATATCCATACGATTTCTCATTATGCCACCCCCAAAGTAGCGAGGGCATGCTGCTCATCAGCCTCAAGCCTCACAATTTTAAAGAGACCTGACATTTCAAACAATCTCTTAACAGGTGGAGAGATTGAACATACGACCATTTCTCCTCCAAAACTCTTCACTTTATTGTACCGCCCTAGAATAACACCGAGACCTGAACTATCCATGAATGAAAGACCGTCTAGACTTAGCACAATATGTTCAATTTTACGCTCTTCAATAATCGAATCTACCCTGTCTCTTAGTTCTTCTGATGTATGATGATCCAACTCTCCATCAAGACGAATCAAAAGAACGGGATGGCGCACTTCAAGATTGATCGAAAGACTCACGTCACATTCCTCCTCATGTTTGCTTGTGAGTTTTTTCTCTCTTTACAGGGTTAATTCCTTCTTCGTGACAAAACTAGTGAGATTTCGATGAAAGAGGTGATCACTTGACAGTTTGAGTAGGCGCTTTGGCGAACTGCGCAGCTGTTCGTTTCATCAGCTGCCACCAGGAAGCTTTTTGAATGTCTTTGGCTGCAATAACCGGAGATGTAGCTGTCACATGACCATCTATTTTCACAGACAACTCACCTACCTCTTCCCCTTTCTTAACAGGTGTTTCTATATTCTTATTGACTTTGATGCTTGTTGTAATTTTACCGTTTTCTTGCCCTTTCTTAAGAAGAACGGAAACTCGCTCAGATGTTACAACAGACATGGTAGGTTGATCTCCTTTATTTACCTTTACTTCTTTCACGATGTTGTTTCGATCGAATAATTTATGTGTTTTATATTGAGAAAATGCATAATCAAACAGTTTTGTAATATCTGCATTACGTACTTTTGGAGATGGAGCCCCCATTACAACAGCCACCACTCGCATGTCATCTCTTTTCGCCGTTGCCGTAAGACAATACTTTGCTTCACTTGTAAATCCTGTCTTCAATCCATCTACACCAGGATAAAATTTAACAAGCTTATTAGTGTTAACGAGCCAGAATTTCTTATCTGTATCCTGCCTCAGGTAGTCTTCATATAATCCAGTATATTTTGTAATCAATTCATATTTAAGAAGCTCTTTAGCCATAAGGGCCATATCATTTGCAGTGGAATAATGACCCTCCGCAGGTAATCCAGTAGGATTTACAAAATGAGTGTTTTTGAGCCCCATTGATTTTGCCTTTGCATTCATCGAATTAACAAATTCTTCTTCCGAACCAGCGATCGCTTCAGCCATTGCTACCGAAGCATCATTACCGGAAGCAATCGCGATACCTTTTAACATATCGTTAACTGTCATTTCTTCCCCTGCCTCAAGAAAAATCTGTGAACCACCCATCGAAGCAGCATATTCACTTGCTCTAATTTTCTGATCGAGGCTTACTTTTCCACTTTCAATCGCTTCCATAATTAAGATCATTGTCATGATTTTAGTCATACTTGCAGGAGGAAGCTTTTTATCACTATCTTTTTCAAACAATACTTCACCTGTATCTCGCTCAATCAAAATAGCGGAAGAAGAATTCTCTGCGATTTTTAGCTTTGCTTCTTCTGCATGCGCAAAAGAAGGAACAATAAGAGTTACTCCCAGCAAGAAGGCGAGCGCTGTTGCAACAACTTTCATTGGTGATCCCTCCATTCTTAGTATTACAAGGATTTCCAACATCTTGGAAAAATATACGAATTCTATATCCTCTTTTGATAATCGCATTCACTCTCCTTAAATCTTTTCACGGATTTATACACATGGACATGGTAATGAAGTAGTTGATTATTGCCTTAATTACGCTCTGAGATAAAGATGTCACTCGAATGAGCCAAAATCGAGAACCAACAGGATAAGCTAACTTAGCTAAACACAAAAAAAGAAGCCCCCCAAAAGAGACTTCTCAAGATACTACCTTATATTAATTAGTTAATAACTTTATAAATCAACTGTGGCTTTTCAGCAGCTTGCTTAGAAAGAGTATACGCTTCATTAATTTTATCGATTGAGTTCTGAACGTCTTCTTCATCACTGTGAAGAACAACTAGCGCTTCGCCTTTCTCCACTTTATCGCCGACTTTTTTCTTCAGCGTAATCCCAACACCGTGATTAATTTGATCGTCTTTTGTCGCTCTTCCTGCACCAAGATACATAGCAGCAACACCAACAGATTCAGCATCAATTTCTGTTACATACCCATCTTGCTGTGCCGAAACTTCAATATCATGCTTTGCCTGTGGAAGTTTAGAAAGATCATCAATGACGGATACATCTCCACCTTGAGCTTGAACGAGCGTTCTAAATGATTCAAACGCTTTTCCATTTTGAAGATTCTCTTCAAGTGTTTTATACGCCGTCTCAAAGTCATCGAAAGCACCAGCTATCACTGTCATATGTGAAGCAAGTTCTAGAGAAAGTAGGCGTAGATCCTCGATATTTTCTCCTTGAAGAACCTGACAAGCTTCTCGTACTTCATTTGCGTTTCCTACTTCAAAACCAAGCGGCTGACTCATATCACTAATAACTGCCACAGTGTTCCGTCCAAGGTTGTTTCCGATGTTAACCATTTCTTTAGCAAGAGCTTCTGAGTCTTCAAGCTTCTTCATGAAAGCACCGGATCCAGTTTTGACATCAAGAACAATCCCATCTGCTCCAGAAGCAAGCTTTTTACTCATGATAGATCCTGCGATTAAAGGAATGGAATCCACAGTAGCTGTTACATCACGAAGCGCGTATAATTTTTTATCTGCAGGAGCGAGGTTCCCTGTCTGACCAGCTACAGAAAGTTTATGTGTGTTCACATTATTTACAAATTCTTCTTTGGTCATCTCAATGTGGAAACCTTTAATGGACTCCAGCTTATCTAAAGTTCCACCGGTATGACCTAAACCTCGACCAGACATTTTTGCAACTGGTACACCTACAGAAGCAACCAATGGACCAACGATAAAGGTTGTCTTATCACCTACTCCTCCAGTTGAATGCTTGTCCACTTTATGACCCTCTATAGCAGATAGATCGATTGTTTCTCCTGACTCTACCATTGCTTGGGTAAGCATAGCCGTTTCATTTGACTTCATCCCATTAAAATAAATCGCCATCATTAAAGCTGACGCCTGATAATCAGGGATGTCCCCCTTTGTATATCCTTCAATAAAGAAATTAATTTCTTCTTTTGTCAATTCATTTCCATTACGTTTTTTTTGAATAACATCAACCATTCTCATTCGAATAGCTCTCCCTTCTACATTAACCCATTTTACTTACAATTGTTTTAACTAAAAGAAGGAAGTTTGCCTTTACCTTCTCTGTTGTTTCAATCACTTCGTCATGGTGAAGTGGTTGATCCAGAATTCCGGCAGCCATATTTGAAATACAAGATATACCAAGTACATCCATGCCCGCATGTCTTGCAATGATAACTTCTGGTACAGTTGACATTCCAACGGCGTCTCCACCTAGCGTTCTTAGCATTCTAACTTCTGCTGGCGTCTCATATGTAGGACCGGTATTCCCTACATAAACACCAGATTGAAGCTTCATTCCAAGGTCCTTTGCCGTCTCCAGTGCTAAGTGCTGAAGTTCTAAAGAATAGGCAGTAGACATATCTGGAAAGCGAGGTCCAAACTCATTACTATTAGGCCCAATTAACGGATTTGTACCAAAGTTATTAATATGATCGGAAATCACCATTAAATCCCCCGGTTGAAACTCTTCATTGATACCACCTGCAGCGTTAGTCACAATAACTTTATTAATTCCTAGTTCCTTCATCACTCGCACAGGAAATGTAACTTTATCCATTTGATAGCCTTCATAGAAATGAAAACGACCCTGCATCGCTGCAACTTTTTTTCCGTTTAACGTTCCGAATACGAATTGACCCGCATGTCCTTCCACAGTGGAAACCGGAAAGTTCGGAATGTCGCTATAAGGTATTTGAACTGGGTTTTCGATTTCTTCAGCCAGTACTCCCAGACCTGATCCAAGAATAAGACCTATCTCTGGTCGGAACTCTTCCACTTTTTCTTGAATATAAGACGATGCATCCTGTATTTCTTGTTTAACAACAGTCATGTTATGTTCCTCCTCTTCAATCCTAAAGCTTTTCTAGAAAACTCTTGCCGTGTTCTGGTAACTTCACTTCAAAATTATCGGCGATGGTTGCTCCAATATCGGCAAATGTTTTACGAATTCCAAGGTCAGTACCTTCTTTAATGCCCTTATAATAAGCAAGCAGCGGCACATATTCACGAGTATGATCTGTTCCGTGATGTATAGGATCATTACCATGATCAGCAGTAATCAGTAATAAATCGTCTTCTTCCATACGTTCTAGAACTTCTGTTAGTCTTTCATCGTATTCCTCTAATGCTTCACCATAACCTTGAGGATCTCTTCGGTGGCCAAATAACGCATCGAAATCAACAAGATTTAAGAAGCTAATCCCCTCAAACTGCATTTGTTGAGTTTCAAGCAACTTATCCATGCCGTCCATATTTGATTTCGTACGAAGAGACTTTGTTACACCTTCTTCGTCATAAATATCTGAAATCTTTCCGATTGCAATAACGTCTTTCTCATTATCCTTTAATTCATTCATAACTGTATGACCAAAAGGTTTTAGCGCATAATCATGACGATTAGAAGTACGTTTAAAATTGCCAGCTTCACCTTCAAAAGGTCTAGCGATTACTCGTCCAACCATATATTCTTCTGCTTTTGTCATTTCTCTTGCAATCTCACAAATATGATAAAGCTCATCCAATGGAACAACATCTTCATGGGCCGCAATTTGAAGAACAGAATCTGCAGAAGTATAGACAATAAGTGCGCCGGTCTTCACATGCTCCTCACCAAGTTCTACAAGAATTTCTGTCCCAGAAGCAGGTTTATTTCCAATGATTTTTCTTCCTGTTCTACTTTCAAGCTCGGAGATGAGATCGTCAGGAAATCCATTAGGGAAGGTTCTAAAAGGCTGCTCTATATGAAGGCCCATAATTTCCCAATGTCCAGTCATCGTGTCTTTCCCATTCGAAGCTTCCATCATTTTTGTATAATGAGCCATCGGCTTATCTGCTTTACTAACCCCATTAAGTTCACGAATGTTGCCAAGACCCAGCTTCTCCATATTCGGCATCTTCAAACCATTCATATGATCTGCGATATGACCTAGAGTATCGGCGCCCAGGTCGTCAAATTGATCAGCATCAGGAGCCTCACCAATACCCACCGAGTCCATTACAACCAAAAATACTCTCTTAAATCGTTTTGTCATTATGATCCTCCTCATTCAATGTCTATCTATTGTTACTATTCCCTTCAAAAACAAAAAAACTCACGCATGAATGCGTTTACGAAAGCAGAAAAAAGAAAAAATCTGGCCAATGACCAGATCTCTTTCTGGAGAAAGCCTCCTATTAGGCCCTTGGATGGTAAGTTGAATAAATATCCTTCAATCTCGCTTTAGTTACATGTGTATAGATCTGTGTTGTTGAAATATCTGCATGTCCGAGAAGCTCCTGTACTGCTCTAAGGTCCGCTCCATTTTCAAGTAAATGTGTTGCAAATGAATGTCTTAGTGTATGGGGGGTAAGAGGTTTTACAATGTTAGCTTTCAATGCAAGCTTTTTAAGAATTTTCCAGAAACCTTGTCTCGATAGGCTTTCACCACGATGATTCAAGAAAAGCATTTCGTTTTTATTCTTTTTCATTAATTGCCCTCTACCTTCATCCAAATAAATGGTTAAGGCATCTCTTGCCATCTTACCTAGAGGCACAATTCGTTCTTTATTCCCCTTACCAATCGTTCGAATAAAACCCATTGTTAAATGAACATCTTCCATTTTCAAATCAATGAGTTCACTCACACGCAAACCTGTTGCATACAATACTTCAAGCATAGCGCGATCGCGTTTACCAAAAGGAGTCGAATAATCAGGTGCCTCTAGCAGCTGCTCTACTTCAGTTGTTGACAAAATCTTAGGTAGTTTCCGCTCTGTTTTTGGCGTTTCAATATGTACAGAGGGATCTTGATCCACTGCCTTTTCTCTAAGTAAAAATTGATGAAAGGCACGAATAGAAGCAATGTTTCGAGCAATTGTAGTAGATGCTTTTCCACTGTCTCTTAGCGTATAGAGATAATTAACAATATGCACACGTCGCACTTCATCCAAAGTGGAAATGTTCTCATTTTCTTTTATGTGTTTTAGATATTGAGCGAGATCTCGCCTGTATGCATCGAGAGTATTTTTGGACAGGCTCCGCTCAACTATCAAATAGTGCAAAAAATCCTGTACCTGATCTTCCATTGTAAACGCTCCTTATTCACCTGTCTGGTAAAACAAATTGAGCCTTTCAAGGAAAGTGTGTTGAATACCCGATTCCATTTGAACGACTTTCACTGCTTTTCCTTGTGGCACATCATACCGATGATAATTCTGGTACTCTTGATTTACCCAGAGAATGCCAAAGTAAAACAGTAATGTACAACCTGTGAACAGTAAGAAAACTTTCATTGTATCTAAAACAAGCAATAAACCCCTTCTCAAACTAACGCACCTCCATCTCTAGTAAAAGATATGCCAGGGATAGAGAATTTTATACATCGTTAGGAGATACAGGTTCTTAAATGTCTTCTATTACAATTATGAATGATTAACGGCTTGCTCCGGCTGTTCTTTATCTTCCTGTCCTTGACAACGGTGACAGATCCCATGAAATGTAAGGCGATGATCTTTAATTTTAAAGTTCCAATCATTCTCAACTACCTTTTCTACATCACCAAGTAAATCATCTTGTATTTCATCTACTGCGCCACACTCAATACAAACCAAGTGATGGTGAAAATGGGCAGCGCCTTCTTGCCTGAGGTCAAACCTTGAAACACCGTCACCAAAATTAATTTTATCAACGATTTTCAATTCAGCTAATAACTCAAGCGTTCGATATACAGTTGCTAATCCAATTTCAGGAGATTTTTCTTTTACTAAAAGATACACATCTTCAGCGCTTAAATGGTCTTCTTCGTTCTCAAGAAGTACCCGCACGGTTGCTTCTCGCTGGGGCGTTAACTTATAGCTTTGAGAATGAAGATGTTTCTTAATTCGATCGATTCTGCTTTCCATGTCCCATTTCCCTCCCTCGATCGATGCCATTTTCATTATAAGCAGTAGGGAAATCGGTGTCAAATTAAAATCATTATCAACCTAATGTTATAATGATTTTAATTTGATAATGAATATAATTTACTTCATTTCCACTACGGCCTTTATCAATCCTGGTGATAAATAAGCTTCAAACCATGCTGCTAGACAAAGAAAACTTAGCGCACATATAACTAGTCCTGAAAACCTTAAGAATGGAGGAAGAATCGGTTCTATTCTGCGTTTCATAAATAATTGCCTCATCAGTCGAAGCGAAAAAGTTAGAGAAGCCGTTGCAACGATCACCATCGCGGGTACCGCTATAATATTCTGTGGAAAGACTGAAACAAATGCCAATAAGAAGCCTTTCCAGCTCATTTGATTCACAAGAAAACCTACTGTAAAACCAACAACTATCCCTTTTAGAAAGAGCATAATTAGTACAATTGGAAGACCAATAATCGTAAGTCCTAGAAGCCACATCAAACCAATATATTTGGCATAATGAGTTAAGCTTTGATGAAACATTTCAGATGATGTTGCGAACTGTCCATCTGATACCTGTCCAAAAAAACGCCCCAAGTATACAGCAAGATCTTCTTTTTGAGTGAAGCTTAGGCTATTGACTATAACGGCTCCGAATACAATGCCCATGAGGAACAATACGGCAATAAATGTGTAGAGAGATAAATGATCTGATAGATGAGTTGATATCATTTGCTTCAGATGTCGGCTACGATTCATACGATTTCCTCCTTCATACGACCTTTGGTAAAGTCTATGAAATGGATTTTGAACGTATGACTGATCGATAGATTATCTCTTTTGGTTTACAACTTTACCGTATGTTCCACCCCCACCTTGTTCTAAAGTAAGCTGCCCATTCCTTGAAAGGACGATCATATGAGCGAGTGACTCTCCCACAACGCCGGTCAGATCACTCTCAGTCACCCGGTGAAGAATATTCATCTCCGTACTAAAAGAATCTAATAGACGCTCGAAAGTTTTTGGTCCTACCCCTGGTAGAAAGTCTAGAGGAACGTGATGTACATATGGAGGACGAACAGGGCACGTCGACGCTGAACTCAATTCTTGAATTCGATTCGCCACCCCTTTTATAATCTTCTTACTTCCGCATGAATCGCAAACCAACTGATTAACTGGAGAATTACATTTAGAGCATATGGTCTCATAATATTTACCTAATTTTGGGTCCAATCCAAAATTCGCTGCAATTTTCCGGTCATATTTGCCTTGTAATGCCTTTTTCCACTCAAGAAATGTGGGTTGTTTTAAATATAAGCATTGATATTCTCGAGCTATTTTTTGTGTGGAATGTGCGTCTGAATTCGTCAAAAATGGGTAACGATGAAGTTCTTCAATTTGGTCTGCCATCTGTGTGTTAGAAGAAAGACCTAATTCAATTCCATCAATATTGTTTAGGTCAAAAACTTCGCTTATTGACTGATGGACTCCCTTCCCAAATAGGCTCTTAAATGGTGTGAATATATGGGCAGGTATAAATAAACCATCAAGCTCTTTTGCCTTTTCTTGAATGACCTCCGCTCTTTCATATATGCGTTGAGAACTTAGAGTAATGTTCGTCATTCTAGCTCTTAGCCAATCTGAAAAATGTTTCATTTTTGTTAAATCAGGCAAATAAACTAGTACATGAATAGGACCCTGACAATTCTCATCATAGATTTCGATTTCTGTACCTAAAATGAGAGTGAGAGATTCAAACCGAATTCCACCCTCACTCAATTCATAACATTCACCCTTCTCCAAATAATCTTCTATCTCTTTCATAACTTCAGGAACGTGGCAATCGATCACGCCAACCATATCAAGCCCTTTTCTTGCACTAGCTTCATTAAGGATATGAGATAGTGTTAACGTTTTTGAACCAGTTATCTTAACAGGTTTGTTCGTTCTAGTTCTCCCGATATGAATATGAAAATCTGCATAACATGATTTCATGTAATCACTTCAATTTCATTTGTAAATACATGAGAGCATAAGCGGTTTTAGCATCATGAATTTCCTGGCTTTCTACCATCTTTTCCATTTCTTCTATTGTTAAATGAAGAACATCAAGAAACTCATCTTCATCAGCCGATTGTTCTCCTTTTTTTTCTAATCCCTTTGCTACGTATAAATGAACAAGTTCATTTGCAAAACCAGGTGATGTGTAAAATGAAATCACTTTTTCAAGCGAGTCACACGTATATCCTGTCTCTTCTTCTAATTCACGAACTGCTGTAACTTCAGGTTTCTCCCCCGGTTCAAGTTTCCCAGCTGGGATTTCCACGATAGCTTTATCAAGGGCTTTACGATATTGTCTAACGGCTAAAATTTTATGATCAGGCGTCTCTGCAATAACCGCAACAGCACCAGGATGATCAATTAATTCACGCTTACTTTGTTTCCCATTTGGTAACTCAACATCTTCCACTCGTAAGTCTATAATTCGACCTTCGTAAATCGTTTCTGAATGCAAGGTCTTTTCATATAAATGGTCCATTTGTTCATCATCTCCTGGTTCTAAAAATTCAAATCGATACATAAAGTCTATCACATGAGACAGATAATAGGGAAAAGACTAAAACCATTAATGTATCGAACTATTTAGGAGGTTCTGTTTATGAAAGTCTATATTCAGCCAAACGGTGTCACAATGGTAGGAAAACCAAAGCAGATTCAATTAATGATTAGACATTATATGAATCATTATGAAACGATTGAAGAATGGATTCAGGCTCCTGCTGTTCGAACTAAAGCACACCTAAGGTTAATACAATAAGAAAACAACAAGAAACGCTGCCATTAATGGCAGCGTTTCTTGTTTAACGAATCTCCGTTTTGAAAATATTTTTCATTTGCTCAAGGAATACGTTATGATGCTCGGTAAACGTTGCCATACACGATGAATGCGCAACTGTTCTAAATCCTCTTGCGTAAGCACCATAAGCAGTTAGAAAATCGCAAATATCTGTACATACTCCTGCAAGATGAACAGTTTCCACGCGACGTGATTTAAGTATTTCTTCCAGATTCGTTCCATAAAATGCATCATATTCTGGCTTAGGAACAAACGTGACATTCGGAAGCTCCTTATGGGATTCATACCACTGCTGTAATTCACCATATAACTTCTGTCCCCACGTTCCTCTTACATTATGTACGGGCCAGATATTAAAGTGATCATCCTCTTCTTCATGCTCATCCATACAAATCACAACTTCCTTGCCTTCCTCAATAAACGTTGTGGCAAGTGAAATAATGCTAGGAACAATCTCTTGTCCCTTCTTGCCTGAAGTAAGTCCTCCCTCATCATGAACAAAATCATTGCTCATATCAATAATTAAAAGCGCTTCTGTTGCCATTCTACCGCCTCCCATTATGTTTACTATAGCAGGTGTGTTATCGGGTAACAAGACATCGGAATCAGCATATGATTGGCATGAATCCTCCTATCACGATACACTTAATACAGGTTAAAAATGGGAGGTATGGAATGCAATGAAAACCAATCAACTCGGAAGCTCAATACTGAACGTTAGCGAAATTGGATTAGGTACTATGTCACTTGGCACTGATCGAGAGAAAGGTATTTCGCTTATTCATGAGGCAATTGATAACGGCGTTACATTTATCGATACAGCTGATTTGTATGACTTCGGTCTAAATGAAGAAATAGTAGGAGAAGCCCTACGTGATCGACGGGATACAGTCGTACTTGCTACGAAAGCAGGGAACCACTGGGAAGAAGGAAAAGAAGGCTGGTACTGGGATCCATCAAAAAAACATATTAAATCAGCACTAAAAGCTAGCTTAAAACGATTGAAAACAGATCACATTGATCTCTTTCAGCTACACGGTGGTACAATCGAGGACCCATTCGATGAAACCATTGAAGCTTTTGAAGAATTAAAACAAGAAGGATTAATTATCGAATATGGCATTTCAAGTATACGCCCAAATGTCATCCGAGAGTTTGTAAAAAAATCTTCTATCGCATCAGTTATGATGCAATACAGCATTCTTGATCGTAGACCCGAAGAAGAAATTCTAGATTATTTGCATGAAAACAACATCAGTGTCATTGCTAGAGGACCGCTTGCTAAAGGCATGTTAACTGATCGATATGAGGAGAAAGTAAAAGAAGACGGATTTCTCGACCATTCTAAATTCGACGTTCTTGAAACTGTTAAGCAACTTTCTGAAATAAAAGGGGATAAGCGCAATTTAACTCAAACGTCACTAAAATATGCTCTTGCTCATCCCGCTGTAGCTACAGTAATTCCTGGAGCTAGTCGCAGTGAACAACTTCTCGCAAATATTACAGCACAAAATGCTCCAGACTTAACACCTGATGAAGTTCAGAAAATACGTGACGTTTCAAAAATGAATGTGTACGATAAGCATCGGTAATTAAAAAAAGAGCGCAGTCTAGTGACTGCGCTCTTTCCTTCTATTTTCATAAATTAAAAGGCATCTAATATTGGATCGCTAATAATAATGTCCGGTTCTGTTGAAGCTTGAATTTGCTCAATGCTATAGCCAATGGCAACTTCTTTTAACACAAGCCCTTCATCCGTTATGTCAAAAACAGCCCGATCCGTAATGATTCGATTAACAACGCCTTGACCTGTTAGGGGGAGGGTACAAGAATTCAAAATTTTCGGGTCTCCGTTTTTGTTCACATGATCCATAATGACAACAATCCTTTTCGCCCCATGCACAAGATCCATGGCCCCACCCATACCTTTAATCATCTTTCCAGGTATCATCCAATTAGCGAGGTCACCATCTTTTGAGACTTCCATTCCGCCTAGTATCGCAACATCAATATGTCCTCCACGAATCATCGCAAAAGACTCTGCACTATCAAAATAGGATGCTCCTTGCATCGCTGTAACTGTTTCTTTCCCGGCGTTAATAAGATCAGGATCAACTTCACCTTCAGTTGGATAAGGTCCGATTCCAAGAAGGCCATTTTCCGATTGAAGCACTATTTTTTTGCCTTCTGGTATATAGTTAGCTACCATCGTAGGCATTCCAATTCCTAGATTCACATAAAAACCATCCAGGATTTCTTTTTCAGCACGTCTTGCAATCTTTTCACGAACTGCTGCTTTATCTACTTTCACCATTATGATCCTCCTATCGCGTTGTTAATCGCTCAATCTTCTTTTCCTGCTCACCCACAATAACCTTTTGAATATAAATACTTGGAGTATGAATTTGATCAGGGGATAACTCTCCTACACCTACTAATTCCTCTACCTCAGCTATCGTCACTTTACCTGCTGCAGCAATCATAGGATTAAAATTACGTGCCGTTTTGTTATAGACCAAGTTCCCCATTATGTCCCCTTTCCACGCACGAACAAATGAGAAATCTGCCTGAATGGCTTCTTCAAGCAAGTACTCTTTACCATTGAATACTCTGACTTCTTTTCCTTCTGCTATCGGTGTTCCCACGCCAGCTGGAGTATAGAACGCTGGAATGCCAGCACCGCCTGCCCTTATTCTCTCTGCTAGCGTTCCTTGAGGAATGAGCTCAACTTCTAATTCACCGGATAACACCTGTCTTTCAAATTCTTTATTTTCTCCAACATAGGAACCTACCATTTTTTTTATTTGTCTGTTTTTAAGGAGCAATCCCAGGCCCCAGTCATCAACTCCACAGTTGTTCGATATGACTGTTAAGTCCTTTGTTCCTTTCTCTTTTAATGCAAGAATTAAATTTTCTGGTATACCTACAAGGCCAAACCCACCAACTAGAATCGTTGCTCCATCTTGAATGTCTTGTACGGCTTCTTCAAAGGTATCAAGTACTGGCTTCATTTATTTAAACCTCCATATCTTTTTTAAGTTCGTTCAACGATTGTTGCTACGCCCTGTCCTCCACCAATGCAAAGCGTAGCCAGACCAAACCGCTCATTTCTACGTTTCATTTCATGTAGTAGGGTTACTAAGATTCGAGTACCACTTGCGCCAATCGGATGACCAAGAGCGATCGCCCCACCGTTCACGTTCAAGATTTCTTCATTAAAATCAAGGTCTCTTCCAACGGCAAGAGATTGAGCAGCAAAAGCCTCATTTGCTTCCACTAGATTCATTTGATTCATTGAAAGTCCAGCACGTTCAAGTGCTTTCTTCGTAGCAGGAACAGGACCTAACCCCATTACGCTTGGATCTACACCTCCACTTGCATTCGAGCGAATAACAGCAAGGTATTCTATTCCAAGTTCATCAGCCTTTTCTTTACTCATTAAAACAACAGCGGCTGCGCCATCGTTAATACCAGAAGCGTTTCCTGCTGTAACCCCACCGTTTTTCTTAAAAGCTGGGCGTAACTTTGCAAGTTTATCAGCCGTTGTTCCTGGTTTAACGTATTCATCGGTATCAAATAAAAGAGGGTCACCTTTTCGCTGCGGAATAGAAACCGGGAGAATCTCTTCTTTAAAACGCCCCTCTTCAATTGCAGCCTGTGCTTTTTGTTGACTCCATGCAGCAAATTCATCCATTTCTTCTCTTGTTAGCTGATAATGATCGCACAGGTTCTCAGCAGTAACACCCATATGATAATCGTTAAATGCGCACCATAATCCATCTTGAATCATGCTATCCACCATCTTTTGGTCACCCATTCGCAAGCCTTCTCGCGCTCCGTTTAATAAATAAGGCGCCTGACTCATGTTCTCCATCCCACCGGCGACGACAATATCTTGATCGCCAAGCATAATAGATTGAGCTCCAAGATGAACTGTTTTCAATCCTGAACCACACACTTTATTTATTGTCATCGCTGGAGTTGAAACCGGAATTCCCGCTTTGATAGCTGCCTGACGAGCAGGATTTTGTCCGAGACCCGCTTGAAGAACGTTTCCCATAATGACTTCTTCCACCTGATCTATCGATAAGCCAGCCTTTTCGATCGCTCCTTTAATGACCATCGCCCCAAGTTCTGTAGCAGAGATAGATTTTAGTGAACCATTAAATGAACCTACCGGCGTTCTGATAGCGCTTACAATTACAACATCTCGACTCATTTCGATTTCCTCCTTATGTATCTATGACTCTCTTCTACATAATTCTTACTTAATTCAAAAAACTCCTCCCTCCAAGCGAGAATTTCCATTATTCAAACGATTGTCTTGCAAGACTTCCGATCCTTTGTTTTAATTAAAGATAGCGCTTACAAAGAAAGGTGATGAATGTTTTGCTACCACAACATGCAACAATCATTGAAGTTGGTCCAAGAGATGGACTTCAAAATGAACTAAATCAGATCAAAACAAATGATAAAATCCGTTTCATCAAAGCCTTAAAAACAGCCGGAATGAAAGAAATGGAGATTACCTCATTCGTATCACCTAAATGGGTTCCCCAAATGAAAGATGCCAGTGAAATAGTAAGTACTTGCCTTGACGATACAAGAAACTTCGTCTTAGCCCCTAACCGTAAAGGGGTCGAGAGAATTAAAGAAACGAACGTGAAAGCGATAGCACTTTTTGCTGGTGTTAGTAACTCCTTTAATCAAAAGAATAGCAATAAAGAGACAAAGGATCTACTCAATGAGCTAATTCCTTTAGTCAAAGAATTAAAAGCAGAAGGTTATTTCGTTCGTGCATGCATCTCTACTGCTTTCTATTGTCCATATGAAGGAAAAATAAAAGTAAATGATGCGGTTGACGTTTGTCGTCAATTTGTTGATGCAGGCGTAGATGAATTGAGCGTAGCAGATACTATTGGAATGGCCACTCCTGCTGAATCACACAACCTTTTTAGCCAACTTGTAAAAGAATTACCGTCAACATTGTTAACAGCTCATTTCCACGATACAAGGGGTATGGCACTTGCTAACATCTATGCATGTCTCCAAGCTGGAATTTCAAGATTTGATACGTCAGCGGGCGGACTTGGCGGCTGCCCTTTCGCCAAAGGAGCGACAGGCAACGTTGCAACAGAAAGTGTTGTCTATATGTTGGAGAGAATGGGTATCAAAACAGGTATTGATCTAGAAAAACTAATGAGAGCTATTGATGAGATTGAGCCTCACCTATCAAGATCCATCCTAACACCTTATCGAACGTTATATAATAAAGAAAAGGAAGCTTCCATAAAGTAGACATATAAATATTATGGTAAACTAAATAAAACAAGCACACAGACGTGTGCTTATTTTATCCTTTTACTATAGTTAAAATAATACTATAGATTAGAGCTAGAACTAGTCCACCGATAACCGTAATTCGATCCATCTTTTGACCTTTAAATAAATTCAAAACTCCCTTTACGACCATAAATACTACGAAAAAAATAACAAAATACATCAAAAACGTCACTCTAGTAAATCCCCCTAATCGTTATCCTTTGTTTATATATCGCATTCTCGGGTTAATGATTTCACTATCACTTTTAAGCATAAAACACTGGTGTTTCGGAAGAAAATCAATTTTCATTTCTTTATCAAAAAACACTTTATATTGTTTCTGAATCAATACAGGTCTGAAATTTGACTCAAGCGTCATATTAAAATCACCCTGAGCGGAATCATTTACTAATTGCGTAACACCGTTCACTACACACCCGCAATCTTCGATGTCATAATGTAACTTCATATAACCCTCAGAATCATGTTCTAATTTCTCGATCGCTTGGTCTGTGAAAGTCACTCTCATGTTATCTCTCCTCTCCACTATCTTCTATAATAACGTCTATAAACTCAATAGCCCAGTCACACCACTCAATCCAGGTTTTCATCTGACGCCTACCGTATTCAAGCGTAAGGTATTCCCCCAGACGATCTTTCTCTATTCTGTGATCAACTGCATTTTCTTCTTTCCAGCTGTTCATATGATCAAGCACCATTTGGTGATGCTCTTTACTCTCTTTTAGGAATTGGATCGCTTCTTCTTTTGGAATAAGATGAAATAAAGAAACACGCATCAATTGTTCGTTTTTCATTTTTGGTGGGTCTACTGTATGATGAGCAAGCCATTCAATGAGAAGACGGTACCCTTTATCTTCAATAGAATAGATCTTTTTATCTGGAAGATCTAACTGCGGAACAATTTCAAAGCTTACTAGCTTCTCTTTCTCCATCTTTCCAAGTTCACGATAAATTTGTGTATGATGCGCAGACCAAAAATGGATCATCGTTTCTCTAAATTGTTGTGTTAGCTCATATCCAGTTGATGGTTTCTTTGTGAGTAATCCAAGAAGAGCATATCGTAAAGCCATATCATCATTTCCTTTTCAGCAATTTGCTTCTTCTCCATTATAAACGTCTTTACAATATCTTTGCACATTTGAAGTTGCAAATCCACATTTGACAATTAATTTGAATTTTATTTTATCAGAAATGATAAGAAAAACCACCGCCGATAATATGCTTATACATTGCTTAAGATGAAATTTGATAAAATACCGGACAAATCAAAAAAGCAGGCTGTCTATTTCGACTGCCTGCTTTTTCGATGGTTTAAACTATTCTTTCGTATTGATATTTAGTAATCCTTCCGCTGTTTTTCGTGTCTCGTTGCCAAAAGAATCTTTCACTTTCACTTCGATCTCAGCACCTTCAGCCACCACATTCGAAGTAGCTGTCCAGTAACCGACATAATGCCCTTCTGATACTTCCATCATTGGAAATTCAGTCATACTTGAAGGCATCATCGTTGGATTCACTAGCGGCATACGAATTGAGAAAGTAGCCTTTATTCCTGGAGCGCTATCGAATTCAATTTTCACTGATTCTCCCGCTTGAAGATCTTTATTTTGATCTGGTTTTAATTGATTAATGACCAATTCTTCTTGCTGGGAATAAACTTTGATCGACTTTTTCGTTTTATTTCCTGCTTTGTCTTTCGCCACTACTTTTATAATGTTCTCACCTTGCTCGAGCAGCATCCGATGTGAAAATGCACCATCTTCTACTTTCGCTTTCGTTCCGTTAACCTTTACCCAAGCAAGATTTTCATCATGAACGTCACCTTTAACTGTTACTGATCCTTTATTTGTTTTCCAGTCATCTTTAGGAGATGTGATCGTTAATTCCGGTTTCGTTTGATCTAAAGTGACCATAACAGCATCAGATTCTCCCGTCATCCCACGGTCAGTCGATGCACGAGCTGTTAACTGATTTTCACCATCGCTCAATTGGATTTCTGTTGTAAAATTACCTTCTTCATTAGAAGTTGTGACAGCTGCTTCTTCGCCATTTTTCATAACATGAACGTCTGTCATTGGTGCCGTTTCACCATCAACTTCAATGCTATTCTTGTTTGTATACGAACCGTCTTTTGGAGATGTAATCATTGGTGCTGTTAGTTCATAATCAACGACTGCACGGATCATATAGTTCCCTTCTTCTTCAGGAGCCTTCGACCATGCGCCGCTAACATATTGAAAGCTTCGGTCGACATATTCCCCGTCTTCATCTGTTGCAAGACCCGGAGCATTTGGATTGGCATCCGCTTGAATATAAGTGAGATAAAAATCACCTTCTACGATCACTCCTTGATCAGACAGATCAACCATCGTCCATTCGCCATTTCGAAGAGCAGTCGCGTCAATTGGACCAGCGAGTTTCTTACCTGGTGCTCCATCCGGACCTGATGCATCATGAATTTCGACTTTAAAATTTGTGCCGCCTGGATTTGGCCATTCCGTATTCCAGAATCTAAATAACCCTCCAGTCACAAGCGCACGTTCTTGACCTTCTGCTAGCGACATTTTCACAGCCCAACCGTTCCCAGCATCATAGAACGCTCTTGCGTTCTCAGCAGTACCATCGTCATACCCGATTTCCCCTGCATATCCGATGAATGGGGAAAGATCAGCATTCTGTACAACGGTCTCGTTCGCTTCCACAGTGACGTTAAATGTTTCGCTATAGTAACCGGCCGCAAGAACTTTTAACGTATACTCCCCTTCATAACCTGTTACTGAATAATGTCCTTCTTCATCAGTTTGAACAGGTGCTATAGCAGCATCTTCTACTAATAAAACAGTTGCATCTTGGATTGGCTCTCCTGTTTCACTATTCGTGACTGTTCCTTCGATTTCTCCCTCTGGTATCGCTTCTAATGTGAAGTCAGCTTCTGTCACTTCATCATCTACGATCGTCACTTCCTGAGTCTCTGACTGGTAGCCATATGCTTCTGCAATAGCTGTGTAGTCCCCTGCTGCATGAGTCATGGAATAGCTCCCATCTTCCAAGTTCGTTGTTGCAGAGCGCCCTGTCTCAAGAATAGAAACTTCTGCTTGAAGCGGCAGAGCTTGAGGCGTAGGTGATGGTTTCTCTTTAACTGGATTTACAACAAGCGGTGAAGGTTTTAACTTGTCAGGATTGACTTTTTCTTTCGCTTTGGCACTAGCAGATTTTTCATCAGGCTGAATAGAAACTTTCGCGCTCTTTTTCTTAGCGGCGACTTCCATCGGCTCTGCTGATAAACTTAAATCGTCAATATACCAGCCCTGCTTCATCACGCTACCATCCGTCTCGACGTGAAAAGCTAAATAAATCCGCTGATTTTCATAGGCAGATAGATCAACCTCTTCACTCACCCATTCATTAGAAAGATTATTATACTCCGCAAGAGCTTCCCAATTTTCCTGATCGGTTGAAACGAAGAGATGACCATAATCATAGTTTCTTTCAAGTTCATACCATTGATTGAATTGAAGATAAGCTTCACCTTCTGGTAAATCGATAGGAGGCATCATCAGCGTCATGTTAGCACTGTTGTCATATGCTCCATCAAGGTTGGTTCCATAAACCTTTTCTCCAGAGTAAGCTTCAGGACCAACCGTTGGCGTCCCCCACTCCCATGAATTATTTTCTCCCCAGCTCATCCATCCAGCTGGCTCTGATTCAAAGTCCGTTTCGTAACCTGTTGAGATACCAGGAATAATTTCTACCTGATATTCGTCCGTTGTGACAACATGCCCGCCATAGTCTTCGATTTTAAACCTGTAACTAACGGAAGGTTCACTGACGGCGTCACCTGGAATAATAGCTTGATAGGATCCAGAAAGATAGTTCCCATCAACTCTTGTTGCTTCAGTTGACGTCCACCCTCCGTTATGAGCATATTCAAGCTCTACACTCGTTACGCTCACATTATCTGTCGCTGTGACGGTAAGAGGAAGGTCCATCTGAGCATAAGCCTCTGCAGGAGCATCGTGTTGATACGTGGGCTCTTCTTCATCGCTTCCTTCTTTCATCACATCACCTTCTAATGTACCGAGCCCACTCATAACAGAAGAAACGGCATCAAATGCATTCACTAATCCATAACCGTAACCATTATTCGGAGAATCTGGGAATTCATCGTCTGTAAGTGGTGTGACGGTGTTTAAAAAGATGTCTTCTATATCATCAACCGTCAACGATGGATCTGCTTGACGAAGGAGAGCAGCGATCGCTGATACGTGTGGCCCAGCCATCGACGTACCATTCCACCCTCCTTCATAGCTACTCCCTGGTACCGCAGAACGGATATTAACTCCAGGAGCTGAAACGTCAGGTTTTATTTCATCATATGGGGATGGTCCCTGTAGAGAGAAACTCCCAAGAGCATCATTGATATCTGTAGCTCCCGTAGCAAATGACTCAGGATAATTTGCTGGTGTTGCGATTGACTCCGGACCTCCGGGATTAAATAGTGTTGTATTACCCGCAGAAAATTCTGGGAATATATCTGCATTTCGCCAATTTTGAACCATTGGGCGATACCATTCGTCAAGCCCAGGTCCGCCTCCCCAAGAATTGTTCACGACATCAGGAGCCTTCTCAGGGTGTGGATTGCCTTCTGCATCCTTAGGAGCAATAATCCATTCTCCTGCTTCAAGAAGATCGATATCTGTTCCACCGTCTTCGCTAAAAGCTTTTACCGCTATCCATTTTGCCCCAGGAGCGACGCCAATCTCATTCGAACCATCCGGTTCAGCGCCAACCATAGTTCCCATTGTATGAGTCCCATGTGCGAGATCATCATACGGGGCGGCTTCTCCGCTTACAGCGTCAAACCAGTTAAATTCATGATCTACTCCTTCAGAACTATATCCTCGATACTGTTCCATAAGAGCGGGATGATCCCACTGAACACCGGTATCAATGTTAGCGATCACCGTCCCCGCCCCATCAATTCCCATATCCCATACTTCAGGAGCACCTACTCGATCAATATTCCACTCAATTGAGTTCGTATCTGCAGTCGTTTTAGCCTTAGTTTTCGTTTTATCTGGAATTGGCTGAATCTGCCTGATCTCGTTAGGAAGTATTTTATCCACTTCAGGAAATGATGCTAGTTGGTTCATCACTTTTTTTGTTGCTGTTACTGCCATACCGTTTACGATGTAAAATGATTTTATGTCTTCTGCATTGCCTTTTTTCTCTTGTTGTTCTAAGTATGTGGACACAGAGTGTTGTGTTTCAATAGACGTAGCTCTTAACGCATTAACAACAGCTGATCGCTTAGTGATTTCAGCTTGAAAGGAAGTTAAGTTGTTTTTCTTAGCCTTTTCTTCAGCTTCTTTCGCAACTTTTTTCGTATCAGCTTGTTCTGCAAATTTAATCAAGAACGTTACTTTTTCGTTCTTCTCGAATGCTTTCGATACCTTCTGATCAATGCGCTTCACTTCATCATTCATGGATACAGAAGAATCACTTTTCGCGTTCACTTGCATCGCTGGTTGTATGAAGCTCGTGATGAGGAGAATAAAACAAGCAAAAAGAGCTACGATTTTACGTTTGCTTCGTTTTCTCAAATTTCTTCCTCCCTAATTATTAGTTTTGTGTTTACACTCTGCCCTCCTTTTGTATTGCCGGGTTCACTTAATATGCTATACCAGGATTTGTCACAACCCAAACAAAAATGACGAAATTTTCAGAAAATAATTCAATTCTCTCAAAGTACTTTTAATATAAAAAAATGATGATTGTCCTACTTCTGAAGTATTTTGATGAGTGATATCGTTTTTTAATAGCCTTTAGCGGTTAAGGACTATAGAAGCAGCGATTCTTACTCAAGTAATACACATATGACAAAGTCCCTAAAATTCACTTTTATATCTTTTTGATGTCAGCATAAAGGAGGAGTTTGTTCAAATAGCCCTTTATCGACATGCCAAAAAAATTGAGAAGTCACTCCAATTTGTCATATTTCGCTAGCAATCGTTTCGTCAACCCCTCTCTTTTCAGCACAAATATCCGACAGGGTTTTCACATGTCCACTCATAAAGTCGCGGTCTTTTTGTATGAATTAATGAAGATTATACCTATATTTTTTATCAACAAACTACATTAGCTTATACTTTTGATTCTCGATTTTTGGCTCATTCGAGTGCAATTTAATCACAGAGCGTACATGAGCCAAAAATCAGCAACGTTCATTAACATCCTTTTTCAATAAAAAAACTCTCTTTCTTAAAGAAAGAGAGTTTTTTATGAAGAGGACCTCTTAAAGTCCTATTGTAATACACCTCTAAGTGGGGCGTTACTCAAACATTCGTCTTGTATGTGGTCATAAACTTTTGATCTATTCTATTTTTTAATTTCCATGAGAGAGGATGATGAAGAACTATTCTCCCATATAACAGTAATCCCTGTTTCTGACCAGTAGAAAGAATCGATAAGTAAGTATTTTTAGGTTGGAAACGCCGACCATTCGCCTCTTTCAGAAACCCCTTTATGTTCGCCCAGAGGATCTCTGATTGTCGCACGGCTACTACACCGGCTTTAGGAAGATCCGGATACTGGCGGATAGAAGCACAATCTCCTGCCGCAAAAATGGCCGGATACTCCTTCACTTGTAGTGTATCTTCTACAAGTAAATAACCCGCTTCATCAACTGGTAATTGAGAAGTTCGAAATATACCTGGAGCTTTTGGTCCAGTTAACCATAGCACTTCATCATAAGCAATTTGATTACCAGTTGTTGTGATAATCTGACTTGACGTTACATTTGCCACTTTTTCTTGCAAATAAAGTGGCAAGCTTTTATCTTGCATAATTTGCTTGATTTTTTCCTGCGCTTTAGCAGAAGTATTTTCTAACAATGGTGAATGAGAAATTAATGCCACAGGTTTTTTATCCTCAAGTTTTCTTTTTGCAGTGAGCGCTAAAGCCATTTCAACACCTGCAGCGCCACCCCCTACAACGACAGGGGTTTCTGCCGCCTGCATTGCCTTCGCGACTTCCTCGAAACGATAGTTAGGTTTTATGCGGAGAGCATGCTTTCTAGCGCCAGGTACGTCAATTCCGGCTGTTAATGAACCGATATCTACGGAAAGAACATCATATGAAAGAATATCACCCTTTTCCGTTAACACAACTTTTGCTTTAGCATCTATAGATAACGCTGCACCCTCCGTAAAATGAATGCCTGCCTCTTTTGCTAATGTTGGAATATGTATTCGCATATCTTCTTTGTTATATAGCCCTTCAAGATAGCCTGAGAACATTCCAGAATAATATTGATACTCCGATGGAGAAATGAGTATCACCTCATGCTCTCCTTTTTCTTCCTGAAGCTTCTTCATTATGTGAAGGTGAGCATGTCCCGCTCCAATTAACAACAGTTTCTTCAAGCTTCTCCTCCTTTAATTCTTTATCGAACCCATTTAATATATTTTTCTGACACCTTAGGAAGCCAACCATCAAATAATTTTTCTCTCCAAAATAAATCAGCGGCTTGATTTAGGATAGCCCCTTTCGTTGGGTATGGATGAATGACTGTAGAAATGTCTCCGATTTTATGACCATGTTCTTTCGCAAAAACAATTTCTTGCATCCAGCTTCCAGCATCTTCGCCAACAGCATGAGCACCTAGAATATGCCCTTTCATGTCTGTAATGACCTTTAAAAGTCCATTTTTTTTGCGCTCAGCTATAAAACGATCGACATCTTCTGTACCAACCTTGAAAACGCGAATTTGATCGCCATGTTTCTCTTTCGCTTCTTTCTCAGTCATTCCAAGGTGAAAGACCTCAGGATCTATATACGTAACCCATGGAACGTTCTCATAGTTTACTTTTCTCTTTAATCCAAACACTGCGTTTTGTACAATAAGTTTCCCTTCCATACCAGCTCCATGTGTAAAAGGAAAGGCACCATTCACATCACCAATTGCATAGATGTGGGATTGGCTAGATTGTAATGACGCATTAACTGTAATAAAACCCTTGTCTTCATCTACTGAGGCCGCTTCTAAATTCAATTTATCTGTATTAGGCTTTCTACCCGTTGAAAACATAATCATTTCTGATTGGATAGTTTTCTCTTCGCCATTCTCAATATACGTCACAACTTTATAACCGTTTTCCTTTTTAATTCCTTTTACTTCTGCTTTAAAAATAAATGAAAGCTCTTTCTCCAATTCCTTCGTAGCAATTGGTATGATATCATGATCTTCTTTTTTCAAAATGGTCTCAGAGGTTTCTAGTATAGTTACATTTGTGCCGAATCTTGAGAGAGATTGAGCAAGCTCAAGTCCAACAGGACCGCCTCCTATAAAAACGATACTTTCGGGCAAATGGTCTAAATTGAAAATCGATTCATTCGTAATATAAGAGACATTTTCCACTCCATCAATTGGGGGGACTTTCGGGCTTGAACCTGTGGAAATCACAATTCGTTTCCCTTTGATGGGGTTCTCGCCATCAATGAGGACTGTATGACTATCTTTAAATGAACCTTTGCCTCGATAAATATCTACCCCTAATTTCTCAAAGCGCTCATCACTATCAATTTCTTGAATTTCACTAATCGCTTCTTTAACGCGATTTATAGCACGACTAAAGAGCACTTCGCCGCTCACCGTAAGGCCAAATTCTTTTGCCCCCTTGTAGACAGCATGAACTTCTTTAGCAGCTGTAATAAAAGCCTTTGATGGGACACACCCATAATGAAGACAGTCACCACCTAAACCTGGCTGATCATCGATTAAGGCAACATTGGCTCCCATATTGGCTGCACCAGATGCAGCAGTCAGTCCACCAGAACCCCCGCCTATTACAATTAGATCATATTCTATCATTCGTCCCATCTCCTCTATGCTAATATCCTTTTGGCTTCTGCTAGTCTTTGAAAAGCAGTGAATAGTTCAATTGCTACAAACGCTAGTGTCAAGATAACTAAAAAGTTGTGAAACAAAATCATTGCTGTAAAGAGAAGAAAACCTTCTGTTCTCTCCGCAGCTCCCGCTTGATAATAGAATGATTTGATGCCTTTTTTCTCTGACACAGCACCTACTGTAAGGAAGATCGTCATGGCAAAAATGATGGAAGTACTTAATAATAACAAGGCCCACATCGCTTCAGGAAACCGAAAAGCAAGCCCTAATATGACACTAATTTCAACAACGCGATCAAAACTCACATCCAATACGGTGCCAAAAGCAGATGGCTTTGTTTTACGTGCCATTGTTCCATCAACAGCATCAAGAAAACCAGAAGCCCATAAAACGATAACCGCCCAAACGTAATAATCAAAATAAATAAATATCCCCGATGAAATGCCAATAATGAATGAAATAACCGTTACTTGATTAGCTGTAAGACCTAATCGAAGCAGCGATTCTGAGGTGCGATCCATTAGAGGCTGAACATATTTCCTTGCATGAGTGTCAAGCACGACAGCACCGTCCTTATTTCAGTTCTTCTTCAACAGAAGGTCCGAATGCTTTTCTGCGAATATATAGACTTACGATAAGTAATAGTAGTAATACGGCAGCAGCAATAATGACCGATGATAAATTATTTGATAAAAAACTTGCCCCCAGAAAATTCAATGCAATGGCACCTGGTAACATCCCCAGCAGCGTTGCTAAATAGTATTTCCTCCGATTCACATTAGAAACCCCACAAACATAGCTAACTAAATCAAAATGAAGAAAAGGAACGAGACGTAACAAGAGTACATAAAGAAAACCCTTTTCTGATAATCGTTTCTCAAGGTTTTCTCCCTTCCGCTTCCATGATTTCGGTAGAATGTTCATTCCTAATTTTCTTGCTAATGAAAAGAAAAGAAGAGCTCCTGTTGAACCACCTACCACCGCTAGAACTGTACCAAGTAGAGGCCCGAATACTAAGCCACCACTGATCGAAATGATCGATGTGGGAAAGAGCACAAAGGGTCTACCAATACAAATAAGCAAGAAAATGAGCGGAGCATAAAAGCCGAATGATGAAATCCAACCACGAATGTGAGAGGGTCTAAAATCAAATACATATTGATTAAGTAAGTAAATAACAATGATAAGTGCCGTCAACGATAATCCTTTTAGAAGTGTTTTAACAGTCATTGGGCAAGACCCCATTGATCTTTGGAATATTCTTTCATGTCTTCCCTCTTAGCACTTAATAGAACTTCTTGACCCGCAACTAAACGACTGTCTGACATGACAAGAATACTTCCCTGTTCCCAGGTTATACGATAGCATTCTATGTTGTTTTTTACTGTAACCGCGCTTACCTTTCCTAAAACAAACGTACAATCCTGGTTACTTTGTTTATCTTGCACAGAAATGGCTTTTAATTTACTAAGCGGAATAAACCCTTCTTCTAGAGCTAATCCTTCTCCAATAATTTTAGCGCTCTCCATAGATGAAGGATTCGTGACAACATCATAAGGATGACCGATTTGGATGAATCTCCCCTCATACATAACAGCAAGCCTATCACCCATTTCGATAGCTTCGTCACGGTCGTGAGTAATAAACAGTGAAGTAATCCCTTCTTCTCTTAATAAATCCTTCACCTCACTACGAAGTGATTCTCGTAGTGCAGCATCAAGTGAACTAAACGGCTCATCTAATAAAAGAAGATCTGGTTTCAGCACAAGCGCTCTTGCAAGTGATACTCTCTGCTTTTGACCACCTGATAATTCATGAGGAAAGGTATCTTTCCATTTAGACAGCTTTACTTTATTTAACATTTGTTCAGCTTGCCTAACGCGTTCGTTTTTTGATACTTTTTTTCTTTTCAAACCATAAGTTACGTTTTCTAGTACTGTTAAATGAGGAAATAATAATGAATCCTGAAACATCAAAACGACCGAACGATCTTCTGGTTTCAGCCTTACAATTGATTTTTCTCTTAAGTAAATGTCTCCTTCATTTAGTGCTTCCAAACCAGCAATACACCTGAGGAGTGTACTCTTACCGCATCCTGATGGTCCTACTACTGTAAAATGCTCACCTTCTTCTAAATGAAACGAAAGGTTCTGCAAGATGGATGTATTTGAAAATTTCTTATGAAGGTTTCTGCATTGCAATAGCTGGTTCAAAACAATCTTCCTTTCAAACGCGATTAACAGCTCGAATAACCAGCCTCAACATAACTTCCACCAGGCCAATAAATAGAAGGGGAAGCAAAGCAAAAAGTATTGAAAATCCTGCAATAACTGCTTCATTCGAACTTGAAAAATAGGGATAATATAATAATGGGAGGGTGATCACTGTACCTCCCCCAATAATAGCTGTAAGCGCATATTGTCCTAAAGATATAACAAAAGTTAATAACATTAAGCTTCGAATACTTGGAAGTAATAAAGGTAGGGCTACTGTCAAAAAGCGCGTCAACGGACCGGCTCCTAGTACAGCAGCCTGCTCATTTAGACTACTTCCCATTCTCTCATAGCCTGCCCTCATGACACGAATGGCATAAGGTAGCGTAGGAATCAAATGGACAATGACAACGCCTATCATCTTATCTGCTAAGTCAAATTGTATCATCGTAAATTGAAGCCCCATTGCGAGTAAAATGCCAGGTATTAAAATAGGGGATAGCAATAGTCCCTCAATAATGGATTTTCCTTTAAACGTATAGTGAGAAAGAGCCCTGGCCGCTGGTATTGCGAGCAAAATATTTAATATTACAACTAGAAGAGCAATCTTGAACGTTGTAACAATTGATTCGATTAATGAAGGATCTTTCATAATGCTACGCCACGCATCCAAACTTAGTTCGTTTGGAAATAACGCAGGCCACCTCCACCCTTCGGAGACGCTTTTCATTCCTATTGTTACAAAAGGTAGGATGAATAAAATAATAAACAAAACAAACACGAAACTAGTTGCTAACTCTCTTTTCCCTAAACGCTTCAAAAATAACCTCATCTGTTTCTCCCCTTTATCATTCTAAGCCTATGTTTTTGCACAGCTCCGATTGAAAAGGTCGCAAGAAGAAGGGCGAGCACACCTGGAAGAAGCATAGCAGAAAATGCAAGTGGTCGCTTGCTCCAATCCCCATCATAAAACCATTCGTACGCTCTAACTGGTAACATTTCTGGTCGTGTAACACCTAATAAATATGGGATTTCAAACGCAGAAGCGACAAATGCTAATAAGATTACTGCTGTTTCGATGAGAATCGGGAGTATCCAGGGTAGTTCAACTGTTTTAAAAACATCCCACTTACTTCCACCTAGCGTTCGAACGACTTCAGAATAGCGATGATCGATCTCATAATAAACAGGCAACAGCATGAGAATTACAAAAGGAACTTCCTTCCAGATATATGTTAAAATGATCCCCAACCCAAATTTCTCTTGAACAAGAACTGGAAAATTCCCTCGACTCTCTAATACTCCCACTTGATAAAGTAGAGAAGAGAACAGTCCACTTTGCGAGAAAAACAAAAATACTAAATAACCTGCAACAAAATGCGGAATTAACATCGGTATCCATACAAGTATCTTCAACGTTGAATCTTTAAATAACTCATATAACATTCTAGTCATTACTAATCCTATCACTAACGATAGTAAAGTGGACAGGACGGCAACTCGAAACGTTAATTTAAGGGAATGAAAAAAAGCATGATTACTAAAAAGTTCCGCGTATGTTGCAATAGTCCATTCCCCATCTATTGTTTGAAAACTTTGAGCTACCGCTGACCACATTCCATGCCCTACAAGTAGCAATGTGACCGCAATCGCAGGTAATAAATATAAACGTAATTTCCACTTATTGCTCAATAACCCGATTCGCCCATTCATTATTAATCCACTCCGTGTAACCTGTATCTAAGTCTGGTAGCTTATATTCATTTAAAACCTCTGTGGAAAGTACGCTTTCTCCCCGGTCAAGGTTTCCAATAATCTTCTGATCCTCTTCACTCAATTTATCGAAATTTAATACCGTACCTTCCCCCCACATTGTAGGATCCATTTTAGCTATTTGAGCTTCTGGCGATTCAAGAAAATCAATAACTGTCATAGCTCCCTCTGGATTCGGACTATTAAATGGAATACTGAGATAGTGTGTATTTGAAACCGATCCAGGATCTTTTAGAACAAATGACTTCGTGCTTTCAGGAAACGTCCCATTTTCAATTAAACTTTCTGCTCTTGCTTCGTTAAAGCCCATAGTCATTAGGATTTCCCCCTGACTATAAAGCGTATCAAGTTTAGTCAATGATTCAGGATAAGTTTCACCATTACGCCAAAGATCAGACTTTATATCATCAAGATAGTTCCACACGTATTCTTCGGAATCTTTAATAATCTCTTTGTTAAATTCCTCTGCCAGAAGACCCGACTCTTCGCCTGCACCTTTTATTAGTAGGTGTTTCACGAACGTATTACCAGTAAAATCCGAAACGTTAGGATACGTAAACTTCCCAGGATTATCGTGAATCCACTGCTTTAACTCCTCAAGTGTACTTGGAGGTGTATCGATCTTGCTCGAATCGTAATGAAAAACATATTGAACATTTCCCCACGGAGCTTCTAATCCATCAATTTCCGTCCCTTGATCATATTCAGCATTCTGATCCTTTGATCCAATGTATTCTTGAAAATGAGGCAGCTTCTTTGAGAAAGAACCTAGTAATAAATCAGCATTCTTAGCATTTTTGAAGTTTGCGCCATTGATCCATATGACATCAATTGTACCTTTGTTTTTATTTGCTTTTTTCTCTGTTAAAAGTTTTTGCATAAATTCTTCGGTATTCATCGGCTGACGATTAAGCGTAATATCATGCTCCTCTTTTAATCTTGGTGCTGCCCATTCATCAATGTACTGATTAATGCCTTCATCTCCTCCCCACATATAGAGATTTACCTCTGTTCCATTAGAAGAGGATACGATTTCATCCCACTCCTTTGATAACACCTCTGTTTTACCAGTTTCATTGGTTTCACTATTCCCACATGCAACAATAAAAAGTAGCGTTGCGAAAATAAATGTAAACTTTCGCTTCATCTAGTTTCCCCCTCATATAAACTATCCTAGCAACTGAAAGACATATTTGACGAACTTGATTGTGTTTCATAGTCAGACATCATCTATTTTCCCATTATCAGTATACCTTTTTTAAAAACATGATGCTGTAACGCTCCTTACATCTCAAACTTTATTAAAACCATTTCCTATAGCGTAAGTACGGCAAGTTCATCGTCCTTTTCACGAAGAAAAGCAATAGCCACTTTGGCTATTGCTTTTCTAGCGGGTATGTTAGGCTACCCTATCATCTATTCCCTTAGCTTTTCTGCATTTTTCTACGAACAATTACGCCAGTTGCAGCCATAGTTGCAAGAATGGCTGCAACAATCCATTCGATTGGCATTTGCTGTTCAGCTGTACCACCCATACCTGTTTTAGGCATATCAGTTGGCATAGCTTCCATAGCGAATTTGTCCGGGAATTGGTTTACGAAAGCACCAGAAAGTCCCTTTGCCGGCTTATACATATGAGCATAAGCTTCACGAACCGAATCATAAGCTGCATCGTAGTCTTCCGTAGTGTAGCTATCAAACGCAGATATTAATTGATTCACATGCATTTGTAACCCTTCAGATAATGGTCCCGCTTCTAATCTACCTTCAGTTGCTGTTTCAAGAAAACTTGAGAAGTCTGCACGATAGTCTTCCAGCGCTTTTAGTGCTTTTTCTTGAGCAGCTTCATCTTCAGCTCCTGTCGCTTGAACATATTCTACAAAGTTACCGATATGTCCAGACCACATTTCTTTAAATTGATTTCCTGCTTCTTCACCATATACAGAAGTTATCGCAGCAGCTAGATCATCCGTATTCTCGCTTAGTGCAGCTGCAGATGCATCAAAGTCTTCTGATCCGTCGATTCCGTTCTGCATTGTCATCATTGCAAGACCAGCATGTTCAGATAATAAATGACCTAATGTTGCACGAAGATCAGATGCTGGTGTTACGGCTTTTGTGTTCTCGAACTTGTCTGGGAACTGATCAGTAATGGCACCAGAGAATCCTTTAGCCACCATTTGCATGTGAGCAATCGCTTCACGTTCTTTCTCGTAAGCCATCTCATAATCACCTGCTACATAGCTATCAAATGAACCAATCAACTGATTAATGTGAGCTTGAAGTCCTTCAGACAATGTTTCAGCTTGAAGTCGTTCTCCTGTTGCATTTTCCAAGAAATTAGAGAAATCTTCTTTATAACCATCTAAGCTATCTAAAGCTTTTTGTTTTGCATCTTCATCTTCATTACCTGTTGCTTTCACATAGTCAACGAAGAAACCGATATGATTGCTCCAAATTTCATTAAATTCAGCTCCTGCTTCTTCACCATAAACGGATGTAATCGCAGCTGTAAGGTCTTCCGTGTTTTCACTTAAGGCACCAGCAGAAGCTTCAAAATCTGCAGAACCTTCAGCTCCTTTTCTCATTGTTTCTACTGCAAGATAAGCATGCTCACTTAGTAAATGGCCAAGATCAGCACGAAGATCAGCACCTGGTGTTTCTACTGTAGGCTTGTCCATTTGCTGGTCGTGGTCAGAGGCAAATGCTCCAGCAGTTGGTATTAAAAGTGAAAAGCTAAGCGGAACAATTAATAGTCCCTTTTTCCAATCGATCACTTTCTTTTTCATATTCTTGTTCGTATTCATTTTCAAATCCACTCCCCTTAATTTTGATTTACACTTAGCTAACGGAGAGAAGATCCATTTGGATCATTCTTTTTTAAAATTCTTCTCTTTTTTTAATTACGAGAGAATAAAAAGTCAGCAAAACCCACACATACTAAGGTTCTGCTGACTTTCAAGTTTTAACTATTTTTTATAGATATGATGATATTTAGAATGTGATAATAAACTACCTTTTCCTCAATCAATTCTATATGTGTTAATCACGCCCGCTTTTTTAAGAAAAATTAATCAAACTCTTTTTTCTCCCATTCATCTTCCGGTAGTCCCAAATCCTCTCCAGAAAACCTTTCTTCTTTAAATGGATCGGCATGGTTATGAAATCCGTTTTGTTCCCAAAAACCAGGTTTGTCTTCATTGATAAATTCTATACCTCTGATCCATTTAATACTTTTCCAGAAGTAAAGATGCGGTACAACTAACCTGAGAGGCCATCCGTGTTTTGCCGTTAATTTCTCTCCATCAACTGAGTGGGCAAGAATAACATCATCTCTCATTAAGTCAGTGAGGTGAATATTCGTTGTATAGTTATGGTCACCATGTAGCATAACATGGTTCGTTTTCGGTACTATCCCATATGCGTTCATAAAATCCTTAATCAAAACCCCTTCAAAAGTATTATCAAACCTAGACCACCTTGTGACACAGTGAATATCACACTTTACTTTCTTCTGTGGTAAGGCAAGTATGTCGCTATAGGAAATGATCACTTCCTTATCAATTTCTCCAAATACACTTAGGTTCCATGTCGACATCTCATACACAGGTACATCACCTTCATGTAGAATAGGGAACCTTTCTGTAAGTACTTGCCCCGGTGGCAGACGATCACCATACATTTCACTTGCATCTGGAACTTTCATTTTGCGAATACGGTCAGCTTTTTTCAAATCCTTCACAACCCGTCTCTCATTTATTGAATCGTCTAAAAAACTCTTCCTAACTAATAAGGAAGAGTTCGCTTCAGAGCTCTTCCTTATCTCTCAGAGCATAGACTCTGCTGGATTTGGCACCTTGTCTATCAGGTTGCCGGGCATCAAAGGGCCAGTCCCTCCGCCTCTCTCAATAAGGAAATTAAAAAATGTAATTTTGATTCATTCTATCGGTCTATTTAGTATTTTGCAATTATTGTTTTAAACGAGGTTTTTCTTCATTTCAACAAATTGAAATTCTCGCCCATTGGTTTGTTGCATAAACAGATGAGTGATTTGAAATCCAGCCCTTTGATACACTTTTATGGCTCGTTTATTAAATTCAGCTACTGCCATTCCAAAAGAAGTTGGACGATACAATTCAACTGCTTTTTGAAGGCCAGCCTCCAAAAAAGAAAAGCCTTCTCCTTTTCCAACATTATCGGGACACATTCCTAGACCAATTTCTATATGGTTGTCTTCATGCTCATGAAAACTAAAAAAACCAATAAGATGATCCCTTTGGTAGACGCTCCAATAATTTTCATTGCTGGCTGCATCTTCCCGGAACTCTTTCAGATCTTCAAGATCCTCGTCCATATTATAAAATGAGTATACCCCATCATAGTTCCACGAGATAATTCGCTCGACTTCTTCTTGACTTATTAACTTAAATTGATATACCAATACTCTCCCTCATTTCTGTGTGATTGAAAAGGAAAAGCCCCATGCTGGGAAATGCATGGGGCTCACACTTTATATTTTAAGGGGGGCAGGAACCGGGGAAGTCCCTGCAAAAATAGTGTAGCAAGTTCCAAGGGCATGATGATTGATTATGAGTTGTTTTTCACATTCTTTTAATAAATGAAAAGAAGCTGGACAACTATTTATAAACCATGATCGTTTGAAGTTCTCGAAATCCAATGTCTTTATAAATGTATTTCGCGAAGTTAGAGGAATACACATTCAAACGAATTTCCTCATACCCCTGTTCTTTGAAGTTTTCAATACTCGCTTGAACGAGCTGCTTAGAATACCCTTTCCCACGAAACTTTGGAAAAACAAATACATCATAAATGAACCCATGCTTGCTTTCTGTAAAATAATCCGTGTTTTCTCCAAGTAATACCCAGCCAGCAATTTCCCCTTCGTCGCGATAAATGAGGTGGTAACCACCTCGATCAAGAATGGATGATACAATTTCAAGTGCTTTCTCTTCTTTTACGATACCAGGATTTGTCGTTCCTTCATTAACAGATTGAATGGAATTCGACAAAATAAAATCTCTTTCTTCTATCGTCGCTCGTTCGATCACATAGTTTCCCTCCATCATCAAAATCATTCATTACTCGTTTATTCTTGATGCAAGAACCTTATTCCTCCCATAAGTAAGATGCATATTCTTACCAAATTTATTTTTTTGTTAAAGCATAGACGCATGTATCAGTTAGTTTACTGCCATCAATTGAGACATGGTCGTTTCGTAAAATAGCCTCAAGTTGAAACGATTGTTTCTCGGCAATTCGCCGACTTCGCCAATTTGTCGCATTGCAACGAATTTCTAGCCTTCTAGCGTTAAGCTCTGAAAAGGCGTAATCTACAATGCCTTGGACCGCTTCAGACATATAGCCTTGACCAGCGTATCTAGAATCAATCCAATAACCGATTTCAAATTTACGAACGTTCCAATCTATTCGATGTAACCCTGAGGAACCGATAAAATCACCCGTCTGTTTATGGAAGAGTAATAGTCGAAGATCCTCCCGCTTTAAAAACGCTACGTGAGATTCGCGGATATTCGCTTCAACATCTTCTTCCGTTTGATCTATATGTGCGAAAGGCATCCAGGGTTTAAGCTCTTCTAACGAGGCATCAATTGATTGATGAACCGAAACACCATCCCCAGGTAGTGGAGAACGTATATGTAAACGGTCAGTGCTAAATTTATTTGGTATATCAAGTAAAATGGGTTCCATGGAACTATTCCTCCAACAACACTAAAAGATGTCAGAATTATATCATTAATGAGAAACCTGTCAAGTTATTGCTCTTTTCCGGCCAATGTCCCGCTACCATCTAATTGAAATCGAGAGACGAATTGACGGATCACTTCACGAGGATATGGTTTTCGATATTCCGCATAATATTCATTCGCACCTTTGAACAAGCCTTTATACATTTTCATTCCTCCTATATACTTGAGAAAATAGTTTTGAAAGGTGAGATCTATTGGATATTACAATTATACTATCATTCCTTCTTGCTGCTGTTCTTCTAACCGTCATGCCAGGACCTGACAATTTATTTGTTCTTGCTCAAAGCATCACACAGAACAAACAGGCTGGTATCGCCACTTCTCTTGGCCTCTGTTCAGGACTACTTGTTCATATTTCTGCTGCTACCTTAGGAATTTCTGCCCTCCTTTATCAATCCACTCTCGCCTTTTCGATTGTTAAGTTTAGCGGGGCAGCTTACTTACTTTTCATGGCATATGAAGCTTTTAAAGATAGCGGATCCGCAGCTAAACCCCTAAGTCAACCTAGCAGACCTTATTTTTCTTTATATCGAAAAGGGATTGTTATGAATATTTTAAATCCAAAAGTCTCTTTATTCTTTCTCGCCCTTCTTCCACCTTTTGTAAACCAGCAGGCGAATTCACCCGCTCTTCAAATGTTAATTTTAGGAGGGGTTTTCATTCTACAAGCCTTTCTTATCTTTAGTGCAATAAGCTTTTTTGCAGGAAAAATCGCATTCTATGTCGTAGAAAATCATGCTCTAGCTAGAAAATTCAATCTTGCAAAAGCTTTATTGCTTGCTTTAATTGGTCTTCAAATAGCCTTTAGCGATCAATAAAAAAGCAGCGCTTCTCATTAGAAGGCGCTGCTTTTTTATTTTTTTAGTAAAATCTAAATTTACTGAGCTGTATAGCCACCATCAATTAGAAGGGCTTGCCCTGTAATGCTCTTCGCTGCATCACTTGCGATAAACATTGAGTAATCAGCTATCTCTTTCACTTCAAGAAGTCTTCTTTGTGGTACAAGTGGATAGATTACTTCTTCTAGTACCTTTTCTAGCTCTACTCCGCGTTCTTTCGCTAGATCTTCCATCTGTCCTCTTACGAGTGGTGTATCAACATATCCTGGTGCCATGGCATTTACTGTGATACCGTGTTCCGCACCTTCAAGAGCAGAAACTTTTGTAAGGCCGATGACCCCATGCTTGGCACTATTGTAAGCCGCTTTCCCTGCGAAACCGATGACACCATTGATAGATGCCATGTTAATAATTCGCCCAAATCCTTGTTTCTTCATGATTGGAAATACATGCTTTGTTGCTATGAAAGGAGCTGTAAGCATAATATCCTGCATCATACGAAACTTCTCAGTTGGGAAGTTTTCTAATGCAGATACGTGCTGAAGTCCCGCATTATTTATTAACACGTCTAAGCGACCGTATTCTTCTATAGTACGGTCAATTGCTTGTTTAATTTCATCTTCATTTGTCACGTCTGCTTTAATACCAATAGCGTTATAACCTTTATCTCTTAGTTTCTGAGCAGCTTCTTCTGTTCCTTCTTCATTTATGTCAGATAGAACAACTTTTGCTCCATTCTCTGCGAACGTTTCACCAATTTCAAAACCAATACCTCTAGCTGCGCCTGTAATAAATACAGTCTTGTTGTTAACCATGAATATTTCCTCCTATTGTCAATCCTTAATTAAAATTATACTGTCACCTCTCTCTATTCCCGCTCTAACTTTTAATAAACTAATCATTTTCGATTTATTTTCATAGCTCCCACTTCAAGTCATTTCATTAAGGATTTGTTAGCCTATATTTAGATGTATTGATTTCTGGTTTATTCGAATGAAAGCTTAATTTCAATCGCCCCATCAACATTTTGCTCAACAAAAAACTAACCCGGTGCGTTACTGCTCCAGGTTACGATTCATATTAAAATGATCAGATGCTTCTTTATTCTTTATTGAGCCAAGTTCCTTCCCTAATATCAAAAGTGACTGGTTAATTCTCCATATATAATAGAGGTCATTTACAAACTTTTTCAAATTTACATCTTCATATTTAACTTTTTCTGAAAGACCTTCAATATGCTCTCTTTCTTTATTTAAACTATACATCGTTAACCCTGTTTCACCTTTTAATAGTTTAAGTAATGTATGGACATTATGTTTAATCACTTCATTAACCTCGAAAAGTGTGTTCTCTGATCCTTCTATGATAGTTGAACGGTTATTTCGATTTGTCGAAGCCAATAGATGTTTAGCAAAATAATTGATCGCTGTTAGTACAGTTAACCAGCGTTCAATCCCTGATCGGGCAAGAATAGCAGGTCGATTACGAAGCGGTCTCGCATCTTCAACGATTTTTCGCATTTGTTCATCAATACCAAACGCCTGATTTGTAAAATTAAAATTCTTTTCAGTATGTGAAAAGGATTCAAGATAATCCGACACATACTCATTTAATTTATTAAGAAAATCTTCCGCAGTATCTGCAACCTTTTCACGTGTAGTTTTAGGATAGATCACTGCTGCTGCTAGAAAACCAATGAATGCTCCTGCTAACGTATCAAACACGCGAGCTATTAGAATCTGTTCTGTAATCCCACCTAGGATAAAATCGTACATAATTGCGATTAGCATTGTCATCCAAAACATCATCATCGCATACGAAATGGAGAGCAAATAAAATGCCATAAAGATACAGCAAAATAATGCAATTAACTCTAAGACAAGCCTTCCTTCAAGAAGATGCGCCAGGCCAAAACCTGCAACCGCGCCGAAAATAGTTCCCAGTGACCGTTGAAAAGCTTTTTGTAACGTCATTCCAACGGTATCCGTTCCTAAAAGTACTACAAATGCAGAGAGGAGAACCCAGTACTGGTGAGTAGGTGAAAGAAAATAACCTAAGAAAATAGCCACTGCGCCTGCTACGATAGCTTGGAGCGCCTTCTTTGTGGCTGCTCTTGGTTGATTTGATTTTTCACTTTCTTGAACATTTTCTTTCTTTATTTCTTCTGGATCGTCTAATCGAACTTGTTCTTCAATATTTGCCATCCGTCTAGCTCCGAGTTCGTTTGAACTTTCAATAAGATGATTGGCAATCGACTCTATTCTCCTAATTAACCATAACCAATCTTTATTTTGATGATTAGATATTCGTAATTCGATCAGCTGATTTTTTAATTCTTCAATAACGGTCTGTGTTTGCTTTAAGTTTCCAACGATATCGTGGCTTCGTAACACCTCAGCGTCTCTAATGGATTCAACAACTTTATATAGCAATTTTCTTACTTCATTATGTTCAAGCGCATGAAGTTCTTTCATCCTTTTAACTGCGGGATAAAGTGTTTCAATTAACATCTCAGCATCAAAGACGTACATTCTAAGTTGCTCAGCGTCTATACCACTCCAGACTTCTCCTGGATCAGTTGTTGTTAATTGGCTTGAAATAACCTGTGCATACTCATTAAGCTTTCTTACATCTCGCTTTAATAACAAGGCTCTATAGCGATTCGGAGTCGGATCTGAAATGGCATCAAGTACGAGATCTAGCGTAAGATTTGTTTGAATATGAAACGACTTCATACTTCGACTGAGCTGTCTTTTAGGACGATTTCTAAACAGAATAAAGTGATATAGATACGAGTATGCTCCTCCGACAACAATTCCGAGGATAAAACCGAGCAAATCGGATGGTTGAAGTTTCAATAAGGTTGAAAAATAGATTGATAAAAAAGCAATCATAAATAGTCCAAAATATCGAAAACCATAATGTTGTAAGTAGTAAGCAAAAAAGATCACAAGTAAAAACAAACCATCCGTAACAAATGGAATAGAGCTAAGCAATGTTCGAAGTGTTAGCCAAATAATACTTGAAATTACTAACAAAAGGGCAGTGATTTTTTTCTTTTTATCTGTGTCATCATTCACAAGCAATAATGATAAAAGACTTACCACCCCAGCAAGAATAGCTGGGGTAAATGATATCCCAAGTATTGTAGTCAACCACAGCATTGTCATGACGGAAGAAAAAACGCTAATCGTTATTCTTGCTGCTTGATGTAACCTAGTCCTGCCGGGGTCTGTAGCAGCCAAACGAGACCACCAGCTTTGTATGATTGATTTCTCGTTTTTAGTCCACATACATTAATAATAGCGAAATTTGATTCATTCTGCCAACATTGCGTATTCCATCTCTGCTTTTATTTGATCGGAAGTTAATGTTAGACCGCTCATATTGCTTATCTTCTTTTCCTCGGTATCTAGCTCTATTTAAAAAACCTTTGGAGAATTTTCTCCAAAGGTTTTATTTTAAACCGTTTTTAGATCTTTTTTGGACTTGGCTTTCTTATCTGTACTACGTTGCTTTCTTGGTACTTCTTCATTAAATGATTTAATCATTCCCCAGCACGTAAATAACAGAATGATTGTAAGCGGGAAAGCACTAACGATTATAGCCGTCTGCATACTTTCAAGTCCACCCGTAATCATTAGAACGATCGC
This sequence comes from Pseudalkalibacillus hwajinpoensis, assembly GCF_015234585.1. Classification (NCBI taxonomy): domain Bacteria; kingdom Bacillati; phylum Bacillota; class Bacilli; order Caryophanales; family Guptibacillaceae; genus Guptibacillus; species Guptibacillus hwajinpoensis. The sequence goes on from NZ_JADFCM010000008.1 coordinate 1,861,462, forward strand.
TGATGCTGATAACAAAAATCCCCAGGTGAATTTCACATAGTTCGGGGGATTCAAACTTCCATTTGTTGTTTGCATTCCAAGCACGAATGTAGCTGAATCGGCAGATGTAATAAAGAATGTAGAGATTAATAATAGTGTAACGATAGTTAAAATACCACCGAGTGGAAGTTGTTCATATAAGAAAAATAACCCCGTCTCAAGACTTTGACCTGCTATATCTGTTCCTTGAGTAAAATCAAAGAAAATACCAGATCCTCCAAATACGCCAAACCAAAATGCACAAACGACTGTTGGCACAACTGTTACGGCTATCATAAACTCTCTAATCGTTCTTCCTTTCGAGACCCTTGCAATAAATGTCCCAACAAAAGGAGACCAGGCAATCCACCATGCCCAATAAAAGATTGTCCAATCTTGAATCCACGTTTCACTTTCTGCATTCATTGGAGCAAGTCTCATGCCCATAGCAAATATATTTTGAACGTATTCTCCGAAAGTAGTGACAAATAAATCTAACACAAATTTTGTTGGTCCGAGAATGACAAACATGATAAGCAATAATACAGCAAGCGCCATATTAGCATTACTTAAATACCTTATCCCCCTCTTTATTCCTGTTCCTGCTGAAACAGTAAAAAGAACAGTGATAATCGCAATAATAATCAATTGAATTGTGAAATTATTAGGTATGTTTGTTAAATAACTTAAACCACCGTTAATTTGTTGAGCCCCAAGTCCTAGAGAAGCGGCAACACCAAATATTGTCGCAAATACTGCAATAATATCTACTGTAATCCCGATAGGGCCTTTCACTTTATCTCCTAATAGTGGATAAAGCGTTGCGCTCATTAATCCCGGCGCCCCTTTTCTAAATTTATAATAAGCTAGCGCTAAAGCGATGGTTGCGTATATAGCCCATGCATGGAATCCCCAATGTAAATATGTATATCGAAGTGAAAGGTGCGCGGCTTCAACCGTTCCTCCTTCACCATATGGCGGGGTAGAAAAGTGGGACATTGGTTCTGATACACCAAAGAACAATAGCCCTATTCCCATCCCGGCGCTAAAGAGCATAGCAAACCAAGTGAGCCTGCTATATTCAGGCTTATCTGTATCCTTTCCTAATTTGATATGCCCAAATCGACTAAAAATCAAATAAATTGCAAATATTAAAAAGAAAGTTGCGGCAAGCTGATAAAACCAACCAAACTGTTCTAAGAAGAAATTTTGGGAAACCGTCATAACCTGATTAAGGTTATCTGGCATCAGCACGCCCCAACCAACGAAGACAATCGCAATAGCGATTCCTATCCAGAAAACGTTAGTAACTTTGTTCATTCTCTCCACTCCTACATTTATTATGTGGATCTCAAAAATATTTCAAAATAATAACCACATCGTTACTAATCATAAGCAAAACCGAACTTATTATCAAATTTTTATAAGAATTTAGTATAATATACCCCATACTGCTTTACTAAAAACCCCGTCATATTCACATTGATTTATTTTAGTGTCATGTTCTATTATTCAGCTTTTCCTTTCTCTATTTTCATAAAAAAACAGAGACGAATTTTACGTCTCTGTTTTCTGTGATCTATAAACCTGAACTTAGTATAATTTTCCCTTTAGGCGTTTCACTTGTATTGTCCGGTTCAAGGGTAATTGCGACAGCATCCCAGTCGTGCTCACCTTCATAATCTACCTGATAAGCTACCTCACCTTTTCCTTCCTGATTCGGAACAAATGAGCCTGCGCGGTATGGTTTTTCACCTTCAAGTAACCAAACTTGATACACTTGATCACCTTCAACTCCTGACACATCGTTCACTTGTACAACTAAATTCATTTTTCCATCTTCGTTCATAAGCGCTGCAGATCCTGCTGAAGCTTCTGCTTCAGTTGGCTGTAGTTGTACAGCTTTGATAAGAGATGAAATTTGTTCTGAATTATCTATCCCGCCATCAGATTCGTTTATATACGTATACAAATTTCCACCAAGGGAGAGAAAAAGTGCTGCTGCTAATGCGGGCGCTACCCACTTCCTCTGTCTTGATTTTCTTTCTGTCTGCAGATCTATTACTGCATTACTCTGTTTCTCTTCCAGGTTTTCGACTTCATTGTTACCTACTTCTTCAGCATCGCTCTCAAACACACTTGTCAAAACACGATCTTTCATTCCAGCGGGTGGTTCTTCTGGTATAGAGAGATAAGGAAGGTCACCTGTCAATTCTTCCAGCTCCTTTAACTCCTCTCTGCACTCTTCACAAGATAAAAGGTGAGTTTCGAACCGTTCTTTTTCTTCTTCTGATAAGGTTTCATTAAAATAGTCAAGTAGTTGCTCACAATTTGCTTTCATCTGAGACCCCTCCTTTCTCTCTGAGACTGGTATTTAAATGTTTGAGCGCTAGCCGAATTCGGCCTTTAACAGTACCCAGAGGGAGGTCGAACTCTTCAGAGATCTTTTTGTGCGTCATTCCTTTAAAATAGAACATTTCAATTATTTTCTGTTGCTCATCTTTAAGTTTTGATACAGCTGTACGAAGTATCTGTCCTCGCTCTTTCCATTCAACCTGATCTTCCACTGAAGATTCATCACTATGAAGAGAGTCTCGTTCATCTAGTTCAAAATCTGGCTCTTTTGATTGTTTGCGGAGCAAATCAATTGCTGTATGTCGCGTCATTGTAAGGAGCCAAGAAGAGAATTTCCCTTTGTCAGCACTATACTCGGCCTTCCCTTTCCATAGCTTTATGAACACTTCTTGCATAACTTCTTCTGCAAGTCCTCCATCTTTTACAATTCGATATGAGAAAGAATATAACAACTTTTCATATCGATCGTAAAGAGATGAGAGAGCTTCTTTATCCTTTGCCTGCACCTTAACATACAGCTCGGCATCGTTAAGTTCTCTCATATCATTCTCCTTTTCATCGCAACTGACGCTAGCCTGAAGAGGCAGGAAGCTTATGTATAGCTAACGTTACTCAGTCTACTTTGGATGTGTTTTTCATAAAAAATCATCTTACCAATCCACGAAAGCGCTTTTAGTTTATAATGCCTCCTCTGAAAGAAAAGCTGCAATTATACATAATTTCTGTCTCCAACACTTCTCTCAAGTATTGGATCCCTAAACCAAGTATACTCATTACATCCAGTATTTCCCTAAAAAAGTTTTCTTCAAATCAGCTCCCTAAATAAACAGTTTACTGGCAGTTTTGACCAAAACTGATTTTAATATATTCACTTTCATCTCCATGCTCTACTCAACTATTCAGCATAATTTGTTTCTAGATGAAAGTATATCATAATTGTATACTTTCCCAATGAATACACCCTCTATCTTAAAAGCTTTTCCTACCAATTCTCCTCAGTTTGATTTCACGAAACTTTTCACATGCTTCTTGTTCCTGTATGATAGGTTGGAGTAAATATTGAAGAGGTGACTTATGATGAGTAATAAAGTAGCGCTAATCACAGGCGGAACAAGAGGTATCGGTAAAGCAATAGCACGAAAATTTGCTTCCGAAGGCTACAACCTTGTTCTCAACTTTATGAGAAAGAAGAAAGATGCGGAACAAACAAAACAAGAATTAGAAAGCGAATATGGCATTACTGTACATATCGTTAAAGCAAATGTTGGTGAAGTGAAGCAAATCACTTCTTTATTTCATGAAACAGAAGAAACATTTGGTCGACTTGATGTATTTGTTAACAATGCCGCTTCAGGTGTTTTAAGACCTCTAATGGAAATAGAAGAAAGTCATTGGGATTGGACACAGAACATCAATGCTAAAGCATATCTATTTGCTGCACAAGAAGCCGCTAAAATCATGGAGAAAAATGGTGGAGGAGCGATTGTAGCCCTATCAAGTCTTGGATCAATCAGGGCACTTCCAAATTATGTTGCTGTTGGCGTATCTAAAGCATCCGTAGAAGCGATTACTCGCTATCTCGCTGTTGAATTATCACCAAAAGGAATTGTCGTTAACGCTGTTTCTGGTGGCGCTGTGGATACGGACGCTCTTAAACATTTTCCAAACAGAGAAGAATTATTAGAATCTGCTAAGGAAAGAAATCCAGCAGGACGCCTAGTAGAGCCTACAGATATGGCAGATACCGCTTATTTCTTAACAACTCCAGCAGCAAGTATGATTCGCGGGCAAACGATTATTGTCGATGGTGGATTATCTTTGCTAGGTGAATAAACGTAAAGCACGACCGCGGTATTTTCTGCTGTCGTGCTTTATTTTGTCGCATCCTCGATAACAACAAGCTAAAATATCTTTCCTAGCTGTATGAAACATGCTCTTTTACTTACATAAAATCAAAAAAGTACCGAATCACATGGAAATAAACAGGTGATGTGTATGCAAGACTGTCCACTCTACTTAAGTAATTTCCCTCCAAAGCTTTCATTCTTCGATCGTCACCAAGTAAGAGATCCCTCTTCAGAACGGAGATTGTTAGACTACCAAGAAAGCCAGCGACGCTGATTAGTACTCCTGATAAAACTCCAAACAACGCACCAAAAGGCGTTAAATAAGGAAATAACGTATAGGCTAGTGCTGTTGTAACGATAATTGCGCATAAAAATCCTTCTAAGGTAAGATAAGGATTGGAGGATGAAACGACTTTACGCTTGCCTACATAAAGAGAAATGATGTAATGAACTGCATCATTTGCCTGAGTTAGTAATACAAGAAATAATACTAAATTGGCTCCATAAATTGGGCTAGCTATTTGGAAATAGGCAAGGTGGCTTAGACCAAAAACCATTAGCATTAAACCCCATTGAGTCGAACTAACTGATCTTAGAAAACCTAGCGTCCCTTTTCCTATAATACGTGGAAGCGGTAGCAATAAGAAAACATAAACTGGTATAAACACAATGAACATTCCATACCAATCGATTAGGATCCAATAGAATTGGAGTGGGATAGCGACATAGGACCATAGAAAAATTCTCCTATCAGCTTTCCGAGTTTTCATCATTGAGAAATATTCTTTTAATGCGAAAAAGCTTAGTATCATTAAAGAAAACAAGGAAACGATTGGATTAAATAGTGTAGCAAGACAAAAAACGCCAAACATGCCCCACCACGTTTTTACTTTTAACGATAGTCCCGTAAAGTCCTTGTTTGGCTGCTTTTTTTTCGCAACAAGGAAAGCAGCCTGTGCAAATAAAAGACCTAATAAAATAATTGACAATGTCCATTTTGTACTTTCCAGAAGGGGTACCTCCTTATCAATCTATTTATGTATAATGAGAGTAAACGTCAAATTTATAAGGATGCCATGATGAGTCATAAAATATATATTTTACTTTCTGATACCGGTACGCTCTTTACAAAATCGATTAAAAAATATACTAAAGCTCCTTACAATCATGCATCACTAGCCTTCGATGAAGAATTAAATGATATGTATAGCTTTGGAAGAAAAAAGCCTGGTAATCCTCTAAATGGTGGATTTGTGAAAGAGGATGTCCTAACTGGCACATACCGTCGATACCCCAAGACGACATGCGTGATCTATGAACTCAACGTAACAGAACGTGATGTGCACAAAATGAAGCGCTTGCTAAAGATATTCATTCGAAACAAACAGCGATTTTTGTACAATATTCTCGGCGTTCTGGGGGTTTCAATAAATGAACCTATTGAGTTTAGTAATTCTTATTTTTGTTCTCAATTTGTTGCTGAAGTTCTTTATCGTTCCGGCATTCAACTTTGGAACAAGCTTCCAGCACTTGTCACTCCAGATGATTTTCGCAAATGCGAAAGGCTGTTACTAACTTACGAAGGGAAACTTTTTGATTATGAACCTATTAGAAAGCAGCTTCATAAATTCTGACGTGTATATTTAGTATGACTTTTATGGTGTTTTTTCACAATAAATTAATAAAACGTGGACAGATCCCCTTAGAATCTGTCCACGTTTGGAACTATCATTAAGCTGTAAACGTTTCTGTTAGAACAGGAACGATTTGTTTCTTACGAGAAACAACGCCTTCAAGTACAGCAAGGTTTTCAATTAATGTGACATCAAAAGCCTTCTCGACTTTATTTGCCTGTTTACCTAGTGCTAAAGCCGTTGAGTTATTTGTAAGAATGTCCGTTACAACAAGTAAGAAAAGATCAAGATCTTTAGCTTCGATCGTTTTTCTCATTTCCTCTTCAACTACATCCTGACGAGCAAGAACATCGAGAGTATCAACAACGTTAACTTGAGCTACTTCCACTTTAGAAGCTCCCATACCAAATTCTTTCGCATCAAGAGAGATCAGTTCAGCAGGCGTTTTACTGCTCATATCCGCCCCAGCCTTAAGCATTTCAAGACCATATGTTTCGGCATTTACTCCAGCTATTTCAGCAAGTTCGCTAGCCGCAGCTATATCTTCCTCCGTACATGTTGGTGATTTGAAAAGAAGAGAGTCAGAAATAATCGCAGAAAGCATAAGACCAGCTATGTTTTTATCAACCTGAACATTCTTCTCTTTGTATAACTTATTTAGAATCGTTGCTGTACAACCAACTGGTTCTGCTCTGTAATAAACAGGGTCAGCTGTTTCGAAGTTCGCAATGCGGTGATGGTCAATCACTTCTAGAATCCGAACATTTTCAATATCCTCTGCACTCTGTTGACGTTCGTTGTGGTCAACAAGAATAACCTCATTTGTTTCATTCGAAACTGTTTGAACCATTCGTGGAGCTTCCACATTAAATTGATCTAACGCGTATTGTGTTTCTCCATTGACTGCACCAAGGCGGACTGCCTCTACATTCATGCCAAGCTTCCTTTTTAAATCGGCATAAACGAGAGCAGAAGTGATCGTATCCGTATCAGGATTTTTATGTCCGAAAATCAATACTTTTTCCATAGTTAGACTCCTTTTAGATGAAAAGATTTATGTACTCAATACATATTGTAAAGATCTCTTACCGTAAACTCAACAGCATTTTGTATTCTTTAAATAAGAAAAGTAAGGAAACCAATTCTTTCGCATAAAGAATCGGTCACCTTATTATTATAGAGATTCTATTGACTGAGTAATCCCGCTATCCCCAGAAATCAAATCGAAAGATCGGCGAATCGTATTTTGCTTCATTAGTGTAGAAACGATAACCTCAGCTACATCATCACGTGGAATCGATCCACGTCCTAGATTCTCAGCGATTGACACCTCACCAGTTCCTTCTTCGTTCAAAAGACCACCTGGGCGCACAATAGTATAGTCCAATGAACTTGCTTCTAACGCTCTATCAGCGTAATGTTTTGCAGCGTAGTATGGCAATAATGCCTCACTCCAATTTTCTCTGTTGTGTGCTTGAAGTGCACTCAACATCACATAACGCTTAATGCCAAGTTTTTCAGCTGCTTCGATCGTTTTTACTGCTCCATCTAGATCTACTAATAATGTTTTATCTGATCCAGTACTTCCACCAGAACCAGCAGCAAAAATAACGGCGTCGCTCCCTTTCATAGCCTCAGAAATAGTATCGACTGAGTCTTCAAGACTCGCTACTACTGATTCAATTCCGCGGTTGGCTAATTCATCCGCCTGTTCTTTCTTTCGGACCATCGCCTTTAAGGAATGGTCTTTGTTATTATCAAGAAGATTAACAACTTTTTGACCTACCTGGCCGTTTGCACCAATAACCAATACATTCATGAGTAAACTCTCCTTTTGGATTGTCTATCCATATTATTTCAAAATCAATTCTTAATCTCAACTAACCTGCTTGATTGTTCAATTGCGTTGACGTATTCCCGCTACCTCTCTTCATAGAAAATACCGCGGCAGCAAGTGAAAGTAAAATAAAGACACTTCCAACAGTGGCATTCATTTCAACTGAGCTGTTTTCAATGACAAAAGCTCCAACCGAGGAGCCCAGTGCAATTCCGAGGTGAAGAGCAGAATTATTCAGGCTTTGTTGAATATCAGATGATTCTGGCGCAAGTTCAATTAAATAGCTTTGTTGTGCAGGTGTAATCCCCCAGCTCAGCATACTCCAAATTACCATTATGATAAGAAAGACTGGAAAGGAGAAAGTTGAAAAGGGAATAATAAACATCGCAACAGCAAAAACCAGAATCGATATAAGTATTGTTGGTCTTGTTCCAAATCGATCTGAAGCCATTCCACCTAGTCCGCCCCCGGCAACTGCAGCCACTCCAAAGATCAGATAAACAATACTTACCCAACTTCCCGATAATCCAAGCGTTGTTTTGAGAAACGGCGTTAGATATCCATAAAGAGTTAGGTGACCTGTTAAAAACATTAAGGATGTTAACTGTGCTGAAAATACACGTCTATCTTTCAGGGTTTGTAGCTGTTTTCGAAGTGGAACCGCGGGTTTAGGCTGAATCTTTTCCATAAACAAGGTAACTCCCACCATTGATAACAGTGTGAGAACTAGGATTAAAACAAAAGGCGCTTTCCATCCAAAAGCATTTCCAAGCATTAATCCAATTGGCACTCCCAAAACTAGAGAAGCGCTAATCCCCATAAATACAACCCCTATAGCTCTTGCGCGATATTCCTGTTTTACTATATTTGAAGCAATAGTGACACATAGCACAACAAGAAGAGAACCACTTGCCGCCGAGATGATTCTCGCTGTCATTAACAGACTAAACGTTGTACTAATGACTGCAATTAGATTCCCTATTAAAAAAATAACGAGTGAGAATAGCATCAATTTTTTCCGTTCTATCTTTGCAGTTACAGAAAGTAGAACAGGACCCATTAATGCAAATACGATAGAGAAAACACTAATTAATAAACCTGTCTTCCCCAAACTTATTTGAAGATCTTCTGCTACAAGATCAAGAATTCCTCCTATAATTAATTCCACCATTCCTACTACAAATGAAACAATCGTAAGTAAGTAAACACGTTTATTCATTACCTCTTGCACCTCTCTTATTAAGTTACCACTAAAAGAGTAACTTTTTTTAGAATAGAAGGCAATAGGTAAATGAAGGACGCTTTTGACTGGTAAGTTGGTGTGATATCATAATAAGAAAGATTAGATGAAGCAAGGAGAATCGATACATGCTGCAACAGTTTGGATTTACTCAATATGAAAGTCAAGTCTATGAAGCACTGATCACAATAGATGAAGCACTGGATGCCACAGCTATTGTAAAACGTTCTGGTGTTCCTCGTTCCAAGGTTTATGACGTTCTCCGTCGTATGATTGAGAAAGGGATGGTGTTAGAATCAACCACTGAGAAAAAAAGACTATATACCGCTCTTCCAATTGATTCAGCGATCACCAAGCTTAAAAGTGATTTCAACGAAAATATTACACAATTAAAATCAATTCAAACTCGTAAGAAGCAAGCAGATGATCGCGTTTGGACACTTAAAGAAGACCAGTCGATTCATTCCCTTGTCTCAGAGTTACTTCAACATTCATCGAGCTCTATTATCTTTTCGGGCTGGGCCGATGATATCGAGCAGCACCTCTCCTTACTTGCGGAAAAAGAAGCTGAAGGCGTTATCGTTGAATTACATTCAATTGGAGAGATAGATTCTAACCTTAATAACGTAACAACTTTAATTCCCGACAGCGCTCACCAAAAGTTAGAGCGGAGTCGTATTGTTATTGTAGATAATGAGGACGTTCTATTTGCCGGAATCGAAGATACAAGCTGGCAGGCGATTCACACCAAATCACGACCACTAGTTACCTTTTTCACAGAGTTCTTCTATCATGATATTGCATTAACTGAAATTACAAGAAAATTTGGGTCTTCAATGATGGAAGATCCTCATTTAAGAGATCTATTATTGAAATTACGTTATTAGCCACGCTTATCTTCTTATCATTTTAACTTACATTAGTAGAAAAGTTCCCACGCTATCCTCTTTGATCTTTATAAAGAATCTCAATTGTTAGAAGGTATATTAGCTTATATGATAAAAACTCAAAATTTCCAGCTATTCTATTGGATAACCAACAACCTTCATTAAATTACCTTTAACAAAAAACACCCTTCTCCTTTGGAAGGGTGTTACAGATAACACTTATTTCGCTTTAAGTATTTCCTCATTTTTCTTTCCTAGCTTCATTTCCAATTCTTCTCTCAGAAGCGCCATTCCTTCTGGGCTAAGAACAATGTTTCCATTTCCAAATGTTTGATTTTCGTCTAATATCTCTCCAGTAACCATACATGCCATATCTGCCTGATACTTTTGTAAGACCACCCTGTTTTCACTTGTGAAGATTTCAATTGGATCTTTCACGTTAATATCTAAAGTTCGTCGGAGTTCTTTTGGAATGACAATTCGGCCTAGTTCATCAATTTTTCTAACCACACCAGTACTCTTCATTCTCATTCCTCCCTTTCGTTTTAGCGAACAATCGATGGTTTCTTTAATCATAATACCGTCGATCGTATTATGCAATACATATTGTGCCAAAATTCTGCAAATTTACATTTTATTTTATCATTTGGTAGATTTCTAGTGTATTGAAAAAGAAATTCCGTGAACAGAAACAGAAATTTCATCAACATACCCTACTGCTCTTATTGAAAGTTATTTAAAACGAGACCTATTCTTCCTCTCCACCTTATCGTTAACTTAAAACGTTATTATGAAATACTCCCTTTCACTGAGCTTCACACTTCATGCGTATTAAATAGTTGCAAAAACCATAGTTTAGAGGGTAAACTAATAATGTTTAGAGGGTAAACTAGTGGAGGAATGGTAAATGAATAAGAAGTTATGTGAAGCCGTTGAGCTTTTCGAAGAAGTGATCATGTATGGAACAGAACGAATTATTCGTTCTTTTGAGCATCAACTATTTGAAGAATATTCTTCAGAGCAGCTTCAGATGCTTCAAATTATTTCTAAATCAGGTCGTATTTCACCTGGGAAGCTCGCTTCTTTACAAGGCGTTCACAAAAGCGCTATATCAAACCGTTACAAAAAACTTGAGATGAAAGGACTCGTGGTCACAGTTGATTCCGAAGAGGACCTAAGAGGGAAATCGATTACGCTTACTGAAAAAGGAAATGACGTTGTCGACTTATTTGATAAAGTGATCTATGAACATGTAGAGAAAATCGTTTTAAACGATTTTCATGAAGAGGAAATCGATGAATTCCTGCGTATTTTCCGCAAGTTAAGTTCAATTTTAAAAGCAGAAGGAGATGCAAAATGAGACAAATTTTAAAATTCAAATGGCCAATTGCCATTGCACTTATTGCTCTAACAGCCGTACTATTTGTTTTATCCCCTAACCTTACGAAACAGGCTGAAGATGCTGGAACCTTTCAATTACCTGAAAATGCAGATTCAAAAATAGCCGCAGACATTCTTGAGGAAGCTGGTGCGGGCGATGAAACCATTTCACTTGTCTTCACCTTCGATGAACCAGTAAATGAGGACTCTAAAGAAAAAGTTTCTTCAATTGCAGAAGAAATTGCTGGAGAAGGCTCACTCATAAAAGAAGTACTCGATCCATTTGAAAGTGAAGAGATGTCTGATCAACTTGTTTCAGATGACGAACAAACCATTCTTCTTCCCATTACAGTCGATGGAACAGACGATGAAGTGAATGAACTCGCCAATCATATTCGTCAGGATCTAATTCCAGACAATACGACCGCTTACCTTACAGGTGAATCCATTATTAATCACGATGTGAATGAAAGTGCTCAAAAAGGACTTGAACGTACTGAAATCATTACTGTTGTGTTGATTTTCGTTCTACTTTTGGCCGTTTTTCGTTCGATTACAACACCTTTCATTCCTTTACTTGCAGTAGGGGTTACGTATCTCCTAAGTCAATCGATCGTAGCCTTTTTGATTGATTGGATCGGCTTTCCTGTATCCAACTATACTCAGATTTTCCTCGTTGCCGTCCTGTTCGGGATTGGAACAGACTATTGTATCCTCCTCTTAAGCAGGTATAAAGAAGAATTAACTGAGGGACATTCTGTAGAAGATGCGATTGTGAATACTTACAAAACAGCAGGTCGTACCTTATTAATTAGTGGATTAGCTGTATTCATCGGTTTCGCAGCGATTGGCTTTGCAGACTTCCCGATATTTAAATCAGCTGTTGGGGTTGCTGTAGGAATCGCGATTCTTATGCTCGTCCTGTTTACGCTTGTGCCATTCTTTATGGCCTTATTAAAAGATAAGTTGTTCTGGCCTTCAAAGAAATCAGCGTCACACAAAGATAGTAAACTGTGGACTTCGTTCGGTCGTTTCTCTATTAACAAGCCCATTTGGTCTATGCTCGTTGTCGCTGTTATTATGGTTCCACTACTTTTCACTTACGACGATCAACTGTCGTTTAATACAGTAAACGAGATTGGTAGTGACTATGAATCTGTTAAAGGACTAGATGCAATTGAGGAAGGGTTCGGCCAAGGTGATTCACTTCCGGTTAAAGTGATCATTCAGCAGGATCAAGATATTGTTACAGAAGATTATCTTCCTTATATCGAAACAATTAGTAAAGAAATTGAGAAAAATGATAACGTTGATTCCGTTAGGTCCATTACAAGACCAGCAGGAGATGTGATTGATGATCTTTATGTTGATTCACAACTTGCACAAGTTGGGGATGGGCTCAACGAAGCAACGAATGGCATCGATGATGTTCAAAACGGCCTAACCGAAGTTCAAAATGGATTGGATAGTATTAGTAACCAAATTCCTTCTAGCAGCAATGCTGGTGGACTTGAAGAAGCCGTAAATGGACTGGGGCAAATTAACGATCAACTTGGCTCTATTTCCGCAGGGCTTCAACAATCGCAAAATGTTGCTGCTGCTTCCGAACAGCTTGGGCAGGTGCAACAACAGCTCGGACAAATCCAACAGGGCCTCGCTGGCGCCTCTTCGGATCTACAAGGTCAGGCTGGTCAGGCGTCTGAGCTAAGCGGTGGCATTACTGAACTATCTAAAGGTGTGGGTTCATCCATTGATGGTCTTGATGAAATAAAGAACGGCTTACAAGATGCTGCAGACATCGTGACCGATATGGGTAATTCGAAAGCTCTTCGGGATACAGGTGTATTTATTCCAGATGGAACCCTTGAAGACGAAGAATTTGAGCCTGCCATCGATCGCTATGCCTTCGATGAACAAAAAGCGGTAACACTTGAAGTTATTTTAAAGAAAGATCCTTATTCTACGGAAGCTATTGATACTGTAAGAGAAATTAAAGAAACAGTATCACGAACGATTGACGGTACGCCGCTTGAAGATGCAACTGTCGCTTATAACGGCGTAGCAAGTATTAACAGTGACCTATCTGACATTTCAACAAGTGATTTTACTAGAACAGTCATTATCATGCTTGTCGGTTTGTTTATTATTCTAACAATCCTTTTCCGCTCCATGATCATGCCACTTGTTATGATTGGTTCGCTGTTACTCACATACTTTACGTCAATGGCGATATCGGAGTTAATCTTTATTAATCTACTAGGCTATGATGGCATCACATGGGCAGTTCCATTCTTTGGATTTGTAATGTTAATTGCACTAGGTGTCGACTACTCCATCTTCCTACTCGACCGTTTTAACGAAGAAGCTTCCATTGGGATTAGGGAAGCAATGCATCGCTCTATGGCAAAAATGGGTACGGTAGTCATCACGGCCGCTATTATCCTAGCCGGTACATTCGGGGCCATGATGCCTTCAGGCGTTCTTAGCTTAATGCAAATTGCGACCATTGTCATTACTGGCTTACTTCTTTACGGTCTAATCGTTCTACCACTTCTAATTCCTGCTGTTGTTGTCTCATTCGGTAAAGGAATTTGGTGGCCTTTTAAACCTAAAAAATAATCATTTACATTTTCATCGATCGAAAAGGCTCAGAGCGTATCGCTCTGAGCCTTTTTAAATAGAAGCAACATTGTTTATCACTACTTAATCTACATAACACCCTATTCCAATTCCGTAATATTCAAAATATAGTCTCTCAAAAATATAAATCATCCTATAAAAACAGCTATTATAACTCATGCCTTCGACTGTCCACACTGTCGCTAGTACGGCATGACAATATCCCCACAAAAACAATCGCTCTAGATTCAGGTTCAGTTCATTTGTTAAAATTTCTATCCGCTTTTTCGTTACTTCATAAACCCCTTTATCAGGAAGACGATTTAAAAGAAATTGGATCACATCATACTCTACTTCACCGATTAATCCCTTTGGATCAATCGCAACCCAATCTCCCTGTTCTGAAGCCAGTACATTATAATGATGAAAGTCTCCATGAAGCAACTTATACTGAGCGATTGTTTTATTCAGCTTAGCAAAAATGCTTAGTGCATTTACGAGCAAATGTTGGGAAAGCGGACCGTATCCTTTCTCATTACGATTGACCGTATCTCGAAGCTCTTCTTCCCTTGCTCTCGTCGTTTGAATTCGAGTGTTTCTTGGAGCAGGAAAGGATAGCCTTCTAACAACTTGCGCTGCTAAATAACAGGCTGTTTCGTCATCCTCTATTTCAGCTAACGTATATCCAGGTGACAATTTCTCTAAAATGATAATTCCCTTTTCTATTTCATAGTCAAGGACATTCACTATCCCCTGATGTTTAAATAAACGTAGTGATTCTAGCTCATTAAGAAAGTCAGCTCCTGGTATACAAATTTTCACCACTATTTCTTTTCCGTTCCTAAGCTTAGCAGGGGCAACATAATTAATAGAGAGACGGTAAGGTTTTTCCATTTTCATTGACCATTTTTGTTCACAATAATGGATGATTCCAGGTAACTCCTGTAGCCATGCTTCTCCTTCTTCCTTAAAATAAAGACGAACCGATTGCACAAACTGCTTTTGAAACTTCACCTTGCACCTCCTATTCTTCACAATGATTCTAGTAAAGAAATAAAGTGAGATAAGCGATCAAAACGCCAATAAAGCCACACATCAAACTATATGGGATGTTTTTTAAGACGATTTTATATGGATTCATTTTTAATCCAACTGAAGTGAGTGTAACAATAAGCCCATAAGGAGCCGAAGGAACGGTAGCAATCGCGCTACTTGCAAGCAGGAGCGTTAACGTCACAGAAGGAAAAGTGTTTAATAATAGTTCACTTACCCCACCAAAGATTCCCATTGTTGCAATGGGATGGACACCTAATAGTGTCATGATAAGAAAAGTTGCCTGAATGAAAAGCATGATAAAAACTTGATGCCCTTCTAATGCCACAAGAGGGTCCTGTAAATACCGTAAGTACGTAGAACCATTTAACGTTTCTGTAAAAAAAGAGAGTGTTAGTAGTAAAACAATAAAATTATGTAAATGATTGGTTTGTCTTTTCCAAGTTGGCCAGCCAATTTTAAGGAAGCTTCTTTTTCGTTTCAGGAGTACCGCCCAAATGTAAGCAAACGGGAACAGAGCGATCGTTACAGCAAACAAAAAGTTAAACTGAACAACATTGGTTAAAAATACAACAACGACTAAGAACAGTACAAGCG
Organism: Pseudalkalibacillus hwajinpoensis; assembly: GCF_015234585.1. NCBI lineage: Bacteria > Bacillati > Bacillota > Bacilli > Caryophanales > Guptibacillaceae > Guptibacillus > Guptibacillus hwajinpoensis. The sequence goes on from NZ_JADFCM010000008.1 coordinate 1,876,929, forward strand.
CCAGAATAAATTGAATTAACTTCTTCCGACTCCCTCTTCTCAAATTCGTAGAAGCCCCAGTTTCTTCAACGACTTCGTTTCGAAAGATGATTTTTCCAATACTCGAATCGATCGCAAAACCAAGAAAAGCAATAAGTAACATCCATGGTAATACTTCTAAATAATTGGCATTCGTAATGAAAATCGATGTAGCTAACAATATTTCTAGCGGACTCCATAGCAGAGCAAGTGAATATCCTCTCAAAGTAGACCTTGCTATAAAGCTATTTCTAACGTTTGTGTTAGCATTCTTCAACTGTTTTTTTAATAGGTCTTGAGAAATGGTAGCGGACGATAGATTTAAAAATGCAGCGAGAGAAACCATAGTCGCCTCTCCACGCACATATAATTCTCCCATCCCTTTCACATTGCCACCCAGTAACGTTTGTAGTAGCTTATTATATCTCCCAGCTTTAACAACGGTATTCATCCATGGAAGCATCGATATAAGAAAAAGCAATCCTATATTTCCCGCAAAAAAGGAGGGGATTTTTGTGATAGACTCATTGCTAGATAAGTAGAAAACTGCCCCCGCGGATAGAAGGATGATGCCAAGTATTTTAAATACACGATCGGCTTCCTTAAAATTAATGACAATCATTACAATTGCAAACAAGCCAATTACGGTATAAAGGGAAGAATTAGACCAGAAAAGGTAAATCACATCCAATAGAAAAACAAATAAATAAAATACATACAAATACTGAGTAAAATTACGGTTCCACATGATATTCTCCTATCCAATAGCGAACGGCAAAAGGACAAGTTCGTCTACTTCCCTGTTGTTTGGTTGCTGTTCTTATACTATCGATAACAGCTGGAATTTTCAAGAATTTAGAAGGTTTCAACCGCTAAGAGTTTTATGTCTCATCATTTACATCTCCATTTGAGAGAGATTTACACTCACTCTCTTTCAAGCACTCTTAGCAAAAAAAGTACCGCCCGATTTAACGGACGGTACAAAAGGGGGAAAATTATGTTAGTTTGAATTTACCCCTTCTCCAAATACCTAAACCTCTTTTTTTAAAATCCTTACTATTATTTTTTTCGTTCGAAATTAGCCTGTTTAATGAACTCCTGTGTTTCAGGGTGCTTAAGCATGAGCAATAACTCTTTTTCACCAACAAAACGTAGCTGATCAATTTCCTTATCAAGCGGGCTAAGATCCTGTTCATCCCCCTCGTACTCATAGTGAAACATGGTGGTAACCTGGTTCTGATAGCCTATTTTATTTTGAACCTCAGCTGGAAATTCAAATGTGATCGATTCATCAAACCTCTTCATCAGCTTGTATTTTATTGATCCCGTTTCCTCTAGCAATTCTCTTCTAATCGAAGCTTCAACGTCTCTATCCTCGTCTTCTACTCCACCTTTAACGAAATCCCACGTTTCACCCTGAGACTCTTGTCCCGCTTTGGTATTCATCTTTGTTTTATGAACGATCAAAAAACGGTGCTTATACGTTACGATAGCCCCCACAGCCTGTCTTGTTCTCATAACCACATCACTCCAAGCTAGTTTGTCGCATATTCACTCTCATCTGGCATATGACCATTCTTTAACTCTCGCATTGTGAAACCAAAATCCATTTGAAGATGAGGATAATCTTTGAAGCTACTCCAATCGCCTCCCCATTCAAAACCAAGGTCTTTCGCCATAGCAACAACCTCCATCCAATCTGACTTCCCGTTACCATTATCGTCTCGCTCCATATCCCAAACGACGTCACCATCATCTAACTTTAATGCAAAATCAATTGCTAGTCCGTAGTTATGATAGGAACCGCCGCCCGCTACGTTCGTCACCACCTGGCCCCCAGTAGAACGTCCCTTTTCATAAAGAGCATCCTGTTCTTCTTTCGTTCGATGCCCAGCGGTTATCACAATTTCTATTCCAGCTTCAGCAGCTCGATTCATCAACGCCTTTTTTGCTTCATTAACCTTTGGGTGAAGATCAGTTGGTAAGGGCACATCCTTCTTTATGAATTGTCTTTCAAGATCATCACTTATATAGATACAAAAGATACCGACTCCTATTATAAAAAAGAAGGTTATAAGGTTTTTCGATCGTCGTTTCATAACAAAACCTCCCACATTACTAATCTAATCATTTGATCATAACATAGCAATCTGACATAGATTAATACGGACGTTCGCTTCATGAAGCAACTTGTCTGTAATACCTGCGTCACAAGGAAGATTTTCTTTAACAAGCTGTTTTGCTAAAGAAATAATGGTTTGGAAGCTGCTCAACTTTTTGCCTTCTTCACATTTTTTTGGGTTTTCGATCCATTCGATAAACAAATGTCCTCTTCTGCTCTTCATCATTCTTTAGGCCTGTTTGCTTACGTTAATTTTTGGTAAACTTTAGTGGTGTATAATAATGGAAGGAGCGAGGATATGAACCGAATTATGGTAATGGGCTCTTCCGGCGGGGCGGGTAAATCCACTTTCGCCCGTCGGCTCGGTGAAATTCTAGATCTGAAAGTTTTTCATCTTGATACCCTTTTCTGGAAGCCCAATTGGGTGGAAACAAGTCTTGACGAATTCCGTGATACCCAGGAAAAGATTGCTATGACTGAAAAATGGATAATGGAAGGGAATTATAGCAATTCTTACGATATTCGGGTTGCACGAGCTGATACGATTATTTACTTAGATGTTCCGAGATTGCTTTGCATTTACAGGGTGCTAAAACGATGGGTCACTCATATCGGTCAAACTCGTCCTGATATGGGCAAAGGGTGTAAAGAGAAAGTGGATTGGTCTTTTTTAACTTTCATTTGGACGACCTATTATCCTCGTAAAGAAAAAATGAGAAGTAGATTCGAACAGTTAGAACAAACTTCCCCCGATAAAACCATAATACATTTAAAAAACAAAGCAGATATCGCTAAGTTTCTTCATGAACTTCATTCAAAGCATACAATTTTGTCATAAGCCATGATAAGATAAGGTGCAGTATGTTTGAATTGGAAGTTTCCTGTTCAAAATGAATATAGAAAGACTATTGAAGCACATGGAGGCATTATGCTAACTTTTGAAGAAAAATTAGAAATTATTGAATCATCCTTTCCTGAACTGACACGAAAAGACGTTTCTCTTGGACGTGTGAATTTTCACTATGAAGAAGCGGTTATTGATAAGAAAAATGTTGTTTATCATCTTCACCCTAATGGCAACGGCTATGTATTTGGTGACCTTATTGAAGGGTATCCATTAGATGAAAGAGGAATGGTTAATATCCGTGATTTCTCAAGCAACGAGCTTCGTAAAATCATAGGCGAATCCATTCAATCGCTTTCTGTTCTTCCTGGTTCAGATATTGAGATCCAAGTTTGGGTAAACGATGAAGAGCAAACTCTGGAATTAATGTATGAGCCTGAGCTCGAACTATGGAATGTTTATGCTGGAGATATCCTTGATGGTACATTCCCTTCTCGTAACGAAGCGATCCAATATCTTGATGAAGAAGGATTTACTAGAAAGTAAACCTTAAGCGCCTGCCACCTTTTAAAGGTGGCAGGCTTTTCCTATTATCAATCTATCGATTTATAAAACCCCGTGGATTTCCCTGTAAACCCACACGCTTCATAAAAAAGGTGGGCAGACTTCCTTTCATCCCGATTCCCACTATTTAAGACGATGGTTGAGGCACCCTTTTCACGAGCTAGATTTTCTGCTTCCAAAAGCAGAGTCTTCCCAACTCCCTGCTGCCGGTAATCTTTTGCCGTTACCATTGTAATAATTCTTGCAACAAGAATATTAGCAACATAAGATCGTTCATAATGCATTCCAAGCAGTCCAATCAAAGACTCCTGTTTTTCACTAACAAGCGTGACGTACAAAGGATCTGACAAAATTGGTTTTAGACGCTCCGTCACTTCGCAGACAGAGGTCTCATACCCCATTTCTGAAAGCAAATAAGTAATCCATTCCTCATCACCTTTTCTAGCCCTTCTAATGTTCATCGTGCTTTCTCTCCTCGTAAGTCTTCATAATGATATCTTTTTGAAACCTGTTTTTGTGAAAATAATAATAAAAGCGGCACAATTAAAATAAGTAAGCTCACTACCCCTATCCATCCCAAACCGTCCCATAGGATACCAACGCCCGAACTACCTGCTGCTACCCCGGCATAGTAACTAATCAAATAAAAACTAGATGCCCCACTCTTATGATGCTCTGCCGTCTTTGCAACAGAAGCTGATGCCATCGAATGAGAAATGAAAAACCCTGCACAAATAACGCAAAGCCCAATCATTACCACAATCAGTTCTTGATATAGTGTAATGGCAACTCCTAACGTTAATAATAATAGGCCCGTTACCATCGTGCGCCGTAAGCCAATACGAGATGAAATTCGTCCTGCAATTGGTGGTGAAACTACTCCGAGAATATACGCAAAATAAGCAAGGGAGATCCATTTTAACGAAAGAGAAAATGGATCTTGTTTAAGGAAGAAAGGCAAATATGTCCACACGCCCGTAAAGATCACTTGAATGAGAAAGCCAAGCGTAAATAGCGATAAGAGCCGACGATCTCTTAAATGTACAAACATTCCTTTCATATCCTTTATAACACTGCTATTCCCCCCCTTAAAAAAGCGAGAGGGCGGCAGGAGCCAATAAAAGCAAATGATCGCTATAATAGCAAACCCTGCAAGGATGATAAAACTTACTTGCCAACTATATAAGTCAGTCAAATATCCTGTTGCGACTCGTCCACTAAGTCCCCCCATTGCATTGCTCGCAATAAAAATGCTCGTAGCAAGTCCTACGTTACTTGGAGCTACTTCATCTGCAAGATAAGCCATCGCCGATGCCGGTATACCTGCAAGAAAGAATCCCTCAATACACCGAATAATAAGCAGAAGAAGGAATGAATTCATAAACGGCATTATTAGTAATGAACTAAGGACAAAAAGGAGCGATATTTTCATCACTACTGTTCGCCCATAGCGGTCTGAAACAAAGCCAAGTATAAGAAGTCCTGGTATCATCGTGATGACGGGCATGGACATAAGTAAGCTTGACGTTGTTGCCGTTAAATGAAATTCACTCGCAAATATTGGAAGCAATGGTTGAAAAGCATAAAGTGCCGAAAAGACTAATAATGCTCCACATCCAAGACTAACCGCCGCTCGCCAGAAACCCGCATCTTTTGATGTATATGGCTGATTGTTATTTAGAACAACTGACACTTGATCATCACCTTCAATTTTCTATCTTACTTTTATTTTAACTGATTGGGAATTTGAGTGAGATCAATTCCCCACACCACTGGCATATAAAAATAAATCGCCAGTGTAATAATGACGACAGATGTTAGATTTAGCCAGAAACCTGCTCTCGCCATATCTGGGATTTTTAAATAGCCTGACCCGAATACAACGGCGTTCGGAGGGGTTGCAACCGGAAGCATAAAAGCACAGCTTGACGCAATTCCTGCCCCAATCATTAGAGCATAAGGATGAACTCCGATCGCGGATGATAGAGACGCCATGATTGGAAACATCATTGTCGCCGTCGCCGTATTTGATGTAATCTCCGTTAAGAAAATAACAAGCGATGTGACAAGTAGTAAAATGACGAACAGATGGATGCCTTCAAGAACCGTTAATTGCTCCCCAATCCAATTCGCAAGTCCTGATTCCTGAAAGCCAGAAGCAATGGCGAGTCCGGCTCCAAATAATAGAAGAATTCCCCATGGTAATCCTTTTGCTGTATCCCAATCTAAAAGAAAGGCACCTTTTTTCGAAGGGGCAGGTATAAGAAAAAGTAATAGCGCTGCAGTCATCGCGATGACAGTGTCATTTATATTCGGATTAAGCTCACTTAAAACAAAGGAACGGCTAATCCAGGCAACCGCAGTGAAAGAAAAAACCACCATAATGACCTTTTCTTCCATAGACATTTTCCCAAGATCCGCTTTCTCCTTATTAATCACCTCTTTCCCGCCTGGCAGCTCTTTAACATTCATCGGAAATGCCATTTTCACAAGGTAATACCAGCAGCCGAATAAAAGAAGAACAGTTAGAGGTACGCCAAACATCATCCAGCGGGCAAATGAAATCTCGATGCCATATAGCTCATTGACCACGGCTGCAAAGATGGTATTAGGAGGTGTTCCAATCAATGTTGCTAGACCACCAATTGAGGCACTGTATGCGATGCCAAGCATAATGGCTTTTCCAAAATTAAATTGCGGCACCCCTTCTTGCTTCATATCAAGCTGCTCGGATACTTGATAAATCACGGCCAGCCCAATTGGCACCATCATCATAGCCGTTGCCGTGTTTGAGATCCACATTGATAAAAAGCCTGTTGCAATCATAAAGCCAAGTACAATTCTCTCTGTACTTGTTCCTATTGCTGATATAATGAAAAGAGCAATTCGTTTATGTAAATGCCACTTCTGCATTGTAAGCGCGATCAAAAAACCACCCATAAATAGAAAAATGGTGTTATCGCCATAAGCTGATGCTGTTAAATCACCTTTTAGTCCGCCCGTTAGTGGAAATAAAATTAATGGTAAAAGAGACGTCGCCGGTATCGGAATGGCTTCTGTAATCCACCACGTTGCAATCCACGCCGTACTTGCTAAGATGGCCAAACCTGCTTCTGAAAGACCATTTGGATTAAAAAACAACATTATGCTAAGAAAAAGGACCGGTCCGAGGATCAACCCCGTCAGTTTCCTTTTATCATAAGCAGGATCTGGTCCAGATGCATAACCTGGATTTTTTTGAGAACTTTTTGAAGGGATTTCCGGCGTGTGTGAAGAAGCGAATGTTAAGAGATCTTTTGCTCGATCATGTTCTTTCCATAATTGGTTCCAAAGGTGTTGTTCCATAGTCATACCTCCTATCGTTCATTAAACTATAGTGTAGAATTCGCTCGCCACATCTGTCAATAAATTCACAATTTTGGTACTTTATTACTCTTTTTCGAGAAAGGACTTTTGATTCGTTTTTCCATTTCCATACAAGTAATTCATATCAAACCCCCTTAAATTTCCATTTGGGGCGAAAATTATAAGTTGATGATATGTTTTTTTATAATTCAAAATAAATAAACTCAATGATTAAATGTAAGAATAGATACACAATCCACAACAAGTTGCTCAAAATCGATCCAGGGGGTATATGATGAGAAAGATACAACAGACTACTATTAATTCGGTTGTGAAATACGGACAAACAAAGCTTCCAAAATCAGCTAATACAGAATGTCCAGAATGCGGAAACGATGCTTCATTTCAACTGAAGTTCGATTATCAAATTAATCAGGCTGTATTCTCCACGCTTTCTCGCTGCTCTATTTGTAAAGAAGCTGTACTTTTTATACTCATTAAAACGTCCCATAATGATCGCGGAGAAGAAGTTGAGCTATTCGTGCATCAAACCTCTTTTACACGAGAGCCGCTCGGCAGACTGACTAGCACAGCTAGATTACCCGATGACCTTGAGCGTGTTTATCGCTCAGCAGTGAATGTACATAACATGAAGGATTGGACTGCAACGGCTGTAATGGCTAATCGTGTTCTTGAGAGCATTACAGGTAGTTTTCTATCTGAAAATGAGCTAGGACAGCCACTTTCTAAACAGCTAGAAACACTTGCTAAGCAGATTGATTTAGAAGAACCAATTGTAAAACTAGGACACCTACTAGGCAAAGGTAGTAATTTAAATAACCTCCTTTGTCTTGAGAAAGCTACAAGCGAAGAAACGGCCAACTTAATTATCGACTTACTAGATTCACTTATTGAATACTTGTACATTCTTCCTCAACGAATTGTGCATCTTCAAAAACAAATCGAAGGATAATAAAAAAAAGCAGGTAGCTCAAATTAATATGTACCCTGTGTAAAGGACAGTTTAAAAAAGACTAGGCAACATTAAGAAGATGATTCCTGTATTGAACAGGGGTCATCTTTTTTAAGTTCCACTGACATCTTTCCAGGTTGTAATACATCATATAACTCTTAACTTCACGTTTTAATTCGATTAGTGTTTGACAAGGTTTTATTGAGGCTTCGTCTTTAAAGTGACCAAAGAAAGATTCCTGTGGGGCATTATCCCAACAGTTTCCTCTTCTAGACATAGACTGATCTAAACCGTATTTCTTTAGCTGTTTTTGGTAGGTAGGGTGAGTATAGTGAAAGCCTTGATCAGAATGAATAAAGGCATTCGCATCTAGTTTTGCTTTACGGTTGTTTTTAAGTTTTACTAACGTATCTGTCGCTAGATCGAGCGTAATTCGGTCAGACACATGATAAGCTAGGATCTCATTCGTAGAGCCGTCCTTTATGGTAGATAGATACGCTTTCTTCTTATTTCCATAAAACAAATAGGTAATGTCAGTTAGAAGTACTTTCCCTGGGATGCCTTGTTTGAAGTTTCGCTCAAGTTTGTTTGGTACAACGCTGTGCTCTTTCGTTGCTTTCGCCATACGACGATAGGGATTCGCTCTTCTGATCGGACATACGATTCCGTATTTTTTCATGATTCTGCGTATGCGTTTTAAGTTATAGGTTATTTGATACTGGTTAGCTAGCGTCATCTTGATTTGACGTGCCCCTTTTTTCGCTTTTTAAAGGCATAGGCTTTTAGGATCCAGTCTTTTAAAACTTGGTCTCGCGCCTCGTTTTCTGTTCGACGCTTTCGAGCACCTTCAGTGAAATAACGATAATAACCAGATCGTGAGACACCCACTACGGAACATAAGTATCGGACCATATTTTTAAGTTGATACTCATGGATGATATGGCGGATTAATTCAAACTTGAGAGAAGCAGCTAATTTTATCTCTTTTTTCCCATCCCCTTTTCCATCATTTCGAGCTTTTTTAGGAGATCATTCTCTGCTTTTAATAGGTTATTTTGAGCTTCTAAACGTTTGTATTTTTCCTCTAAAGACAGTTCCTTATCTTTGGATCTTCCGGAGCTTTCTTTACGAGTGTCAGTAAGTCCATTAATCCCTTTGTTTTTATAACCCTGTCTCCACCTTCTCGCGGCAGAATGTACTCTATCGTGTCCGAGAGTATCGACATCAAATCCATTTTCTTTAAAAATCTGACTCGGTAGTTTTCCTTTTTCATACTCCGTAATGAATATTCGCTTAAATTCATCACTGTATGTGATTCCTTTTTCACTAACTGATTTCACAAATTTATTAGAGGCAAGTGTTTTGACATCTTCCTCTGAGAATACTTTCTTACTCATTAATAATCATTTCCCATCGTAGAATTTGTCCTCATTATACATAAAAGTACCCTATAGGGCAGACTTTTTTTAAGTGTCTACTCTATAGGGTACATACTAAATTGAGCTACCTGCTTTTTAAATGCTCATATCAAATTTTAATTCAAGATTCTGTTTACTATCACTTTAGCCCTTTTTCGAAATAGAGGGATAGTTGATGAAAATCGCAATAATTCCTGCAATAGCAATGAGGATTGGATAAATTGAATACGGTAGTAGAGCGAGTGGCGAAATCGACGCAAGACCTGCTACTGCAAGCACCTGTGCCCCATATGGGAGCATGCCCTGTATACTACCTGAGAAAATATCAAGAATACTAGCAGACTTTCGTGGGTCTACCCCATATTCTTCAGAAATGTTTTTCGCAAGTGGCCCCCCCATTATGATCGAAATGGTGTTGTTAGCTGTTGATAAATCAAGCACGCTTGCGAGACCGGCGATACCAAACTCTGCTCCTCTACGAGAAGTTACTTTGCTCAGGATTTTGTCCAATACGTATTGTATTCCTCCGTTATGCTTAATGACTTCAATCATCCCTCCGATGACGAGAGCAATCATGGCAAGGTCTTCCATCCCTTTTATGCCCTCTGTAACCGTGGAGATCAGTCCACTCATTCCAAATGTTCCGTTATATAAACCTACAATCCCAGCAAATAAGGTACCACTTACAAGTACAATAAGAACATTAACACCAGCGATCGCTGCGATCAGTACACCTAAATAAGGGATAATTGTAACGAAATCAAATGCGTGATCTCCTCCAACCGTTGCTTGCTCTCCCATCGTTAAAGCACCATAAATAATGGCTGTTACGATAGCAGCTGGCAAGACTATAAAAAAGTTTACTTTGAATTTATCTTTCATTTGCGTATTTTGTGTGCGTACTGCCGCAATCGTAGTATCTGAAATCATAGAAAGATTGTCACCAAACATTGCCCCACCTATGACCGCTGATAAAGCCAGTGCTGGGGCAACTCCGGTTTGCTCTGCAATTCCAATTCCAATGGGAGCAAGTGCTACAATCGTTCCCATCGATGTACCCATCGAAATAGAAATAAAACAGCCAATGACAAACAAACCTACGATTAAAAGATTAGCCGGTAGAATTGATATACCTAAATTAACAATCGAATCTACTGCTCCAATTTTTTCAGCTGTTCCGGCAAACGCCCCAGCCAGTAAAAAGACCAAAATCATTAATATGATATTCGTATTACCTGCTCCACGACAAAACACTTCCACTTTTTTCATAAAGCTTTCTTTTCGATTCATCGAAAGAGCTACGCCCGCCGCAATTAGAGAAGCGAGAATAACAGGCATACTATAAAAGTCCTTTGTTATGATAGCTGTACCAATAAAAAGCACAATAAATATTCCAAGGGGAAGTAAAGCCAGGCCGTTCCCCTTTATTTCTTTCTCCATTATTCATGTCTCCTTCATCTTTTATTCTGTCTCAATAAAAAAAGCCCACTTCAAGAGAAGAAGGCTTTTGCACTTATCTCTCAAGATTTCTCTTGCTGGAAGCAGCACCTTTCTGATGATCAGAGGTTGCTGAAGCTTCTTTGGGCCAGGTCCCTCCACTTCTCTTAATAAGAAATATACAATTATCAATGAGCGCATGCTTCATTTTACTTTTTCATAACGAGCTTTACTTTATCACGCATTATTCTGATGAGTCAACTTTGATTAACTGCATCAAAATAAACTCCTCATCCTTAAAGGAGTTTACCTGATTAACTAGTCTGGTTCAAGCTTTGTATGACTACCAATTTTTGCAATAGATCAATCTTTATTTTCCCAAAAACCGCTCAATATCCTTCATAATCGATTCCGGTTTTTCTTCTGGTAGAAGGTGACCGGTTTTTTCATAGATGATCAGTTTAGCATTGGGGAGATCGTTACTGAGACGCTTCCCAATTTTCAACGGCACAACTCTGTCATTTTCTCCCCATATTAGTAGGCTAGGTGTATGAATTTGATTTAGTTCAACTTCTGACAAATCTCCTTCGCGATCTCGAATCATCCTAACTAATGACCGAAAGATACCCTCATTGAAGAAAGGCTGGATATATCCATCCATCATTTCTTCATCGATAAGGGAAGGATCATAAACACAATTAAGCAAATTTCCTCTGACACCTTTTCGATAAAGCCACCTTTTCAAGTATACCGAGAAAAAAGGTAAATACGATGTATACACTAGACTCTGTTTAGCCTTTTCAAGATATCCTGAACTGCACAGTAAAATATTCTTACTAACGAGATCATCTTTCATAGCCGAGGCTCTCATTGCTACTTGCCCACCCATAGAATGGCCGATCATAACAGTATGATCAATTGAAAGTCTTTCTAAAAGTTCAACCACCACTTCCGCATAATTATGATAAGAGTGGACAAAACGATTAGACTTTTCACTTTTTCCGAACGGAGGAAGATCAATGGCAACAACAGTATATCCCTTTGTTAATAATGGTATCAATCTTCTGAAGCTGAAGCTCGACGATAGAAAACCGTGAAGAAGCGTTAATACTGGCCGATCGACGGCTGTGTCATTTCTATAGTATTCATAGTGAATATCAATTCCTTTGATCTTTTCCGTATTTTGTTTAAGATTTTGAGCTAATAGCATCTTTCATCTCACTCCGGATTTTGAATTCATCTGATCTGATTTACTCTTCGTTTCTAACCAGAAAGAATGGTCTCACTTATTCAGGTTTGACTTTATACTTATTTTACCCCAATCCTGAAATGAAAAACTTTTTTTTACAACCGAGAGTATACTCCATTTTTTTCATTCTAACTCTACGTGCACAAGGTCCAGCAGCTTTATCGTTGTCCTTTTTTCATTATGGTCAATAATACGCAGTTCTTTCGTAAGTGGATCTACATAGTGCACATATCCAAAGAGAGTTTTCATTTCTCCTCCACTAAAATATTGAAAACAAAGCGAGTTGTGAATGGCCATTGCTTCACATATCGTTTCATTCATTTTCGCCATTTTTTGTTCATCAAGTACCGGCTTTTCACTTCTTTTTTCTTCGATTTTCCAATCTCTTAGCTCTTTCACATGCTCAGGTAACATCATTGATGTCCATTTTATATTTCCGCGATCACGAATCACGCTTCTTCCCCCTTCTATGCTTTATGACCACCCACAAGTTTACTTCTATGCAGTGCCGTACCGGCCTTTGTGTATGAAACGGCACGAAGCAGCGCATCTGAGCCATATTTCTCCCGGATCGAATCCATCACATATCCGAGATCCCGCTGCTTTGGGCGTGACGCATTAAATAAGTCCAACTGCACTTCTTCATCATTGCAAATATTTGAAAGGGTAATGGAAATCTTACGAACCGTTTTTCTTTCAAAAAACTCCTCAAATAACTGAAGACATACATTGTATATTTCGAGCGTAATAGCAGTCGGGCTGTGGATACTCCTTGAACGGTGAAAGCCACCCCCGCCTTCTTCTTTGCTATAACCAATCCCAAGGCTAATCGTACGCCCTGCCTTCCGGGCTTTTCTCGCACGTCTTGCAACTTCTTCACTCATCTCAAGAATGACGTGTTGAATGTCTTTTTCGTCATGGTAATCTCGTAACAAAATTTGGCTTTTCCCATAGCTAATCTGTCCCTGCATAATCGGCGCACCCATTTCAGAAAGATCGATGCCCCACGCATGATGATAGAGCTGATTTCCCATAATACCGAACTTTTCTTCTAGTAGATGTAGCGGGTAATGCGCAAGCTGCTTTACATTCATAATCCCCATGCGATTTAACGTTCGCTCGACACGCGATCCAATACCCCACATTTGACTTAGCGGGGAAAGCGGCCAGAGTTTTTTAGGAATATCTTCATAAGTCCATTCTGCAATCCCTTTTTCTTTCGCTTCCAGATCAAGACAAAGCTTTGCCATTAAAAGATTTGGCCCGATCCCTATGGCGCATGGTAATCCGAATGTCTCTCTTATTTCATTTTTGATCTTGTGAGCTACTTCAAATTTGTTTCCCCAAAGTCGTTCTGTCCCATCAACCTGCAAAAACGATTCATCAACGCTATACGTATGGATACATTCTGATGGTACATAACGATGAAAAAGCCTCGTTATTTCCATTGATTGTTTCAAATATGAAGACATTCTCGCATTAACGATACGAATGTTTTTGTTATTTGGAATTTCAAATAGTCTGCTCCCTGTTCGTATTCCAAATTCCTTTTTTAGTGCCGGAGACGCCGCCAGCACAACACTTCCCTGTCGCTCGGTATCACCAACAACCGCGAGATAGCACGTAAGTGGATCAAGCCCCATCTCTACTGCTGAACAACTTGCATAAAAACTTTTCATATCAATACATAGGATTGTTTTCTTTGGAAATTTAGAATAATCCATTTGTATCCCCCCTTCTCCTAAATGAAAGAACATTTGTTCCCTTTATGTATACCCGTATTTTAACCGAATATACGTTCCCTTTACAATAAGTACTTTCTTCCAATCATAAAACGATTCACTTAGCATCACCCTTTTCTCTAAAGTAACGAAAAAATACCGGAAGAAGAACGATAATGAACTTAACGCTATACACTCGAAAGTTAGTCATCAAAGCACATACCGATTAGAGATCCTACACTTGTTCCATTAACAGATAGGGATGTAGAAATACTCGCGCATCAATCTCTAAACGCACAGAAAAAGAACCAGTATATTCCATTTCACATGGTCATTCACGTCCTTGTTTATGAGCACACGACCTACTGAGTCTAAAGAACCAATCCCCTTTTTAATAACAGGTATATCTCCCTATAACTATATCCAAAAGGATAGGTCTTAAATATCAAAATAGTTTAAATAGTTTGAATATTAAACCTTTTATGATAATGTTAGCTCATCTTAATCACGAGGGGGATATAGAATGGGAAAGAAAAAAAATTTACTTTCAATCGGTTTATCAGTGGGGCTCGTTAGTACCATGCTCGCACCATCCTCAACATTTGCAGCAGCAGATACGAATATGAATAAAGAAACAGGAACACCTTCTTTTGTTTCAGGAAAACTAACAAAAGCAAGCTCTCAAAATGCCAATCAAGTGTTATTTGATTACTTGAACGAACAGAAAAACCTGTACAAGTTTAGTGGATCTTCTGCTAAGGATTCCTTTAAAATCCTATCAAAAGAAAAAGACGATCTTGGTTTCACGGTTTTTCGATTACAACAACTTCATGAAGGAACACCTGTTTATGGTTCAACTCAAACGGCTCATGTTGATGAAAGTGGTATTTTAACAGCCGTATCAGGTACAGTTATTCCAGACCTTGGGTCGAAGAAAGAGCTTAAAAAAGCAACAAAATTCAAGAAACAGGACGCCGTTAAAAAAGCAGAAGAAGATATCGGTTTTTCACCAGCCTATGAACAAAAACCCGAATCCAACCTTGTCGTCTATACCGAGGGAGAGTCTGCAACGTATGCTTACCATGTGACCTTGAACTTCCTCTCGCCTGAACCGGGTAACTGGCAATACATAATTGATGCAACAAGTGGTGAAGTTCTAACAAGCTTCAACGCCCTACACGAAGCAAAAAAAGAAGGAGTTGGCAAGCCAGGTGGTGGCGATAATGTTACCGGAACAATTAAGACGGCAAGTGGAACTGGTGTACTTGGTGATCAAAAAACGTTCAATACGCTCCTCTCCTCTTCAACTTATTACTTGAAAGACACTACGCGAGGTGGCGGAATCTTAACATATGATGCGGCAAATCGCACAAAACTGCCAGGCTCTTTATGGGCGGATTCGGATAACGCCTTTAACGCAAGCTATGACGCGGCGGCAGTCGACGCTCACTACTATGCAGGAGCGACGTATGATTATTATAAAGATGTCTTCAACCGAGATAGTTATGACGGAAACGGTTCACCACTAAAGTCCACCGTACATTACGGACGTAACTACAATAATGCGTTCTGGAACGGAAGCCAAATGGTCTATGGTGATGGAGATGGCTCAACTTTTGTATCCCTTTCAGGTGGTGAAGATGTAGTTGCTCATGAATTGACACACGCTGTCACTGATACAACAGCTGACTTAATTTATCAAAATGAATCAGGAGCACTGAATGAATCCATGTCTGATGTATTCGGAACGCTTGTAGAATACTACGACAGCAATAACCCTGACTGGTTAATCGGAGAAGATATTTATACACCAGGTACATCCGGGGATGCTCTTCGTTCAATGTCAGATCCATCCCAATTCGGAGACCCTGATCATTACTCTGTCCGCTATACTGGTTCTCAAGATAATGGCGGCGTTCATATCAACAGTGGCATCATGAACAAAGCAGCTTATCTGCTGAGTGAAGGCGGTACATTCTATGGCGTAACCGTATCAGGAATTGGAAAAGACAAACTCGGCGCTATTTACTACCGCACCCTTACGCAATACTTAACCGCTTCTTCAAACTTTAGTCAGATGAGAGCAGCAGCAGTACAAGCTGCAACTGATCTTTATGGAAGCGGAAGCTCAGAAGTTCAATCTGTAAAACAGGCTTTTAATGCGGTTGGAGTTCAATAGAAAGAAGTTAGGCAGGCAGCCAATGGCTACCTGTCTTTTCGTTATGTCAGGGTTTTATAAGTATTCAAACGGGTAAAAGGGTGGTGCTAGACCTTAAAAGGAGGAAGGAGGAAGGACGAATGGGAATTTTCAAAGAGGATACGCTTAAGCATGAACATGTTCTCATTACCGGAGCCACGGGTGGTATTGGATATGAAACCGCAAAGGCCGCCGTACAAGCCGGTGCTACGATTACGATAACTGGAAGAAATAAGGATAAATTAACTCAGCTGAAGCAGGAGTGCGATGAGTTAGTGGCGGAAGCAAAAGTTGCTGTTCTTCCCGCTGATTTAAACAATGAGAAAGATCGTTATACCCTTATCGAAAGTGCGATTAAATATAACGGAAGCATCACGGGGTTAGTTAACTCAGCAGGAATTGGCGGCGGCAATACGCTTGATCAATTACAAGAAGAAGATCTTCGCAAAGTAATGGAGCTAAATTATACCTCGACTGTTTTACTGACTCAACTTGTGTATAAGCGAATGCGTGAGGATAAGAAGAAAGGGGCGATTGTAAACCTCTCTTCTCTCTCAGGTCTTAGAGGAACTTTTGGTAACACGGCATATAGCGCTTCAAAGTTTGCTATAACTGGCTTCACGCAGTCGTTTGCCCACGAGGCTATCCGTGATGGAATTAGAGTTAACGCAGTATGTCCCGGCTTCGTTGATACAGAAATGGGCCGAAATAGTATTGCTTCAAAAGGGGCGAGAGAGAATAAAAGCTTTGAGGAAGAATTAAAGGCTGTAGAAGCAGCAATGCCATCTAGAAGAATTACGCAGCCTGAAGAAGTCGCCAATAGCATCATTTACCTTCTCTCAAATGCGTCAGAAAACATTATTGGCGAATCGCTCAAAATTTCAGGTGGAAGCGTTATGCGCTAGGTGCTTTGGAGAAATTATCTACAAATAAAAGATGACTCATGCTTGAAGAAAGCATGAGTCATCTTTTATTTGAGCATTCACGAAGCCATTAAGTAATACTCGCGTAGATACAAGTATCTGCTATCTGTGTTCCGTCGATCGACATATCTTCGTTTTTGAGAGTTCCTTCGAAATCATAGTCCAATCGTTCTGGAATCGCACGACTTCGCTCGTTTTCTCGATCGCATCTAATCTCGACCCTTCTGCACTTCAAGTCCTGATGTGCATATTCAGTAAGTTTCTGAACGGCCTCAGTCATATAGCCATGACCACTTTGCTTCGTAGCCACCCAATACCCAATTTCAAGCTTTGGAACATCCCATTCAATGTTATGAAACCCAGTGGATCCAACAAACTCATTTGTTTCTTTCAAAAACACCAGGAACCTTAAACTTTCACGCTTTAGGAATTTAATATGCGCCTCTCGTGTATTAATCTCTGTATCCTCAGGAGTCGGCGTTTCTCTAGCAAAGCCAAGCCAGGGCCTCAGTTCACTTATAGAAGATTGAATGGCTTGATTAACTATTTTACCATCCCCGTATTCAGGCATTCTTAACATTAATCGTTCTGTTTCAAGTACTGTTTCAATTTCCATTAAGATTGGATTCATTTCTATCCCTCCGACGTAAGTAAAGACATTCCCTCAAAAAGAAGGAGATTTACAAATAAGATGGAACAAGCGATTAACTTTTCACCTTCAACTAGAATTTGAACCGCCAATCAAGGAGATTAGCGGTTCAAATGAGATCAGAATAATTGAAATTGAGCTAACTATACTACTTTAGGATTTATCCCAAAACGGTTTTCTTCTACATCGCTATCTAAGCAAGTGAAGACCAGAATGACAATACTACCAATTAGAGGAATAAGTCCAATGAGCACCCACCAACCGCTTCTTCCAGTGTCATGCAATCTACGCACAGTTACAGCAAGCGATGGTAAAATAATGAACAATGAATAAATACTTGTCAAAAATGGGGAAATATCAGCTAGAGACTCTACTATCGTTAAGACAATAGAAAAAATAACATTAAAAAGAGTAAACATCCAATATTCTTTACGCCTTGCTCTTCCTTGGAAATTCACATAATTCTTTAATACTTTCAAATACCAGTTCATACTGCTTCTCCTTTAGCGAATAAGTTTAGTAGATTAGTACCTTTTTCATACAAAACAGTATAACATAAAGGCTAACAATATTAGGTAAACAAATCAATAATTGGATATAAAATCTGCTAATTCACTTCTCTTCTCAAAATACTCATTCTAACCCGGTCCACATACTTTCCTTCTCTATACCGATCCTCGCGCAATATTCCTTCTTCAACAAAGCCACACTGCTTGTAAGACTTGATTGCCCTACCATTATCTACTTCTACTCTTAGCCAGATCTTATTTAAACTAAGTTCCGTAAACCCTAAATGAAGCATAGCTTTTAAGGCGCTCATCCCATAACCTTTCCCCCAATAGCGTTTATCACCTATGGCAATCCCTAGCTCTGCATGACCGTTTAACTGATCAATATTCTTTAAGTCTACCCAGCCAATATGTTGACCTTCACCAGTTACAATAGCTCTTTGCTCATACCCGTTCTTTCGAGTGATGCACATTTGAATCCAGTTCATTGTTTCTTCTCGTGTAAAAGGAGGATATTTCGCCGGCATATTCAGATGCTTCGTTACGTCTCGATCCAGGCACCATTGATAGCGATCTTCAACATCTAATAGAGATAGTTCTCTAATCGTAACAAAAGGTAAGGTTTTTGTTTTCATATTCTGCTCTCCTACTTGATCGATTTTAGTGGTGCATTTCTCCCGTTGCAGAAACTTTAATCTTTATTCCCAATAACAAGCCTGAAGGTAGGGAAAACAAGTTACCATTGGCTCGGCTGGACCATACTTTATGAAGAACCAAAGAATGAAGTAATAAGACAGCATTACCCGATTTTCTTCTTGGACACCCCTTTTACCTCCTCAGATTATCTTCACTCTGTGTGAAGTTTTTTTCTATCTCCTTCACAACCGATTGATAATAAGAGACTTCATGTGGCACAAAATGAAGTTTATTGATTTTTTCATTCACGTTTATTCTCTCTTCATCGTCATTCAAGCAAAATCCTTTTACATCCACTTCATCCCGCTCTCCCAACCAAAGATCATAAAATTGATCAAAATCAGCTTGTACGATTCCAGAAACTTCTTCTTTTTGAAGTTTAAACTTCTCCAATGGCTGATTACACTCATAGAGGAAGATATTGGCGATTTCATTATCAAAAAAGTGGTCTTTTTTAATCGAAGCTTTTATGACCTTTAGCGGGGTCAATTCATTATAGGAAACACCAATTCCGAGCTCTTCCTCGACTTCCCTCACTCCGTCTTCAACAGACTCATCAGCCATTAAGTGACCAGCCGCTGTGATGTCATACAGCCCTGGAAAATCCTTTTTCCGATCACTTCGAAGCTGAAAGTAAATCTTTCTAACACCATTTTCGATCCGCACAAACCAGCATTGAAAAACCTCATGCCAGTAACCTTCTCTATGTACCTCTTCTCGAGATGCGATGCCGATCACTTCTCTATTCTCATTAAATATCCTTACTTGTTCACTTTCCATTTTACACCCTCACTTTTTATCTTTAGCTGTTTTTGTAAACATTGTTGCTGAGAGGGATTTCCGCTCCAATCAGCTCAGTGTGCTTCTTTATACAAAAATTCTTTCAAAAACAACAATCTCTGAAAAAAGAGACTTATCTTTAGCTGGATAGATAAACTTCTATTTCAGCAAAATCCTCTTCCTTATTTTAGCATTCTTACTATTGACTACAATTATTTTTTCATCAACGTTTCCATTCACATATCTAATAAGCTAGATTATTCCGAAACTTCTCTACTGTATTAATCGTATAAATGGAGGAGGGAGTGATGATTAGTATGAATCAATTATTTTTTTCGGATAACTTTTTTTTCGGCAGGAAGAACAGACATCTACAATAGCCATCGCGAGACGGTAGGGGCACTTAACCTTAGAAGCGCGTTCTCTTCTAAAGTCGAAATAGAAGACGGCAATGGAGACGTTACTATGGAGGGAGCCTTTACGTTTTTCGCTAACAAATGGATAGTTAGAAGAAAAAACGGCGATGAACTCGGTTACGTGAAGCGGGCATATTGTTTCTCTCTACGAAAGAAAGAGTGGCTCTTTCTAATGAAAACACCACTAGTGCCTATATTTTCATCATCCTCGATCCACTTAACCTTAGGCAGGGGCAAATGAACGAACGGCTCCTAGAAAAGAAACCTAAAAAAAGAAGAGCACTTTAAAAGCGCTCTTCAAACAACTCATTATTTTTGATCAAAAAACTTCCCCGCCACTTTTTCAACCACGCCTGGGGCAGTATGATAAAGTTTTGCTCCTACGTTCATCCAGCCTGGGAGATTGACTTCTCGTCGACCCTTTTCAATAGCTGCTATGATTTCCTTTGATACCTTCTCTGAAGATAACATCATTTTTTCAACATTCTTAATATAAGTCCCACTACTATCTGCTGTCTCAAAAAAGCTTGTATTAATTGGACCTGGGTTAACTGTAGTAACAAAGATGTTATGTTCCTTCATTTCCATTCTTAAACTATTCGAAAAGCCAAGCACAGCGTGCTTGGAAGCAGAATAACCGGAGGATTTTGGAGTAGCAAGTTTACCTGCCTGTGATGCTACGTTAACAATGTGTCCCTGTCTTTTTGCAATCATCCGAGGCAGCACATGAGATGTAAAGCGCATCAGTCCCAATACGTTCACATCAAACATCGCTTCAATATCTTTCATATCTGCATCTACAAAAGCATCGAATTTCCCAAATCCCGCATTATTAATTAATACGTCTATAGGTGGCATTTCCTTCAGCAAAGAAGGCAATAGTTGATCAACCCGCTTACGGTCACCTACATCCAGGCTCCATACAGCTGGAGGGTATGCTCCACTTTCTTCGATTTGCTTCTTAACGTCCATTAATTTATCTTCGGAACGAGCAACGAGGATGAGTTTAGCGCCTTTTCTAGCTAAGTCAACAGCTAGCTGTCGTCCTATACCGCTTGACGCTCCGGTGATCAGGATTACTTTGTTTTTTATTTTTTTCATTAGTTCCTCCTCTTACAGATTATACCGATAATAAGTTTGTTCTTTATCCTTTATTTTCACGATGACATTTTCCGACTCTAAATAATCTAAGTGACCAATTGTCTCTGAAAGTGTAAGGCCCACTTGCTTCTTATAAACACCTGGAAATAATTCCTTACATACTTCGAAAGCAGTTAGCGGCTGTTTTTGCAAGAGCAACGCTACTTTATCAGAGCGTTCTTCTTGCTTCCTTAGGCGCTCCTTAATTAAATCATCCGGATTTAAAATAGGCTCTCCATGTCCCGTATATACATATTGCAAATGAGCATCTAACGTTTTCCGATAAGAATCACGCTGCTGAATGAGTGGTTTTGGACGCTCTGTTCCTTTTACATAGGGCGGTTCAAGAAGCGGATTAGATGAGATTTTCTTAATAAGATGATCGCCAGCGATCATCGTTCCTGTTTCTTTATGCCATAGAGAAATATGACTTTGTGCATGACCAGGAGTTTCCATGACCGTCCATTCTGAACATCCAGGCACGGCATCCCCTTCTGATAGATGGATATCGCACTTCGCTCGATCTGTAAAAGCAAGATAATCACGCGTGTCGCGAGCATGATCAAAATACTGATCAGCCACGCCCGCTTCTCGATAGATACTTGTCATAAATGTATCATTTTCTTTCAAAAAAGAATCGCTCATTTGAAGCCAGCGATCATTTTTCCAATGTCCAAGCACACGTACTCCTCTTTCCATCATACCCCCAACCAGTCCAATGTGATCTGGATGATGATGAGTTAGTACTACTTGTTCAATATCCTCCAACGCATAACCATAATTTTTCAACTGCTTATTGAGTTCTCGCTGTGCCTCAGGTGTTCGCGGACCTGTATCTACAAGCGTCAGCACATCTCCTTTTATTAAAAAACAATTAACAGGGCCAACTGCAAATGGTGTTGGTACCGTCATTGAAAGAACGTCAGCTTTCGTTATATTCAAATTACCCGCCACCTCTACTTTTCTTTCGTTGCATGAACTAATTCTATTCTACCGCTCTTCCCTCTATTTGTCATTATAGCAAGATAATTAAATTTGAATTTTCCGACAATAGGTATTGACAATTCTCCCTGTTCGTTGCATACTATGTAAAATTAGATTGAACGTATTGGCTTTGAACGGGACTAGTAAAAGACTAGGTAAGCGTCAGAGAGAGGAATTCACCGGCTGAAAAATTCCTTCACTTCGCCTACTTTGAACCTGCCCCGGAGCCTGCTGTGAAAACACAGCCGCTTCCCACGTTACAGGGTACTTGAGGATATCGCTATGATATCAAATGAAGGTGGTACCACGGATAACGCCCATTCGTCCTTTAAATAAAGACGAATGGGCGTTTTTATATGGAAGGATGAGTAAGATGAAGAAACACACCATCGCATTCATAGGTGCCGGATCGATCACAGAAGCCATGATCGAAGGTATGATCAAAGAAAAATTTATTCATGCAAATCAAATTGTTGTGATGAACCGCTCAAACTTGGATCGCCTTAAAGAACTTAAAGACAAATACAATGTGCAAACTACACAGAACATAGAGCAGCTATTAAAGAACAATAAAGTAATCATCCTCGCCATGAAGCCTGCTGACGCAGAAACCGCCTTAAAAAATATTCAACCATATATTAATGAGAGCCATCTTATTATCTCTGTACTCGCCGGAATCACAACCTCTTATGTTGAGGAGGCTATTGGAACGTGCACACCTATCGTTCGAGCTATGCCTAACACATCAGCTATGATTGGATTATCCGCAACAGCGATTTCTCCAGGTCATTTCGCTCAGAAAGAGGACCTGTTATTTGCCGAAAACTTATTCCTTACAATCGGAAGTGTTGTACAGGTTACAGAAGATAAAATGAACGCTGTAACAGGGTTATCTGGTAGTGGCCCAGCTTATTTTTACTATATGGTTGAATGCATGGAAAAAGCTGCGATTCAAAATGGCCTAGACCCAGATACAGCACGCGAGCTGCTGCTTCAAACAATGAATGGAGCCGCAAACATGCTCCGTCGCACTAATCAATCTCCAACTTTATTAAGAGAAAAAATTACAAGTTCAGGAGGAACAACACAAGCTGGAATAACTTCTTTAAAGGAATATCAATTCGAAAGAGCAATATTGTCTTGTATTACGGACGCAACTAATAAAGCAGAAGAGCTAGGAAAAGCGTTTGAGAAACAAAAATAACTAGCTAAACTAACCCGGACATTCGTACAATGTCCGGGCAAACAAAAATAGAGCGCCATTTTAATTACTTTAAAGCCCTCTTTATCTATTTACACACTCTTCTTCTGAACAACTTCACACCTCTTTTTCAAGTGATATAAAGCCTCTTCACTGTCGAGTCCATTTGCAATAATTTTCATTGGCCCAAAATGAGTTGTTAACCGTCCCATACTTAATATACTTTTAGCATTTAATCGTCTTCCTTCAACTTCAACAATAATATAACTACTAAACTCGTTCGCACTTTTGACAAAATCCATTAAAAAGGTCATTGTCACTTTACCTGTGATCAAAACGGTTTCTTTATATACCATTGCAACATCCTCCTTAGTAATATATACAACCGTTTGCACATTTCTATATTGACACCCTCTTTGGCTATCCGCAAGTCTTATGGCACCTTTCCTTACACATTCTTTGCGAAAAATACATATCCTATGTTAGGTATTCTAACATGCGATGCATTATCTTTTAGCGCCTATGCTATAATCATAGTAGATTGCCAGTTTAGAAGACTTCAATAGTATATGTAGCGGTAGCTGCATTATGAATATATCCACAGGGAGTGACTGGAGATGTCATACAAAGATAAAAAAGTTCTGCCAATCGGTTCAGTTAGTGAACTAACGGGACTATCTTTACGAAAAATCCGCTACTACGAAGAAAGAGGACTAATCTTGCCAGAACGATCTGGTGGCGGAACTCGAAAATTTTCATTTACGGATGTAGAGAAATTAATGGATATCGCCAATCAAATTGAAGATGGTATGCAAACATTTGAAATCAAAAAGCTATATAAGAAAGAAAAGCAGAAAGACAAAGATAAAATCAGAGATGAAATGATTCGTGGTCAACTAAATGCCGCTTTCAAAATGACGAAATAAACAAAACAGGCGACAAACGCCTGTTTTTTCATATGGACTCGTTTAAAATATACGATGCCGGGTATACCAATAAAGCATAACGATATTTATTTTAGGGGGTCTTCTAAATGAGTTTTCATTACACAGTTGAAACATCCAAAACAGTCGAACAGGCAGTCTCTGATTTAAGTACGGAACTTCAGACAGAAAAATTCGGTGTATTATGGGATTTCGATCTATCTGCTAAGTTACAAGAAAAAGGAATGGACTTTCATACACCTTATCGTGTTCTAGAAGTTTGCAATCCTAAAGAGGCTGAACGCGTTCTAAATGAAGACAAATTAGTTGGGTACTTTCTCCCATGTAAAATTGTTGTATATGAAGAAGATGGTCAAACTAAAATAGGGATGCCCAAGCCAACAACATTATTAAATTTAACGGGTGATGACAACTTAAGCGATATTGGCTCTGACATTGAAAAGCGCCTTGTTTCATGTATTGATAAAAGCAAATAGAATTACTGAACAAGAAGGTGTATCTCGTTAGAGATACACCTTCTTGTTTTATTAACCATTGTCTCGCAGAGCTGGCTCATAGCGATAGACAGTTAAATCAACTTTTGAATTAGTTAGAAAGACAATCCCTTCTCCTTCGAGCAACATTTTCTGATCAATAGAGCCTTCTTCCGTTTTGATACCAATTTCCCCTTTTGCGTTGATCACACGATGCCATGGGAGTTTATACTTCTGACTCATTGAATGGAGAATTCTAACCACTTGTCTTGCTCCTCTTCGACTTCCCGCACACTTTGCGATTTGTCCATATGTCATCACTTTACCAGATGGGATTTTACTAATAATCGAAACGACTTTCTCAGTAAATGGCTCCAAATACTTCACCCTCTAATGTCACTTTCTATCCACTTATTATAACAAAACCGACGTAATTCCAAAAAATAAAAAGCGTTGTATAAAAAAATGTTCGCGCTAGAAACTAAGTTTAGTCCGCTATTGCAAAGGAGTTTAAATGTAATGGATAAGCGAATAATTGATTGGCCTACCTTTCTAGGTGCTTTAAGTTTATTACTGCTCGTTACCGTCCCACTTACTCTTTTTCCCGAGAGTGGAAAGGAATTCGTCGATAAAGCAAATGAGTTTGTTACAACCCAATTTGGTGTCCTTTATTTAATTGTCGGTCTCGGTATTTTTTTCTTTTTGATCTATGTCGCGTTCAGTGATAATGGACGCGTGCGATTAGGTGAAGAAGGAGAACGTCCTGAATTCAATAATTTTTCTTGGGCAGGAATGCTATTCTGTGCAGGAATAGGATCAAGTATTTTATATTGGGGAACGATCGAATGGGCCTATTATTATCAAGGACCACCGTTTGGATTGGAGCCTGGAACAGAAGAAGCTATCCTATGGGCAAGTACATACGGAATCTTCCACTGGGGACCAATCGCATGGGCGATCTACACCCTTCCCGCTCTTCCTATGGCTTATTTCTACTATGTTCGTAAAAAACCCGTTCTCAAAATAAGTGAAGCGACAAGACCCTTAATCGGAAACCTTGTTGATGGACCTTTAGGGACTATTATTGATGTTCTATTCATGTTTGGACTCCTTGGGGGAGCAGGTACCACGCTTGCCCTTGGAACTCCTATGATCGCTGAAGGAATCGATGCTCTGACAGGTATTGGAGTAACAATGGGCTTAAAGACG
Organism: Pseudalkalibacillus hwajinpoensis; assembly: GCF_015234585.1. Taxonomy (NCBI): domain Bacteria; kingdom Bacillati; phylum Bacillota; class Bacilli; order Caryophanales; family Guptibacillaceae; genus Guptibacillus; species Guptibacillus hwajinpoensis. The sequence goes on from NZ_JADFCM010000008.1 coordinate 1,902,741, forward strand.
ATGATTCTTATTCTGGTCACAGCTATTTTTGCTATTAGTGCCTACTCAGGATTAAAGAAAGGAATTAAGGTGCTATCAGATATCAACTTAGTTCTCTCGATTTTTCTGCTTCTCTTTGTTTTAATAGTAGGTCCGACGCGGTTTCTCGTTGAAACGGCAACGAACAGTGTCGGCTTATTGTTAGATAACTTCTTTCATATGAGTACATGGACAGAGCCATTCAATGCTCTTGGTCCATATGATAAAACTGGATTCCCCGAGAGTTGGACCGTCTTCTACTGGGCATGGTGGCTTGTTTACGCACCTTTTGTCGGGCTATTCGTTGCCAAGATTTCAAGAGGTCGTTCTATTAAACAAATGATCCTTGGAACCATTAGTTACGGAACCCTGGGCAGCTTATTATTCTTTGGTATCCTTGGAAATTATGGACTTCATATGCAGTTAACAGGTGAATTCGACGTCATTAACGTACTCAATGACCAGGGTGCACCAAGAGCGATAATTGAAACGATTGCTCAGCTTCCCCTATCATGGTTTATGATTCTCGTTTTTGTTGTGTTAGCGATCATCTTTCTTGCGACTACGTTTGATTCTAGCTCCTATATTCTCGCTTCCGTTGTCCAAAAAGAGGTTAAAGATGAACCCCTCCGTTGGAATCGGCTCTTCTGGGCATTTGCTCTTTGCTTAATGCCACTGGTGCTGATGTTTGTTGGGGGACTTGGAACTCTCCAAACCGCAAGTATTGTCGGTGGGTTTCCTCTTCTATTTATCATGATTATGCTAGGTTGGTCGTTTATGCGTGCTTCAACAGCCGATATTAAAGCTTCTGAACACTATGAGCCCAAGACTTTTTCATTAAACTACAAAAAGATTTTACAGACAATTCGCCGCAAGAAAAATAAGCCGCAAAAAGGACCGATTGACGCGCATTTTGAAGACGATAAAAAAGACGACTAACTTTTCGGCACCCGATTCAAACACAAAACATGTTATTGATTATTTTTCCATATTTAAATTCTTGTTGACACTTTCAGTTGGTCATGATAAAAATTGAATAACTCTAAAATAATTGAACTGCTTTGAAGGAAACTAAGTAGCTACCTTTTCCCTATTGAAGAGAGCCGATGGTTGGTGAGAATCGGTATATAAAAGGACGTGAAATTCATTTCTGGAGCTTCTTTTGCAATCGCAAAAGACGGTGAAGATCGTTATACTATGAAGTGGTGAGTTCATCTCACAACCAGGGTGGTACCGCGATAACAATCGTCCCTACGGATAACGTAGGGACGATTTTTTTGTGGCATAGCGTGATCAGCATTTAATACAAATTGAAAGGAGAAAACAGCATGAGTCAAAACGAACAGTGGTCATCAAGACTTGGATTTATCCTAGCTGCAGCAGGTTCTGCCATCGGTCTTGGCGCAATTTGGAAATTCCCTTATACAGCAGGACAGAACGGAGGCGGGGCTTTCTTTCTGATCTTCATCCTATTCACCTTAATTCTCGGTCTCCCTCTTTTGCTTGCAGAGTTCTCTATTGGACGAACAGCTCAAAGTAATGCGGTAGATTCTTATAAAACCATTTCTCCTGAATCAAAATGGTATCGCGTAGGGATTATGGGCATGATTACTTCATTCATCTTGTTATCCTTTTACAGTGTTATTGGGGGCTGGATTATTGCCTACCTGTATAAAGCTGTGTCAGGAGAGTTAAATGGACTATCTTCAGACGAATACGCTCAGGTTTTTGGAACGACCATTTCAAATTCATTTATTAGCATATTCGCACAATTTATTTTTATTATTTTAACGATCCTTGTTGTAGCAAGAGGTGTTGAAAAAGGAATTGAACAAGCAAGTAAAATTATGATGCCTGCATTATTTCTTCTCTTTATTATTCTTGTCATTCGTGCGGTAACATTAGAAGGTTCGATGGACGGGATCTTATTCTTGCTTCAACCCGATTTCTCAAAAGTCACATCACAAACCATACTTGAAGCAATGGGTCAATCTTTCTTTACATTAAGTGTTGGTGTATCCGTTATGGTTACTTACAGTTCTTACTTACCAAAGACGCAGAGCTTACCACGCTCAGCGATCTCGATTGTCGCAATGAATATTTTCATTGTATTGCTTGCTGGTCTTGCGATCTTTCCTGCTGTATTTGCTTTCGATCTTGAAGCAGGCGCTGGTCCCGTTCTATTGTTCAATGTCCTTCCGACAGTCTTTGGGCAATTACCGTTCGGCATGCTCTTTTTCATTGCATTCTTAGTTCTTTTCTTATTTGCGGCATTAACCTCCGCCTTCTCTATGCTTGAAATCATTGTATCGGTGATATCAAAAGGCGATCTTAAGAAACGAAAAAAATGGGCATGGATTATCGGACTTGCGATCTTTGTTGTTGGAATTCCCTCTGCCCTATCATACGGCGTTTTAAGCGACGCGACATTATTTAATAAAACGATTTTTGATTTAGCTGATTATGCAGTAAGTAACGTTTTGTTACCAATAGGAGCTTTGTTAATTTCACTATTTGTTCCATTAAAAATGAAGAAATCAGCACTCTATGAGGAATTAAAACGTGGAAGTGGCTTAAAAAAAGGATTGTTTGAAACGTGGTATTTTCTTATTCGCTTCGTTGCACCTCTTCTTATTTTGTTCGTCATGTTAGATGTCCTTGGTATCTGGTAGTATGAGTAAAAGCCTCACCAATCTGGTGAGGCTTTCTTGTTATATCATAATCTGTTATTCAGCATCTTCCTCTTCACCAGGAGAAGCTGGTTTTGGTTCGTCTTTAAGATCAAAATAAGCTTCAAATAATCGTCTAGCTATGTCTTTATTTACTGATTCATTTCGATCACTACTTAAGCTAGGGACTACAACGGCTAAGGCAATTTCAGGGTCCTCATAAGGAGCATAGCCAACAAAGGTTAAATTAAACCCCTTAACCTGATTATCATTACCGAATGACACCTGAGCAGTCCCTGTTTTACCCGCATGAGTGAAATCTACTCCCTTAAAATACTTTGTCGCTGTACCATTGGTAGCATTCGTCACTCGCCATAAACCATTTTGCACTCGATTTATATCACTTTGACTCATTTGAATACGATTCATTACGTTTGTATCGAACTGATCCACGATAATATTCGATAACCCATCGACATTTGAAGCTTCATGAACTTCTTTTAAAAAGTGTGGTTGAATTCTTTTCCCGTCGTTCGCAATCGTTGAAATATACTGAGCCATCTGCAAGGGGGTATACGTATCAAACTGACCAATCATTAAATCCATTAAGTTACCAATTTGCTGAATGCCTCCATTGATTCCTGTTGTTTCAATTGGCATATCAATTCCCGTCTTATTGCCTAATCCAAATTGATTGAAGTGATAACGAACAGCATTATAGCCATCTCGATTCCAGGGAATCCCGCTTGTGTCTGGAACATAATCAAACCCTGCTATCATCATAGCGATTCGGTACATATACACGTTGGAGGATCTTTCTAATGCTTCCACATCATTTACCCACCCTAAGTTTGCATATGAAGCTTTCTTTGGAGTAGAAGGAATAGATATTGGAGTATCGAACAGAGTTGTTCCATGGCTAATCACACCCGTTTCATAACCCGTTAGGACGGACGCCCCTTTCACCGCTGATCCCATTTCATATGATTCTGAAAGGGTCCCATAGGAATACTCGATATACTCATTTTCTTTCGAGCTATATTTTGTTCCACCAAATGCTAATACCTCACCCGTTTCTGGATCCATTCCAATCGCATACGCACGATCAGCGTATGGGTTCCCACGAGCTCTAGCTTTTCTTAATTCCTCTTCAAGAATCGATTCAAGCTTCTGCTGAAGATCTATATCTACTGTAAGAACGAGATCATTCCCTCTTTTTCCTGGAGTCACCTCAGGTTCACCTATTGGTTTGCCCGATTTATCCGTTACGTACTTCTTCATCGCTTTCTGCCCTCTTAATAAATCCTCATACTGCTTCTCAAGATAGCTGATGCCTACAAGATCATTATTGTCGTAGCCTTTCATTGTATAAGCATCTAAAGATTCTTTAGGGATTTGTCCTAGATTACCAAACATCGTCTCCATCGTTTCATCGTATGGATAGACACGTTCGGCATCTGGTGAGATATCAACTCCAGGAAGCTCTTCTAGGTTCTCGCTCACTTTTGCGATTTCTTCTCTCGTTAATCCTTTTTTAATAGCCTGAGAAGAAAGCGCATACCCAGTATCCATTTGTCTTTTAATTGCCGCTATTTTTAGTTCCTCTTGATTACTCGTTATTTCTTTAAGATCTTCTTCTTTAATCCGATCAATTTGCAATTGATATGCTTTTTTAGAATCAAGATCATTCCATTCTTCTTCCGATAACTTCTCCTTTGCCTTTTCTGGTCTCGTGATAATCCAAAAATCCTTTAAATCTCGTTCAGTCACTTTATCTGTATCTATTTCTATGTATGCTGCTAACTTACGAGCTACATCAAGTCTTTCCTGCTGTTTCGTGTTCTGATTTCGGATATACGTTAATGTAAACGTTGGTTCGTTATCAACAAGTACTCTTCCATATCGATCATACATCTTCCCTCTTGGTGCTGATGATTTCGCTGTCACATTTTCTGTTTGCTCTGAAATTCGCTCAAAATCTTCCCCTTGCACAATTTGGATCACACCAAGTCGTAAGATTAAAACAGAAAACAATAAAAAAACAAAAAGAAATAAGATATTCAGCCGAAATGGCACATGTGTTTTCTTCATTTTTTCTTTAATCATAAAGGCCCCCCACGACATTTCCTTATCTTCCCAACTATCATAACATAGGTTTATTAGGACTTTTTTCCTTATTAGAAAATAAATACAATTTCATAACACCTAAAAAAACGCTTACTTTCTCTATAGTTAGACGATTCAATTCGTTTGAATGGTTCAATTCAAATGGTAAAAGTAGCTATATATAATCAATTCAGTCCTTTTTTCGCTTTTTTCCCCATAAAGACATAACAAAAGGAGCGTGTTTAGTTAACACACTCCTTTACGTATTTCTATTAAGGTCTAACTTATAGTATTGGAGAAAGCAAGCGTGAAATTGATTCTTTAAAACGTATCCAAAGCGAGCGTTCAAGATATCCCACTTCTGTTAGTTCCTCACTCTTCTTCATATCGTTAATGAAAATATTCTCCAGTTTCTTTGAGATTTCCTCATCATAGATAAAGGCATTTACTTCGAAATTAAGTCGAAAGCTACGAACATCAATATTTGCTGTTCCTACTGAAGATATTTCGCTATCAACCGCAATGGTTTTAGCGTGAATAAACCCGTTCTGGTAAATGTAAATTCTAGCTCCCGCTTTCAGTAATTCTCCCACATAAGAATAGGTTGCCCAGTATACAAACAAATGGTCAGGTTTGTTGGGAATCATTAACCTCACATCAACCCCGCTAAGAGCCGCTATACGTAAAGCATCTAACAGACTTGCATCTGGTATAAAGTAAGGGGTTTGAATGAATATGGTGCGTTTTGCTGATGTAATAAGTTTAATGTACCCATTTTTAATTTGTTCCCATTCTGAATCTGGTCCACTACTGACGACCTGCACACCTGCTTTTCCAATCGATTCGATAATAGGAAAGTAACAAGATTCATAACCTACTTTGTTCCGAGCAGCATGATTCCAATCTAAGAGGAACCTTGTTTGCATAGCGAGCGTTGCACTTCCTTCTATTCGTAGATGTGTATCACGCCAATACCCAAACTTCGGATTTAAACCTAAGTACTCATCACCAACATTAAACCCACCAACATAGCCAAGTTTCCCATCAATAATAACGAGCTTGCGGTGATTTCGGTAATTCAAGCGAGTATTGACATATGGAATTCGAGAAGGGAAAAACACCTCCACTTCTCCTCCCGCTGCAATTAAATCTCGGAAGAATCGCTTCCTTGTTTTTCTTGAACCCATTTCATCATAAAGAACACGTACCTTCACACCTTCTTGTGCCTTTTGAGTCAACTTTTCTACCAGTTTCCTACCAAGATCATCTTTTTGAAAAATATAGTATTGAAAGTGAATATGATCACTCGCACGGCCAATATCCTCAATTAGGGCGTTAAATTTTTCTTCTCCATCTGTAAAAACGCTTATTGCATTATCCTGAGTAAGTACTGCGTCATCATTTACAAGATGCATATAAATAAGATCTTTATGTCTGGCAATTTCTTCATGTCTAAATGGATAAATCCCGCTTTTGATCTCACTAACTTGTTCCTCAATTAAATCCTCGATTCCTACTTTTTTAATATTATCCCAATCAAATAATCTTCTTCGACTAAGGTTTTGTCCAAAAACTAAATACATCACAAAACCAAGTAGAGGAATAAAAAGAAGGACCATTAGCCAGGCCCACGTGGCCCCAGCATCCTTTCGTTCCAGGAAAATAACGAGCGCAGCAAAACCAAGATTAAGAACGAATAATATTCCTAATAAAATCGATATAATGTGCATAAATAATAACTCCTTTATTAACCACAATGACAAATTTTACTCTCTAATCCCTTAAGTTTACCTTATTTCTAAACTGTTATTAAGATTAATTGTGAAACAAGTGAATCCTTTCCATGTTTTATCTCGTTATTAAGTGATTTTACCCATTTTCTCTTATTAGTTGAAACAAAAAATATTGAATTATATTACATGAAAGCTATTCCACTTCTTCTTTTTTCAAAGTAAAATAGAAGCAACAAATACAAGGAGGGGTTTAAATGAATGGTAAACCAATTCATTTCGATGGAAGCTCTGTTCCCTCTGTAACTTCAGCTAAGAATCAACCTCTTAAAATCACTGATGACGTTCGAAAATGTATCAGCTGCAATCCATTTCAACTGCCACCAACTAAATAATTCTTCATAAAAGCCTTGCTCATCTAGCAAGGCTTTTATGACTTTGACTTGATTTAATTACTATGAGGCAAATTCCTTGAATCAATCTTACGTCTGTTTTATAATTTGTCTTGAATTAAAAATAACTCAATTCAAGATAATTGGAACGAATAGGAAAGGAATGAATCTGTAATGGCAAAAGTTTTATACATCACTGCTCATCCACACGATGATACTCAATCTTATAGCATGGCAGTAGGTAAAGCATTTATAGAGACGTATAAGCAAGAAAATGAAAACGATGAGGTTGTTCATATAGATCTTTATAGTGAGCATATTCCTCAAATCGATGCTGATGTGTTCAGCGGCTGGGGAAAATTGCAGTCTGGAAAAGGGTTTGAAGAACTATCAGCAAGTGAGCAAGAAAAAGTACAGCGTCTTAATGAATTAAGTGAAGAATTTATTGAAGCAGATAAATATGTATTCGTTACTCCACTCTGGAATTTCTCTTTCCCTCCAGTAATGAAAGCCTATTTTGACTCTGTATCTGTGGCTGGTAAAGCCTTTAAATATACTGAAAATGGCCCTGTAGGTCTTTTAACAGATAAAAAAGCCATTCATATCCAGGCACGTGGTGGCGTGTATTCTGTAGGTCCCGCTGCTGAAATGGAAATGGGCCATCGTTACTTCACAACGATGATGCAATTCTACGGTGTTCCAGAATACGAAGGACTCTTTGTAGAAGGTCATAATGCTATGCCAGATAAAGCAGAAGAAATTAAACAGGATGCTATTGCTCGTGCAAAAGACACTGCACATACATTCTAATCTCGATATTTATTTACGAAAACCAGCTGAAGAACTAATTTCAGCTGGTTTTTTATACCTCCACTTCATACCCCTGCTTTTCCACTACTTTCTGTATATCTGAGGAAGACACTTCATTTTTATCATAAGTTACTTTAGCATTTCCTTCCTTGAGATGAACTTCTACAGCCAAAACTCCATTCAATTCTAGTAAAGCAGTCCGAACGATCACCATACAATTTTCTCCAGTCATTCCTTTAATCTTCAAAGTTGTTTTTTCCACTTCTTGTTCACCCCTCCAGTTGTTAAGTTGACTCTATTCTTCCCCTATTCTTGTTAAAGTACTATGTCCAAGAATTTAAAGCTAGAACTTTCAATTATAGCAAAAGACAGCAGGGGAAATTCCCTAACTGTCTTTTTGAGCTGCGGCCCAGAATACCCACCAGATCAATAATGGTTGGAAAAGTAATCTCACCCATAATAATACTTGATTTGCTTCATCTTGCCCTGGAGCAGGTACGCCAGCAATTGCTGCATAAATATTTGCTGGAAAAATGGCGATTAAATATATGACCGTCCACAATCTAGCCTGTTTTCGTGTGGAAGGAACAAGTAGAAGAATCGCTAATACGACCTCTATGATTCCAGTTAAATAAATGAGGCCGAGTTTGAACGGAACCCAATCGGGTACCATTGCGGCAAAACCTTCACCCTGAAGAAAATGAGCAAATCCTGCAAAAATAAAGAAGAAAGCAAATAAGACGAGCGCTATCATCCGAATCGTTTTTTTCATAAAGTATCTCCTTTTCACTTCGATTCTTTCATGATAGCAAACTCACCTTCATTTGTTGAAGGAAAACGCTTAGCGAAGCAGCTCCTTAATTGTATATGGAAGCATTTCATGAAGCGTTTCAAAAGAATAGGTGAGTTCAAGCCGTTCTGTCCATTTATGCGCATCTTTACCCTTAGGTCCAAGGTTCATGACGGGAACTTTTAGCTGCTCTAAAGCTTCTAGAGGCAATTCGTATGATTGACCATATAACGGCATGTTGCTCATTAATGGTTGGATTGTTTCTTTCGTTCTTTCAAGCCCTACGAAGCTTAAATCAGAAAGTCCAGGAAAATAATGTTGAGGTTTCAGCGTCACCTTATGTTTAGTTGAACTATAAGCGACCACTCGCTGAATGGTTTCCTGAATAAAAGAATCATGCCTGGAAGATACAGCCGGATAAAATGGCGGATTATAAAAAAGGATAATCATCGGACCATCATCTTTACAAAGTGCGGCTAAATCAAAAACCATTCTTGTTGAAAGATCTCGATCGCCTAGATCTTTAAAATTGGCAGATATATAATCTTGCCGACGTTTAATTTCTGCCTCCCCAAACAGCATAACAGCACGTTGGTGCAGCTGCTCATAAGTCAGAACGTTAACCTTGAATGGTTCAGGGACATAGTTTTGGAGCATGGAGAACGCTGTAGCTTTCTCCAAATAGTGATTTTCAATGCGTTTGGCAGCAACTTTGACTGCCTCCATTAATTGATTTGTAATATGCTGAATGCTCCTCTCCATACCAAGAACATTGAAAAGAGTTACACCCACATGCGGAATCTGTACGGAGTATCCTTCTTTTAAATCCTTTTGCATTAAGTTAGTTGGCGGAGGCGTTACCTCCCCATCGACAACTTCACAAAAATCAGCGTTAAGCTCAAGCTCTCTTGTTACTTCAGCAGCCATGTAGTTAGCGTTCAATCCTGAGAACGGCTCACCAACGTGCGTTTCTTGACCGTAACAGAAAAAGCCAGGTAATAGCTTTCCAATTGATCCTGAATAAACATACAAGTTCTGGTCGCCAGGATAATTTGTAAAAACAGGTTCTGAATTTAAGCAAGCAGTATAAATTAAATCATGCTGTTTAGCCATTTCGACAAGTACAGGAACAGCTTCGATCATGCCAAGTGAATTCGCTTCTTCATCAGGAACGGTAAGAAATAAAATATTCCCATCAAATTCACCAAAATTTGCTTTTTCAAGCATACTCATTTGAAGGGCAATCCCAGCTTTCATATCCATTACACCACGCCCAAACATCCACTCGCCACTTGTAAGGTCGTTCTGAACTTCAACCGGCATTTTATCAATATTTTTGTATATTTCTTCTGTAAGATCATATGGACTAAAAGCTAGATTTTTGAATTGTCCGTAGTCTTCTATGTCTACCACATCAAAATGGCTAATTAAAATAACTGTTTTCTTAGACCGTCCTTTTTTAATAAGTCCTGTAACGAAAGAGCGACCATCACTTGTTGGATGAAGAGCGAGCATATTAGGATTGTCTTTGAAATAGTCCAAATCTTGAAGCTGAAGGTGAATATATTCAGCAAGTGCTACCTCCGGATATGATCCCGTTACACTCTGATGTTCAACTAGTCTGGATAGTAAGTACATTAAGGTTTCTTTCGTTTGCCATTTCCCCATCTCATCGCCCCCTCATATGTCTGTTATTTTTGCAAATCCAACCTGTTTTTGGTAGGTTTAATGGGAATAGACGGACTTTTATGAACACTTTTTCCGTTTATCATATTTTATACATACTAAACCCGAAAAGACCAGCAGAAATGAGGGGAACAATGACAATTATATTCGCTCACAGAGGCGCAAGTAGACAATGCCCCGAGAACACAATAAGTGCTTATCAACGCGCTGTTCATCTTGGAGCAGGCGGAATCGAAATTGATATTCAGCTTTCAAAAGATGGGATCCCTGTCGTCATTCATGATCGAACGTTGAAAAGGACAACATCCGGAAAGGGGATTGTGACACAAACAACTCTCTCTGACCTCAAAAAACTTGATGCGGGAAGTTGGTTTTCTCCCGATTTTAAACATGAAAAAATCCCTTCGTTAGAAGAGGTTTTGTTATGGGCAGCAGACTACCCAGATGTTTGGTTAAACATTGAATTAAAATACTATCGAGAAGACGACGAACAGCTTGCCAAAGTGGCGATTCCACTCATTAAGAAATATCGCTCTGAGAAAAATACGATGATTTCTAGCTTTGAACATCAACGGCTGATAGATGTGCATAAGTTATGGCCAAAATTAGAAACAGCACCTCTTTATAAGGGGAATTTACATGAGCCATGGCATTATGCTAAGAAATTAAAAGCAAAAGCGATCCATCCGCAATTCAAATCCATCCATGCATCACTCGTAAAAGCAGTGCATTCACATGGCATTAAAATACGTCCTTATACGGTCAATGACGAAAAAGGACTCAGACAATTCCTCGATTGGGAAGTGGATGGAATTATGACAGACGTCCCAGACCTGGCGCTTAATATCATGCATAATAAACAAATTCCTCAACAAAAGAAGTCATGGTGGAAAACTGTCTGGAGTGTGGTAACAAAGTAAAGCAAGATTTGCGACATCTATTTTAGGACATGCTATACTTTTGGGGTCACGAAAGAAGTAATAAAGGAGCGATTGCATGTCTTCAGCATTATTTACACCATATACTATTAAAAATGTCACCTTCCCTAACCGGATTGTGATGAGTCCCATGTGCATGTATTCATGTGAAGCACAGGATGGTAAAGCCACAAACTTCCACTATATTCACTACACTTCCAGAGCTGTAGGAGGAACAGGCTTGATTTTCACAGAAGCAGCAGCCGTCACAGAACAAGGTCGTATTTCTCCACAGGATCTTGGAATCTGGAGTGATGACCATATCGAAGGATTAAAAAAAATTGTTCATCTTTCTCAAGAACAGGGATCAAAAGTTGGCATTCAACTTGCGCACGCAGGTCGAAAAGCCGTTCTGGATGGACCGATTATCGCACCATCTTCCATTCCTTTCAATGATGAGATGAAAACACCAGAAGAAATGACGGTCGAACAAATTAAGGAAACCATCGTTGCTTTTAGAAAAGGAGCGGCACGAGCGAAGGAAGCAGGATTCGATGTGATTGAACTACACGGCGCTCACGGATATTTAATCAATGAATTTCTATCCCCACTCACTAACAAACGTAAGGATGAATATGGCGGTTCAAAAGAAAACCGTTATCGTTTCTTAAAAGAAACCATTAATGAAGTAAACAAAGTTTGGGACGGACCACTATTCGTTCGAATTTCTGCTGAGGAATACCATGAAGAAGGTAATACAATGGAGGATTTCGTTTATTTTTCTGACGAAATGAAAAAGCAAGGCGTCGATCTTGTTGATTGTAGTACTGGTGGAGTTGTTCCTGCGCGTATTCAAGCCTACCCAGGTTATCAGGTAAAGCATGCCGAACAAATCCGAAGGGAATCTAACATTGCAACTGGAGCCGTTGGATTAATTACCCATCCTCTTCAAGCAGAAGAGATCATTCAAAATGAACGCGCGGATCTCGTTTTACTCGCTAGAGAAATGTTAAGAGATCCTTATTGGGCTAGAACTGCCGCAGCTGAACTTGGAGGAGATTTAAAAGCTCCTAAACAATATGAACGTGGTTGGAACTAATGTGTTGAAATAGATATAGATAAAGCGAGCTCAAGTTGAGCTCGCTTTTCTTAATGGAATATGTACCGTTGTCTGGTCCTCCATTAAATCGGTATTTTCAAAAACATTTCTCGCTTCTTCCACCAGTCCTACAACATCAGATTCCTGGTATCGAGAACTAATATGATTTAACAACAGTTTCTCCACCCGAGCATCCTTTGCAATCCTAGCTGCTTGCACTGTAGTGGAATGATAATACTCATACGCTAGTCTAGTGTTTGCCTCAGAAAAAGTAGCTTCATGAATCAAAACGTCGGCATTTCTGGCAAAATCAATGGTCTTTTCTGTAAATCTTGTATCGCCACAAACGACAATGTGCCTACCTTTAATGGTTGGTCCTGTCACGTCACACGCATGAATCGTTTGCCCATTCTCCAGTTTAATTGAACTACCGCTTTTCAACTTTTGATAGATCGGTCCAGGCTGTACGCCGAGAGCCTTTAATTTTTCAACATTTAACGTACCTGCTTTATCCCTTTCTTCAATGCGATAACCAAAGCTATCGATTCCGTGCTCCAAAAGAGCAACCTTAATGGAAAAATGAGATTCATTCACTTGAACCCCGTCCTCTACTTCTACAATACGCAGCGGATAACGTAGGTAGGTGCCACTAATCCGAATCGCTGTATCAATAAAATCAGCTAATCCTTTGGGACCGTATACAACCAACTCTGATTCTCCTCCCTGAAAGGAGCGACTTCCAAGGATGCCTGGTAATCCAAAAATGTGGTCTCCGTGCAAATGAGTAATGAAAATTTTTGTCATTTTACTAAGTGAAATAGATGAAGTAAGAATTTGATGTTGTGTCGCTTCTCCACAGTCAAATAACCATACTTCTCCAGAATCCAATCGAAGGGCTGCGGAACTGACGTTGCGTTTTGTGGAAGGAACACCGGCACCCGTCCCAAGAAATGTGATTTCCATCTAAATCCTCCTTTTCATCGTCTCTTTATCGCAAACATTTAGATGATCAGCTACACTATATGTATGAATTTCATATAGGAGCTGAATCTCATGTCTTCGAAGAATAGATTAATAGTTGCATTAGTCCTATCTCATATTCTTTTATTCTTGTCTTTCTTTTTGTTAAATGACATCTTCTGGCCGCTCTTTACCGTATCTCTTCTCTTACTCGGTAGTTTTTCATTCCGTCATGTTAAATGGAGGAAACTTTCTTTCGCTCAACTCATAATCGGAATTGGAAGCGGTGGCTTGCTGTATCTCATTTTTTATGTGGGTAAAGTGATGATGCTCTACATTTTCCCTCAGTCGATCACTCAGGTTGAAGCACTCTATCAACTTGTAGCGCCTGATCAAACCTGGCATTATTACAGCCTAATTCTTATCATCATTCCGGGAGAAGAACTGTTTTGGAGAGGATTTGTACAAACACAGCTAAGAACGATTCACATCAAGTATCCAATCTTACTAGCTGCTCTTCTTTATATGAGTGCACACATATATGCAGGTGCTTTTCTATTGCTGATAGCTGCTGTTTTAGCAGGAATTGTATGGGGATACCTGTATAACCGCACAGAAAATATGATCGTTCCGCTGCTTTCACACCTTGTTTTCGACTTATTTCTTCTAGTTTTCTTTCCGCTTCTCTAGTTTATACGAAAACTTTACTTCATGAAGGAGGTTCTTCACATGCTTTTTATACAGAAGAGCCTCTTTGTGATCTGGATCTTTCTCTCCATAGCGAACCTTCTCGTAAATTTTAATAATAAACTCTTTGTTTTCACGACTACCAGGAATCCTTCGCAACCATTCACTTAACGTTTCATCTTTTTGGCGACCATTACGATATTTGAACGCTTTTATTTCAAGATCATAGAGCTGTTTTCTTATTTGATCAGAAGGTGGCTTTAATTGCTTCATTTGCTTACCTTTTTGTGAATACAATGTTTCACTTGTCGAAGTTGCAAACGATTTGAGTTGAAAACGAGTAAGAGCCAACCTTTTCTTATACAAAACGATCGCAACAATAACGAAGCAAATGAAAAGTAATGTATAGAAAATCATCTCTATCGGAATATCCATCCCTTGATTCAGAATTTTTTTATCGTTCATGATTTCTTGAGTCTCACTACTCGAGCTCGTCTGTAATAATTCCTGACCATCTTCAGTAAAGCGACCTTCAAGAAACGATGTTAACCAGTAAATCGGTAGACCAATAACATAACCTAGTCCGCTTATTGAATAAGAGATTGCTTTTACTATCGGTTCTTTCACCCAAATCAGGATACTAAACAGAACACTTGAAGCAGATAACAAAATGAAGATAGAGCTTATCGCCCACCTCGCCTGCTTCTTCCCTCCTGTTTTTCTAACTTCTACAGCAGCTCTACAAATAAGAAGCATCACAAACTGCACAAGAGGCAACAAAAAAATAACCTGTCGCAGCTCAGATGAATTACTAAATAAAAAGAATAGAAACGCCCCAATTAAACTCAAGAAAAATATGAGCGCATCATTACTTCGCTCGATTTCCCACATGTTTATATAACTCCGCCAGGCAATGACTATCGAAAGAAGAACCGTATATAGGAACGGGAAACCTAGCACTACTACTCCCGCAAGAGTCGTCAAAACCATTAGCAGCAACATCCATGTAAACGAAATGTATGCTCGGTTTCGGGCGTAGACACCGAAAAATACTAAGCCTCCCCCTATAACCATGGTCAGAAAGGGAAATATCGGTGGAAAGGTTTTTTCATACAAATAAAAAAACGAAATGATAAGATACACAAACACCATGTCATAAACGTAATAAAGAATATGAGGGAGTTCCTTTCGTAAACTCATGACTCCTTCTTCCTCTCTAAATGGCTAAGATATGCGTCATCACCTGACATTTTCACTTCATAGCATTTATGTCCTTTCCTTTCTAATAGATGGTAAAACGCTGCTTCTTTGCTCTCTTGGATCGGTTCTCCTAATCGAATGACAACAGAACGATCTGTTATTCGCTTCCGCAGCCATGCACTCATTCGCTCAAAAGATAACAAAGGTCTCGTTTCGTCAATTCGAGCTAGCAATTCAAGCGCATTACTCAACTGAGCATTTCCCTCACCTGCTTCCAGTGTCATACATGGGGACGGTCCTTCTGGATCTAGATTGATATGTAATTCGAATGACACTCCTCTTTTGGTAGCAAGTTTGCAGAGAAAAGCAAGTTGACTTATATACGTCTCGATGTCTTTAGAGACCTGCCCAGGACTATTTTTCCTTTTAACAGATAAATCAAGAACAAATATCCACCTCAAATCAATCGAACGTTCGTATACTTTTGTTTTCAATTCTGAGGTTCTAGCTGTGGCTTTCCAATGAATGCGATTGAATGGGTCCGAACTTTCGTATTCCCTGGCACCTGCTGGAGATGAGAGGTTTTCATATAGCGAATGTTCATAAGAATGGCTTCCCATTTCGAATGTCGAAAGTCGCTCTACACCTTTTACCTCTAAAAGTTCGGGATATATCAGAATTTCTGTCTGAAATAAACTTTCAAGAATGGATAACTGTCTCCCCCATCCAAAGAGATCTTTAATCAAAAGCTCTACTTTTCGTATCCGAGTCACTCCTCTTTTATCTGCATAAATCGGAAAGGAAATGGTTTTCCCTTCCTTTCTATCAAGATAATAAGGTATGGAATAAAATTGAAGGTTTTTGGTATTTTGGACTAGATCAACGTTTGAAACATGCAGAATAGGCTCTAGAGAAAAATGGAGCTGCCCATTCCATATCGGCACTTTCCCTGTATTGTTTAGTGTAAAAGAGAGGGTTTCCTGCTCCCCTTTGAAAAGCTTAATCGTTCGACGGTTATTTACTAATTCAACATGCTCACCTGCATTTTTCAAGTACAGACGAGTAAAAAAGGTTAATAGCAATAGCGCAATGGTGATTAAGAAAAGTTCAAAAGACTGAAAATAAAATGAGAGAAGAAGGACAATCCAGCTCAGAGCAAAAAATGAAGTTAGAAACAATGAAAGCGTGGTTGACGATCTCCACCTCATGTTGCTGATGTCCCTAACACTTCCACAGGCACTTCAATTTGAGTGAGAATTTCATTAAATACTTTTTGTTTCGTCATACGCATGGATCCTTCCATCGTAAGTACAAGACGGTGACTAAGAACATAAGGAGCCACGAACTGGAGATCATCAGGAGTGACATATCGTCTCCCTTCTAAATACGCTTTTCCCTGTGCGGCTTTCATAAAGGCAATTGTGCCCCTTGGACTAACGCCAACACTTATGTACTCTGAATTTCTTGTGGCTTCCACAATATTAAGTAAATAATCTTCAATCACATCAGAAAGTTCAATTCGTTTTACTTCCTCTTGAAATGATTCAATCTCACCTTCTTCAAAAAGACACGTCAAATCATCAAATGGATTATGTAATCTCATCATTTGAATCATCTGTTTTTCTTCTTTCATGGTTGGGTAGCCACTTTTCATTTGCATAAAGAAGCGATCCATTTGTGCTTCAGGTAATGAGAAGGTGCCCTGTGATTCTAATGGGTTCTGTGTCGCCATGACGATAAAAGGAGTAGGAAGCTTTAATGTTGTTCCTTCAATGGTTACTTGCTTCTCTTCCATAACTTCCAATAAACTCGACTGGGTTCTTGGAGTAGCTCGATTTATCTCATCTGCGAGTAATACATTCGTCATAACGGGTCCGGGTCGTAATTCAAAATCTTGTTTCTTAGGATTGAAAAATTGAATACCTGTGACGTCACCTGGAAGAACATCAGGAGTAAATTGTATTCTCTTAAATTCCCCTCCTAGTAAAACGGCCATTGACCGGGCAAGAAGTGTTTTCCCCGTACCTGGAACATCTTCTAATAAAACATTCCCATTATTCAACAATGAAATCATTACAAGTTCAATCGTTTTTTCTTTGCCGATCAGCACCTTTTGCATTTCTTGTTGAACAATCTTCATTTTTTCTACAATTTTCATTTTGTCAGCTCCCTTTCAGATCAGATGAAAAATGGGCTATTCTTTTTCTTTTTTATAATTCCAAAGAAAATCACGATCTAGACTCGTCCCACGTCTTTTCTCGTCTCGCAGTTTATGACTTCCATCTTCGCCAAGCTGGTTCCCTTTTAGAAGAGCACTATCTCCGTATTTTGATCGGATAGATCCAATGGTTTTCTGTAAGCTATCTCTTCTTGAATCAGCTTCAAAAGAAAATAAATCAAGCTGAACAGTGGCTTCGTTTCGATCAACTAATTGCTGTCCAGTTATTCCAAGTAATCGAATTGGCTGCCCGGACCAGTTCTTTTCAAATAGTCTCTGAGCTGCATCTAAAATATCAGCAGATTGAGAAATCGGGTTTTGAAGCTTCTTGCTTCTGGTTACAGTTGTGCGATCATTGTAGCGAATCGTCAGCTGAATATTAAAGCTCAAAACATTTTTCTTACTCATACGCTTCGCGACCGAATCTGATAAATTAGTCAGCGCAGTATTAATACGATGATGATCAATGAGGTCCTCGGGAAAAGTGGTGGAATTCCCAACGCTTTTAAACTCATCTATGGCGTCAGGATCAACCGGACGGTCGTCCCTCCCATTTGCGCGGTCATGTAACCTTCTTCCGTTAATACCAAGCTTCATTTCAAGCTGCAGAGGATTCGCATGAGCAAGATCGTGAATGGTTTTAATATTGAGTTCATGCAATTTTCCCTTCGTTTTTTTGCCTACGCCATGCATTTCACCAACATCTAGCGGCCAGAGTAATTTATCTAGCTCTCTTTTACGAAGAATCGTTATACCTAAAGGCTTCTTCATATCAGAAGCCATTTTAGCCAAGAATTTATTAGGGGCGATTCCGATACTACAAGGAATACCAATTTCAGAATGAATCCGCTGTTGAATTTCCTTTGCAATAGCAACAGGACTTTTCTCACCGCAATCTTCCGTAATATCTAAGTAACCTTCATCAATCGATACTGGCTGAACGAGTGGCGTGTAGGTTTCTAGCAATTCGAATATTTGGAGAGAGGTTTGGCGATAAAGGGGAAAGTTAGGTGGCATGATGAGAAGTTCTGGACAGTACTTTTTCGCTTCCCATACCGGCATTGTTGTTTTCACACCTTTCTTTCTTGCTTCATAGCTACTCGTCACCACAATGCCTCGCCTTTCCTCAACATTCCCGGCAATCGCAAGAGGTTTTCCGCGAAGCTCTGGATTATGAGCAGCTTCAACTGACGCATAAAAACTGTTCATATCCACATGAAAAATAATTCTCCCTCTTCCCTTTGCACTCCTATCCATTCCACACATCTCCTTAAACCTATATCGACTCCGTTCGAGTCTATTCGGGCGGTGCCTGTCACTAATAACTAACAAAAAGACAGGAGTGGCCCCCTGTCTTACGTCGTTTTAACTTGTTGTCTTTCAACCCATTTCACAAATTCATTTCCGTGAAAATGCTTATTGAACTCCATCTGAAATTGATACATTTCCTCAAGAAATTCAGCGTTTTCTTCTGATTTGGAGCGATATTCTTCAAGGTATTTCATAACGGAGTATGAATACTGGTCACTCGCTTCTACTTTAGTTAGTCCTTCTTCAGTCAAAGTAACGTATGATACGCGTCGATCATCCGTTTTCTTTTCAAGTTTAACGAACATTTTGTTTTTCAACCGCTTTAATACCTGCATAACGGTGGAGACATCCCATAGACCGATTTCCGATATTTTGGTTATCGTTACCTCTTCCTCAAAGTAAACAATCCACATGACATGTTGTTCAGCCTGAGTTAATCCAATCTCTCTTGCATTTTTTTGCCATTCATTTTCGAGAACTTTATATGTTCCGCGCATATAGTTCATTAGTTTATGAGTTTGAATAGAGTCCATCTTAACACCGCTTCCACTTCTTTAATTGTAATCATACGAATCTATTTTAACATAATATAGGAATCCTGCCACGAAGATGAGAACAACAAAAAAGAACATTGTCTAAATCCGACAATGTTCTAAACAATGCTTTACTTACTATGCATTTGCAACTTCTTTTATAATAGATACAACGGCTTCAGAAACTTTCACTAATTCTTTTACCGGCATCCGTTCATTTGTAGTATGAATTTCTTCATAACCTACCGCAAGGTTGATTGTGGGAATACCGTGTCCAGCTATAACGTTTGCGTCACTTCCACCGCCACTAGTTAATAGTTCTGGGGAACGACCAATCTTTTCCATAGCTTTTTTCGCTATTTCTACAACGTAATCACCATCGTTGAACTTAAATCCAGGGTACATGACCTTAATATCAAGATCAACGGAGCCTCCCATATCTGAAGCTGTTGACTCAAATGCTTTCTTCATTTTTTCTACTTGAGCTTCCATTTTCTCTGGAACGAGCGAGCGTGCTTCTGCAAGAACTTCCACATAGTCGCATACAATGTTTGTTTGTGAGCCACCTTGAAAACGACCAATATTCGCTGTCGTTTCATTATCCAAACGTCCAAGAGGCATCTTAGCAATAGATTTTGCTGCCATCGTGATTGCAGAAACTCCCTTCTCAGGTGCTACTCCTGCATGAGCCGTTTTTCCATAAATAGTTGCCTTGATTTTTGCTTGAGTAGGGGCCGCTGTGATGATTTTCCCAACTTCACCATCACTATCGAGAGCGTAGCCAAATTTGGCGATTAGCTTCTCTGGATCAAGAACTTTTGCACCTTGTAGTCCAGACTCTTCTCCAACAGTTATTATAAATTGGATCGTTCCATGCTCGATATTCTGTTCTTTTAGTACACGAATAGCTTCAAACATCGCAGCTAGTCCTGTTTTGTCATCGGCACCAAGAATCGTTGTTCCATCCGATACAACATATCCATCTTTAATTGAAGGCTTAACTCCTTTTCCTGGGACAACTGTATCCATATGCGAAGTGAAGTAGATCGGATCTGCACTTTCAACGGTGCCTTTTAGTGTACAAATTAGGTTACCGGCTTCATGTTCCGTTTTTTCTGCTGCATCATCTTCTTCTACTTCCACACCAAGTGATGTGAACTTTTCTTTTAAAATGGCAGCTATTTTCTTTTCGTTTTTTGTTTCAGAATCAATTTGAACGAGTTCTAAAAACTCATCCACAAGTCTTTGTTCATTAATCATGATGTCGTGCCTCCTGTAATTCATTTTATAGCGGAATGTTACCATGCTTTTTCTTTGGACGTTCTTCTCGCTTATTTCTCATTAATTCCAGTGCTTCAATCAATTTCTTTCTAGTCTCTCTCGGATCAATGACATCATCAACCATCCCGCGTGATGCGGCTATGTATGGATTAGCAAATTTCTCCCGATACTCTTCAATCTTTGAAGCGCGCGTTTCTTCGGGATTATCGCTCCCATTAATTTCTCTCGCAAAAATGACGTTTGCGGCTCCCTCTGGACCCATTACAGCTATCTCTGCATTCGGCCATGCATATACAAGATCAGCTCCAATGGATTTCGAGTTTAGGGCAACATATGCTCCACCATAAGCTTTTCTTAAAATGACTGTAATTTTGGGCACCGTTGCTTCAGAATATGAATAAAGAATCTTTGCTCCGTGACGAATAATGCCCCCATGTTCTTGCTTGATCCCTGGGAAAAATCCTGTAACATCCTCAAACGTGATCAATGGTATATTAAATGAATCACAGAATCGGATAAACCGTGAAAGCTTATCAGAAGAATCAATATCAAGTCCTCCGGCCATTACCTTAGGCTGATTGCAAATCATTCCCACTGTTTCTCCCTTAATTCTTGCAAAACCAATGACGATATTCTTCGCAAAATACTTTTGTACTTCTAAGAAAGAATCTTTATCAACAACTGAATCAATTACGGCTCTAACGTCATATGGTCTCGTGGAGTCGAATGGGACAATATCCGCAAGATCCGAACAAAAATCATCTCGTTCCGGACTTGCCACGATTGGCGTTTTCTCCTCGTTATTGGATGGTAAGTAAGTGATCAAATCGCGAACGTTTGCGAGAACTTCTTCCTCAGTTTTTCCTGTGAAGTGCGCGTTTCCACTTTTAGAACGGTGAACTTTCGCACCGCCAAGATCTTCAGCAGAAATTTTCTCGCGCGTAACCGTTTCGATTACTTTTGGACCAGTAATAAACATCTGACTCGTATCTTCTACCATAAAAACAAAATCAGTAATTGCAGGTGAATAAACAGCCCCACCTGCGCATGGACCCATAATCACAGAAATTTGTGGGATCACTCCGGAATAGATCGAATTTCGATAGAAGATATGTCCGTACCCGTCCAATGATACCACACCTTCTTGAATTCTCGCACCTCCAGAGTCATTCAAACCAATGATTGGAGCACCATTACGAGCAGCAAGATCCATAACATGGGTTATTTTTTTGGCGTGCATTTCCCCTAATGCGCCACCAAACACTGTGAAATCTTGGGCAAATACATAAATAGGACGACCATCTACTTTTCCATAACCGGTCACAACACCTTCTCCAGGTGCTTTTAAATCTCCCATGCCGAAGTCTTGAGAGCGATGTTCTATGAACGAGTTCAGCTCTACAAAGGTACCTGAGTCAACCAGCAAGTCAATTCGTTCCCTAGCGGTTAATTTACCTTTCTCGTGCTGCTTGTTAATCCGTTCATCACCACCGCCCATTTCTACTTCTCTTCTGCGATCATACAGTTCATTAATTTTATCGTACATGTCCATTATTCTGCCTCCTTCGTTCCTTTTTCACAAAGTTCGTATAGTACTCCTCCTGCTGATTTAGGATGCAGAAATGCAATGTTCGCTCCACCAGCTCCTTTAACAGGTGTTTCATGAATCAACTTAACACCGTTTGAAGAAAGCTCTTTCAATCGTTCCTCAATCCTTTCATCAGCAAGAGCAATATGGTGAATACCCTCGCCTCTCTTCTTAATGAATAAGGCAACTGGACTAGACTCACTCATTGGTTCAAGAAGTTCGATTCTCGACTCACCGATTTTCATAAAAGCGACTTTCACACCTTCAGAAGCGACTTCCTCAATCGCTTCAAGCTTCAAGTGAAGCTGATTCACATAAAAAGGTAGTGCTTCTTCAAGAGAAGAAACGGCAATCCCAATATGATCAATTTTCTTAGGTGGCTCTTTAACGGTTTGGTCAATTCCATCACGCTCATATACTGCTTTTTCAATAAAAATGGCTGTATCTTTTGTAGGGGTTCCTGGTGTGAAAACTTTTTGAATCCCTTTTGATTCAAGAAACGGAATGTCTTCCCATGGAATTACGCCCCCTCCCACTACAATAATATCCCCCGCACTGCGCTCTTCTAATAATGAAACAATCTCAGGGAATAATTCATTGTGGGCCCCAGATAAACAAGATAGGCCAATTGCATCTACATCTTCTTGTACAGCAGCTGCAACGATTTGCTGGGGCGTCTGTCTTAACCCTGTGTAGATCACTTCCATTCCATAGTCTCGAAGGGCCTGCGCAATAACAAGAGCACCTCTATCGTGTCCGTCAAGACCTGGCTTCGCAATCAATACTCGAATCTTCTTCATATCGCTCAACTCCCAGTTTGTTTAGATTCCTGTGTACTCACCAAATTCTTCCCGTAGTACCCCGCAGATTTCGCCAACCGTGCAATAGTCTCTAACACAGTTAATAATAAGAGGCATTAAATTGCTAGTTCCTTTAGCTCCCATTCTCAATTCTTCCAACCGAGCGCTCACTCGATTCGGTTCTCTCGTAGAGCGAAGCGATTCAATTTTCTCGATTTGTTTGCGCTGAAGCTCCGGATCTATACGGTGTAATTCAGGCTTTGGTTCATCTTCTAGAGTATATTGATTCATTCCAACAACGACTTCTTCGCCGCTTTCGATTTTCTTTTGAGTTTCATAAGAAGCTTGATGAATTTCCCGCTGCATATAACCTTGCTCAACAGCTGAGACTGCGCCACCCATATCATCAATCTTGCGAATATAATCAAACACATACTCTTCTAACTGATCAGTTAGTTTCTCAATAAAGAAAGAACCTCCTAGCGGATCAACCGTATCCGTAACACCACTTTCATTCGCGATAATTTGCTGCGTTCGAAGAGCGATCCGTGCTGAATCTTCTGTTGGTAACGCTAATGCTTCATCCTTTGCATTCGTATGCAAACTCTGGGTACCACCTAATACTGCTGCAAGCGCCTGAATGGTAACACGAACGATATTGTTATCCGGTTGTTGGGCTGTTAGCGTTGATCCCGCTACTTGAGTGTGAAAACGTAGCTGAAGGCTTTTCGCTTTTTTAGCTCCATACCGTTCCTTCATAATCTTTGCCCAAATTCTTCTCGCAGCTCTGAACTTCGCAATTTCTTCAAGGAACTGATTGTGTCCGTTAAAGAAGAAGGCCAATCTTGGTGCAAAGTCATCGACCTTTAACCCAGTTTCAATGGCTGCGTCAACATAAGCGATTCCGTTAGCAATTGTAAAAGCTAGCTCTTGGGCCGCTGTCGATCCCGCTTCTCTTATGTGATAGCCTGATATACTAATCGTATTCCATCGCGGTACATGCTCAGCACAATAAGCGAAAATGTCTGTGATAAGTCTCATAGATGGTTTTGGTGGAAAAATATACGTACCCCTAGCGATGTATTCTTTTAAAATATCATTTTGGATCGTTCCAGAAATTTGTGCTTGTGACACTCCCTGTTTTTCTGCAACGACAATATACATAGCAAGCAATACAGATGCTGGAGCATTAATGGTCATGGAAGTACTGACTTTATCAAGAGGGATATCTCGTAAAAGCGCTTCCATATCATTGAGTGAATCAATAGCAACACCCACTTTACCAACTTCACCTTTGGCCATCATATCGTCTGAATCATAGCCGATCTGTGTAGGAAGATCGAAGGCAACTGATAATCCAGTTTGACCTTGATCAAGTAAATATCTAAAGCGACGGTTGGTCTCCTCAGCTGATCCAAACCCCGCATACTGTCTCATTGTCCATGTTCTACCTCGGTACATCGTTGGTTGAATACCTCTTGTATATGGATATTGTCCTGGTAAGCCCAATTTCTCCATGTAGTTCTCATCCAAAGTTTCTGGATGTCCCAAACGGTCTATATCAATTCCAGAGCTCGTCTTAAACGCTTCTTTCTTCTCCGGAAACTTCTCAATAAGTTTTTCAGTTAGTTCTTTCCATTCCTCAAATTGAGTTTGAAAATCTTTCTTCTCTGTCTCCATCCCCATTCCTCCCTAGTTGTCTTGCTATAGAATTAATTCGAAATTTAGATGTCTAACTTATATCTAATTCTTCATTAAGTAAGCGTTTTCCTTCAAGAACTACAAAATTTGTCGATACTCGCTAGTGTTTCATGAAGGATTGTCTTGTCCAACATAAGAAATCCATGTAAAATGACAATAGAATGTTTATTTTGGGAGGGACTCTCATGCCTCGTAAAGCCACAAAGATTGTTGTATATATTATGATTATCTCAATGCTTCTTAGTTTGTTTGCTGGAGCAACTGCGATGTTGTTTTAATAACGACTTGTTTTTAGCAAAAAAATCATTTTCAAATAAAGAAATAGTTTTCATCCTATACAAAGAAGAGGCTGTCAGTTGACAACTTCTTCTTTGTATAGGGATTCTCTTTGAAGGATCTCTCATTATTCTTAGCTATGTTAATGAACGAAGTTAATTTGGACTCCTTTATGGTCTAAAATCGCTTTATCCTTAGATAGGGCTCCAGCTTCAACTCCAAGCTTATAAAAATCATTCTCACTCGTAGTAATCATGATTTTCGTTCCAATTGGAACGACCTCAAAAAGCGACTCAACCTCTTTATTTAATAGACGTATGCAGCCCGCCGTAATATATTTACCAATTGAATCTGGACGATTAGTACCATGTACACCGTAAATCCGACCATTTGTACCTTTTGCATCAAACCCAATCCATCTTGTACCAAGGGGGTTGTCTTTCGCACCCCCCTTTATGTTTTTCTTTCTGTAATAAGGATCTTCTGCTTTTATAATGATTGTAAAAAGCCCTTCTGGTGTATCTTCCGTACTTCGACCAGTCGCTACCGGTAAAACACGCTGAACTTCATTTTCATTAATGAATGCAAGCTCATTAGTCATCTTATTAACGATAAGAAACGGGTCTCCTGGGGTAGGTTGACTACCAAAAGGGAAAAGAATGGATACAGAGAGATATATCGATAGTACGAAAGAGGTCATGGTCTAACACTCCTTTTAGTATCTATCATGCATCCATTTATCCAATTCATTCGGATTTCGAGAAAGCTCCCGGTTTAAAGTATCGTTTTAATAGCAGATATTGTTCGATTTCATTTAGAAAATAAAGAAGAGCTGACCGCGTTTCAAATTCGTCTCGAGCAACAGGTAACGGCGAATTCCTAAATTCCTCTCTCATGGATTCAAGCTCTTCTAAAAAAAGATTCGCAGTATTTTGAGGTTTAACAGCTTCACTAAGCTTTTCCATAAAATCGGCTATTGTACGGCCATGAATATACGTTTGATCGAGTGAAGAAATAATCGGTAACACTCTCTCTAATATCGTAAATTGTTTTTCTCGCATTTTAAAATAAACATAGTATTTATCATCATCGCGAATCATATGGTTTTCGATATCTTTAAGAGCTAAGTTCTTCGCATACTGAAGCAAATCACCTACTTCAATGATTTCTTTACCGTCCCAGTTGCTTTCACCTTCTCGAAGATAAACCGCGTATTCCATTAAGATCACAGAAAACTTCTCTTCAATTTGTTTTCTAATATTCAACAAATCTTTCTCAAGACTTGGCATATAGAGGTTAAATAGAAGAGCAACACCTATACCAATAACAATAATAGCTACTTCGTTCCATACAATGTCCCAGCTTACTTGATTAAAATTATAAATATGGAGAATGATAACTGAGCTTGTAATGACGCCTTCGGTTGCCTTGATGGCGACAACAGCTGGTATAAAGAAAAGTAACAATAGTGAGATGCTAAACGGTGTATATCCGATTCCTTCAAAAAACACAGCGCTAAACACAATTCCGAGTAAACAAGCTAGAAATCGTTCCCATGAACTTCGAAAAGACCGTTTAGTCGTCGGTTTTATACAAAGAATGGTAAGTATGCCAGCAGAAACGTAGTTATCAAGAGATAACAATTGGGCGATTGTTATCGCAACACCAGTACCTATTGCCGTTTTTAGCGTTCTATAACCAATTTTCACTTTCAATAAAAATACTTCCTTCCAAATATGACTTACTACTTTAATATCCTTCAATTATCAGAGTCTAAACCATTTTCGTATCGTTGAACAGCAAATTCTCTCTAAATAGCGCTTTCAATTAAATATTTTCATAATATATCCTTACTTTCTATTGTTGTGAAAGGGCGATTATATATCTAAGTCAGACACTTTACCTTATATTCAACATAAAAAAAGTGAACCATAGGCTCACTTCATAACACTTTTTCTAAGAATGCTTTTGCTCGATCTGTTTTTGGTTCATTGAAGAATGCTGCAGGTTCACTTTCTTCCACAAGCTTTCCTCCATCGAGAAAAAGGATACGATCAGCTGCTTCTCTTGCAAAAGCCATTTCATGTGTAACAATCACCATAGTCATCCCTGATTGACCAAGATCCTTCATTACATCAAGAACTTCTTTTACCATTTCAGGATCGAGTGCAGAAGTCGGTTCATCAAACAACATATACTCAGGTTCCATAGCTAGAGCTCTAGCTATGGCTACACGTTGCTTTTGACCTCCAGAAAGCCGTTTCGGATATTCATTCGCCTTCATTGAAAGTCCAACTTGCAATAGGAGCTCATGTGCTTTTTTCTCAGCAGCATCTCGCTTTAATCCTTTTACTTTCATTGGTGCATAAATAAGATTTTCCAATACTGTTTTATGAGGAAAAAGGTGAAAATGCTGGAACACCATCCCAATAGACTGACGTAACTCCATGACGTTTGTAGTGGGATCTGTTAATTTTTTATCATCTACCCAGATTGTTCCGGAGGTTGCATTCTCTAATTGATTCATACATCGAAGAAGAGTTGATTTACCAGATCCAGAAGGTCCAATAATTGCAACTACTTCTCCTTTTTGAATCGTTGTTTGAATATCAGTTAATACTTCAAGAGTTCCAAACTTCTTGTGCAAATTGTCTATTCTAATCACTCCGGCTCATTCTCCTCTCCACCATTTTTCCAACTAGAGTTAATATCATAACGAGTAAGTAATAAATGATCCCCGCAATAAGTAATGGCTCAAAATACTTGAACTTCTCTGCTGCCACTATTTGACTTCTTCTCATAATATCAAACACACCAATAACAGATACAATCGCTGATTCCTTCGTTAATGTAATAAATTCATTCATGAGTGCAGGTAAAATGTTTTTCATAGCCTGTGGTAAAATGATATCCTTCATCATCGGACGATAAGGTATACCTAATGCAGCAGCCGCTTCATTCTGTCCGCTGTCTACTGCACGAATTCCAGCCCGAATAATTTCGGAAATATATGCAGCTGAATTTAGACCAAATGAAAGGACACCGGCTTCAAAAGCTGAAATATCATAACCCGTTAGCTGAGGAGTTGCATGATAGAATAATAGTAGCTGTAAAATAAGTGGCGTTCCTCGGAAAACGGAAGTATAGGCATCAGCTATCCAAGTTAGAACCTTTACTCTACCAATTTTAAATAATGCGAGAACCGTACCAAGCACAAATCCTACTATTGCAGATACACTTACAAACTTTAACGTGACCAATATTCCTTGCAGGATGTAGGGAATATTAGGCACGAATTGGCTGAAATCCAAATCCATGCCTGATCATCCTTTCTTCTAAGGTGTTATTCTACGGTGTCTTGACCAAACCATTTCTCAATAAGCTCGTCCATCTTGCCATTTTCTTTCATTTCTTTAATTACTTCGTTAAATTCTTCAGTCAGTTCACTATCTTTCGGAAAAGCGACAGCTGACCCTGCTTCCTCGGTATTAGGAAGGTTCTCACCAGTTAAATCTTCATTACTTTCTAAGTAGCCCTTCGCTACCGTATCTTCAATAATAATGGCATCGTAACGTCCTGACTTAAGTTCTTGAATCAGTTCTGGAATTCGATTTAATGTGATAATCTCCATATTTATTCCACTGTCTTTTAGCTCATTCGCTTTATCTTCTTGAATCGATCCAAGCTGAACACCAACTTTTGCTCCGTTAAGGTCTTCTGGCTTTGACATTTTATTATCTGATGAAGAAACAATCATGTGATTAGCTGAATAATAAATTTCTGAGAAATCAACATTTTCCTTACGTTCATCTGTAGGCGTCATTCCTGCAAGAACGAAATCAACACGTTCACTACTTAGTGCTGTAATTAATCCGCTAAAATCCATATCTTTAATTTCCACATTATATCCCAACTCATCAGCGATGTAGTTTGCAATATCGACGTCAAAACCAATAATATCTTCTCCTTTTGCAGAATCAATATATTCAAACGGCGGATAATCTGCTGAAGTTCCCATAATGAGCGTTTCTTCAGATGAACCTCCACTTTCTTCTTCGTTCGAATTTTCATTTGAAGATCCGCATGCAACTAGTGCCATCACCATGAATAATCCAACTATAACCATTAGCCAATTTTTCTTCATTTTAATTCCCCCTGATCAATGTATAATAATTCGTTTTTTTGTATATTGATTACTATAGCAGATAATAATTTAGATTTCTACATATTTATTCATATAATTTCATATAAATTAAAGTTGTTAAATTCGGTTTATTCTGTATTATTAAACAAAAATCCCTCTTGTTCCTTCTTAATTAAAGAAGCAGGAACTAATATTATATGCAAAAAAGCACCAGGCAAGTTTGCCTGGTGCTTTTGAGTAAACGAGTTCAATTTAACAATATTTATTAAATAAGTATTGTAGCATTCCAGATACTTCTTCAGGATCGCTACCTTCGATTTCATGACGTTCAACCATATTAATAATTTTTCCGTCTTTTAATATAGCAAACGATGGAGAAGATGGTGCAAAACCTTTGAAGTATGAACGTGCTGTTGCTGTAGCCTCTTTATCTTGACCTGCAAACACAGTTACAAGTTGATCTGGCACCTTCTCGTTTGTAATAGCCATTTTTGCAGCCGGTCGCGCAACCCCTCCTGCACATCCACATACAGAGTTTACCATCACAAGCGTTGTTCCTTTACTTGTCACAACCTCTTCTACTTCTTCAGAAGTTGTTAATTCTTTATATCCTGCTGCTTTGATTTCTTCACGAGCTGTTGCAACAACGTCGTTCATAAATAAATTAAAGTCCATAGACATTTTATATTCCTCCCTTTATCATGAAACCTTCTCTCTTATTGTATCGCGAATCCCTATACTTTTCCAAGAAACGCTTTCAAACTTTATCAAAAAAAACAGCCATCCCGAGTAGGAACGGCTGTATTTCTTAATAAACGGAAGTATTGTCTTTTGAAATCGTCTCTAGGTTTTCTTTTACCCGAGCAAGAAACTTACCGCAAATCATGCCATCTAGAACTCTATGGTCAAGAGAAAGGCAAAGGTTAACCATATCACGAACAGCAATCATACCGTTGTTCATAACTACAGGACGCTTCACAATACTCTCAACTTGAAGAATGGCTGCTTGAGGATAGTTTATAATCCCCATTGATTGAACAGAGCCGAAAGATCCAGTGTTATTCACAGTGAATGTTCCACCCTGCATTTCTTCACCCTTCAATTTACCCGTTTTCGCTTTTTGAGCAAGCTCTTTCACTTCGCGAGCAATGCCTTTAATTGATTTTTCGTCTGCATTTTTAATAACAGGGACGAAAAGAGATTCATCTGTTCCTACAGCAATGGAAATATTAATATCTTTTTTCTGAACGATCTTATCGCCAGCCCACATTGAATTCATTTGAGGGAATTCTTTCAGAGCTTCTACGACAGCTTTAACAAAGAACGCAAAGAACGTTAAGCCATATCCTTCCTTCTTCTTAAAGTCATCTTTTATCCCATTTCGATATTCAACGAGATTCGTTACGTCAACTTCAATCATCGTCCATGCATGTGGCGCTTCATGCTTACTGCGAAGCATATTGTTGGCAATCGCACGACGAACACCAGTAACAGGAATTTCAATATCCCCTTCTGCTACAGGAACATCTGCTCCTTTTCCTTCAGAAGTTTCTTTCACTGGAGCTTTTGGAGCTTCTTTCTTCTCTTCCTTCTTGCTAACAGCTTTAGGTTCTTCTTTAGGTGCTGGCATTTCACCTGATTCAATCACCTTCTGGATATCTTTACGGGTAATACGCCCACCTTTACCAGAACCGCTTATTTGTTCAAGATCAAGATTGTTTTCCTGAGCCATACGGAGAACAGCTGGTGAATAACGACGTTTCATCGGCTGATCTACTTCTTCTTGATCTTTTTTATCTTCAGATAAATTCTCTATCGCTTTTTGACCAGTAGATTCTTCTTGCTTTTCTTCTGATGCTCCACCTTCAATATCGATATAGCAAACCAGTTCGCCTACTTCAATCGTATCGCCTTCTGCAGCTACAAGCTCTTTAATTACGCCTGTATAAGATGATGGAACTTCCGCATTCACTTTATCAGTATTTACTTCCGCAATTGGATCGTACTTATTAACAGTATCGCCAACTTCAACTAGCCATTTCTCAATTGTACCTTCTGTGACACTCTCGCCCAACTGGGGCATGAGTATTTTTTCAACTGCCACTCTAATCCCTCCTATTCATCCCACGGTTTAAAATTCAGCTAATTCACGCATCGCTTTCTCGACTTTATCAGGATTTAACATGAAATATTTCTCCATCGGAGGAGAATACGGCATTGCTGGGACATCAGGTCCTGCAAGGCGTTGAATTGGAGCGTCAAGATCAAAAAGACACTCTTCCGCAATAATCGCTGAAACTTCACTAATAATGCTTCCTTCTTTATTATCCTCTGTAACAAGAAGAACCTTTCCTGTCTTCTTCGCCGCTTCTACAATCGCTTCACGATCAAGCGGGTATACTGTTCGAAGATCAAGAACATGAGCAGAAATACCGTCTTTCTCAAGCTTCTCGGCTGCTTGAAGGGCAAAGTGAACGCTTAGACCGTATGTAATTACCGTGATATCGTCACCCTCACGCTTCACATCCGCTTTTCCTATTGGAAGCGTATATTCTTCTTCAGGCACCTGTCCTTTAATTAAACGATAAGCTCGTTTATGCTCAAAGAAAAGAACTGGATCGTCATCACGAATCGCTGCTTTTAGCAATCCTTTTGCATCGTAAGGTGTTGATGGCATAACAATTTTAAGTCCCGGTACATTAGCAAAAAGTGCTTCGACAGATTGCGAATGATAAAGGGCACCATGCACTCCACCACCATACGGAGCACGAATGGTAATTGGACAGCTCCAATCATTATTAGAACGATAACGAATTTTTGCTGCTTCTGATACGATTTGATTGACCGCAGGCATGATGAAATCAGCAAACTGCATCTCAGCTACAGGACGCATCCCATACATTGCAGCACCGATACCAACGCCTGCGATAGCAGACTCTGCAAGTGGAGTATCAATCACTCGTTGTTCTCCAAACTCATCATACAAACCATCAGTAGCGCGGAAAACTCCACCTCGTACCCCTACATCTTCACCTAATACAAAGACTTTCTTATCGCGCTGCATTTCTTCTCTTAGGGCCTGGGTTATCGCTTGAATATATGAAATAACTGGCATAATGGTTCCCCCTTACTCTGCGTATACATGCTTCATTGCATCTTCGGCAGGTGCATAATCCGCATTTTCTGCGTATTCTGTTGCTTCATCGACCTCTTTTTGAACACGGTCGTGAATTTCTTTTTCAATCTCATCTGTTAGAACGCCAACCTCTTTTAAATAAGCTGCAAAGGTAATGATCGCATCCTTTTTCTTAGCTTCTTCTACTTCCTCACGCGTACGATAGGCGCGATCGTCGTCATCACTTGAGTGAGGCGTTAAACGATAAGAAACAGTCTCAATTAATGTTGGACCATCACCGCGACGTCCTCTTTCAACTGCTTCTTTTGATGCTTCATATACAGCAAGTGGATCATTTCCATCAACAGTTACTCCTGGCATACCATAACCGATAGCACGGTCTGACACCTTCTCACAAGCTAACTGCTTAGAAACTGGTACTGAAATCGCATATTTATTGTTTTCACATACGAATAGAACTGGTAACTTATGAACACCAGCAAAGTTTGCTGCTTCGTGGAAATCACCCTGGTTCGATGAACCTTCACCGAATGAGCAGAATGTGACAAGGTCTTTCCCTTCCATACGCCCCGCAAGAGCAAATCCTACCGCATGTGGTACTTGCGTTGTTACTGGAGAAGATCCAGTAATAATATTATTCTTCTTCTGTCCGAAGTGTCCAGGCATTTGACGACCTGCAGAGTTTGGATCTTCTGCTTTCGCAAATCCAGATAGCATAAGGTCTTTTGCAGTCATACCGAACGCAAGGACAACTCCCATATCACGATAATAAGGAG
This sequence comes from Pseudalkalibacillus hwajinpoensis, assembly GCF_015234585.1. NCBI lineage: Bacteria > Bacillati > Bacillota > Bacilli > Caryophanales > Guptibacillaceae > Guptibacillus > Guptibacillus hwajinpoensis. The sequence goes on from NZ_JADFCM010000008.1 coordinate 1,935,569, forward strand.
CGACAAAATCTTTTTCTGGATCCATTGCAAAGGCAGAGCCTACCTGTGCGGCCTCCTGCCCTTGACAAGAGATTACAAATGGAATTTTCCCAGCTCGGTTAAGTAACCACATGCGTTCATCAATTTTACGAGCCATTAACATTGTTTCAAACATTTCGAGCACTCTTTCATCAGAGAGACCTAATGCTTCATGACGATTTTCAGCCATAATGTTTTACCTCCTTATATAACCTTTATTAAGAATGAATTGCTTTTCCATCCACTGCAAGCGCAGCTTCACCAATTGCCTCGGATAATGTTGGGTGAGGATGGATTGTATGTGCCACTTCCCATGATGCAGCATCTAGTACTTTTGCAAGACCAGCTTCAGAAATCATATCTGTTACATGAGGACCAATCATATGTACGCCAAGGAGATCCTCGTTATCAGCATCAGCTACAATTTTCACAAAACCATCAGACTCTCCAAAAACAAGCGCTTTGCCAATCGCTTTAAAAGGGAATTTCCCAATCTTAACATTATGACCTTGTTCTTTTGCCTGATCTTCTGTCAAGCCAACACTTGCCATTTCTGGACTGCTGTAAATGCAGCTAGAAACCATTGTGTAATCAATTGGTTCAGGATTTTGATCCGCTAAATGTTCAACGGCTGTAATCCCTTCATGAGAAGCCACGTGAGCCAGCTGCATACCTCCAATAACATCACCAATCGCATAAATATGAGATTCTTTCGTTTGGTAATATTCATTGGTCTGGATGACACCCTTCTCTACCTCGATCGTCGTGTTCTCAAGTCCAATGTTTTTCACATTTGCCTCACGCCCAACTGATACAAGCATTTTGTCAGCAGTAAATGTTTTGGTTTCCCCTTCATGCTCAGCATTAATGGAGACACCATTATCTATTGTAAGAGAATCCCCCATCACCTTTGCTCCAGTGAAAAGCTTGATTCCTTTTTTCTTCATAAGCTTATGCGCTTCTTTAGAAATATCCTTGTCTTCTGTTGGTACGATCCGATCCGCATATTCTACAACCGTAACGTCTACACCAAAATCAACAAGCATTGAAGCCCATTCAATCCCGATTACGCCTCCGCCGACAATGATGATCGAAGATGGTAGGCTTTCCATACGAAGCGCTTCATCAGAAGTCATAACATATTCGCCATCTACTTCAAGGCCTGGAAGCGTACGCGGTTTAGAACCAGTTGCAACAATAACGTTTTTTGGAATTAGCATTGCATTTTCTTCTCCGTTATTCATCTCGACTGAGACCGTACCAGGCATTGGAGAAAAGATAGATGGTCCAAGAATTCTACCAAAGCCCTCAAATACATCAATCTTCCCCTGCTTCATTAGGTGTTGAACACCTTTATGAAGTTGGTCAACGATTCCTTGTTTACGTTCTTGAACTTTCTTAAAGTCTAGCGCAATTTCTTTAGCCATAACGCCAAATTCTTCACCGTGCTTAGCGGTAGCATACACTTCAGCACTTCGAAGCAATGCTTTACTAGGAATACATCCACGATGCAAACACGTTCCACCAAGTTCACGTTTTTCAACGATTGCCGTTTTGAGACCAAGTTGTGAAGCCCGTATAGCGGCTACATAGCCACCAGTACCTCCACCCATAATGACGAGATCATATTCTTCAGCCATTCAAATTCTCCTTTATAGAACAATTTATTCCCTTTTACAGTTAAGGTCGTAACGATCATACCAAAAGGTTAATAACCATTACATGACAGTCGATTCTACGGAAGAAACAGGGTATACTTTTGCCTTTTCTTCTTTTCTCAACACCCGTAATCCACCTTCAGCTAAAGCCTGAAGCTCATTTTCTCCAGGATGGACAATAACGTCAGCGATCCACTTAATCTGATCTGTTATTTGAGATACAAACTGCTTACCATATGCTAGTCCACCCGTTAATACAATCGCATCGACCTCTCCAGCAAGAACAGCGCTAGCAGCACCAATCTCTTTTGCTACTTGATATGCCATTGCGTCAAAAACGAGCTTTGCTCTCTCATCACCTTCACTGATCCGCCGCTCTACTTTCACAGCATCATTCGTCCCCAGATAACCAACGTAACCAGCTTGTCCAACGAGCTTCTTCATAATTTCATCTGCATAGTATTCTCCGGAGAAGCACATAGATACTAATTCTCCTACCGGAACTGTACCGGCACGTTCAGGTGAGAAAGGGCCTTCCCCATGCAAACCATTATTCACATCAATAACTTTCCCTTTATGATGCGCGCCTACCGTAATCCCTCCACCCATATGAGTTACGATAAGGTTCAACTCTTCGTATTTACTATTCAGTTGGGATGCAACTCTTCTAGCAACAGCCTTTTGGTTTAAGGCATGAAATATACTTTTGCGCTCTATTTCAGGCACTCCCGAAAGACGGGCGACATCTTGAAGCTCATCCACAACAACCGGATCTACAATAAAAGAAGGAATATTTAGCTGTTCAGCAATTTCAAAGGCAATAATTCCACCTAAATTTGAAGCGTGTTCACCTGAGAAACCGTTTCGAAGATCTTCGAGCATCATGTCATTGACTGAATACGTCCCCCCTTCAATGGGACGTAATAAACCACCACGGCCTACTACTGCTGATAACCTCGAAATGTTAATATCTTCTTCATCTAACGCTTCAAGAATAGTGTTTTTTCTGAATTCATACTGATCGATGATGGTTTTGTATTGATTAATCTCATCCGTATCGTGCCGTAATGATTTCTCAAATACGGCACGTTCATTATCAAAAACACCTATTTTAGTCGATGTTGATCCCGGGTTGATTACCAGAAGTCGATATTCTTTATCTGTCACTCGAAACCCTCCGTTTATCTGCGATGACCTAGAATGTGCTGAGAATTCATTAAGAATTGGCTTCTTGATTGCTTCATTTGCTCAATTCTTTCTTCAGCAAGGCGGTCAGCTGCTGCATAAGTAGGAATACCATCGCGTTTAGAGATTTCAATGACTTTCGCAATGGTGTCATAAATGCCATCAACACGTTTCATAGCGCGATCGCGATTATAACCATAAAGCTCATCAGCAACGTTAATAACGCCACCTGCGTTAATTACATAGTCCGGTGCATAAACGATACCCATTTCGTGAATCTGATCACCATGAGACGTTTCGCGAAGCTGGTTGTTGGCCGCTCCTGCAATAACTTTTGCTTTAATTTTCCCTATAGTCTCGTCATTAATAATGGCACCAAGTGCACAAGGAGCGAAAATGTCGCACTCTACTTCGTAAATATCGTCCGGATCGACTGCTTTCGCTCCAAAATCAGCAACTGCACGATCAACAGATTCTTTGTTAATGTCAGTGACTACAAGTGAAGCTCCTTCTTCGTGAAGATGTTTGCAAAGGTTATATGCAACATTCCCAACACCCTGAACTGCTACTGTTTTACCTTCTAACGAATCGGTACCGAATGCTTCTTTTGCAGCTGCCTTCATTCCAACATAAACACCGTATGCTGTTACAGGAGAAGGGTTACCAGAAGAACCAAATGCCGGTGAAATACCCGTTACATACTCTGTCTCTTCGTGGATCATATCCATATCTTGAACTGTCGTACCTACGTCTTCTGCAGTAATATAACGACCATTTAGACCCTGAATGTAACGACCGAACGCACGGAACATTGCTTCGTTTTTGTCTTTGCGAGGGTCACCAATAATAACAGTTTTCCCCCCTCCAAGATTCAAGCCAGCCGCAGCATTTTTGTAAGTCATCCCTTTTGCAAGACGAAGAGCATCTTCAAACGCCGCTTCTTCGGAAGCATATGTCCACATTCTTGTACCACCAAGAGCTGGTCCTAGTGTTGTATCATGAATGGCGATAATCGCTTTTAATCCTGAAGCTTTATCCTGACAAACTACCACTTGTTCGTAATCATATTTCTCCATATAAGTAAAAAGTTCCATTTAAATCTCCCTCTCTGTTTTCCTAAAAATTTATTTAGCTGAACTAACCGCAAGCGCGATACTATAAACTTTACTTTGTGCACTATCTGCTCGAGAAGTTAAAACAATTGGCGCCTTTGCACCTGCAATAACTCCACCAACTTTTGCATTTGCAAAATAAACGAGTGATTTATATAGTGCATTCCCCACTTCAATTGAAGGAACAAGAAGAATGTCTGCTTTTCCTGCAACTTCACTCTTTATCCCTTTATGCTCAGCTGCCTCGACAGAAATAGCATTATCTAGTGCAAGTGGTCCATCAATGATACAATCAGCAATTTGACCTCTATTGTTCATTTGTGTAAGTGCTGATGCATCCAGCGTCGCCTGCATAGCAGGATTGACCACTTCTACCGCAGCAAGCGGTACAACTTTAGGTAATGTGACACCAATGCTTTTCGCAATATATACAGCGTTTTTAACAATTTCAACCTTTTGCGTTAAGTCCGGGGCAATATTCATACCTGAGTCTGTCACGAAGATCAGGCGTTCGTATCCCTGAACGTCAAACGCAGCTATGTGAGAAAGTACTTTTCCTTTTCGTAACCCATATTCTTTATTTAAAACTTCTTTTAAAATAACCGAAGTGGAGACCATTCCTTTCATTAACACATCGGCTTCTCCGTTTCTAACCGCCATCACAGCAGCTCTCGAAGCCTCCTGGTCTGATCGAGCCTGTACAACCTTGATAAATGTTGATTGAGATAATCCGTGATCGTCCAACATTTGCTCGATTTCGTTCTGATCTCCGTAAAGGATGAATGAAGCAAGTTGTTTGTCAATGGCTTTATGAACTGCTTCAATCACTTCTTGATCTGCCGCGGAGGCAAGCGCAACTGTTTTAGTCGGCTGCTCCGCTACCTTCTTCACAAGTTGATCTAGATTCATTGATGTCCCTCCTTTTACGCCATCATACTATTATGCAAGTTCCATGCCAATTCTCACTTGTTGACGCAACAAGGATTCGCGGTTATTGAACTATGCAATAATTTGCAATCCACGCAAATTATTGCATGCTAGATTTTTCAATTTCGTGTTTCTCCATTTTATAATACAAATTTCGAAGTGACACTCCTAACGCCTTTGCCGTGGCAGTTTTATTCCCACCATAATGCTCAAGAGTTTGCTGAATCGTTTTCCTCTCAAATTCATCAACTAACTGGGATAGCATTTTGTCAGGGGTACGTTCTACCGACAATAAATCAGCGTCTTTCTTTTCGCTTAATAAGGACGGAAGATGTTCAAGGTCAATCATGGTTTCAGATGTATCCATATGAATAACAATTCTACCAAGCACATTTTCAAATTCTCTAACGTTTCCAGGCCAATCATAGCTTTTTAAATAATCAATAGCTGATGACGTAATCCCCTCAACGTTTCTTCCATAATCTTGGTTAATTTTTGTAAGAAGATGCTCAGCAAGTGAAGCTATATCTTCTTTCCGTTGCCTTAGTGGAGGGATTTGGATCGGTAAACGATTTAATCGATAGTATAAATCTTCCCTAAATGAACCATCGATTATTCTTTTTTCAAGTTTTGCATTGGTGGCTGCAATAATTCTTACATTGATGGAAACCGGCTTCGCTCCACCCACTCGAACAATTTCACGTTCCTGAAGAACGCGAAGAAGCTTCGCCTGTGTACCTAATGACACCTCTCCAATTTCATCAAGAAAAATACTTCCACCATTCGCTTCTTCAAAAAGTCCTCGTTTCCCCCCTTGACGGGCACCTGAAAACGCACCGTCCTCATAGCCAAAAAGTTCACTTTCAAATAGTGATTCTGAAATGGCCGCACAGTTCACTCTAACAAACTTGTTGTACTTACGATCACTGGCATTATGTATGGCATGTGCAAATAGTTCTTTCCCAGTCCCGGATTCTCCACGGAGGAGCACGGTTGCTGGTGTAGAGGCTGCAAGCTTTGCTTGCTGGACAGAAAACGTCATTTCTTCTGATTTCCCTATAATATCTTCAAATGAATATTTCGCTTCAAGCGTTCGAATAATTTGTCTTGCTCTCTGCAGTTGACTATTCAATGAATGAAGTTCTGAAATATCGTGAATGACGCCTACACTGCCCTTCAATCTGCCATCGACAATAACCGGAGAAACATTAACAACAACTTCTCTCTTACTCGGTCCAACCTTCATCTGAACACCACGCACAGGCTTCCTGGTCCTTAATACACGCATATGCATGCTTTCACCTTCAGATATGTCTGTACTCGCCGGCTTGCCAATAACTTGGTCATGTTCAAGACCCGTTAACCTCGTATAAGCCGGATTGATCATTAGACCCTTCCCTTGTTCATCAACAACAGAAATCGCTTCATCAGATGATTGAATAATGGCTTCAAGCATTGACTGCACGCTTTTTAAATTAGTAACTTCTTGTGCCATTTGCTCAATAGCTGTCATGTCTTTAAAAACCGCTAATGCGCCAATTCTCCTGCCTTCATCATCAAACATCGGGATTCGCGTCGTAATAATTTTTTTCCCATTTGGAAGGAGCTGCTCTTGATTAATTTCCGGCTGGCCAGAAGATAAAACCCGAGGCAACATGCTAGAGGCCATGAGAGACCCAATTATTTTTCCACCAGCATGTGTTTTGGAAATTCCGGTAATTTTCTCAGCACTCCGATTAAATAACGTCACTTCTTCATTTATATTGACCGCAATCATACCGTCATGAGTAGAATCAAGAATGATTTCCTGCTGTTTTGATTGGTGACGTAAAGTATCAATTAAATCTTCTTTTTCTTCAATTAACTTAAGAACGATGTTAGCAACTGAACCCGGAATCAATACAGTATGCTTCTCTCGCATGTCTCTAATCTCTTCAAAAACGGTCTCATTTCCAGTAGCTTCAACAATGACATCGATTTCAAAACGCTTTAGTGCAACTTTCCAATTGTCAAAAACAGCAATGCCACTTTGACGAGCTTTAAGAATACCAGGCGCATCTAAATTACAATCAACCATTGCAATAACATTCATCATCTCAGTCTCTTGTAAGATATCCAAAAGTGCTACCCCGCCTTTTCCGGCACCTACAATCATACATGTTCGCAAAAATTCATCACCTGCATCCTATACATGCAATATATTTCATACCTATCATACATCTCTTTTCTTATTTTGACAAATCATGCATGGTTTGCTTTTTTGACTATATTAACTTATCGAGTTGATTATCCATTTAGTAGTTCTCAATGCCGTTGTAACAAAATCCGGTACAAACACGCATAGACACTTTATTCAGAGTTCGCTACAATAACACTAGTGATGTCTAGAAAGGGTGCGCGGGTAATGAGGTTAATCGCTTTACTTATCGTATTAATTCCAGGAATTTTAGGAGTAATCGGTATTAAATTAATGAGAGACGTCCTTTTCGGTGTACTTAACCCACCATTCACTTCTCTTATTGTTCAATTCATTCTCGGTCTAGTCTTTCTTATAGCCGGTCTTTCTTTTGTCGGTGGGTTTATCTTTTATCGTGATCGTAAGCGAAATAAAGTACAGCAAAAATTTTCTTCAAAGAAACAATAACAAAAAAACAAAGCCCTTTTGATGTCGGGCTTTGTTTTTTTGTTATAAATTATTTAATAGTGCACTTTACCTGCTATGAGAATAATTATCCATATTGTGCTCAATGCGAAGCTTATCGGCAACCATCGCAATGAATTCACTATTTGTTGGTTTTGCTTTTGACATGCTTACAGTATAACCAAACAGATTGGAAATAGACTCCACATTCCCTCGACTCCATGCTACTTCAATTGCATGACGGATAGCCCGCTCAACTCTTGAAGAGGTTGTATTAAACTTCTTTGCGATATCTGGATACAAGACCTTCGTAATAGATCCAAGTAGTTCAATATCATTGTAAACCATCGTGATCGCTTCTCTCAAATACATGTAACCTTTAATATGTGCAGGAACCCCAATTTCATGAATAATACTAGTGATACTTGCATCAAGGTTTCTTGGTCTGTTTTCTCGTTGCGGGCGTTTGTATGATCCGCCATTTGTGGTAAACGTTGTTTTCTTACCACTTACCTGCCTCACATGGCTTGCCAAATTATCCATATCAAACGGCTTCAAAATAAAGTAGGATGCTCCAAGGTCCACAGCTTTTTTGGTTACATCCTCTTGTCCGAACGCAGTAAGCATAATAACGCTACAAGTGTAATTCATTTCACGTAAGCGTTCCAGAACTGCTAGGCCATCGAGATGAGGCATGATAATATCTAGAACAAGTACATCAGGCTCGTGATCTTCAAGCACTTCCAAGCACTCCTGACCATTGGAAGCGGTTCCGACTACCTCCATATCCTCCTGTCGTGACATATATTCCTCAATCAAATTAACTAATTCGCGATTGTCATCAGCTAAACATACTTTTATTTTTTGCACGGTTCCGTCTCTCCTTCCACAAGTTTGGTTACCGTAGTATAGACATTCAACGGATTTGGTAAATTTCCTCTAAAATTTCTAAAAACTTTTAAAAACAATATTTATTCCACATAATTCTTAGCTATTCTTCAATTTACTACACGTTACTCGTTTTTCTGAATACTCTTTCAATTTTGTCGAATTTTCTTCATCCACAGTATATCATGGTTAAAAAACGAAAGAAAGCGAACAGTGAGCTTTTTTTAGCTCGCTGTTCGCTTCTCATGACGACTTTCTTCATAAATATTAATCCCAGCCTCTTCTAGCATCCATTCAATGTGAACACCATAGCCTGAAGTGGAATCATTGACGAACACATGCGTGACTGCACCGATTACTTTTCCCTCTTGAATAATCGGACTTCCACTCATTCCCTGTACAATTCCACCTGTTTCTTTTAATAGTTCAGGATCCGTTACCTTAATAACCATTCCTTTTGTCGCTGGAAACTTCTGTGGTATTGAACTGATCACTTCTACATCGTATTCTTTTACTTCACTACCTTTAACCACTGTTAGTATTTTGGCAGGACCTTCCTTCACTTGGTGAGAAAGTGCAATAGGCATTGGTTGGTCATACATCCCTTTTTTGACTTCATCATTCATTTCTCCAAAAATTCCAAATGGACTGTTGCGTGTAATCGTTCCAAGCTTTTGCGCCGTATTAGAAAATCTAGCCAGCTTCTCACCTGGATGTCCATTGCTCCCTTTTTCAATAGAAGTGACAGATGATGGATAAATTTCTCCATGGTTCACTACAATTGGCTTTTTTGTATCCATATCAGATATAACGTGTCCGAGTGCACCATACTTCTTTGTATTAGGATGGTAAAATGTTAATGTTCCAACTCCAGCTGCAGAATCACGTATATATAATCCAATCCGGTATGATTCATTTTGTTTATCTTTCACCGGAATCAGCTTCTTACTTAATTCTTCATTTTCTCTCACGATTGTAACTTTTAGTGCATTACCGTCGCTACCGGCTTTCTTAACAATTGTTCCAATGTCACTCATTTTCTTAACGGTTTGACCATTGATCTTAGTAATAATATCGCCAACTTGTATATCTGCTATTTCTCCCGGAGAACGATCTCCCTCATTTGTATGAATTAAATGGTGGCCAACTACTAACACCCCACGTGTGTTTAATTTAACACCTATAGACTGTCCTCCAGGTATAACCTTAAAATCAGGAAGAACTTTCACACCAACTTTTTTGACTGGGAAATCGCCTACCGTTAAATCCAGAATATCAGAACCGCTTTTTTTGCCGTTTATCGTAAGGTTGCTTTTCTGCTGATCTAGGCTTGCCACTTCTATACTTCCTAGCGAAGCAACAGCAGGTATTACAGATGAGATTCTGGTTTGATCTCCTTCGAACATGATAATCTCGTCTGGGATAGTTAAAAATAATTGTACCGGCTTTGAAAAACCAAGTGCAATTAAAAAACCAAGGAGAACTACGCCTAACAATTTACGAAACATCTCTATCTTCAATCCTTCACTCTCCTCGCTCTTGCTCACACCTCCAACATGGCTGTATCTATAATTTTGCCTTGAGTCGCGGTTATTATAACCTCTAAAAATGAAAATGCTACCCTGAGTTGGATAGCATTTCAAATCATGATTTTATTTGGTTCGCTTGATGCAATAATTCTCTCGCATGTTTCTTTGTTAGCTCTGTCATTTCAGCGCCAGATATCATTCTTCCAAGTTCTTCAATTTGTTCTTCATCACTTAAATTACCAACACTTGTCTTTGTTCGCCCTTCACCCGTTTCTTCTTTAGAAATATAAAGGTGATGGTCAGCCATTGCGGCAACCTGAGGAAGATGTGTAATAACAAGAACTTGAGAACCAGAAGAAAGGCGCTGAATCTTCTCAGCCATCGCTTGAGCTACTCTTCCACTAACGCCTGTATCAACCTCATCAAAAATAATAGAGGTAATTCCCTGGTGTTTTGAAAAGATGGATTTTAACGCTAGCATTATACGTGATAATTCACCGCCAGATGCTGTTTTTGAAAGCTCTTTAAGCGGCTCACCTGGATTTGTAGAGATCATGAAATCAATATCATCTTGTCCTGATCTGTGAAAGGATTCTTTTTTATTATTTAAGTCATTAAAATGAATAGCAAATTCTGTCTTTCCCATATATAAATCTCTAAGTTCATGATGTATCGCCTCTACAAGATCACTGGCGACCTTTTTACGAAGTCTTGTAAGGTTTTCCGCTTCTACGGTCAAGTCGGCTTTAATACCTTTTAAATTGGATTCAAGCTCTTCTACGCGGTCTTCTCTATTTACAAGTTCATCGACTTCATCTTCAATTGAAGCAGCGTATTCCAAAATTTCTTCTACCGATTCACCGTATTTCCTTTTGAGCACCTGAATTTCATTAAGGCGCTCTTCTACAAAATCTAGACGAGCAGGATCAAATTCGAGTTGATCTCGATATGTATTTAACTTTCCAGCCGTTTCTTCAAGCAGATAAAATTGATTAGCTACTTCTTCGTGGTATCCTTGTAATTCCTCATCAAGATCAGTTACTGATTCAAGTTGCGCCATCGCAAGTCCTACCCAGTCTAATCCTTTATTATCTCCATGCAGAGAATGATAGACATCTTGAAGAGCAGAAAATAATTTCTCAAAATTGCCAAGACGTAGCTTCTCTTCCATTAATTCTTCATCTTCATTTGGAGATAATTCTGCTTTTGAAATTTCTTCAAGTTGGTATTGAATTAAATCTAATCTATGTGCCATTTGTTGTTCGTTTTCTGTCAGATTCTTCATCTGCTGCTGAATTTTCTTGTATCTTTGAAAAATGTCTCGATATTCCACTAATGCCGGACTAATAGCACGGTCACCAAATTGATCGAGCAACGTTAAATGTTTGTCTGATTGCATCAAATCTTGGTGTTCATGCTGCCCATGTATATCAATAAGTGTTTGACCAATTTCCCTTAAAATCCCGAGTGTGACTAACTTTCCATTGACTCGACAAATGCTCTTACCAGTATTTGAGATATCACGTCGCAATACGACCATATCATCAGTAAACTCGATCCCAACGTCCTCAAGCTTTTGAACTGTTGGATGCTCAGGTTCAATGTGAAACAACCCTTCGATTTCTGCTTTTTTTGTTCCATAACGAACGAATTCAGCAGAACCTCTCCCACCAACTAAAAGTCCAATGGCATCTATGATAATGGATTTACCTGCGCCCGTTTCTCCAGTAAGGACTGTTAATCCACGATCAAATGAAACGGTGATCGCTTCTATGATCGCAAAATTACGAATGGATAGTTCCGCTAACATATTCTCCCACCTTCAAAAGATCCTCTTTCATTTTCCTAAAGCATGTCAATAAAGCGTTGTGATAACATAGGTGCAGCATCGGCACTTTTGCAAATGATTAATATAGTATCATCTCCGCTAATGTTTCCCATGATTTCTTCCCAGTCTAAATTATCTATTAGCGCACCAATCGCATTCGCATTACCAGGAAGCGTTTTCATAACGATAAGATGATCCGCATGATCTATGCTAATAAATGCATCTGTTAATGTTCTCTTCAATTTCTGAAGTGGATTAAAGCGCTGATCTGCAGGAAGACTGTATTTGTATCTACCATCAATTGTTGGCACTTTAACAAGATGAAGTTCTTTAATATCCCGTGAAACAGTGGCTTGAGTTACATTAAAGCCAGCGCTCTTCAGGCAATACACAAGTTCATCTTGTGTTTCAACATCTTGATTGGCAATCATTTCACGAATTTTGATATGACGTTGTCCTTTATTCATTGTATAACCTCCAGAAGTTCCGGTAAGTAAAATCTGACAGCCTTATTATATAGCCACGCTTCTCTTTTGTATAGACCCTCATAAATATTCACTCGTAAAAAGATATTTTCTGGACTAAATACGAATAAACTTCTCTGGTACAGTGACGAACGAGAAAAAGGACACACAGCGTGTATCCTCTATAACTTTTGATGCGCTTCTTCTACAACTTCTTCAGGCGTAGGAATTGTTTCGTTAACCATATCCTGCTGCCAGCCCAAGTATAATAAAAATTCGATATTTCCTTCACCACCGGTTATTGGAGAAAAAGAGATGCCTTTGATCTGATAGCCTTCTTTAGTCGCGAAGTCCATCATTTCTTTTAGTACACGTAAGTGAATTTTTTTATCACGTACGATTCCTTTTTTCCCAACTTCTCCTCTTCCAGCTTCGAATTGAGGTTTTACAAGTGCAATCACTTCTCCATTTTCTTTTAAGATCTGCTTAAGAACTGGCAAAATCAATTTTAAGGAAATAAAGGAGACATCTATGGTGGCAAGATCTGGCAACCCCTGTTCAAAGTCTGCTTTCTCTGCATATCTAAAATTTGTTCTTTCTTTAACAACTACTCGGTCATCTACACGTAATTTCCAAGCTAATTGATTATATCCAACATCAAGTGCATACACGAGTGAAGCACCATTTTGCAGCGCGCAATCCGTAAACCCACCTGTAGATGAGCCGATATCCAATACAACTTTGTTTTCGGTGAGAAGAGAGAAGACGTTAATCGCCTTCTCAAGTTTTAAACCACCGCGTCCAACATAACGAAGCGTATCACCTTTTATTTGTAAACTAATGTCTTCTGCTACTTTCACACCCGGCTTGTCCATTCTTTCTGTTTCCGAAAATACAAGGCCAGCCATGATCGCTCTTTTTGCTTTTTCTCTTGTATCGATTAGTCCACGATTAACAAGGATTACATCAAGTCTTTCCTTCTTAGCCATTCTCTTTTATGCCCTCTTTTGTTTTGCTGGAATTATTTTCTTTGCTTTCGCAACAATATCATCTGGAGTTAAGCCGATTTCTTTTAATAGTTCATTGACACTGCCGTGTTCAATATATGCATCTGGTATGCCCATTCTTTGAATTGTACCGTGTTGATAACCGCTGTCATTCACATATTCAAGTATAGCACTACCAAATCCACCTTGAAGAATCGCTTCCTCCACTGTTAACATCGGAATTCCTTCTTGCATAAGTTCAGCCATCATTTTCTCATCAAGGGGCTTAATAAAACGAGCATTAATTACTCGAGCTGAGATGCCTTCTTGTTCAAGCTTCTCTGCAGCTTTCAAAAGGTCTTGAAGCGTAGGACCAAAAGAAAGGAGTGCGACATCTGTTCCTTCGCGAATCACTTCCCAAGTACCAATTGGAATTTCTTTTAAGTCTTTATCCATCTTCGTACCGATGCCATTTCCTCGCGGATACCGAACTGCAATCGGTCCTTGATTATACTTCATTCCAGTATTCACCATATGTTGCAATTCATTCTCATCTTTAGCCATCATTAAGACCATGTTCGGTAAATGACGAAGGAACGAGATATCGAATACTCCCTGATGTGTTTCCCCGTCTGCTCCGACAAGACCAGAACGATCAACTGCAAGAAATACGTTTAGATTCTGCCTGCACACGTCGTGAACAAGCTGATCATAGGCTCTTTGGAGAAACGTGGAGTAGATAGATAAGACAGGCTTCAGATTTTGTGTAGCAAGTCCTGCAGCCATCGTTGTAGCATGCTGTTCTGCAATTCCTACATCAAAAAGTCTTTCTGGAAATTGCTTTTCGAACGCTTCCCATTTTGAACCAACTGTCATAGCTGGCGTAATAACAGAAATGCGATCATCTTTTTCAGCGAGCTTCCGTACTGTTTCACTTACTACCTTGCTGTAGCCTGGGGCAGCAACTTTCGGTTTAATCTGTTCACCAGCTTCGATTTTATAAGGACTCACACCGTGCCATACACCGATCTGATCGCTTTCAGCCGGTTGATAACCTTTTCCTTTTTTTGTTAACACGTGGATAAGGACAGGCCCTTTTGTTTTCTTAGCGTACTTAATATTCTCCATTAGAGCTTCAACGTCATGCCCATCTACTGGTCCAAGGTAGGTAAATCCAAGTTCTTCAAAGAAAATACCAGACACCAATAGATATTTCAGAGCATCTTTAACACGCTCAGCAGTCGAAGCAAGCGCACCACCGAAAGCAGGGATTTTCTTAAGCAAATATTCAAGCTCTTCTTTCGCTTTATGATATTTACCTGCTGTACGAAGTTTTCCTAGAATATTATGAAGTGCTCCAACGTTAGGAGCAATCGACATTTCGTTATCATTTAAAATCACTAGCATATCTTTCTGCTCATGACCAATATGGTTGAGCGCTTCTAAGGCCATTCCACCTGTTAATGCGCCATCCCCTATGATCGCGACAACACTCTCGTCGCTTCCTTTCATATCACGAGCAGCAGCCATACCCATCGCCGCAGATAATGATGTAGAACTATGACCAGTTTCCCAAACGTCATGCTCACTCTCATTTCGCTTAGGGAATCCACAAAGACCTTTGTATTTTCGCAAAGTATCAAATCTAGAAGCTCGTCCTGTCAGAATTTTATGAACGTATGCTTGGTGTCCTACATCCCAGATAAATTTATCTTTTGGACTATCATAAATTTTATGAAGAACGATTGTCAGTTCAACCACACCAAGGTTAGGACCAAGATGTCCACCAGTTTCAGACAATTTATTAATTAAAAAACTTCTAACTTCTTCTGCAAGCTCGGTCATTTCATTGATATCATAATTTTTGAGAAACTTAGGATTCTCAATCTTTTCTAAATCCATGGGAATGTCCTCCCCTTCTTATTTCGATTTACGGTTTCCCTTTTTCTTTTTGGATTGGTTGCCTACCATTTTAATTTTAAATGTTTTTTCTACATAATATAAGAACCGACCTACTTGAAAAATGATTCCAGTAGAAAAATGGATCGCAAACGTTTTTCCGAGCGCTTTTCCTCCGACCGTCAACGCAGCTATGACGCTGGTAAATACTACTGATACTATATATTGAAACAAAGATCCATCGCTATGTCCAAGTTGAAGTGTTAATTGTACGACAACGGTTGCGGAGGCTGTACCACTTATAATACCCGAAATATCACCAATTACATCATTACAGAAGCTTGCTACGCGATCTGCGTTACGTGTAACAAAAATTGCATGCTTCGCCCCGGTTAGGCGTTCAGCAGCCATAGCGTGGAAGGGTACCTCATTTGCTGCTGTTGAAGCAACCCCAATTGTATCAAAGAATATACCAATTAGAACGATTAATAATACTACAATCATACCAATTGCCCAAGATACACCACTTAATACAGCCGTCGATATAATTGAAAAAATAGCCGCTAACACAAGTGTGATAACGGCAATAGCTAAACTCCAGTTTATGGATTTTGATACGGAAGCTTTCATATCTACTCCTTGTCCATTATATAATCACATAAAAATAGGTATCCAGCTGGCAGGAATTCATGGGGTCAGTTCGTTTCCCCCTGTTCCCTGTCAGTTGAACACCCCTTTACTCATATGTATCGAAGAGTGGTCACTTAAAGAGTAAAGACTGCGGCTTAGGTCCAGTAGGTTTTCCCAGATAGATACCTGAACGTCGCCATTCAGGCGGTTTCCCTTTACATCTATCTTAGCGTAGTCACCATGCGCTAGACTGGATTACCACTTAGTCCGCACTATAATCCCCTTTAAGTGTCACTCGGAACAGTCTAGGAGTTTTCCTCAACAGTTCCACACATTTCCTAGCCTCTTTTGCAGAGCAGATTTCATATGGGTGGTAGGAAAAAAGCGGCCGGCCGAGCTGCAAATTTCCAATAATCCATAATCCCCTCTAGCTCCACTCAAGGCAGGCTACGCTGTTCAACTGCGTTCCCATGCAGCTGCAACAGGTTCATACCCCAATTCATAGCAGGCAGCGTTAACCGCTCTACTACAAGAATGGGCCTCCGCGGAAGCAGGGTCAACGCCCACATGCCTTTGTGGATCGCCCTGCGACCTTAACTCCCAGCATCGACCCAAGTCTGGGCGACTCAAGCCAACACCAGGAACTTCATCGATGTGCCCTATGGCGGATTTTTAGGCCCGCCTTCAGAAATGGCGAACTGACTAGAATACTGCACCACTCAATCTTAACTTATTATACCACAGGTTATGATTATGCTCAATTATATGTTAATGATCACGCTCTACAATAAACTTTGCAATCGACCTTAATCTATTTTCCTTTATGTTAGCGGCAGAAAGGTGAGATAATCCCTCATCAAAATGATGCTTTAATTTTTCTTTAGCGCCCTTTAAGGACAGAAGCTTAGGATATGTGCTTTTCTCGTTATTCTCATCACTTCCTGGTTGTTTACCAATCTTGCCTTCATCTCCTTCAACATCAAGGATATCATCACTTATTTGGAATGATAACCCGATGTGCTCACCGAATGCTTGGAGATGTTCCCGTTGAAGTGGCGAAGCATTTCCAATAATCGCCCCTGCCATAATGGAAAACATAAGAAGCTTCCCAGTCTTATGATGATGAATATACTCAAGTTGTTCTAACGTTAATGCTTGTTTTTCACCATCCAAATCTGCCATTTGCCCACCAACCATACCCGAAGGTCCAGCAGCATGAGACAATAACTTAATAAGCTCTACTTTTTGCTCGCTCGTTAAGTTGGAGTCTGCAATAAGTTCAAAACTTTGGGTTAAAAGGGCATCACCAGCAAGAATAGCCGCCGCTTCGCCGAAAACGATGTGGTTTGTAGGTTTTCCTCGACGCAAATCATCATTGTCCATAGCCGGCAAATCATCATGAATTAGCGAATACGTATGAATCATTTCTACAGCACAGGCAATGGGGATTGCTTGATCAATCGATTCGCCAAATGCTTCTACAGTAGCAAGCATTAATATCGGGCGGATCCGCTTCCCTCCCGCATGAATCGAATACAACATCGCTTCTTTTAATGATTCTGGCATTTCAAGATGATTAATATATGAAGGCAGTTCTTGATCAAGCAGTTTTTTACACTCATTCATATAAGAGCTAAGATCTTGGATCACGCTTCATCCTCCTGCACAGAAAAACGCTTGATTTCACCGTTTTCCTCAACAATTTGATCCATTTTCCCTTCAACGGATTGCAGTTTTTCATGACAGATGTTTGATAAGTTCATCCCCTCTTGAAAGAGTGAAATAGCTTTTTCAAGAGGAACGTTTCCCTCTTCTAAGGCCCCTACGATTTGTTCTAACTTTTCCATTGCTTCTTCAAATGTGACGTTCTCATTTTTCTCCATTCGAATCACTCTCCTCTAATCCCCATACATGGCAATCAATTTTTCCATCTGTCATTTCAAGTTTAAGAACATCTCCAGGTTGGACCTGACTAACAGACTTAATGAGTTCTTCTTCTTTATATGCAAGGCTATACCCCCGCTCCATTACTTTCAATGGACTTAATGCATTCAATTTCCCAGCAGCAAGTGAGAAATCACGTTGTTTTCCAACTAAAACACGTTGCATTTCCTTATTCAAAGAATTCTTGAGCTCTACAAGCTCTTGACTCGCTTCTTTTAGAAGTTTTTGGGGGTGCTGCTTTTTTAATTGCTTATGGTTTCGATCGACTTGTTCTTTTGTATACGACAATAACCGCTTCATATTTCTCTGCAATCGCTCTACTTGCAAATCAAGCTCTTGTTCCTTTTGCTTCAATAGTTGATCTGGATAGCGAAAAGCATAAGACTTTTGGAGGTTTGACAGCCGATCTCGATCGGAGACAAGTTTTTCTTGCATTACTCTCATGAGTCTATGTACTCTTTGATCAACTCGCTCTTTCAATTCCACTACACTAGGGACTGCTAATTCAGCAGCACCAGTTGGTGTCGGCGCTCTTAAGTCAGCAACGAAATCCGCAATCGTAAAATCCGTTTCATGGCCTACCGCAGAAATAATCGGTACGTGCGACCTAGCAATACTTCTTGCGACTTCTTCTTCATTAAATGCCCATAGTTCTTCAATAGATCCACCGCCACGCCCCACAATCAGCACATCAATCATTTTCATCGCATTCGCCATCTCTATAGCTTGAACAATCGATCCCTTAGCACGATTTCCCTGCACGAGAACGGGAAAAACCGTAATTCGCGCAGCTGGATACCGTCTTTTAATTGTTGTGAAAATATCTCGAATGGCCGCTCCAGTAGGGGAAGTAATAACGCCAATTTCTGTAGGATAACGTGGAATTTGCTGTTTGAGGTTATCAGAAAACAATCCTTCAAATTCGAGTTTTCGTTTCAACTCTTCGTAAGCTAAATACAGATTACCAATTCCATCAGGTTGCATTTCTTTTGCATATAGCTGATATTGGCCATACGGCTCAAACACAGATATTTCTCCACGGATCAGTACTTTCATTCCGCTTTCGGGTTTGAATTTCATATGTCGATTATTTCCTGCAAACATGACAGCCTGAACACGTGATTTATCATCTTTAACTGTAAAGTAAAGATGTCCTCGATTGTGAAGCTTCACATTGGATAATTCGCCACGCAACCAGACATCTTGCAGTGCAGGTTCATTATCAATCATTCGCTTAACATGTCTCGTAAGCGCCGTTACCGATATATAGCGATCCGCTTTCACAACTATCCCCTCCTACTTAAATTAGCTTTTTTGGATAATCTTAGAGAGGACACCATTCACAAAACGCCCTGATTCTTCTCCACCGAATAACTTCGCAAGTTCAACGGCTTCATTTAAACTAACGTTAACGGGTATATCATCTCTGACTACCATTTCATAAGAAGCCATGCGTAGTACTGAACGGTCAACATTTCCGATCCGATTAAATGTCCAGTTCACAAGATTTTCTTTAATGACTTCATCAATTTTTTCGAGGTTCTCAAGCGTTCCGAAGACAAGCTCAGATAGAAACTCGTCAACTTCCCCCTCATTTAAAACGTGTTGAAGAGCCTCACGTGGATCGGTGTCTGTTACATCTATTTGAAACAATACCTGGATGGCTTTTTCTCTTGCATGTCTTCTTTTCATTGCTATACTCCCTTTACGCTAATATTGCTATACCAATAAATAATAGCATACTGTAGAGGACAAATACAGGTTTTGCAATGTCCAATTGTTTTCACAAACAAAAAAGCAGGGGGACAATCCCCGCTGCTTATTCTTCGTTCTCTGGTTCTTTTTTATCAAATGTAATGCCTACAACACTCACGTTGACGGCACTGATTTCTAGAGCAGTCATTGTAAGAAGGGCCTGACGGATATTTTCCTGAACCTTCTCACATACTTCCGGAATGGATAAACCATAGCTTACCACCACATAGGCATCTAGGATGATCCCATCTTCATCAAGTTCCACCTTGACGCCTTTTCGATGATCCTTTCGCCCAAAGCGTTCTACAACACCAGAGGCGAAATTCCCTCTCATCTCTGCTACACCATCAACTTCAGAAGCTGCAATACTTCCAATGACTTCGATAACTTCAGGTGAAATCTCTACTTTTCCAAGACCAGTATCGTGCTCTTCCATTTCAAATGATTGAAGTTCATTCATTCTGAACACCTCACTTAGAATTCATTGATTGCTCTGTTAAATCATATTTCTCAAGAAACTTTGTATTGAAATCGCCGCTTACAAATTTCTCATGATTCATAAGGCGCATATGGAACGGAATAGTTGTTTTAACACCTTCAACGACAAATTCTCCTAGTGCTCGCTTCATTCTAGCGATAGCTTCTTCTCGAGTATCAGCATAAGTAATCAGCTTTGCAACCATTGAATCATAAAAAGGTAAAATATCATACCCTGGATAAACAGCTGAATCAACTCGAACTCCAAATCCACCCGGCGGCAGGTACATTTCAACCTTACCAGGGGACGGCATAAACTTTTTGTCAGGATCTTCTGCGTTGATACGGCACTCAATCGCCCATCCTTTAAACGTCACATCTTCTTGTTTGTATCGAAGTTCTTCATCAGAAGCTGCTCGGATTTGTTCCTTAATTAAGTCAATACCCGTTACCATCTCAGTCACAGGGTGCTCAACTTGAATGCGCGTATTCATTTCCATAAAATAAAAATTCCCTGTTGGCTCAAAAATAAACTCCACAGTTCCTGCACCGGAATATTGAACGGCTTGAGCAGCTCGCACTGCCGCATCTCCCATTTTCTTTCTGATTGTTGCGTCAAGAGCTGGAGAAGGGGTTTCTTCCACTAGCTTTTGTAAACGCCTTTGTATAGAACAATCACGCTCACCTAGATGGATCGCATTCCCATGATTATCTGCAAGAACCTGGATCTCTACATGTCGGAAGTCTTCAATAAACTTTTCAATGTAAACCCCAGGGTTTCCAAATGCGGTAGAGGCTTCTTGTTGCGTAATATTGATTCCTTTTACTAATTCATTCTCATCCTTAGCAATACGGATTCCTTTACCGCCACCGCCAGCAGTAGCTTTAATAATGACGGGATAACCCATTTCGTTCGCAAGAGCTACTGCTTCGTCAGCATCTTTAATAATCCCTTCAGAGCCAGGTACAATCGGAACTCCAGCTTCCTTCATTGTCGTTCTAGCAACGTCTTTCGTGCCCATGCGATTAATGGCTTCAGGACTAGGACCAACAAACGTCACATTGCATTCTCTACAAAGCTCAGCAAAATCGGCATTTTCAGCTAGAAAACCATATCCGGGATGAATGGCGTCAACCCCTGTCACAGTAGCAATACTCATGATATTCGTAAAATTTAAATAGCTGTCTTTTGCTGCTGTGGGTCCGATACAATAAGCTTCATCAGCAAGTCTAACATGAAGCGCATCTTTATCCGCCTGGGAATATACGGCTACTGTTTCTATTCCGAGCTCTTCACAAGCTCGTATGATTCTTACTGCTATCTCTCCGCGGTTAGCTACAAGTAATTTCTTAATCTCCATCCTATCATCACCTATGCTTTCACTAAAAACAGAGGCTGTCCGTATTCAACCAGCTGACCATCTTCAACTAGCATTTCTACGATTTCTCCATTTACCTCTGCTTCTATTTCATTAAAAAGCTTCATTGCTTCAATGATGCAGACTACGCTATCTTCCGAAACTTTTTCTCCTGTTTTCACATAAAGATCTGACTCTGGATTTGGACGAGCATAGAACGTTCCCACCATTGGGGATTCTATCTTATGTAATGATTCATCCTGTTTCTCTTCTTTTGGTTCTTCAGTAGCTTGCTCTTTTGAAGAAGACGCCACTTGCTTCACTGGCTCAGGCGCCTGTTGTGCAACGGGCTGCTGAACAGGCTGCTGTACCGGTGCTTCAGCATATTGTACGTCGTTTTTCTTTAATACAATTTTAGACCCATCATTTTCGTATTCGAATTCATCAATGCTTGATTGATCAATAAGTTTGATCAATTCGCGAATTTCTTGAACTTTTAACAAGACTTCCACTCCCTGTCATCTTTTTTCAAATTTAGTATTTAGGAGGTTTTTCTGTGCAGAAGACACGCTCCAACCTATAGCAATTATAGCATAATAAAGATGTGTATTAGTATCTCCAGCATTTCATCTAACAAATCAAACCTCAGAATTAAGACCATTATATAAAAGCAGGTCCTAAGCCTATTCATCATATCATATCTTCAGTTTACTTGGTAGAAGGCATCTTTGCACACCGACCTATAATAAGGGTAACAAACCTAGAAAACGTTTTCATCTATAAAATTATTGTGTGGATTATCTATATACGCTCACTTTATAAAATTGGTATTTTATCTACTATTGTTTATTTTTCAATAACCGCTTCTTTCTGAATGAAACTCTTTTCACAATACTTTCAGAGCATAAATGGGTCAAAACAAAAAAGATGGAGTGAACTCCATCTTTACTTTGCTGCAGCCTGAAATTCAACCGCTATTCTATGGCCTTCTCCTAGTTGTTCCTCTGCTAGTACCATAATGTTGTTGGCTTCTTCATTCGAGAGTTGATCTGCTTTAACAATAACTCTTACTTTATCATCATCTAGCGTATAAACTACCGCATCGCTATACCCTTCTGACTTTATCACATTTTCCAATACAGATTCTTTTTGAGATAATGCCATCAATTCTTGACGTTGCTCATGTGCCTCATTTCTAAGGTCAGCAGATGCTTCGCTTGCAATAACTGCCGTATAGTCTTCAATCGCTGCATCTCGTTGTTCTTGAATCTCAAGTCTTATGGATGCAAATCCTTCCTCACTTGAAACACTTGAAGAAACAGCATCTCCTTCTTCTGCGTTCGTTTCTTTTGCCTCTTCTCCTTTACTTTCCTCACCACTCTGCTCTTGATCCTGATCCCCTACAAACGCTACATTATCAGTTCCAGGAGTCATAATATAATAGGCTGATAAAACAATGATTAAACTTAACATCGTTAGTAACCACACTGTTTGCTTTTTCAAAACCATTTAGGATTCCCCCTTTAATTTTTTCGGAAGCACCATGACACGGTGACTCTTGACGTCTAGCAGTCTTGTTACTGCATCCACGATCATTTTCTTTACTTCCATATTCTCTGCTCCAACTGCTACCACTACAACTCCTCGTACGACAGGCTTCTTTGTACTAACAATGATAGGCTCCTGTCCGTTGTCATTTTGAATGACGACAACTTGTTCTTCACTTGACTGTTCTTCAATCTTTCTTGAACCTCCATCATTTGGAGATTCATCCGTATATTTATCAGTAGAAGTGCTGTTCTTCTCAACGATTTTTTCTTCTGTAGAATCTAAATTCACAATAACTGTGGCATCAGAAACTCCTGCCACTTCATCTAAAGCTTCTTTCAGCTGTGTTTCGTATACATTCTCGTATTCAGCCATAGACGACGGATTGGACTTTTTTTGACTAAAGGTAGGTTCACTATCCTTCGAACCCGCCTGCTCTGAAAACACTTCCTGGACTTGTTCAGGCGACTGGAAAAAGCTTCCGGAAAACATGAAGATAACGCCAATCCCCGCAGCAATAATCAAATATAATAACGGGATTCCCTTTTTCTTTTTAGGCTTCTTCAATTGATCAAGCCAGCTAGTTGGTTTTTCATCCACGTTCCCTACTCTCCTCCTTTCACCTGAACTCCGACTTGTTTTGGATACAACTCCCACTCATCTGCAAGAAAGTATGCAACCTTACGCGAGAGAGTATCCGTTTCTTCGACCTCTTCCTCTTGAATATCAATTGATACGGATACAGCATCCACTTCCTGAACAGATTTTTCTGCTCCTGCTTCATTTACTGTTACTGCAATTTGATCAATATCCTTTTCCCCATCAAGATTCTTTAACTGAAGACTAACGCTTGTGATCTCGAGGTTAAACTGGTCCCTCAACTCCTTTTCTACCTGGCTTTTCATTTGGACAGCCATTTGTTCTTCAATATATGCAGCATTGGATGCTTGTATTTCACTTTTCTTTGATTCTATCTGATTTTCCATATTTGCATTTAGAGTTGAGTCAGTGAGCGTTACTGTTCGGAGCATGGCATCAAAGTCTTTTGTGAAAATCGTGAGTATAGGAGATAAAATAACCGCCATTAACATTAAACCTATAACCATCTTTACATAACGCTGCATATTTGAATTTGGCAACAATAGTTCTAGCACTGTTGCTAGAAGGATTAACACAATAATATTTGTAATCCATCCTGTAATAATATCCACACGACACCTCCTAACGCACCATTAACGTAATATTGCCAGATGCTATAATAATCGTTACAGCAAGAAAGAACATCAATGAAACAATAGCAAGGGCCGCAAATATGAACAAAATGCTTTTTGATATAACATTTAAGGATTGAATAATTGGACCACCGCCCAATGGTTGAATCACCGCTGCAGCAATATTATAGATTAGTACTAGTGATAATACTTTTAGCGCCGGAAAAGCGCAGATCATTAAGAGAATGACAACCCCAGCTAAGCCCACCGTGTTTTTTAATAGAACAGAGGCGCTTAACACCGTGTCGGTGGCATCTGTAAACATCCGACCAACGACTGGGATAAAGTTACCCGTTACAAATTTCGCAGCTCGTATCGTAACGCCATCCGCTACCGCAGTTGTCGCACCTTGTACTGAAATAACCCCTAAAAAAACCGCAAAGAAAACGCCAAGAGTTCCTATCGCTACATTTCGTAATAAATTAGAAAGCTGGGTAACCTTGTACTGCTCACTGATAGTACTTACAATAGCGAGGACCGCTGATAGAAAGAGCATTGGAAGTACAAACTTCTGAATAAGTAATCCACCAGTATTTACAAGAAATAAGACGATCGGATGAAAGAAAGCAACAGAAGCTACTCCACCCACAGATGCCATTAAAGCTAAAAGCAATGGAATTAATGCAAGTAAGAATCCCATCATGTTAGCTATAGCATCTTCTGTATACTGAATCGCAACATGAAAGCTATTTAGTGCCAGGATAATTAAAACCATATAAATAATGCCATACGCTACTGTACTAACTGCTTTATGTTCAAATGCATTTTGCATGTTCTGCAGAAGGATACTAAAAATTGTAAGAAGGATCAGACTCCCAAGAAGCTTTCCATGCACAAGCAGTTCATGGAAGAGAAACTTTAGTAGGCCAATAAAATACGCTTTTAAAGATATCTGCTTTTCTCCTTTAATGAATTCCATAAATGAGCCTTTCTGACTTTCAGGTAAAAAACCCCCGTATTCTTCAATGACTTCATCCCAATAATCTTGTATTTCTTGTAAACCAAGCGTATTTAACTGCTTGTCTACAAATTGACTTGAAAGAGGCTCCTCTTCCCCTTTTGCCGCTACTGAAGATTCAAAAAACATAAGAGAAAAGCAGAGGAATAGCAGCATCAACAGCATTTTTTTCATGTGAGGCATGTCCCTCTCCCCCTCTTATGATGGTAATAATTTCAATACTGTTTCTATGATTAACGTTAAGATTGGAATTGCCATAGCAAGAATCAACAACTTACCAGCAAGTTCAATTTTCGATGCAATTGCGCCTTGACCCGCATCTCTTACAATTTGCGCACCGAATTCTGCTATATAAGCGATTCCGATAATTTTTAAAACCGTTTCCACATACACGATTTCAACATTCGCTTTTGCTGCAAGACTTTCAAGCATTCGAATAATGTGTTGAATTTCTCCTATTAAGTAGAGAAAAATTAAAGCGCCTGTGAAAACCGTAATCGTGAAGGCAAACACAGGCTTTTGCTCTTTGACCACAATAACTAGGAAGGTAGCGATTAATCCTAAGCCGACTATTTGTAAAATATCAATCGCAGTCACCCCCTACCCTTGAAAAAGGAAGACTCCTCGTATTTTCTGAAAAAGATCATCTATAATTGTAATGACCATATAAAGGACAACAATAAATCCTATTAAAGTGACCCAGTGCGCGTATTCCTCTTTTCCCATTTGCTTTAAGATTGTATGAAGCATGGCAACGATAATACCAATACCAGCTATTTGAAAAATCGTATTTACATCATGATTCATCTACGCTTCCTCCCAATGACTAAATCAAAAGTATGACAAGAAGAATACCGCCAAGTACACCAAGGCTTTTAAACATTCTTTCATATTTCATCTGATTATCTCTCGCTTCACTTTCTTCTCTCTCTAAGTGAATTAATGCCAGCTTCAGTTGCTTTTGCTCATGTTCTCGATCATGCTGACCAATGGTAGCGCCTAATTGCTTCATCACTTCTTTTTCCTCATTTTTAAAGGCAGTGTATTTCCAAACTTCCTCCATACTTTCAATCCATGCTTCATACGCAGTAGCATGGCCTGCCTCAAGCTTCCTCCTAAATGAATCAAAAAACCACGATACAGGATGACCAACCTGTCTACATATATGACTACAAGCAACGCTTAAAGGTGTCATTCCGTAAACAATCTCTGCTTCTAGTGACTGTAATGCCGCCTTCAACTGACGTAATTGGCGTGACCGTTCACTAACTGTCCTGGACCATTCCACACCTGCCCATGTGCTTGCCATAATGATGAGCACTGCACCTAGTAACTTCATGCTAGATCACCTTTTTACGTCGAATTTCCTTACCGGTTTTATCTTTAATCGCACTAATTGTTCCTGGACCATCTTCTCGCGACAGTTCGACGATACGATCAAAGCACCCCGACTTTAATAACCCCTGCATACTTGGCCTACGGTTTAAATCATCCAATTTCGTCCCATGGACTGTCACTACGAGATTAATCCCAGCATTTATTGCTTCGATAATCGCTTCACTGTCTTCTTTTCGTCCAATTTCATCTACAATCAGTATTTCTGGACTCATGGAGCGAATCATCATCATCATTCCTTCCGCTTTTGGACACGCGTCGAGTACATCAACACGGTCTCCCAATCGATGTTGAGGGATCCCCTGTACACATCCAGCTATTTCTGAGCGCTCATCGACAACGCCTACCTTTGCTGATGGAATCCTTCTTAATTCATCTCCTTCAGCCATAAGTCGAGTTAAATCACGAAGCATTGTCGTTTTACCAGACTGAGGTGGCCCTAATATAATCGTATTCATCCACCTTCCAGCATATAGATATGATACTAGCGGTATAGCTATTCCAAGCTTTTGCTTCGCAATTCTCACATTAAATGAAGCAATATCTCTAATGGCTTTGACATGTCCATTTAGTGTAATAACCTTCCCTGCGAGGCCTACACGATGCCCTCCCTCAATCGTTACAAAACCTTTTTTAAGTTCTTCTTCCAGAGCATAGAGAGAGTAGTGACTTAGCTTATTTATCATTTGTAGACCATCATCTTTTGAAATAAAATAGCCCTGGCCATTTAAGAGAGGAAAATCCGGCTTCCCGTTGATCATTATCTCAAGTGGACGGTTAATACGCATTCGAATTTCTTCAATCGTCGATCTTTCAACAATTGAATACTGATTCAAGATTTTTTGTACATTTTCCGGAAGCACGCGAAGAACTTCTTCCAAGAATGTCCCCCCTCTCTAAGCTTGTTTCTCCCTACACTACTATTCCTGCCTTGATTAAATTATGTCTCTACTAAATCTATGAAAGGGTTCCAATTAAAATAAAGGCAACCCCTATCATGATAAAAATAATTTTCATAATTGATAGATCACCTGCTAGACCAATCAACCCCACTGACATGGTAACTACTAAAATAATTGGACCAACTATAGCGAGAATGGCATTAATCATCATGGCTGTTCTTAGATCCTGAATAAAAAGAATGAGAATCGCTGCTGTAAGCTCAATCACACCAGAAAGTATTCGAAGCACTCCCATGACAAGAACGGAATGAATCATCTCTAGCCTCCCACAAATTGTTTGTACAACTTATGATGAATTTATGATTTTCAGAAGAAATTCGTAAATCATATAACTCATTTCATTATTGAGAAATCAGCTTCATAATGCACCTGAGGCAAATAGTATGTTAGTTAAATTGTTGCATTTAAAATATTGAACTTATTGGAGGAAAACAAAAAAACCACCCAGCGAAGGCTGGATGGTCATTTTGCTTTTAAACCATTTAATATAAATTGAACTGTCAGTTCAATCTCCTGCTCATCATCCCACTCACTCTCCGGCACCATAATATACCGTGCAAGAAAAAACCCGAGAACGGCTGTTATCGAAAGTCTGATCGCAGAGGAAGGCGGAATTTGGATTAATTCGCCTTTCTGTTGGAAGTGAACGATCACTTTTTCAAATCGATCAAACAAATCCTTTGCTACATGCTCGATAAATTGGGTACGAAGTTCTTCATGAAAAGGAATCTCCTGCATCAAAATTTTAACAATTGGTAAGTGCTTGTGTATGAACGCCTGTCTATTTTTTACAACAGCTCTCAAAAAATCCTCATAGTGCTCATAGTCTGGTTTTAATACTTTGTCTAAATCTTTCACGATGAAAGGGGCGACAAGATGGCTCATAACAGGTGTAACAATAGCGAGCAGCAAGTCTTTCTTTGTATTATAATGGCGAAATATTGTTCCTTCCGCTACACCAGCACGTCTCGCAATTTGACTTGTTGAGGAAGCGGAGAATCCTTTTTCCTGGAACATTTCAACTGCCGCTTTAACAATGCGTTTTTGTTTCTCAGTTAAATCTCCGGACTCGCTTACCTCTTCATCAAATAGCCATTCCATGCTGTCTTCTATCTTTTTCATAAGCTCCCCCTGACTCTAAATGCGTCGGTGTTTTTTTAGTGCGTATATATTTAAAATCATAAAAGCGATTGAGAATCCAAATAAAATAAGTAAATCAATCCATATTTCTGTTATTCCCTGTCCTTTAATCATAACATTTCTAAGAGCTTCAGCTCCATAATACAAAGGAGTTAACGGACCAATCCAGCTTAAATAATTTGAAATCGTATCAAGATTAAATAACCCAGAAAAAAAGAGTTGCGGTACAACAACAAGTGGTATAAACTGAATCATTTGTAATTCATTCTTTGCAAATGATGAAAGTAAAGTTCCTAAAGTTAGGGCACTTAATGCTAGCATGAGTGTTATAAGTAGTACAAAAAAGAAAGCGCCTTCCATTTTTAAATCAATCACATAAATACTATATAGGGCAATGATCGCTGATTGAAACATAGTAAATAATCCAAAGCCGATCACGTATCCAATTACAAGTTCCCACCTTTTAATAGGACTAGCTAAAACTCGTTCCAGCGTCCCCTGGGTTCTCTCTCTCAAGAAAGAAACTCCAGCAATTAAAAACACAAAAAAGAAAATAAAGAAACCAACTAGTACAGGACCAAAGTGATCAAATGAAGTCATGTCACTCGAGCCAAAAAGATAAGATACATCTAAATCCACTTCTTCGTTGTTTACCATAGAATTACTTCTAACAAGATTAATTACTGCTTGATTAATGGAGGGATCACTGCCCTCTAGATGTAGTTTCTTTTCCCCATTGCTGAAGTCAATGACTGCATCATAATCTTCTTTCAGTAGTGACTCAATGGTATCTTTTGACGTAACTTTTTTAACAATAGAATGCTCTTCTATTCTTTCGACGAGTTGCTCAGGTATATTTAGTGTGCCCACTTTCAACTCCAGGTCTTCCCCGTTAAACACTAGCGATAACATGGTTAAAATGATAATTGGTGCCACAATCATTAGGCCCATCGTTCGCTTATCATGAATGAACTGCCTCAATATACGTTTTACAACGGCTGTAATTCTCATTCCTTAACACCCCCATATGAAAGAAAAGCTTGCTCAATTGTCGTCGAATCTGTTTGCTTTTTCAATTCTTCTGGGGTTCCAACAGCAATCAACCGACCATCTCGAATCATCCCAAGCCTTGAACATCTATCAGCTTCATCCATTACATGAGTCGTAACGAGAATAAGCACGCCCTTTTGTCTCAGATTTTCAAACGTATCCCATATCTTTTGTCGCAAGGACGGATCTATGCCAACAGTCGGTTCATCAAGCAACAGAACTTCAGGGTCGTGCAATAAAGCGATAGCAAGTGATAAGCGACGCTTCATTCCTCCTGAGAAGTCTTCCACTCTTTTCTGAAGTTCTTTTTCTAAATCTACTAGCCTCATAGCAGATAAGATACGATCTTTTCGATCACGACGACTCACACCGCTAAGCGTTGCAAAGAATTCTAAATTCTCATAAGCGGATAGTTCACCATACAAAGCATCCGCTTGTGCCATATAGCCGATCCGCTTCATTATCTTTAAATCAGGCATTCGTTCACCTAATACTGTTACCTTTCCTTCTGAAGCCTCTTCAATACCACAGAGCAGTTTGACAAATGTCGTTTTTCCAGATCCTGATGGTCCTAGCAGACCAAATATCTCACCTTCCTTAAGTGAAATGCTTATATTATCTAAGATCGTAGTCGTGCCAAATCGTTTTGTAACACTTGCTTGGATAGCATCTTTTTGCATATGATCCCTCCTAAAATGAGTGATTACTCACTTTATTATACCATTCATCGCTTTGTTGTAAAGTGAGTAATCACTCATTTTTATTTTAAAAAAAACCGCTCAAACAGAGCGGTTTAAAAATGTTTATCCTCTTGATACATACTCCCCTTTAGAAGTATCGATAATTAAAACATCTCCCTGATTAACGAAGAAAGGCACTTGAACAGTTAAACCTGTTTCAACAGTTGCAGGCTTAGTTCCACCGGAAGCTGTGTCCCCTTTAATACCAGGCTCAGTTTCAGTAACAACGAGTTCCACCGTATTCGGCAATTCAACTCCGATCGTTTCTTCACCATAAGTACGAATTGAAATTTCCATGTTTTCTTTTAGAAATTTAAGTTCATAACTAATTTGCTCTGCAGGAAGTTCAACTTGCTCATAAGTAGTAGTATCCATAAACGTATGCATGTCGGCACTTGCATAAAGATACTGCATTTTACGATTTTCAATATGAGCTTTTGCTACTTTTTCTCCTGCTCGGAAGGTTTTCTCTTGAATTCCACCAGTACGAAGGTTACGTAGCTTCGTTCTTACGAAAGCTGCTCCCTTACCAGGCTTCACATGCTGGAAGTCCATTACCGTCCAGATGCCATTATCCACTTCAATTGTAAGTCCAGTTTTTAAATCGTTAACAGAAATCATTAATAGTCCCTCACTTTCATTATTCGCCGAGGATCAGCAATTCCTTAGTAGAATGAGATAACGTCTCATTGCCAGTTTCAGTAATTACTGTATCATCTTCAATTCTTACTCCGCCTTTACCAGATAGGTAAATACCTGGTTCAACGGTTACTACCATACCTGGCTCTAATACTGTATCAGATTTGGTTGAAAGACTAGGTCCCTCATGTACTTCAAGACCAACCCCATGGCCTAGTGAGTGCCCAAAGTATTCTCCAAAGCCTTTAGAAGTAATTAAGTCACGTGATAGAGCATCTGCTTCTTTCCCGCTCATTCCAGGCTTAATTTGTTCCATCGCCTTTAATTGAGCTTCTAGGACAGTATGATAAACACCTTTAAGCTCTTCTCCAGGATCCCCAACAGCCACAGTACGTGTAATATCAGAACAGTACCCTTTATAATAAGCACCAAAATCAAGTGTTATCAGTTCGTTCTTTCCAATGATTTTATCACTTGCGACGCCGTGCGGAAGAGCTGAACGTATACCCGACGCAACTATAATATCAAATGAAGACGAGGTTGCGCCATTTTTTCTCATGAAAAACTCTAGTTCATTAGAAACGTCCAATTCAGTTAGACCCGTACGAATGTATGATGTAATATGTTGGAAAGCAGCGTCTGCTATTTCGGTTGCTTCTTTAAGAACCTTTAATTCACTCGAATCTTTAATCATACGATGTTTCTCAAGAATACCATTAATCGGTACAAGTGTACCGTCTACTTTATTCTCATATGCTTTAAAAACTTGATATGTAACCTGCGTTTCTTCAAAGCCAAGTTTTTTAACTCCTAGTTCATTCGCAAGCTTTGCTACTTCTCCAACAATCGGGCCTTTATGCTGCACAATATCAAACCCTTGTGCTTGCTCTCGTGCCTGATCCATATAGCGGAAATCTGTTACAAACTTCGCTTCTTTCTCAGTAATGAGAACAACACCTGAGCTACCTGTAAACTGGGAAATATATCTACGATTGCTTGCTGAAGTAATTAACATCGCATCTATATCATACTCTGTAAATGACTGACGTAGTTTCTCAATACGTTCCACTGTTTCGTCCCCCTTTAAAATGATGGCTATGTTAATGAACGTTGTTTATTATTGGCTCATATACGCTCTGTAACGACCAACCGTCTGAACAAATTTATTTGCTCGAAGCGATTGATCGTCACAGAGCGACCTTTCTATAGAGCTGAAAGGCAAGTGAAATGAAGATTTCACTCGAGTGAGCCAAAAATCGAGAATCAACAGTATAAGCTAACATAGCTAACTAAAATTATAGAAATGACCGCAATGCCAGTTCGTACCCATTCAAACCAAATCCTACCACTTGCCCTTCCGTTACTGGTGAAATAACAGATGTATGGCGAAAAGGTTCTCGCTTATGTACATTCGAGATGTGTACTTCCACAACCGGTACAGGAACACTTGCGATAGCATCTCGTATGGCGTAACTATAGTGAGTAAAAGCACCAGGATTTAAAATGATACCTGAAGCACTTTCTGCTTCGTGAATCCAGTCAATGATATCTCCCTCATGGTTTGATTGACGAAAAACAACAGCAGCGTCATTCTCACTAGCAAATTGTGTTAACCGTTGTTCAAGCGTCTCTAACGTGTCATTACCATAGATGCCGGGTTCACGCTTGCCAAGTCGATTTAAGTTAGGTCCATTTATTACGTAGAATGTTTTCATCCCGGTCTCCTTCATCACGATCTGACTTCTATATTAAATAGAAAAAAAAGAGAATGTTCCATGAACATTCTACCATAGCTTCATTTATTTGAATAGGAAGCGCCCTTCTGCTGGTTTTCATGATATTCAAAAGAAATCGAATACCCGATAAAGACTCCGTAAAGAAGATAAAGGCATATCGTAGTAATGACTGTGTTGCGATCAAGTTTCGTAATCGTTGGCAGATCGATGAACATTGGATTGAGTAAATAAAATACAATTATCCATAATACAATCCCATAAGCAAGTCCTGCAAGCATGTTATTTATTTTCACAAGCGTTACTTTGTACAAAAAAGCTACAAGTATGGATACAAGCCCCAGGGCAAGAATTCCAATCCACTGCCCTAGCTGTTCATTTTTCCATTCGCCAAGTGCCCATGGTGACAAAATGAGAGAGGGTGGTATCTTAGTAAATTTAAATAAGTATGTGAGATAACCAATTACACCCCAAAAAAGTCCTCCAGCAATCCCGATTGTAATAACTTTTGATGTAAAAGATAAAGGTTGCTCCTGCTTATTTTGTTCAAGTTGCTCATTCTCTTTACCATCTTTCTGCTTCTCTTTATCCATAACACTCACCTCCCCCTTAAGCATTCCCTGTTGATGATGGAATTATTTATTAGAAGAATTGTCTATTGAAAAGATTAAAATTGCCGGTGTTGGGGAAAATGATTATTACAATCTATTACCTAGAGGTTTTTGCCTATTTCTTGTAGAATGGTATAAAGTACAATTTGTTAGAGTTTGATCGCTTCAAAACATTCTACTTCATACAATAGGTTGGTGAGAGATATTGTCAGATACAAATAAGCCTGCTTATGGCGGGCAAGCGGTTGTTGAAGGTGTTATGTTTCAAGGGAAACATACGTCTGTAACCGCCATTCGGCGCAAGGATGATTCAATTGATTATTTAGAAGTTCCGAAGCAGCCGAAGCCTATCCGAACAAAGCTTAAGAAAATCCCATTCATACGTGGTGTTGTTGCGATTATCGACGCCAGTGGCAATGGAACTAAACATTTGAATTTTTCAAGTGAACGCTATGATGTGGACCCTTCGGAAGATGAGGAAGTGTTAGGTAAGGAAGAGCCTTCCAAAATAACGCTTTTATTAGGTGCAGCAGCCATAGGCGTTATCTCGTTTGCATTCGTAAAAACGATTTTCACTATATTACCCGCCTTAGCCGCAGCCTCACTTGAGTTTATATTTCCAGGGCACGTTGTACAGAACTTGATTGAGGGTTTCATTAAGCTCATTCTATTGCTTGGGTATATTTATTTTATTTCGTTAACCCCAATTGTAAAAAGAGTCTTTCAATATCATGGCGCTGAACATAAAGTCATCAACGCTTATGAAGCAGGACTTCCTATTACAATAGAGAATGTTCAAAAGCAATCGCGTCTTCATTATCGATGCGGAAGTAGCTTCATCCTTTTCACAGTAGTCATTGGGGTATTTATTTATCTTCTTGTTCCTACTGATCCATTATGGGTAAGGTTACTCTATCGTGTTGCATTAATTCCGGTAGTTCTTGGAGTTTCATTCGAAGTTCTCCAATTAACGAATAAAGTTAGAGAAGTTCCTGTATTAAAAGTGCTTGGCTATCCTGGGTTATGGGTTCAGCTACTAACAACCAAAAACCCAGATGATAAACAAGTTGATGTTGCAATCCACTCATTTAATGAACTACTTTCTCGAGATAAACAACGAGAGGAAGACGATTCAAGCACAAAAGTTGTGTAAAGATGAACAGGAGGTGAATCATTTGTCGCGCCGTGTTGTTCAACCTCTAATTTATTTATTAATTGGCCTAGCAGCTATTGGTTTTGTTTGGAAAATGGTCACAGACCCTCAAGGACTTTTCATGCAACTTCTTATCACTGCTGCGATTGCTGCGATCATGATCTTCGTTGTCAGAAAGTTAATGGCTAGAAGAATGGGTCAACAATCAACTTCCTATCAAAAGGCCGCTAAACAATCAACCAAAATGAAAAAGAAAAAAGCTACACCAAGAAAAAATGCACCTCACCTTCGTGTCATTCCATCTAAACGTCTTTCTCCTAGAAAGCGCTCTTTACAGGAGGATCGAAAACAAAATCCTTTTACCGTAATCGAAGGACGTAAAGGAAAAAAGAAAAACAGAGCTCTCTTTTAACATGGTTCACTTGTTTTACCGATAAGATTGGGCGACTTAATAAAAAGTCATTGTCTTGAATGGAAAGCTCTTTCTATTTGGAAGTAACTAAACTAACATAAATATAGAAAAGGTGGCTGATTTCATCAGCCACCTTTTCATGTAATAATGTCAGGCAATTTTCTCCACGTATTGAGAAATTGAGAAGTTCGCTCTTCTCCTAACAAGATTAGTTTCTTTTGACTTTGTCTCTCTAGTTTAAAAGCTGTCGTCAAATCATGATCCACAGGTATAAACACAATGTTCTTCGCTTTTTGTTCTTCAATATATCGCGCATCATGAGCCTGCTTCATTGTTTCAAATAATGCCTGATACATATCAACAGCATTTGTAATTTTATTTTCCGGAATGTGGTTAAAGTTTGCACTCAATTGAAAGCCTAATACAGGTCTTTGTGGCTTTTTATTTTCAGGAGGTTGGAATATCCATAGAGGGAAGTTACTTAAAATCCCGCCATCTACCATATAGTGCTTTTTACCATCAATGGAGTAGAGCGGTTGAGGTTTAAAGAAAAATGGTAAACTCGCACTCATCCTAACAGCTTTCGCGACAGAAAATCGCTCAGGTACGAAGCCGTACTGTGCTAAGTCATCAGGTATAACGACAAGCCTCCCTTTCGATATATCGGATACAATAATCTTTAGTGATCCCTCGGGTAAATCACCGAATGTTTCAATGCCTTTGTTTTCTAATAAATCCCCAACCCATAATTCTAGGTCCTTCCCAGAATAGAGTCCAAGATTCCAGTACAACATCAACCACCGTATCAACGGGAATGTATAACCTGAGTTTTTTTCGAGTAGTGTCGTTAGATCCGTATCGAGCAAGATCTTTTCTAATTCATTTCCTTTATAACCTGAAATAATCAAAGATGCAATTATAGCCCCAGCACTCGTGCCCGCTGTACGTTTAAATTCGAGGCCTTTTTTCTCAACGGCTTGAAGTGCTCCCACTAGCGCTATCCCTTTAACTCCGCCACCTGAAAAGACGCCATCAATGTACACACTCAAACCTCCTTCCCACCTTATTAAAGCCTAAGCTTTAACGGGGGAATTTAGTACAAAAAAAAGAAACAACCCGATTAAACTTCGGATTGTTCCTCGTGTGCTTCTTCATTTTTACGTTGCACTTCTCTAAGTTCATCCACTCGTACATTTGTCTCTTCAAAGTACTGGACAAGATCACCAATGCGATCGATAGCGTCCCAGCTTAGATGATGTTCAATACCCTCAACATCTTCGTATATATTCTCTTCGTTAACCCCGATAACACCTAGAAATTGTTCAAGCAAAGCATGGCGATCAACGAGTCGCTTTCCTAGCTTTTTCCCTTTTGGAGTAAGCATAAAGCCGCGATATTTTTCGTATACGACATATTTACCTTTATCTAATTTTTGAATCATTTTGGTTACCGAGGAGGGATGTACCTCTAATGCTTCCGCGATGTCTGATACGCGAGCATACCCTTTTCCGTCTATAAGTGCATAAATACGTTCAATATAATCTTCCATACTGGGAGTAGTGGCCATTGGATTCCCTCCATCTTTTATTCCATTTAAGCCAGTTAATAAAAGCATACACCATAGTATGGGCGGATACAAGGAAAGGTTCCATAAGCTTCTATTAACTGCATTAACTCAGTTCTAACACTCTTATGTAGAGCAGATATTATATCATATTTCATTTAATCGGTTTTGTAAATTAGTGGATAAAATACAAAGTCACTTGAACCCCCCAACAGCACTTGCGAAAAAATGCCCCTAATCTACGCACAAAAAGATGAAGGATAAACGTTTCCGTCTATCCTTCCCTTACATCAGTTAGCTATTAAAGTCCGCACTTCAGCTGTGCACCACAATTATCACAAGTATTGCATCCACCGATTTCCTTTACCTGACCCTTTCGACAAACAGGGCACGTATTACCTACTTCAGACCCGATTGTAACGTCTGTAGAGCGTAGATCTGTAATCGTGTCAACTAGTACTACTTGCTTCTTTTCTTGCATGCCATCTTCAAACTCAAGCTGTTCAAATGAATTTTCTTCTGCTTTAAGAGTTAGAACCTGAGAATCACGGCTACCATCTACATAAACGGTACCGCCTTTGGCTCCTCCATTATATAGACGCTCATAAACTGCTTCCACTTGTTTCACTGAATACCCTTTTGGAGCATTAACAGTTTTTGAAATCGAGCTATCAACCCAGCGTTGAATAACGCACTGAGTGTCAGCATGATCTTCTGGTGCGAGCTCCATTGCTGAAACGAACCATTCCGGAAGGTTTTCTGTATCAGCTTCTGGGTTTCTTTCAAAGTACTCTGCAAGAATATCTGCTTTTACTTCGATAAATTTACCCAGTCGTCCACTACGGTAATAAGAGAAAGAGAAGTAAGGCTCAAGACCGGTAGACACCCCTACCATCGTGCCAGTGCTACCAGTAGGCGCAACTGTTAGAAGATGTGAATTACGTATACCATAGTCCATAATGCTGTCGCGTAGGTCATTGGGCATTTGTTGCATATAACCTGTGTTAACAAATGCTTCACGTAATCTATTTGTCTCCGCAACTGTTTCACCCTCAAGGAAAGGGAAGCTTCCCTTTTCTTTAGCAAGGTCCACAGAAGCACGATAAGCTGTTGTAGCAATTGTTTCAAAGATCTGATCTGTTAAATTATTCCCTTCTTCTGATCCATATATTGTTTCACAGTATATAAGAAGGTCGTGTAGCCCCATTACTCCTAGACCTACTCGACGTTCGCCAAGAGCTTGCTTCTCATTCTCTTCTAAGAAGTAAGGTGTTGCATCAATAACGTTATCTTGCATGCGTACGCCAACCTCAACCGTTTCTCTCAGCTTATCGAAATCAACAGTCTTTGTCTCCTTATTAGCCATCTCAGCAAGGTTCACTGCTGCTAGGTTACATACAGAGTAAGGTGCTAATGGTTGCTCACCACATGGGTTAGTAGCGACAACTTTTTGACCGTAAGAAGTTGCGTTTGTTTTTTCATTTGCATTATCAATAAAGAAGATACCTGGCTCTGCAGAGTAAGTAGCACAAATATTAATTAAATCCCACAGCTCTTTTGCCTGAACCTTACGATAAGTTCTTACTGGAAAGCCTTGCTTCTCCCAGTCACGTACATCCCCTGATTCATGCCAGTTCTCATTATAAAGTGCCATTTGTTCTTTCGTATAGTTCTCTACATCCGGGAATCGAAGTTCATATTCAGAATCATTTTCAACCGCGTCCATAAAGTCTTTAGTTAAACAAATCGAGATGTTTGCACCAGTCAAGAAGTCAGGATTGTGGACAGAATACGTTCCACCCGTTGCAAGCTTATCCTGCGCATCCTGCATCACTTT
This sequence comes from Pseudalkalibacillus hwajinpoensis, assembly GCF_015234585.1. Classification (NCBI taxonomy): domain Bacteria; kingdom Bacillati; phylum Bacillota; class Bacilli; order Caryophanales; family Guptibacillaceae; genus Guptibacillus; species Guptibacillus hwajinpoensis. The sequence continues at coordinate 1,973,881 of NZ_JADFCM010000008.1, forward strand.
TTCTTCAAAGCCACCTGTTCCGGGAATACTACGGTAGTTTAAGATACTTTGGTACATAGATCTTTCCGACTCTGAGAGCGGTGTGAATTTCAACTTATCTTCTGCAAGTTTCTTAATTTGTTCATCCTTTGTATTCTCCATAAGGAAACGAAGAATGCGTGGATTCTGCATTTTTGAAATGATAAATTCAATAATATCAGGATGCCAGTCAGCGAGCATAATCATTTGGGCCCCACGTCTTGAGCCACCTTGCTCCACTAGATGCGTCAGCTTTGCAATATCATCCAGCCATGAAACCGAACCTGATGATTTACCATTCACACCCCTAGCAAGCGTGTTTCTAGGACGAAGTGTAGATCCGTTAGTTCCTACTCCACCACCTCGACTCATAATCTCCATTACTTGTTTACGGTGTTCAGAAATACCTTCTCTTGAATCCTGTGGAAACGGCATAACGTAACAGTTAAAGTACGTCACTTCCGTATCAGCTCCAGCTCCGTAAAGCACACGTCCTGCAGGAACAAAGTTCATTGATGAAAGTTCTTTATAGAAACGATCTTCCCAATATGTCTTTTCCCCATCTGTTTTCTCTACATCAGCAAGACCACGTGCATTACGACGAGCAATTTGCTCATAATATACTTCCAAGGGCTTTTCTATGACATCCAACGAACGGACAATAATACCTGATTCTCTTTCTTCTTCTGTGTCTAAGACGCCAACGTAATCCTCATGAACAGCTACAGTTGCTTTCTTAGATTGAAGATCGAATTCTTCAATATACCCAAGACCTCTTGCTGGAAATTTTGGATCTTCTTTAATCGTTAAGACAACAAAATCACCTTTTTGTAATGTCTTTTTCTCTGTATCTTTAAATGCATAGCGGTCAAGCATCACAAGACGACTAACACCTTTGTGAGTTAGATGCATATCCTCTGTAATCGGATGAACCTGCGCAAACATTTCAATATCCTTATTCAACTGCTCAATGTTAATAGATCTTCTTTTTTCATTGGTTTGTATTGTCATATAAACCCCTCCATTTCGACATTTATACACTTAAGAGCATCTCTAGATGTATGTAGCTATGATAAATCGTCTTGATTAATAGTAGCACATGTACACGAACCAGACAATCATTTTTAACCATATATAGTGTTCAGAATTCTTCAATCAATACTACATATAGTAAAAGAGCGAATACTTTAGCGATTTGTCAACTTTCAAATCCAGTGAAAATGAAAGGTTTTCCTCGATAAATAAAGATTAGATTAGAAGAATAGAGAAAAAAGAGGAATTTTGTCTATTGCACATTTTTCCACACTCTGCCTTTTTAACATAGGAGACAAAAGTTAATCAGTTAACAGACCATGATTAAGATTAGAACATTTGTTCTTGTTAAGTCAATAGGAAAAAGCACCCAACGAAGGTGCTTATTTGCTAAAGTTCCATTCCTTGCTAGCGTATTTCTCCTCTGCTAGTTGAACAACAAAGGACTCTTGTTCATCCGTTAGTTGATATGGAACCAATTCAATATCAAGTCCCTGTTGAAAACCATCATAAAAAGCTTTAACCGCTTCTGATATCGATACAGGAGTTTCACGGAGTGCATTAATAGCTACAGCCTTTTTTCTAAAACCTCGCTGCATCCGCTCACGTATCCGTTCATTTTTAAATTTGAAACAATCAAACAATTGGTCCTCATCAATGTCAAGAAGAATCGATCCATGCTGGAGAATGACACCTTTTTGACGAGTTTGAGCGCTCCCAGCGACTTTTCGCCCTTCTACAACAAGTTCATAATAGGATGGAGAGTCAAAACATACACCCGATCTTGGTGCACGTAGCTCTTCTTTCTCTGCATCCGTTTCAGGAACAGCGAAATAAGCATTCAATCCAAGTTTTCTGAAACCAATCAATAACCCTTCTGAAATAACCCGGTACGCTTCTGTTACGGTTGAGGGCATGTCTGGATAATCTTCAGAGACAATAACGCTATAAGTCACTTCCTGATCATGAAGGACAGCTCTTCCACCAGTAGGGCGTCTCACAAACCCTAGACCATTTTTTTCTACAGCATCCATATTAATATCACGTTCGATACGCTGGAAATAACCAATTGAAAGTGTTGGGGGATTCCACCCGTAAAATCGAATAACAGGGGGGATAGTCCCATCACTATGCCATTTCAATAATGCTTCATCAAGTGCCATGTTATAAGCTGGAGAACGTTCTCCCGAATCAATAAATGCCCATTGCTTCATTTTCGGAACTCCTTTATCACTGTCAGTTTTCTAACACCTTCCCTATTCTAGCAGAGGAGAAAATGGATGACCAATGAACACTCTCAATTATTTTAGCTATGTCTTGAACATTATTGGTTTTTCGATCTTTCGAGTATAGGCGAATCTCCTCTATCCCAACTAATTTAGAACAAATTTGATTTAATTACTGAATACTACCTATTCTTTTTATAGTTATTCCTTTTTTTCTTTTGCGGAAAGCCGAAAAGACGTGTAAACTTAAAGTTGTCGATTTTACTTGAAAGGGTGTAACAAAGTTTATGGAATGGATTATCGCAATACTCGTCGCGATCATTGTGTATGTTGTCATTACTCGATACATGCAAAAGAGGAATTTGAAAACGTTAACGGAGGAAGAATTCCGTGCCGGCTATCGTAAAGCCCAACTGATTGATGTTCGTGAACCAAACGAATTTGATAATGGCCATATTCTAGGGGCAAGAAACATCCCTGTTAGTCAGCTAAAAATGCGAATTAAAGAAATCCGCAAAGATCAGCCAGTTTATATGTACGACTACAACGGAATTATTGTAGCTCGCGCTGCAAGCATTCTTAGAAAACATGGCATTAAAGATCTTTATCAATTAAAAGGCGGCTTCAAAAAATGGGGCGGCAAAGTAAAGAAAAAATAAAAAGCAGCTGCCTTTGCAGCTGCTTTTTTTGATTGCTATTCAGCAACTCAAAATGGCTTTGTTGATTTTGCATCATTGATTTATCCATGTTAAACGTATCTCTCATTTGAATGAGCCATAATCGAGTAGTGAACAATATAAGTTAACAGGGCGTATCAATAAGCATTAGGCTTTTTGATAACGTAAAACAGGCTTTCTGGCAGCCGTGGTTTCATCAAGGCGACCAATAACTGTTGTATGTGGGGCTTCCTGAACAATTTCCGGATTTTCCTCTGCTTCTTTTGCAATTTGAAGCAGTACATCACAGAACTCATCAAGTGTTTCTTTTGATTCTGTCTCCGTAGGTTCAATCATCATACATTCCTCAACGTTAATTGGGAAATAGATCGTTGGCGGGTGGTAACCAAAGTCTAGCAGTCGCTTTGCCATATCAAGCGTTCTGACACCAAGTTTCTTTTGTTTTTTTCCTGAAATCACGAATTCATGCTTGCAGTGCTGTTCATAAGGTAACACAAAGGCATCTTGTAAGCGTCTCATCATATAGTTAGCATTTAATACCGCATTTTCCGATACTTGCTTTAAGCCTTCTGGCCCCATAGTACGAATATACGTATATGCTCGAACATTGATACCGAAGTTACCATAGTAAGGCTTTACACGACCAATGGACTGAGGACGGTCATACTCGAAACGATAGGCATTATTCTCCTTCACGAGTACCGGCTTAGGAAGATAAGGAATTAAATCAGATTTAACACCAACCGGTCCAGATCCAGGTCCACCACCACCATGAGGTCCAGTGAAAGTTTTGTGTAGATTTAAGTGCACAACATCAAAACCCATATCTCCAGGACGAGCAGCCCCCATAATAGCATTCATATTTGCACCATCGTAATATAGCTTTCCACCTGCGTTATGAATAATTGACGCCATCTCTGTAATCTGTTCTTCAAATAGTCCAAGTGTATTTGGATTTGTCAGCATCAGCGCAGCCGTATCTTCATCTACTACACGTTTTAAATCTTCAAGATCAACTAGACCTTTTTCATTTGATTTCACTGTCACTGCCTCAAAACCAGCAACTGTTGCAGAAGCAGGGTTTGTACCGTGAGCTGAATCTGGAACAATGACCTTTGTGCGATTGAAATCACCGTTCGCTTCATGATAAGCACGGATCATCATTAATCCTGTCCATTCTCCGTGAGCACCTGCTGCAGGTTGAAGCGTTACTTCATCCATACCTGTTACAGCCACGAGGTTTTCCTGAAGATTGTACATCATTTCTAGCGCACCTTGAACGCCCTCCTCTTCTTGAAGCGGATGTATGAAGGCAAAGCCAGGATACCTTGCTACATCTTCGTTAATTTTTGGATTGTACTTCATCGTACAAGACCCAAGTGGATAGAATCCAGAATCCACTCCATGGTTACGCTTAGACAAGGCTGTATAATGACGCATCAATTGTAATTCTGACACTTCTGGTAACTCTGGTTCTGTTTTACGATTAAACTCTTCTGGCAACCACTGATCTAAATCCATATCAGGAACATCAAGTTCAGGTAGACTATAAGAAATACGCCCCGGTTCACTTAGTTCAAATATTAATGCCTGATCTTTACTCATTGTGCTCCCCCCACTTCTTTTACGAATGCATCAATTTCTTCTTTCGTCCGATTCTCTGTAACGGCTATAAGCATATGATCCTTCAATTCTGGATAATCTCTCCCAAGATCATATCCACCAATAATCCCTTTTTCTAATAACTTTCGATTAAGATCTTTAACCGAACCGTTTAATTTAATCACGAATTCATTGAAGTACACTCCATCAAAAACGGTTTCAACTCCCGCCTGTTTCAGCTGACTCTTCGCATAATAAGCTTTCTTCATATTTTGCTCTGCCATATGTCGAACGCCTTCTTTACCAAGAGCACTCATAGCAACTGAAGAGGCAAGAGCATTCAACGCCTGATTGGAACAAATATTAGAAGTCGCTTTATCCCTTCGAATATGTTGCTCGCGTGCTTGTAAGGTTAGAACGAAACCGCGCTGTCCATTATCATCAGTTGTTTGCCCGATCAAACGACCTGGTACTTTTCGCATCAGTTTTTTTGTCACTGCGAAATAACCACAATGCGGTCCACCAAATTGTGCCGGAATTCCAAACGGTTGACAATCTCCAACAACGATATCTGCCCCCATCTCCCCTGGAGGAGTTAAACGACCAAGGGCAAGCGGGTTACTTGAAACAACAAACATCGCTTTTTGCTCATGGACAAGCTTTTCAATTTCGGGTAAGGGCTCTAACTGACCAAAAAAGTTCGGGTACTGAACCATAACACATGCAGTATCTTCGTCGATTTCATTTTTCAATTTATTAAGATCTGTACACCCATTCATCGTATCTACTTCAACCACTGAAAGACGCTGTCCACGCGCATATGTATCAATAACAGCACGGGCTTCAGGATGTACGCTCTTTGAAACAATGATCTTTTTCTTTTTAGTTTGTCCAGCACTGAGCAGACCAGCTTCGGCAAGAGCAGTTGGACCATCATACATCGAGGAATTCGCAACATCCATTCCAGTAAGTTCGCTTATCATTGTCTGAAATTCAAAAATGGCCTGCAATTCCCCTTGTGAAATTTCAGGTTGATATGGAGTATAAGCTGTATAAAACTCTGAGCGACGAATCACATGATCTACAACAGAAGGAATGGCGTGATCATAAACGCCAGCACCAAGAAAAGATACATTCTCCTGTGTATTCGCATTTTTAGAAGCCAGTTTTGACATATATCGAATCAGTTCAGGTTCAAATAACTGTTTCTCTACTTTAAGATCTCCCTTAAAACGAATAGCCTCCGGAATATCTTCAAAAAGAGCTTGGACAGAGTCCACTCCAATTGTTTCAAGCATTTCCTTTCGATCTTGATCAGTTGTCGGCAAGTAGCGATGTTTCATATGTTTTTCTCCTCCTCTATTTCCTTTTATTTCTGTCGTTTATAAAATGGTGATGGAACAACTTTAGCTCCCACACGTTTGTTACGAATTTCAACATCTAGCTCAGTACCCATTTCTGTAAACTCTTTCTTTATTAATACAAGACCAACATTTTTCTTCAAAGTTGGAGATTGTGTCCCAGTAGTAACTTCGCCAATCAATTGTTCCCCTTTGTAAACAGGATAGTGGGTCCGCGGAATCCCGCGCCCAGTCATTTCAATCCCAACTAACTTTCGCTCAAGACCATTTTCACGCTGACTTAGTAGAACAGATTTTCCGATGAAATCAGCTTCTTTACTAGTTTTAACAGCAAAACCTATTCCCGCTTCTAGCGGAGAAATATCTTTCGTTAACTCCTGCCCATAAAGAGCTAGCTTTGCCTCAAAGCGAAGCGTATCGCGAGCCCCAAGGCCACAAGGTAGAATATTTTCTGGCTCCCCCGCAGCAAGAATCGCCTTCCACAGTGAAGGGGCATCCTCCCAAGAAGTATACAGTTCAAAACCATCTTCACCCGTATAGCCGGTTCTAGACACTAACGTATTAATGCCCTCAATCACGACTTCATTCTGAAATTTAAAGAAACCGATAGTTGAAAGATTCACCTCCGTTAGACGTTGGAGAATCATCTCTGCTTGTGGACCCTGAATAGCAAGTTGGGCCATCTGACTTGATATGTTCTGAATAGAAACTCCTTCGATAAGGTGTTTTTCAAGCCAGTCAAAATCTTTCTCAGTGTTAGCGGCATTAACTACCAATAAATAATGGTGTTCTGAATGCTTATACACAAGAAGGTCATCCACAGTTCCGCCATCTTCATAGCACATTGCTGTATATTGAGCACCGTTGACCTTTAGTTTGCTTATATCATTTGTCATCATCTTTTGAAGGTAATGAAGCGACTGTTCACCACTAACATCAATTTCTCCCATATGAGAAACATCGAATAAACCTGCTCTCGTTCTAACGGCCTCATGCTCTTCTTTAATACTTGAAAACTGAACCGGAAGAGCCCATCCTCCAAAATCAATTGTTTTAGCGCCCATAGCTTTATAGGTTTCAAATAATGGTGTTTTTAATAGTTCACTCATCTTATTCCCTCCTAAAATCATTCATCTTAAAAAGCGTTTTACCGAAGCATAAAAAAGGACAGAGAAAACCGCTTTAAGTAGCGCGGTTTCTCTGTCCCGTTGACCTGAAAGTTTCTCCTCACATTACGCGAGAATTACATCTTTGGCGGCTATAAAAGCTCTCTCCAGAGGTGCGTCTAGCAAGAGTCTTTTTGCCTGAGAGATTCACAAATTTGTTTGCTCCTTCGGCGCTGCATATAGCAGTCTCTCCTCTTGCTTTCATTCGCCTATTTTCAGTTTTAAGGTATTGGATTCTACTGATTGATTCATACTAATAGTGCTTTCGATTTCAATCCTACCACTACCATAGTGGCATTGGCAACAATCTTTTTAATAATGAAAGTATTTTAACTAATATATTAAACACGAACATTATTATACATTAATCACGTATCATTCGTAAATAATCTTTATCGAGAAAGGGTTTTCATTTTGAGAACAGAGTTGAAATTTGATCAAGAGTGGACAAACAACTTTCTGAAACAAATTGATGAAGACGGCCCCTGGGCTAACTGGGACCTTTTTAAACTGGCTATTGAGGCTGAGCATCATACAACCATCCCCACTTTCGCAGGCTTACAGGCGCCATCACATCTCCCTCATTTAACACCACATCCTTACCAGCTTGAAGCAGCTCGGCGAGTTGTAGAGGAAATGAACGGAAAAGCGATTCTAGCAGATGAAGTTGGACTTGGAAAAACCATTGAAGCTGGTTTGATTATTAAAGAATATATGATTCGGGGTCTTGTCAAAAAAGTCCTGATCCTTGTTCCGGCATCATTAGTATCACAATGGGCTATTGAATTAAATCAAAAATTCTACATTCCAGCTGTAGTCCAGAGGAAAAGCTATGTATGGGATCAATGTGACGTTGTGGTTTCATCGATAGATACAGCTAAACGAGAGCCTCATCGCTCAATAGTTTATGAGCAGAACTACGACATGGTTATTATCGATGAAGCACATCGTCTAAAGAATAGTCGTACAAAAAATTATGAATTTGTACAGCACTTACCTAAAAAGTTCTGTCTGCTATTAACGGCTACCCCTGTTCAAAATCGTCTTGATGAAGTCTTTAACCTTGTATCATTATTAAAACCAGGACATCTAGGAAGCTTGGAAAATTTCGAAAAAGACTACAATGGTAAAGAAAAAAAGCTCGAAGACGAAGAAAGGCTTCGCGCTCTCATTCAAAAAGTGATGGTCAGAAACCGGCGTGAAGATACCGGAATGGACTGGCCAGAACGTATTGTTCAAACAGTACCTATTACTTTCTCACCTGAAGAAGATGAGCTTTATCGTTCAGTCGAAGCGCTAAAGAAACAGCCAGTGGCTACGAGAAGTCAATTCTCGATCATCACTTTACTAAGAGAAATCTGTTCAAGCCGCGAAGCTGCATATATGACATTAAAAAAAATGCTTGATAAAGAACACCTTGACGACTCTTCTCAAACTCTCATTCAAATGTTAATTAAAAAAATTGAAGGAGTGCCAACAAATTCAAAAGCAGAAAAGGCCCTTGAATTGGTTCAATCAATCGAAGGTAAGGTCATTATTTTCACAGAATATCGAGCGACTCAATTATATTTACAGTGGTTTTTAAAAGAGCATGGAATTACGTCTGTCCCATTTAGGGGTGGGTTTAAACGGGGAAAAAAAGACTGGATGAGAGAACTCTTCAAAAATCACGCAAAAGTCCTCATTGCAACAGAAGCAGGGGGAGAAGGAATCAATCTTCAATTCTGTCAGCACGTTATCAACTACGATCTACCTTGGAACCCAATGAGAATTGAGCAGCGCATCGGTAGAATACATCGGCTTGGGCAAGAAAGCGATGTGCACATTTATAATTTTGCTACGAAGCATACAGTTGAAGAGCATATCCTTACCCTCTTATATGAAAAAATTCAACTATTTGAAAGTGTTATTGGACAATTAGATGAGATTTTGACACGACTTGGTATGCGCGATATTGAAAAGCATATTTCTGATATACTTCTACACTCTGAAAGCGAAGGAGAAATCCGAATTAAGATGGAGAATATTAAAGAGCTTATCAATTATCAGAAGGAGGAGACAGATGCAACAAGAAAATATTCATAATTATCTGCGCTCGTATTTTCTTGCCAATGACTGCCAGATTCGAGAAGAAAAATCCGGCTATCTTGACGTCCAATTAACGATTGATCTTGATAAAGAACTAATGAACCGCCCTTTTTATTGGCACTATCTTGAGAAGACTGGTGGTACTCCTCGACCAATGACACTCACCCTAATTACAAACCAATCAAGCGATGAAAAAGGGGAGTTCGTTCACTTTGGTGCACCAAGACTACATCAAATTTTCTCATCTACTAAAAAGCTTGCGTCCTCTATCCGACTTTTTGAGGATGTGCAAACAAATTATCAACAACAATATTCTCTTCATCCATGGCTCTGCCTTAATATTAAAATATCTTATCAGTGTGATCGAAAGAAACACCGTCTCCTCTCCCTCGGTCTACACCTTGTAAGCGGAGCGGTTGTTGATGACTTTCACCAGTTATTACTAACAAAGAAACTCACTCCTAAAATTCCAGATTATGCTTTTACAATAACGCCAATTATTAAACCCTCAAGCGGCTTGAAGAGACTTGAAGATGTGGTAGAAATGCTTATTTCACAGGAGGATTTAGAATGGGCAGAAGAAGCAAAAATGAGATGGGCCACTGATTTAAACCTTCTTGATCAATTTTATAACGGAAAAACCAATGATCAGAGCTATCAAGTTGAAAGAGATGCTCTTCGAAAACAATATGAGCCAACAATTACGGCAGAAATAATTAACGGGGGCATCTTTCATTTAGCACCAGGTATTGAGTCACATCCTTCCTAAACGAAGAATGTTAAAATTAGCGAATCCATACAAAAAAGCTCAGACGAGTCAGTCCGAGCTTTCATGTTTCTTTTTTTTAACAAACATTGAAATCGACATAGGGATAATGCCAAACCATCGAAACAAAAATGGTTGCTTTTTGGCTTTTTTGACAGCACGCTGTTGCTGCCTTTCCTCTTTTGGTTGATCAATATAAGACACAACTTGCTGAGTCATATATTTCACAAGATCATTTGATGACATCTTGATCACCCTTTAATAGTTGTCTTCTATTTTAAGGATGCCCATTTATTCTTTGTTTAACCAAGCAGGTTACATATTTCCTTTACAATTCCCCCTACTGAACGTTTCGTTGTGTCAATTTCATATTCTGCTTCACGATAGAGTGATAATCGCTCTTTGAATATCGTATGAACCTTATGTTCTAGATCCGCTCCAGCAAGTAAAGGCCTTGATGTATCACCTTCAAGTCGCTTTATGATTTCTTCTGGTTCACAATGTAAGTAAATCACCGTTCCATTTTGCTTCATAAATGTTCGATTTTCTTCTTTTAAAACAATCCCACCGCCTGTACTAATGATCACGTTTTCAGTTGGTAGATCTTTTAGAGAGGCTGATTCATACGTTCTAAAAGCAAATTCTCCTTCCTCTTCAAAAATGGCAGGAATGGTCTTGCCTTGCATTTTCGTAAGATGCTCATCTGTATCAACCGATTTCAGCGATAACGCTTGAGATAATTCCTCACCTATAGTTGTTTTGCCAGAGCCCATAAATCCTGTTAAATAGACCGCTCTCATGTTGAACCTTCACTCCATTCTACGACTTGCTTCATCATTTGATTGTATTGAAAAGACGCAGCTACGCGTATTCCATTATCCGTCGTTCCACTCAACGTAATTTGCAATACATCAGAAGAAGAATTAATCACAGCGCGAACTGTACCTTCATTGTACGTAAACGTTCTCTCCGCACTAGCTCCCCCTGTTTTCTGTATATATGAAATTGTATCTTTCATACTAAGGACTAGCAAGGTCTGCTTCTTAATTTCTTCCTCTTCACGATCAAGAAAAACTCGCTCATTTTGTGTCACATTCCATAAATGAAAAACAAACCCAAGAAGCAGCGTACTAATCATCATCATCATAGCCGTCATATAACCTTTTTCATTAAGGTTTATGAGACATTTGAAATATAGCGCGCTTTTCTTTCTGTCCATCAGCAAGTTCCACCTCAACAATCACTCTTCCATCAGTTACTTCAAGAAATAACTCCCGAATGTTCTGTAATACAATTTCATGCCCAGCATTGTTTACTCTACGCCGAATAGACGATCCGTAGCGTTCGTATCGTATAGTTGTTCCGTTCTTCGACAACATCTCAATTCCGCCATTATGGATCTGAATTCGAGAAGATTCACGAACTTCTTTAGAAAACAAATGAAAGAACAATTGTGCTTCCTCATGCTGAAAATCTGCATTCACTTCTTGTAAAGAAGCGTTCATTATCAAAGGAAGCACACATACAATCGCAATGAGAATGGTCACAGTTAACATCAATTCTAGTAATGTGATTCCTTTTTCATTCATTATCTTGCGGTAAGCTTTTACATATCATTGATTCAGTTTTTACTCCCCTATCAAAAGAAACACACACTTTATCAACCATTACTAAAAAGGAAAATTTGGAGCCTTCAACGGTTTCGCTTGCAGGTAGAATTCTCCCCTCCAAGACCATTCCCCTCCAGTATTGATCAAGCAATATCACTGCAGTTTTTCGCACATGTATCACCTCTCGCTCTTCATAAAGATGGGAATAAATCGGTAATACACTTGAAGATAAGATCGTTAAGATAGAGAGACCCGTTAATGCATCAAGCAAAGAATATCCTTTACAACTCTTTAATATAGAAACGACCAGCTCCCACCTGCACCACAAGTTTATACTCCTCCTTGCCATCCTTTATATAAAGTGTTCCTGCTTTTTGAACGTTTCCATTCCCCCCAAACACAATTTGATACCCCATTGTTCCTTCATCAATCGTAATATGTTCTGGAATTTCATTCGACTTCACTACCGTAGATGCGGTGCCCTGTATACTATACGACCCTTTACTAGGTGAAATGGAAAATCGATACGAGGATTTATTTACATATGCAAGCTCCTGGGTATACCTTAGATCTGATTGGATGTCGTCTAGAAAATGTCGTGTGGAAGAAGCATTTTGTGTAGGGGAAATGTGTAGAAAGATCAGACATAGAAGAATTGATAAAACGGAGAGAACAATCATCATTTCTAGCATGGTGTAGCCAAAAGAATTTCTGAATTGCACACGAAAAAACATTAGTTAGCTAGCTTTACCTTCCCATCGGCGACGGTTAACTCTTCACCTCCAGGACAAGTTACTTCATCCATGTCTAGGTATTCTTCTGAAACAAGATCATTGATTGAAGTTGGATAGGATCCAAAATTCGCTTTATACGCCGCTACCTGTGTTTGGGCAACTTTTATTGTGGCCTCGCAGCTTTTCGCCTCAACAACCTCGTTGTTTTTAGTTAATCCTGGTACCGCAATTAAAAGCAATATTGAAATGATCATAATAACAATCATCATTTCGATTAGCGTAAACCCTTTCTCATCTTTAATAAAACCTAACCATTTCCTTATTTTCATTTACAATCTCCCCTTTAAATATTTTGCAAATAATAAAACATGGGTAAAAGAATAGACATAAACATCAACATAACAACAAGACCAACACCGACAAAACTAACTGGTTGCAAAATCATAAATCCTTTTTTTACCAACTCCTCAAACCGTTCACCGATCACCTCCCCATATAAGATTAGCTCTCTTCCTAAATTCCCACTTGCCTGGCCATGCATTAAAATTTCTTTGAATTCAGGAACATACAAACGTGGCTGATCAAATAAATCCTCTAATTTTTCACCACGCATTAATGATCGTGAAACACGTTCGGCTTCTTCTTGAAAAAACACAAAGTGAGATTGTTTAGTTAATAACGAGAAAGCTTCTGCAATTGAAAGACCGCTTTGAAGTAGGAGCCCCAGGTGAAGAGAGGTATGATGTGTCAGATAAAGAGGAATAAAAAAATGCACGAACGGAATTTTACTGTAGACAAGCATTTTGTGTACAGCTGAACTTTTCTTGTTTTTTATCAAAGTGGAAAGGTAAAGGACAATAGAAAGTAAAATTAAACCGACAAAAATAGCCGGAGTAAATCTAACGAGCGTCATAAAAAATCTTGAAATAAAAGGGAGTGGAACATCAAGGGAGTGGTAGAGCGTATTAAATTGAGGTAATAAATACTTTCCTACGACAAACAGCATGATCGCTGTCATCCAAAATAAAAAGATGGGGTAAGCAAGCGTACTTCTAAGTCGTTTTTGCCATTCACTTCGCGTTTTCATCAACTGACCGGATGCCGAAATACCGGTTGCAAAATCTCGCTGCTCAGACATATATAAATAGGATAAGATATCTGCTGGAAACTGAAAATCTGCTAAAACATCGTGAAAGGAATCACCACCCTTAAGTCTGATAATAATCATTTCAATATTTGATCGAATATGGTCGTTTTGATATAAGGCGTATACCTCCAAACATTTGGCAAGTGAGTATCCTTCCTCAAGCATCTTCCCTATACGACAAAGAAAATCTGCTTTACGGTCAAGCTTCCATTTGAATCGTTTCACGATTAAATAAACCCAACTCCTTCTCGACAGTCTCTTTTTGAATATAACCTAGGGCATAAGCTCGAAGAATGTAATCTTTAATGGTGGATTGACCAGGGATCGATAAAAGATCTGGATGATCGAGGGCTTTTTGAAGGTGAAGACCAGCGAGAATTTCAACGACAGCAAGTTTTCTTCGTGTTCTTCGCTTTAGACACTCCAGAGAGCATACTTGACAATAGGGACACTTTAGGGGAACAAGTCGTTGAGTGGCGACTCCTCTTAACGTTTGAGTAATATTATGAAGAGGAATACCAAACTCAAGTAATCTTGGAATGCACTCTAGCGTACTTCCGGTGTGTAGCGTTGAAACCACAAGATGCCCCGTCATGCTAGCTCGAATAGCGAGTTGGGCAGTTTGTTCATCTCTTATTTCCCCGACGACAAGAATATCTGGATCATGCCTGAGCCCAGCTTTGAACCCCTCATAATAAGATAGTCCAGCTTTCTCATTGACTTCCATTTGAATAAAATCAGGATTGCGCTTTTCGATGGGATCTTCAATTGTAAGAACTCGCCTATGCCGCTTAACGCTGAGAGTTTGAAGGAGGGAATACATGGTTGTAGTTTTTCCAGAACCTGTTGGTCCTGTAATCATAAATAAGCCACTGTTACAACTTACGATTTGGAGAAGTCGAGTTGCAGTTGAGGGGAAAAGAAAGAGTTCTTTAAAGGAGTGGGTTTCATCTTGCGGAAGGATACGAACGACAAGACTTTCGTGATAAGGGGTGGGAATCGTTGAGAGTCTTAAGTGGAGTTTTCTTGGATATAGAACCATATCCATGGCCCCATTTTGTGGGCGACGCTTCTCTCCAATATCCATACCACTGAGGAATTTAAAATGAGACAATAGCTTTTCTGCTACCATCATAGGAAGCCAAAGCGCATCATAAAGTCTATTATCAACACGAAATTGAATCAACGCTCCTTTTTCTTTCGGATGAAAGTGTACATCTGAGGCCCCTACTTCCACCGCCTGCTTAATAATATCCTTTCCTTTTTCTTCAATGTTCAGCAAAAACACACCTTCCTTTCATATAAATTGACAGCAAAACCAGTCACGATTTTTAAATCGTAAAGAGAAGGATTCGCCAGGTAAATGGCAATTCCTTCTTAATAAAGAAATTTCTTTTTGACTAGCCCTCAATAATGATTTGGGGTTTATACTCAATATTCAATATCTAAATGACGCATCATTGAGAAAATCATGAACCTTTGTTTCAAATAATGCTTTTTCTTCAAGAAAAGGATAATGATTGCTTTGATCAAAAATAGCCAGTTGGGCATTTGGAATTCCATCTGCTATTTCTTCCGAAAATAATAAAGGACACTGGACGTCATGCTTCCCACATGCTATTAAAGTTGGGGCAGATATTATATTAAGTTGTTTCGTTACATCAAATTGGATGATTTCGCGGGCAAAAAAGTTCATCCGATTTGTTGCCATCTTTTTATTTATTCGTTTTGAAAAATAGTCTTGATATTTTTCTGGCAAATAAAGAGACAGCTTGGTTCTGTCTCTCGTGATCCTTTCCCGCTCATCATCACCAAGTCTCGAGTCTTTTAGTTTTTCTATGTAATGCTGCATGATGTGATAATTCTCATGCGCAGAGTTATATATACATGCTGACGACGAAGAACCATATTCTCTAGCTGCAGCTCCTACTATTATTATGGCTGTAAGCGAACGGGATGCATGAATTCCATATACACAACCAAGCATCCCTCCCGTAGAATGACCAGCGAATGTCCACTGTTTAACTCCAAGAGCTGATCTAACACTTTCAAGATCAAATACAGTCTCCAACATAAAATACTCATAAGGTGCGTTTAAAGAATCTGAATGACCCGCATCCTTTAAATTAACTAAGTAGACTTTATGACTAGTCGTAAACGTATCTGCAAAATAGTCTCCGCTTTCATTAAATTGAGAGTACAGGTGCGTCACACATAATGGAGGACCGTTCCCTTTGATAAAAACTTCAAAAGTCCCTCGCTTTGTATTAATAAGCGTTTGTTTCCACATATAGACCACTCCCTTTACTTAGGTTGCGTGTATCCCGTCATCCTATAATAACCGCTGTTCCATAAGCTATAATTTCTGATGCGCTTGACATTACAGCTGAAGACTGAAGGCGAAAACCGACAATTGCATTTGCTCCCTTTCCTTCAGCATCTTTGACCATTCTTGCGATAGCTCTTTGCCGTGCTTCCGTCATCATTTCTGTATATTCTGTTATTTCTCCCCCTACTATTGTTCGAAGACTTGCTAGTATGTCTTTCCCTACGTGTTTGGATTGAACTGTGCTCCCACGAACATACCCAATAACTTCCTTGATCTCTTTCGTTGCTATCTCATCAGTAGTTACGATCATCATCACTTTTTTCTCCTCTCTCCATCGATCTTCGTTCTTTTATTAGTACAAGAATTAAAAATAAAAGTGAAAGAACATATGCCAACGCAACAATCGGCACCCAAACTTTCTGGATAAAGAACATTACTACAATAAGGAACTGAAATACAGAGGCGCTAATTATAAGGAATATCTTCATTATGCTCTTCCCTTTCATTCTTCAATTACTACTTAAAGAATACCTTATTAGGATCTACTTTACTTCGTTTTCTCTGAAAATTTCGCCTTTATTAGTGAACATTTTTATTTTTCACTAATTAATTAAAAAATCTTTAACAAACTACAAAAAAGCGATACGCAGAAGTTTTCCGCATATCGCTGTGACATGGATTATGATGCTATCTTATTCAAATAAGCAGTAGGACATTCCTAAAACATACATTACTTATTATTATTTAAAGTGCTAACTCAGAAAAAAGATACCATTACAATTCGCACCTTCAATGTAAGTATAAGTTACTGATTCTCTGATCATACTATCAGAGAAATACATGATTGGGCTATAGCCAAGCGGTAAGGCAACGGATTTTGATTCCGTCATGCGCTGGTTCGAATCCAGCTAGCCCAGCCAATTTCTTATGAAACCACCGCGAGTTTTTTCTTTCGCTGTTTTAAGTTCTGAAGTCCTGATTTGTTATAGCCCACAATCAGTTTTTTTCCATTTGTTACGATAGGTCTTCTAAGAAGTTTTGGTTCGTTATGCATAAGCTCTAACATCTCTGTTATGGTTAAATCGTCAATTTCAACATTTAGCTTTTTAAAGGAGCTACTCCTTCTAGCTAGAATCTCTTCAATTCCGTCAGTAGAAAGAGTGATAATTTCTTTTAGCTCTTCAATGGAAGGTGTGTCTTTAAATAAGTGACGCTCCTCAAAATTAACGCCATTTTCTTTTAACCAGGCTTTCGTTTTTCTACATGAGGTACAACTTGGATAAGTGTAAAACAATAATTTATCTTCCAATTTAAATCCTCCCCGTTACGTTTTCCGTTAATAACTAACATTACCCACATTATACAACACTTAAACAAATATTGTACAAGAAAAAGATTTGTATTTTTGTGAACGATTTGGGATAATAAATTGGAACCCTTTTCAAGGTTAAATAAGGAAAGTCATTATTTTGCCATGAGACTAGCATTTACTTTTCTACAGAACCTCATATATAATACGATATGTATGAGGAATGAACGAGCAAGGGAGGAACTTTTATGCCTAGAATGTACCGAGTTTTAGCTTTCTGGACCGGCATTTTCTCACTAATGGGCTTTGTTGGTGAGATGCCAGTATTGGGATTGCTGTTCCTTGGCCAGGCCGGCATGTTTTTAGCGTTAAGTTATTTAAACTTAACAGAACGTACTTATCTGTATATTTTTGGTGTATACTTAACTTTATTTATGGTCGGTTTTTCATACTGGTCAGTGTTCATGATGACGCCTGGATCAGGCGGACATTAATTCGAACGAAAAAAGACGATGCTCATGCATCGTCTTTTTTTCTTTGGCGCTTTTCTTGAATCATGACAAGAAACTGATTTGATTCTGCTAACCATCTAATTGCTCGATTTTGTTTTTGTTCATTAGAAAACGGTTTATCTGGATTGACTTGCTTAATAAAGCTTAATAGATCATGCTTCAAAAGAAACTGTCCCTGCGGCAAGCACTCAAGCCATTCTAGTCCATTTTCTATTCCAATCTTTTCAATTGCATCAATAGAAACATGGGTGGTTAAATCCATTTCCCCTGGATACCGGAGAACGTCTTCCATTAATTGGTGTTTCCTGTACCCGCGCAGACTCCCCCTTTTCCTTGCAGGATGTTGCCATTCCTCGTTCGTGTAGCCGTAGTCAATTGTATAAACTTTCCCCTCGGAAATCCATTCACCAGTCTTATAAAGCCAATCGCTCATGATCAAGGGTACTTCAAAGCGTTGATCTTCCGCAAGAACAACGTCATGATGATTTAACCATTTGATTAGCTTTGCATCTGTACAAGGTTTGTAGATCTCCCTAAAAGAACCACGATGATCTATTCCCACACACACTTCGTACAATTGCTTTTGAAATTTCTCTACAACCCGAACAGGAAAAGCATCTAACAGTTCATTGGATAAAAGAATACCGTTTAATATAGGTACGTCATTCTTTATTTCAGAAAGTGAAGAATACATTCTCACGTTAAGCCCGTGCACCTTTTCTTTAATTAGACGACGATGGTATTGACTTGCTTCTATCACACAATAAGTTAGTTGATGAAAAAGTGCCTGGTCTTTTTGTTTCACTTCATCAAGAAAGGAGGCAATGAAGTTCCCATCACCAGACCCTGCATCAACAATGAAAGGTTCAAGATTATGCTTGTGAATATCGGCGATCAGAACCCGAGCCATAACTCTAGGAAAAATATCATGAACACTTGTAGATGTATAGAAATCACCGTTTCGACCTGTTTTAGGTTGATTTACCTGGTAATAGCCATACCGCTCATGATAAAGAGACAGCGTCATAAATTTCTCGAACGATATAGCGCCTCCAGGACTACGCTCGATCTCCTTCATGATTTCATCCCTTAAAGACGTCATTTATAAAGAAAATCCATTTAGAAACGGATTCTCTGCCATCTCCACTTCTATTGTCGTAGACGGTCCATGACCAGAGGCTACAATCGTTTCTTCTGGTAATACTAGAAGGCGGTTATGTATACTGTTCAGCAGCTGCTTTTGATTTCCACCAGGAAGATCAGTTCTTCCTACGCTACCTGCAAAAAGGGCATCACCTGAAAAGACTAGATTAACGTCTTTAAAATAAAATGAGACGCTACCAGGTGAATGTCCTGGCGTTTCAAATACCTCAAATTGAAACGGTCCGATTGTCATTTCCCCTTCACTTTCAATTAAATGATCAGCCGGCTTACCTTCAATATCATCAACTACCGGAAACAGCTTAGAGCCATTTAAAGAAGCATCTGAAAGCCATTTTTCCTCATAAATATGTAAGTAAACTGGGATTTGATACGTTTCTCTTATCAGATCCACCGCTCCAATATGATCGAAATGAGCATGAGTTAAAAGAATAGCGATTGGTTTTAGTTCTAGCTTTTCCACTTTCCTTTTGATTCGACCACCTTCAGCTCCCGGATCAATGATAAGAGCCTCATTTTGCTCATTCCATAAGAATCCTGCGTTTGCTTGCACCGGCCCAACAGCCATTTGTTTCCATTCCATTGTCATCGCCTCCATTGAAAGATTATGTTTCTTATTCTACACTATACAAAAGGTTGTACAAAAGGAGATGTTTATGTTGAAAAACATGTATGGCGTAGAAATGAATCCCCCAAATAATAAACTACCTGGCTTCATGGCCCAGATAGTGAAAAAGACAGCCGAACTTGCAAAAGTGTTTGATCGAGATAAACAGCTCGTTATTCTAAATGATCGTGAAGAAGCTGTTGCTCTTCAGGAATACTACATTTCAAAAAATATATTTCAAGAGTTCTACTCACTTCTATACCTTTCTCCAAACACAGAAATAACGCCCTCTTTTTCAGATTATGGCTTTGTTTCTCAAAACAATGAGTATTTTCTTTATAAAAAGATGATCTCCTGCTTCACTATAAGGAACGGAGAGCAGTCGCAAATCGAAATGGCGATTCTTCAAATGGAAGAGCATTTGATTTGCAAAGAGGGTGAACTCTTTTTTGTTGATCATATGTCCATTGAACTAATGGAGGGTATTGCTCGAGCTTATAACATTGAACTTACATTTTTGGTTGAATAACACCTCGACAAACGAAAAGAAAACGGTTAAAATAAGAAAGGACTTATCGTACATACCACGCAAGTTAGAAAAATTTATGATTTAACCATGCAACAGCTATTTTACGGGTATACTGATAAAGAGTGCATGGATAGGGAGGTATTCCAAATGGGGTTAGCAATTATTTTTGCAATCGTTACGTTATTTTGCGTATGGGGCGTATTCCGTTCTCTTCGTGAAAAGAACTTTATGGGCCTTGCCTTTGCAGGATTAACAGTGCTTGTATTCGGCGCCTTTACTGTTGCCACAATGATCGATATACTTTTCGGATCTGGGGGCGGCGGAGGCCACTAAAAAAACAGCCATTTAGGCTGTTTTTTTATTTTGAAGAAAAATGAAAAGAATAAGCTTATGAACCTGTCACAGCATAGCAAAACAACCAGTAATCAACTAAATGATGACAGGCACTTATTCTAAGTGCCTGTTTACCGAATCAAGTTTATCATCCATCTTAACCTTTTTATCACGACGATCATCTATACGAAGGTTAGTAGCGACACGCTCTATCCCCGCTTGAAAAGGTGCCTCATGTATGGCATGGACCACCTCGAGAAGATCTGCTATTTCCCCTTCAATAAGAGTGCTCATTGGTGTTAACCTATAAGTAACTCGATCTGAATAGGATTCAAGAATTTTCTGTACCTCAGCTACATATTTGCTGACACTAGGAGTTTCTGTACCAATCGGAATAACCGTAACGTCTACAATTGCCATTATTTATTTCCTCCTTTGACTTCTAATAACTGCATCTTTCGATTATAGAAAAAGCGATATGTAACTAACGATATAATCATCGCACATATGGAAACGGATGAGAAGATGCTTATCGATATTACAATTTGATATCGTATAGCTTCAATGGGCGAAGCGCCACCTAGAATAAGTCCTGTCATCATACCGGGCAATTGTACAAGACCAATCGTTTTTAATCCATCTACGTTAGGGATCATAGCCGCACGAATTGTTTTCCTTATGATCATTTGAGAAGCTTGTGACGAATTTGCCCCAAGTGACAACGCTGCAAGAATTTTCCCTTTGCTATCATGAAACTCATTTTTCATTCTCTCAAATGCTAGACCTGTTGCAACCATACTATTACCAATAATCATTCCACTCATTGGAATGACTTGTTCTGATTTAAATGGAATGATATCAAAAATAATCCATAGTGAGAGAACAAACACTTCAATCAATATGAGAGAACAAAGAGATAGCAGAAAGGCATAGGGTATACCCTTTCCTCTTTTGGCAGCTTGTAGAGAAGCAATGACCAGCATAACCGCTACCCAAAGTCCTATTCCCTGCCAATCAGGCATTGAAAACAAAAAAGTAAGAATGTATCCTATAAAAAATAATTGAACTACCCCACGTAAGGAGGACCAAATCGCGGATTTGCCAATTCCTAGTGAAAATAAATAAGAAAGAGACACGGGGATTATGACAAAGAGAATCATCGTTAATAAAGATAGATTTGATATTTCAGTCATTGGTTATCCTTCCAAAAAGTGCTTTAAAGCATCTGATTTAGGCGATTGAAACAATATTTTCGTTTCTCCTTGTTCTTCAATCTTTCCTTCATTCATAAAGAGAGTATATGAACCAAGCCTCTTCGCCTGTTTTAGATCATGTGTAATCATTAGAATCGTTTTCCCTTCTTCATTCACAAGTGTATGTAACAATTCTTCCATCCAATCAACTGTACGCATATCAAGCGCACTAGTCACCTCGTCTAATAACAACACCTCAGGATTATTAGCAAGCGTTCTCGCAAATGCCACTCTTTGCTCTTCACCACCAGATAAATTTTCCACATCTTTTGTTAAAAAATCGCGAGGTAATTGAACTTTCTCTAATAGTTGAATGCCCATTTTTTCATTCCATTTCTTTTCTAGAAGCGGTCCAAACTTTAAATTATCTTCAATTGTTCCATTAAATAGGTGAGCCTGTTGAAAGACCATCCCAATATTTCGACGTAGCTTATTGATTGGAAATTCATCTAGCTTCTTTCCTTTAAAGAGAATTTCACCTCTATCAGGATCCTCTAATCGGTTCAGCAACATCAATAAGCTACTTTTTCCAGCGCCTGAAGGGCCGATGATCGTTGTTAATGATCCTTCTAGCATATCAAAATGAATATCTGACACACGTTCATTATTCACATTTTTCACTTCAATTATTTTATTCATGAGACGACCTTTCCTTACTGTAAATTAACACCATTATTCTATCATGCATTGATGACCTATGATACGAAAGTGCCTTTCGTGTATAGCTTATGTATTTTCGACCTTCTCATCCTAAAAGACAACCCCAAATAAAAAACTCTGCGCAGTGCAGAGCTATTGTTTCATTCCACTTATTAGCTTTTGCCTATGCGCAGAGTGGTTCGTAGGTCCAATTCCATTACCTATAGAAAGAGAATTCGCAATGGCTGCTGTAATAAATTCTTTTGCAGTTGAGACCGCCTCTTGTATTGTTCGTCCTTTCGCAAGCTCTGCAGCGATGCAAGCAGAGAAGGTACATCCCGTTCCATGAGTATGTTTTGTATCAATTCGTTTAGACTCATAGTGATAAAAACGTTGGTTCGCATACAAAACATCTATAGAAGTTTCTCCATCCATATGTCCGCCTTTAACAAGGACAGCCTTTGCACCAAAGTCCTGTAATGCCGCTGCAGCTTCTTCCATTTCTCGAACTGAAGTAATTGAGTCGCCACCTAATAACTCCGAAGCTTCAGGAATATTTGGTGTAATAATAGTACCAAGAGGAATGAGTTCTTCCTTCATGGCACGAATCGCCTCTTTTTGAAGGAGTGATGCTCCTCCCTTTGCAATCATAACAGGATCAATCACAAGGTTTGGCACCTGGTATTCTCTTATCTTCTTAGCAACGCCCAAAATAATATCACTAGAGAAAAGCATACCAGTTTTCACAGCATCTGTTCCAATATCCGATAGCACAGCATCTAACTGAGATTGAACCGCTTCTATAGATTGGGGATAAACATTGTGAACCCCTAGAGTATTTTGCGCTGTAAGTGCCGTTATGGCACTCATCCCAAACACCTCACGCTCTTGAAATGTTTTTAAATCGGCCTGAATACCAGCTCCTCCCCCACTATCAGATCCAGCTATCGTAAGTGCTTTACGCATAAAACTCACTCCTTCATTATATAACCTGGAAACGATCAGGTCGAAATTGACCGAGCCCTATTTCACTAACACTTCCATCGATTTCATCAGCTACAATCTTTGCTGTAACAGGACTAAGTAAGATTCCGTTCCGATAATGACCAGTGGCTAAAATAACCTTAGGTTTATGATCTAGCTTTCCGATAATAGGAAAGCCATCTTGAGTAGCAGGTCTTAACCCCGCCCACTTATGAAATGGATTTTTCTGCTGTAAGGCAGGCATCACTTGCTTACTCCATTTCTCAAGTCTTCCTACACCATGTTCCGTAACAGCTGTATCAAAACCAGCGATGTCCTCCGAAGCACCAGCAACCACTGATCCATTTGCTTTCGCTACAAGATAGCCTTGACTTGTAAAAATAATGTGATTGAGAGATGGGGCTTCATATGCGCAAATTTGTCCTCGTATTGGATAAATTGGCAACGTCAAACCAAGTGCTTCCTCCCAGTACATAGACCATGCTCCTGCAGCAAGAACAACTCGATCGCTTGCGATCCGTTGACCTTTTACCACAACGTTATTCTCTTCAAACGTCGCCTCTCCCGCATTCTCTATCACCCGAACACCTAACTTGCGACAAGCATCTAAAAGTGCTGAGACGTAGCCAGGAGCATAAATATGTGACTCTTCTGGACACCATAATGCTGCAACAACATCTTGAGAAAGGCCTGGCTCTTTCTCTCTTACTTCGTCAGCATTTAATATTGTAGATTCGACGTTAAACTTACGTTGCCAGGCCTGCTTTGTCTCAAGAGACAGCCGATCAGCCTCATGATAGATACAATAAAGACTGCCGCTCTCGCTATATTCAAAATCAACATCTGAATTCTGTTTGATTTCTTCCTGCCATTTCGGGAAAAGCTTTAAACTATTTTGGCAAAGCCTGAAAAAATCATCTGGATCTTCTTCAATTTCCGAATAAGGCGCAAGCATGCCTGCAGCTGCACCTGAAGCTTGCCCCCCACACTTATGAGCTTCTACTACAGTCGTTTCATGTCCCCTCGTACGGCATTCATAGGCAATGGAGAGACCAATCACTCCGCCTCCTACAATCGTAATGTTAGCCATGATCGCCCTCCTTCTATTAATTTCGTACTGGACTACTTGCAGTGGCGTACTTCTTTTTAGGAATTCTTCCTGCAACGTAAGACAATCTTCCTGCTCTAATAGCCAACTTAACTGACTCAGCCATCATGACAGGGTTTCTCGCTTTCGCTATGGCTGTATTAAGGAGGACTCCATCTGCCCCAAGCTCCATCGCTTGTGTTACATCAGATGCATGTCCAAGACCCGCATCGACTATGACTGGTACCTTCAGTTGTTCTGTAATTAGTTCAATATTGTATGGATTTAAGATGCCGAGACCAGTTCCAATAGGAGATCCACCTGGCATGACTGCCGCTGCACCTGCTTCTTGTAGTCGATAGCAAAGTGCTGGATCATCAGAAGTATACGGTAAAACAACAAAACCTTCTTTAGCAAGAACCTCTGTAGCTTTCAAAGTTTCCACCGGATCAGGGATTAGCATTTTTTCATCACGACTAACTTCGATTTTTATCCAATCACTTAAGCCAGATGCTTTTGCTAAACGAGCGATGCGAATGGCTTCTTCAGCAGTCGTAGCTCCGGAAGTATTGGGCAAATAGTGAAATGATTGATTCTCGATGTGCTGTAAAATCGCATCTTCATTTGGTGCAGTAAGATTCACTCTTCGAATAGCAAATGTGAGAACTTCTGCTTCAGAAGCTTCAATTGCTTTATTTTGAACATATGGATTTGGATATCTTCCCGTGCCAAGAAACAATCGTGAAGAAAGTTCTTTACCGGCTATTGTTAATTTATCATTCATTCGGTCAACCCCCTCCTACAAAGTGGACAAGTTCGATTTTCATTCCTTCTTTTACTTCTGTATCGATCCATTCCGAGCGATCAATAATTGTTCCATTAACTTCAGTGACAACCAACCCTTCTTGCAAGCCAAAATGAGTAACAACTTCTTTCAATGTTGCCACTTCTAAATCATGCTGCTCTCCATTAACTAGTAATGTCACTTGGGAATCACCTCTTTTTGAATGGATTGAATAAATGCTTCGCACGTGCCTTTAATATCGGCACTACCAACTACTTCACTAATGACACATACTCTAGAAGCACCTGAATGGAGGACGTCCGAAACATTATGCAATTTGATGCCGCCGATGGCTACAAACGGAATAGATATTTCTGCTGCAACTTCTTTGAGATAGTCAGTTGTTACTGGATCAACAACATCGCTTTTGCTATTTGTAGGAAAGACTGGCCCAGCCCCAATGTAATCAGCACCACGCTGCTCTGCTTCACGCGCTTCTTCGATTCGATGTGTGGAGATACCTATGATCTTATTAGGTCCAACAATCTTCCTTGCTACCTCTAAAGGTAAATCATCCTGACCGAGATGAATGCCATCAGCATCAACGGCTAGCGCAATATCAATGTAATCATTCACAATAAAGGGAACTTCATATTTTTGTGTTAGCTCCTTTAATCTCAAAGCTTTTTCTAGTACAACCTTTTTAGAATTCGTCTTATCACGCAATTGAATAATATCAGCACCACCTTGTATCCCTTGCTCCATTACCTCAACTAGGTCTCGATCAGGGTGGAATTCTTCCCCTGTAATGACGTATAATTTAAAATCCTTCATTATTTACCTCCTCTAATACTTTTAACCTTAAGCCTATGTTAACGAGCTTTGTTGATTTTCGGCTCAATTACGCTCTGTGATAACCAATCGCTTCGAGCTAAAAATCGAGAATCAAGAGTATAAGCTACCACCGTAAACACTTAAAAACGATTAACATAAAACACACTAAAAAACCCCATTCCGCGTAAGGAATGGGGGTAGTAATACGTAATCAATACTGCTACCGACTTCCCTACGCTGGTATCAACCAGATCAGGTTCAAGGGTAAAAGAAATGACGGTTTCTTTTTCTCAGCCTTCCCTTACATGAAGGCACCCCTAGTCTTTGGAATTATGAAATTAAGTTTATTATGACAAAGAAGTGATTAAAAAACAAGCCACTAACCTACATATACAGAGAAGAAAGGAAAATCCCTAATGTATCTTGGTAAATAGTGTTGAAATCAGAAGTAGGCAAAGGACTTTCCCCTTTTCCAATTTCTACGGTAAAACCCGGTCTTCTAAAGTCTTGAATAAACCAATCCTTGTATCCAGCGAAACTATCAACATAGCGAACTGCTCGATAACCGCTCAGTCGCGAAAATTCTCTCACCAAGATTTCTGACTCAGGAGGTTCAAGTCCTTCGAAACCCCAAAAGATCACTTCACCTTGAGAATGAAATGCTAGCGCACGATCAAATTTCTTTCTTCTCGTCAGGTCTGCGATCGCTATTGCTTCTGGCTCTGTAAGCGGTGCTTTTCCCGGGTAATTTCTTGGAGAAGGTTTTGTTGGTTTTCGTTCAGCTTCTATTTCCCATTTAGCAGGATACTGATTGTTTAAATCAACTCCCCTAATGTTCGCCTTCCATCTGTTAAATTGTTCACTTCCATTATTAATTTGATCCGCCAATGAGCGGTAAGGTTCTTCTTCAGGTAATCCATTAATGACAAGATCCACTCCATCTGGGTTTACCATGGGTACAAGAGAGAGAGAAGTCGTTTCATATAGAGATGGGAGGTAAACACCGCTCAATCTCTGACTATTCGTCAATTCACGAGAATAATCATCTACAAATTTCATAATGAGAGTTGAGGTTAACCATTCATTAGCATGAAATGCTCCATTCATATGAACTTTTTTCTTTCCTGTTCCCACTACTAGTTCTGGGATTGGCTTTTCCATGACAGATTCGCCAATGATGGATCGTTTAATAAATGGATAAACAGCAAGTATTTTTCGAATATCATTAACAAGGGTTTGATAATCGTAATTTTGATTTGGGTTAATGAGTGACCACGTTACACGAATCGGTATATTCACTTTTTCTCCTGGTTGTAACGAAAAAGGATTCGAATCGTTTAGCAAAAGAACACCATCTAGGGGTGTTCCGTACCATCCTGCTATTTTCCATAATGTATCTCCTGGCTTAATGGTATAACTTTTCGTGACAAACCCAGGGATCTGAATTTGTTCTCCGACTATAAGTTGATCAGGATTCTCAAGATTATTACTATCTAATATTAATCGAAGTGGAATTTGAAACACTCGGCTATATTTCCAAAGGCTATCCCCACTCTTCACCCTAATTTTCATGTCATACCCTCCCACATTTCATATCCTTCTTACAATGATATGAAATAATGAGTGATGCATATGCTACATAATTAGGACATATTAGCCTTATTGCTCGCCTCAGAAAAAGTTCATTACAATACAAAAACCCCACCTAATATCCAAGGTGGGGTTTGCATCTTTCATGCTATTTTTCTATTTCTGTATTCTCTTGTTGCTCATCATGCTTGCCTAAGAAACGTAGAAGGTCTCCATAAACGATTTTATCTGAGTAGGCAAGATCAGTTTTTGCCTTCTCCATGTATGGTTCACAGGCCGATTTATCCGTTTCTTCTCCTGTTTCTTTGTCATAACAGACATTTTTAGTGTATAGATTATTTTCAGTAATGAAGCTTCCATCGCGAAGGATAGTGAAATTATCCTGTTCTTTTGCAAAAAGATCGTTACCAAATTTAATCATATCCTTCGTATCAATACCAAGCAGGTGCATAATTGTCGGCTTCAAATCAATTTGACCACCGACCTGTTCCATCACTTCCCCTTCTTGGCCAGGAATATGAACAACGAGCGGAACTTTTTGAAGCTCCGTGGATTCAAATGGTGTGATTTCTTTGCCTAAGAATTCTCCCATAGCTTTGTTATGGTTCTCAGAAATTCCATAGTGATCACCGTACATGACGAAGATCGAATCTTCATAAAGTCCTTCTTCTTTCATTCGCTCAAAGAATTTCTTTAGAGCTTCATCTTGATATCGAACCGTAGTGAAATATCTGTTAACAGTTCCATCATCTGAAGTCCACTCTGGAATATATTCATCCTCTGATTCAAGTGTAAAAGGAAAGTGGTTTGTTAATGTAATGTATTTAGCATAGTAAGGTTCCGGTAGCGTTTCTAAATATTTAATGGATTGATCAAAGAAATATTCATCTTTCAATCCCCATCCGATTGAATTATCAGGCGTTACTGTAAAATCATTAATGTCATAGAACTTATCGTATTTAAGGGAGTCATACATAACGTCACGGTTCCAGAAGCTTTTGTTATTCGCATGGAAGACAGCGTTATAGTATCCATTCTCACTTAATATTTCTGGAGATGCATTGTATTCGTTCCCTGAATGGGTAAAGAATACAGCTCCACTTGGAAGTCCATATAATGAATTCTCAAGAATAAATTCGGAGTCAGAAGTTTTACCCTGAGCTGTTTGATGATAGAAATTCGGGAAATAATAACTTTCATCTATAAGATCATTTAAGAAAGGCGTAATTTCTTCTCCATCCACTTCTTCATTCACTACAAAACTCTGTGTGGATTCTAACGATACAAGGATGATGTTTTTCCCTTCAGCTTCACCAAACATTTCAGGATCTGGCTCAACGTGGTTAGCTTTTACATAGTTTTCAATATCTACGATCTCACTGCCATCCGCAAATGCTCGCTGTGCTTTTGCTTTGGACTGAAGAACAGCGTCATAAACGTGGTAGTTATAAGTACCAATATATTTTATGAGCATTTCACGATCAAACGTACGAGTTAAAAGCTGCGGGCGTTCTGTTTCTGCAAGCCCAACATTAACAGCAAAAAGAGCTATAGCGCTAGCAAATACAATAGCAATTTCTTTCTTCTTAACCGTGTACGCCTTCGTTTTTCTTACGAAAAGGAAAACTGCCAGAATAATGATATCTACAAAGAGCAAGAAATCAAAACCGCTTACAAGTTCAGCAATACTATTACCGAGCTCTCCCATATTATTCGTTTGAAACAACAATGGTATTGTTATAAAATCAGTAAATTCACGGTAGTATACGACGTTTGCAAATAGAATAAATGAGCCAATAAAATTAATGACCAGTAGTACTCTGTTGCGATACTTTGGTGAGGCAAATAGGGCAAAACCGAGGAATAGCAATACAGAACTAAGTGGGTTTAGCAGTAATATAAACCCTTCCATTTTATTTTCAGGTTCAATGTTGAAAGCAAATTCGTACACCAAATACGTTTTTAACCACAGCATAAAGGCTACGATTAGGAAAAAAGAATACTTATTTTGTAGCTTTTTCATGTTTTCTTAGTACCTCCTTAGTTGAATATAAGGAAAAGCTACCATTACTTTCTACGACCATACATAATCGCTATGATAGTATGTTTTCGAAATTTAATCAACTAACTTTTGTCCTTATTTTAGTATTTCTTTCACAATTATTTTGATTCTGAGCTTCCTGTCTGTTAGTAATAACGAATGAAATGGACAAAAAGTTTCATTTGGGCAATTTTTTTACAAAAAAAAAGAAAAGATCGAACTTAACTGATCTTTTCTTCCCTTGTTATAGCAGGCTGAAACATGAAAAACCAGGACTATTTCATCAATTTCGTTTTTACGAGCCACGCTCCTCCTATTACGCCAGCATCATTGCCGAGTGTGGCAATTGCAAAATCCGCACCTTCTCTAACTCTTGGCAATGCATATTTTTCAAATTGTTTTTTTAAGGGGGTTAGAAGCGCTTCGCCTGCTTTTGATACGCCCCCACCTATTACAATTTTAGAAGGATTCAAAGAATTAGCCAGGTTCGCAATCGCAAGTCCTAGATGGAAAGATACATTATTCACTACTTCAACAGCATATGGATCCTCGGCTTCAGCGCCTTCAAAAATATCACGAGAAGTAATTTCATTCTTTTCTTGATAAATATGATATAGGACACTGTCCTGATGTGACATAAGTTTTTCCATCGCAATACGAACAACACCAGTCGCTGATGCTACTGTTTCAAGGCAGCCTGTTTTGCCACAATTGCATTGCGCTCCACCATCAGGGATGGATGTAATATGACCTATTTCCCCCGCCATGCCATTCGTTCCATGAATGATTGTTCCATTCGTAATAATGCCTCCGCCTACTCCAGTCCCAAGCGTGACGCATAGCAAATCACGTGCTCCATCACCTGCGCCACGCCACATTTCACCAAGAGCAGCAATGTTCGCATCGTTATCAATAATAACTGGTAACCCTGTTTCAACTTCAAGCTTGTCTTTTAAAGGAAAGTCTCGCCATCCAATGTTTACTGCGTGGTAAATAAATCCTGAATCCATTTCAATGAAACCTGGAGCTCCCATACCGATACCAGAAAACTTCTTTCTGCTAACGTTCATTTCTTCCATCTTATCATCAATAGCACGAGCTATATGAGTTGTGATATGACGACCAGCTTCCGATTTATCAGTAGGAATTTCCCATTTACTAATAATTTCACCATAAAAATCTAGGAATGAAAGCTTGATGGTTGTTCCACCTAAATCAACACCAATGAGCCATTTTTCTTCTTTCATCTTAATCCACCTTTCGCAAGTAACACTTTATTTCAGAGGAAAACCTTTCTTTTCAAGAAATTTCTTCATATACGTTCGAACAGGGGTCGCTAATTTATGTGCCATCATAGAAGTCCATCCTGCTGATCGTTGACCTCCCGTTCGATTCGTGTAATAACCTGAAATAACTTCATCATATTCGTTTAATCCTTCTTTAAATGCATTTGCATCCTGCTCATATTCATCAATATGATAGATGTTATTTAGAGGTAATCGTGGTTTTACATCTGGATCCTGATCGGGATATCCAACACAAAGACCAAATAAAGGAATAACAAATTGAGGAAGATTCAATACTTCACTCACTTTTTCAAGGTCGTTCCGAATGCCACCAATATAGCAAATACCTAGTCCCATTGACTCTGCTGCTATGCTGGCGTTTTGTGCAGCAAGCGCTGCATCTATTAATCCTACCATGAACTTTTCAGTTGTTTGCGTCGTTTCCGTTACATCTGTCCCATGCATTTCAGCTGTTGCGTGGTGACGATTGAAATCTGCACAAAAAACAAAGAAGTGACCATTCTTTTCAACATAACTTTGCCCACCAGCTAATTCAGCAAGCTGCTTTTTCTTTTCTTTGTCTTCCACACCAATGATCGAATAAGCTTGTATGTAGCTTGAAGTTGAAGCGGATTGCGCTGCTTTTACTAACGTATGAATTTGCTCTTCCGTTAATGGCTTATCTTTAAATGCTCTAATTGAGCGGTGAGCAAGCATCGTTTCAATTGTCTGATTCATGTTTTGTCCATCTCCTTGCTAATTTCATTTCTTATGATCATTCTGGCGACGAGGTAATCCTCTTTCTCGAGAATTTTCATATCGTATAACTCTTGGATCTCACCTTCCATTAGTTCAAGATCTCCAAGTCGAGTTCCAGTATAAACAATCATGCCATATTGCTTTAAAAGCTGCTGTATATCATAAAATGTTTTCATTTTCTTCACCATTGTTCATTATAGCAATCCCTAGCGCCAAAAAAAATAATTACGCACAAAAAGACCACATTCCCGTTTAAGAAATGTGGTCTCTGCTTTACATTTGTAAATAAGCCATTGCTAATAGTCTATATTAACGATCTGGATCTTTAGGATGTAATACCGTAGGCCTGCGATTTTTAAGTGGCATAGGTGATCTGAAAATAACATCTCGAAATGCTCGATAAGAAAACGGGATAAACGGCCATAGATAAGGAATATGAAACGATTTTGTACGAATTAAAAGCATTATCCAGAGTGTAAATCCTCCAACAAATCCAACTACGCCAAAAGCTGCGGTCAAAACGAGCAGTAAGAGACGAAAAAGTCGATTGGCAAGACTTAATTCATAGGATGGTGTTGCGAATGTCCCCATTGCTGCAAGGGCCAAATATAAAATGACCTCATTAATAAACAGTCCTACCTCTACTGCTACTTGTCCAATCAAGATGGCTGATACAAGACCAAGCGCAGTCGCAAGGGAGGTTGGAGTATGAATGGTTGCCATCCTGAGTATATCAATCCCTATTTCTATAAGAAAAAATTGAACGAACAGAGGCAATGTTCCGTTTTGATCTACCCCAATAAACTGCATATTTGAACCGAGTAAACGTGGGTTTGTAGCAAATAAATACCATAGCGGCAAAATGAAAATTCCGATCCAAACGGCTATAAAACGAACAAGTCTCAAATATCCGCCAACAAGCGGCTTTTGCCTGTACTCTTCAGCATGTTGCAGATGATGCCAGAAAGTAGTAGGTGTAATAAGCACACTGGGCGATCCATCTACAAAGATCAATACATGACCTTCATAAAGGTGAATAGCTGCTGTATCGGGACGCTCTGTGTACCTCACAAGAGGATAAGGATTTAAATGTCTTCCACAAATAAATTCTTCAATTGTCTTTTCGCCCATCGGTAAGCCATCTGTATCAATGTTACTAACAGAATCCTTAATTCTATTTACGATTTCAGGATCAGCAATATCTTCAATATAACTAATACAAATGTCTGTTTTGGACCTTCTACCTACTTGCATATATTCCATTCTTAACGTTTTATCTCTCACTCTTCTTCTCGTTAGTGATGTATTGAATACGATCGTTTCTACAAAGCCATCTCTCGCGCCCCTTGTTACACGCTCCAAATCTGGTTCCTGTGGTCCTCTGACCGGGTACGTTCTTGCATCGATCATAATAACTTCGCTCATACCTTCTACAACAAGGGCAGTTGGACCAGCAAGCACTAAATCCATTACAACATCAAGATCTTTTTGTCGATCAATTTCAACGTATGGGATATGTACTTTCATGAGCTTCTCAAGTGGATCAGGATCAAGTTGGGAAGGTTCAAGTCTTGATAGTAACTTCATAAGATAGTGAAGAATATCATCTTTGACAAAACCATCGATTAAAAACATCGCCATTTTTCTACCTGCGTAATCAAGATCTAGCTGAATAACATCAAAACTTTTACCAACACCTAATTCTTTATGAAGGAAATCGATATTTTCCTCAAATGAACGACTAACGGGATGAATGATCTTTTTTTGAGACATAGTTCCCCCTCCTCCCTTCCATCATTCACCATTCTTACATTTTGCATACCTCATTGGAAAATTGGGCATAGAAAAACCAGCCTTTTAAGAAAGGCTGGTTATCTCATTCAATCGATCATTTCCGATAAGAGGTACTGATAAATTAAATGTGCTGTATGAAGCATTGAATCCTGATGTGTTCGCTCATATGCGTGGGAAGCATCAATACCAGGACCAATAAGCGCATGACGAACATCCACTCCTGCCCGAATGGCAGCTGATGCATCTGACCCATAATAAGGATAAATGTCGAGTTTATACTCAATCTTATTTTCCTCTGCAAGCTTCACAAGATGTTTACGTAAGCGATAATGATATGGACCGCTTGAATCTTTGGCACAGATCGAAACCGTATATTCATCAGAAGTTTGTCCATCTCCAAGTGCTCCCATATCCACAGCTATGTATTCAATGGTTTGATCAGGGATATTGGAATTACCACCATAACCAATTTCTTCATTATTCGAAATTAGAAAATGCGTCGTATGTGGAAGCCTGATGTTGTTTTCTTTTAGTTTCTTAATGTTTGCAAGAAGAAGAGCTACACTAGCTTTATCATCCAAATGGCGTGATTTGATAAATCCAGAATCGGTAATTTGTACACGAGGGTCAAAAGAAATAAAGTCACCAACACTCACTCCCAATTTCATGACATCTTCAGGATTAAAGACCCGCTCATCAAGACGCACTTCCATGTTCTGTTCGTCTCGTTTGACCTCCCCATTGTTTTTATAAACATGAACAGAGGTTTGGTGTAAAAGAATCGTTCCAGTAAAACGCTTGCCATCTCCGGTGATAATCTCACAGTACTCACCTTCAATTGCATTAAATCGAAAACCACCAATTAAAGATAAGCGCAGGCGACCATCACTCTTAATTTCTTTCACCATCGCTCCCAATGTATCAACATGAGCTGTTAACATCCGTTGACGCGACGAATCTGCCCCTTCAATAGTAGCAATGAGTCCACCCTTATTATTTCGTTTTGTCTCTACTCCAAGCTCTTGCATTCTCCCCTCAACCCAACTAATGACTTCATCAGTGTAACCAGATGGGCTTGGAATACTAACTAATTCTTTCGTAGTTTGTAGAAGTTCTTCTGCATGAAATAAATCACTCATTGATTTCATCCTCTCAAATTGAATTAATTGGAAAAGCAAACGAATCCTTCTTCATATTTCAGTTAACTATCACATACATATGATGACAAGCTTACTCATTTGGAGGTATCGGGATGATCAAAAGAATTCACTACGTTATCATGCTAGGTATGATTGGTTTTTTTGCGCTCATCCTTGTTAACACTAGTAGTAATCCTGTTAGGGAATCATTTACGTATTTCCCACCTGATCCAGAAGTCACATTTGATTCAGCAAGCACATCTCTTACTATTCTAACGCAGGACGATGAAGATGAATACACATTGGATTGGAAGACAGAATCAAGTCTTTCTGAAGTGGCTTACCTTCGTCAAGATTTATCATTTCTCTATGAAGAAGGTCGCCTGATTGATTCCATGTCAATTTGGAAAGAAAATACGGCTACACTTCGTCAAAAAAAAGAATCTACAAGTGAAGATAGCGGACATTATGAAGCGATTACCTACCATTATGGAGAAATCCATTACCCTAATGATGTAATTAAAAGTGCCCAGCAATTGAGTTATGACCAACTTTACGTCATTGACTCTCCGATGACACCACTTGAATCTTTTAAAGAGGCTTCAAGTGAAGAAGAAAAAGAGTGGCAATACATTCTCGATCATGCCATGGATCAACAAGCCCAGTTGGTTTTCAAAGCTATGGTAACAGAATATAATCTTCATCCTGAAGACTATTATATTTTCCCGCTAACCTCGTTAGATCAATATCAACAGCGAACGCTCCCAGGACTATCTCAGAAACAGACTGCTGATACGATCGGAGGTATTTGGGAAGGTCTATACAAAAACTATTTCCTTGGCATAATTCCTCCGAATGGCCCGACAGAATCACCTATTGGCAGTACAATTCCAATCATATTGCTTCATAAACATTCACCATATTTACTCATCCTATTCCAAACGAAAAGTGGAAAGAACATTGAGCTTATTCAATACCTTAACGAGCCTATATTAGAGCCACAAGATACAGAAGAATAAAGAAAGTATTAATTGATTAATACATTCTTCAGTTCTTCATAAGTCAATATTTCTGGAATATCTTTCCTAATTGAGTGGTCAACAGCTTCATTCCTGGAATTAAAATATATTGCATCAAAGCCTGCTTCTATAGCAGGCTTAATGTCATGATCCCACGTATCCCCTATGTAAAGATAATGCCCCATACTTCCAAGAACATATTGAAATATGTCAACGTCTGGCTTTTCAATCCCTACAGTTTCTGAAATGTAAATATTCTCATGAGGGATCCATTGAAGCAATTGAAGAGCATTAATTTTTGCTAGCTGTGTTTCCTGCCCACCATTTGTAATAATGCCTAGCTCTATTCCACTATCCCTCAAAGTAGATAGAATAGAGGAAACCCCGTCATATAATTCAGCGAAGGAGGCAACTTTAGATTGATATTCTCTTTGGAACTCTAACGCTTCCTCCTCAGAGCAAGTTAAGTTAAAATAGTCATTCGTTTTACAAAATCGCTTCACCTGGTACCGTTCTCTTGACCATCTACCTTCTTCATAGGCATTCCAATATTGATCGCAATTAGATTTGAATACATTAAACCACTGCTCAACTGAAACAGATGTACTTTTATTTAGCAACATTTTTTCTGCACAATGCAAAATGGTTTTTTTAAAGGCCTTTTCATGATCATAAAGAGTGTTATCTAAATCAAAGTAGATGTGTGTCCACTTCATATAAAGCTCCCCCAGTCTCCGGTTAATCAAACTATTCCTTATTGTCTTCCCCCTATTCTAACCTTTTCAATTTTTAGAAGAAAGCTTTGTTAGCTTATATTGTTGATTCTCGACTTTTGCCTCATTCGAGTGGTCATCACAGAGCATAAATGAGCCAAAATCAACTGCGTGCATTAACATACCCTAGAACAAAGAAAAACCTCCACCGGTGAGGTAGAGGTTAAGATAGAAAAGAGCTAAAAAGTTTGTTACGTAAACCTGGAAATTTCAACGAATTTCCGACGACAAAGCGCCTTATCACCGCGACGCCTAGCAGCCCATTTAATAATCGGTATCGGTATTCATACAACACGACTACTAAAGATAATAGAACAAGAACCTTCGTTATTTTCATCATTCTCCTCCTGAAACTGTACTATATCTCTACTGTTTGCAGGTAATGACGTTTTTATCCATGATTCACAGAGGGGTCTTCACCTAATTTCTTATTATTCCAATAGCCCAAAATCACAGTAAATAATGGTGATAGCCATAGAAAGACTGCAAACGGAAGATAGCTTAACACCGATACCCCTAACGTTTCTGCAAAAAAGGCTCCCGATACTCCCCATGGAATTAACGGATTAATGAGCGTCCCAGCGTCTTCTAATGTACGGGAAAGATATTTCCGATCCACGCCTGCTTTATCATAAAACGGCTCAAACGTTTGACCAGGAAGAAGAATTGACAAATACTGCTCACCTGTTAACAAATTCACTCCAATTGCAGATGTGGCTGTGGCAGAAATTAAATGACCTCGCTTATTTAGAAGCTTTGTTAACCCGCTCATGAGGGATTGAATGATTCCCATCACTTGCAGAACGCCACCAAGTGCTAATGCTAAAATAATCAGTGAGACGCTCCACATCATTGATTGAAGGCCACCTCTATTTACGATTCCATTTACAAGATCACTTGATGTATCACTCGCAAAACCATTTTGCATCGTTCCAAGAATTGAACCAGCTGAATACACGCCTTGCGTTAACATTGATACGATAATTCCCGCAAGAAGCCCGGCAAACAAAGTGACTAGAACAGGCACTCTTCTTACAGCAAGAACGAGCACGATAACAGGAGGAATTAATGTCCAGAGCGATATATTAAACTCGCTTTGCAAAACCGACATAGCTTTGTTCAAATCCTCCGGGTTAACGGAAGTAGATAAATTTTTACTCATCATAAAAAAGAAGATCACTGCTACGACAATGGCTGGAATCGTAGTCTGTGTCATATGTCGAATATGAGTGAACAGATCTACTTTTGCAACAGCAGGAGCAAAGTTGGTCGTATCAGAGAGGGGAGACATTTTGTCTCCGAAGCATGCACCTGAAATAACAGCTCCAGCCGCCAAAGCCGGGTTAACACCCATTGCTGCTCCTATTCCCATCATCGCTACGCCAATGGTACCGATTGTAGTAAATGAACTGCCTGTAAAGCTTGAAACGATAATGGTCACGATCAATGCACTGATGAGAAACCACTCAGGCTGGATGAACTGAAGCCCTCCATATAACAATGTTGGCACCGTACCACTCTGCATCCATACGGCGATCATCATTCCTACTACAAAAAGAATGAGAATTGGCTTTAAGCCCGTAGTTATACTCTGCAGTAAAGCCTTCTCTATTTCTTCCCACTTCATACCAAGAATTAATCCCAAAATCCCCATTCCTACTACGCCAGCAAGAAGAGGAATATGCGGTTCTACCTTTAAGCCAATAATACTAAACAACATCCAGCTCATTAATAGCGCAATCACAACAAGCGCTATTGGAAATGATATTTTTTTCATTTTCTTTCTCTCCCTTGATCTATGTTCTCTCACCGATTAGTTTTGCTCTATCTGTATTTTTCCATTAAAAAAAGCCCTTCAATAATTGAAGGGACGAAATTTTTTCGCGGTACCACCCTTATTGACAGTAATAACTGCCCACTTATATCCTCAATATCGGGAGGATCACCCGTACCTAGCTCCTCAAATGTAATTTCACTCCTAGACGCCCTAGTTTTCACCAACCACCAGGTCTCTTCGACTGCTTATCTAGAGAAGCTACTTTTTCTGAATCTTCGCTTTTGTACTTTTATGCTTTTGTGCGTTTAAGTAACATCGTTATTCTATAATTGAATATGAGCGATGTCAAGGATAAGAGTTAAGATGTCAAAAAGCACCAGCCTAAGGCTGATGCTTTTTACATGCCAATATATCTTGAATAGAGTGCTTTTGCTCTTCCACTATCTTCTGTTCCTTGAATAAGTACCCTTCCATCTGGAAATAACACTAGTCTTTCCCCTTCCTCAAGTTGCGCTTTAAGTAAGAAAGGAGTTTTCTTAACTGTTGTTGTTTTTTCTAGCTTTGATGCCCATTCTTTTAAATCAAAATGACTTTCAAGCTGTATCTGAATCGTTTCTCTTCCACATAGAGAGGTGATATCCTGCTTAGCTCCCGCTTTTAATGATGGATATTCGTTTGTTTGGCATGTTGGACAACCTTCTTTAGGCGAAGAAAATTTCATCGCATAACTATGATTATGCCAAATATCCATTGTCATTAGGCTGCGATGAAGCTTCTCATGGTCTCCCGCTATATATTTCATAATCTCCGTCACTTGATACGATGCGATAATATCAACGATAGGAGAAATAACCCCGATCGTGTCACACGTTTCACCAGTCGTTCCTTCGCCACCCTGAATAAAGCAACGAAGGCAAGGCGTTTCACCAGGAACAAATAGTGCTGTCATTCCCCTTGAACTTACCGCCCCACCATATACAAAAGGAATATTCATTTTAAAACAAGCATCATTTAAAAGAAAACGTGTGGAAAAGTTATCGGTCCCGTCCATAACAAAGTCCACTTCTTCCATAAGGTCACTTACGTTACTTGCATTAACATCCGCTATGATCGCTTCGATTTCAACTGAGGAATTCATTTTTTCTAGTTTCTTTTTGGCTGCAATTGTTTTTGGTAACGCTGCCGAAACATCCTCTTCGTCAAATAGCATTTGTCTTTGAAGATTGCTCTTCTCAACATAATCACGATCGACAATTCTTACATGACCGAAGCCCGCTCGCACAAGATGATTGGCAATCGCTGTCCCTAGTGCACCCATTCCTACAACAAGAGCCCGTGATTGACTGAAATTCTTTTGGCCTTCTTCGCCTATAGGAGAAAACAGCATTTGTCTTGAATACCTTTTAAAGTCATCCATTTAATCTCTCTCCTTTTGAACAAATTTATATTCTTCTTTTGTATTTACATTTAAAAACTGCTTTTTCAGTTCTTCAACTTTTATATATTGGGCATTAATTAATTCAAAAAGATCATTCATTTTTCTTTTTCCTGATAAAAGAAGCTCTTCGATAATGGATTGACAGGAAGAATGATAGATAGCACAGAGTGGCTGGCTTCTTCCTGAGCTCACCGGTATGACGGCCATTGCTTCTGGATGTTTGATCATTTCTTCAATTAGTGTAGAAAATAGACCATCTGTTACGAACGGCATATCACAAGCGACCGTTAGATAAAGATCACCATTCGTTTGAGTCATCCCAGAATAAAGACCTGCTAGCGGTCCCATCCCTACAAATTTTTCCTCATCTCTTATCACTCTTATATCTTCTGATGTGCTCATGCTAAACTGCTCTAATAAATCTCTATTTGTTACGATAATGGATTCATTTACAACAGGGTGAAGTTGATTCAGTACCACTTCATAAAAAGGCTTGCCGTGATAAGTGGCAAATGCTTTTGGGGATCCAAACCTTCTGGACTCCCCTCCTGCTAGCAATGTACCTATTATTTTCATAACCACCATGCACCTCCCACAAGAGCGCCAATCATAGACGAGGCGAAATTGACCACGTCATTATTAAATCCTTTTATACCGCTGATTTTGACTGTCCTATTTCCACAATGTATATGGCGTTCGGTTTTTGAACCACATTTCTGACATTTTAATTCTTCTTGCAAGGTTGCTCCAATCAGCGTATCGCTTAAACAGCCGACAAATCCTGCGACCGTAACAATAACTAACCCTAGAAAAGATAAGTCAAAAACAAGTGAACCAACTCCTCCAATTAAACCAGCTCCGAGCAAAGACGCCAATATACCTGGCATACTAATAGCTCCAGAAGTGCCTGCCGGAACGAATTTCATCGTTATTATATGAAGGGGGCGTCGCTTTGAG
Source organism: Pseudalkalibacillus hwajinpoensis (assembly GCF_015234585.1). Classification (NCBI taxonomy): domain Bacteria; kingdom Bacillati; phylum Bacillota; class Bacilli; order Caryophanales; family Guptibacillaceae; genus Guptibacillus; species Guptibacillus hwajinpoensis. Next base: position 2,014,242 of record NZ_JADFCM010000008.1, read on the forward strand.
AGAACGCCAAGTTCAGATGCCCAGGTATCAGAATTAGAAGTGGCAATCGCACTTAGAAAAATAAACAGCCATACATCCCCAGGGAATAAAAGCATCATTATTCCAGCGAAAGCAGCAACCCCACCATTTGCAAGAACTTGATACTGATCTCTCGAAGCGCCCTTTTCAACAATTTGTTCCACGCCATCTTTTAACTGCGCTTTATACTTACTCCATATAGTAGAAGTTAAAAAAAAGATACCAAGAAGCAAGAGCCCTTTCCAGCCAAAACCTAGTGCGATCGCGCACCCAACACCTGTGGCGGCTATTGCTCCATTTCTCGAAAGTGCATGAACTTTATATCCTAAAATACCTGTTATAGCACTTAAAAAAGCGTAAATGATCATTTTACGTTAACAAGCTGTTCATTAGTAATGATGGCTTCCACAGGTACGTCAAAAGATTCGGTTGGCACCTTTTCAACGACTTGAAATTGATAGGCAAGGGATACGGTTGAGTTTGAATAGTGTTGCAAATATCGATCATAGAAACCGCCACCAAATCCAATCCTAAAGCCATTAAGATCAAAAATGAGACCAGGAACAAGCAAAAGATTTATTTCTTCTGGGGGACACACTACTGTTTTATCGGGGCGAGGTTCTTCCAACCCAAAATAAACGCTTTCTAGCTGATCCCACTCTGTTAAGTAGCGAAAAGTCATCTGCTTCGTCTTCGGATTGCACTTCGGGACTGCTACTCTCTTTCCATCAGTCCAAGCTTTTTCTATAATTTTCTTCGTATTTATTTCACCTTTCATTGCCACGGTTAATCCGATCGTTTCAGCCTTTTTGAATGGTTCATATGTATAAAGACGTTCACGTATTTGTTCATCAAGCAATATTTTCTCATCAGCACTAATTTCTTTTAATTTCACTTTCATGTTTGTTCGCCATTCATGTTTTGATTGCATCATCATTCCTCCTACTTTTCTCTTCTATTAGTTTACGAGAAAATGTGCAAATAAAAAAGCAGTAGGATATCCTACTGCTTACTTTGTTTCGCGATGTAACGTCTGCTTTTTAAGTCTTGGGCTGTATTTTTTAAGTTCAAGACGATCAGGGTTAGTACGTTTGTTCTTCGTCGTGATGTAGTTACGATCGCCTGTTTCAGTGCAAGCCAATGTAATTTGTACGCGCATGAATATCCCTCCAAATCCTATCAAACTGTTCATTTAACAACATACTTCATTATGATAACAAACATATCTCATTCAATCAAGTTGTTTTTGTTGAAGAAAGTGACTCATATTTCTCAAGATAATCCTTCACCACATCTACGTACGTTGCATGCGACCAGGTTAAGGGTGCTACAGATAGTGGTTTACCCGTGTAAGGATGAACCTGTTCTGGTAGTATACCACTTGTGAGGGCCTGCTTAAATACCCAATCAATATGATTCTTCGCATCGCGAAGTTGTTCAATCGTTTGAGCACTAGAAATTTTCCATTTGGCGATCCATAGAGTACAAATAACCCACGGATTCCCTGGTACTTCTTCTACATTTTGTGATTGTTGAAAATAATAATCACTAACATAACGTGCTACACCGCCTATACTTGTTTTGACAGACAGGCGTTTTTCAATTTCTTCCATTGTACGAACGACCCTTGGATCATCTGCAGGGAACACTCCAAAAGCAAATAGACCAAACAAACTGCTTTCTATTGTATAATCCTTCGTTATCTCTCCAGTCTCACAATTGCGGTACAACCCCCGAATAAAGCAGGAACGGGTCTTATCATATAAATGTGTCTCAATTCCTTTTTTGATCCGCTGTGCCCCTTCAAAATAGCTATCAGCGCGGTCATCTTCACCAAATAGCCTTGCAAACGAATGAGCTGCCATCAAACCTCCATAGCAAGCTGAAGCTGTAAAGCTAAAAATTCCAAATCGCTCTTCCCAAAGATCGTAAGAAGGAAGTGGTAAATCTAGCGCTTCATCCATAAATTGCAACAAGAACTTAGCTCCTGGCCGTACTAAGAACTTATAGAGCGATTGAGCAAATTCAATATCTCCTGTCGATTGATAATGCTCCCAAAAAGCCCAGAGAACAAGAGCAGTTTCATCTTCTTGTATTGGAAGCTGAGATTGCTTTAAACGATCCACATAGGGATGCCAGCTCGATCCTACAGAGCCATCAGGATTGTATTTGTGATGTAAATACCCTTCTTTTGAAAGAAGCTCTGCACAGCAGCGATAGAAGTTCGCCACCATTCCATGGTAACCTGCTTTTGACATCGCTGAAGCAATGAGCGCGCCATCTCTTGGCCACATATAACTATAATGGTCTCGATTGTAATGCAAAATGTCTGAATCATTCGCCGCAATAATCGTTCCATTTTGGTTGGTTTGCGTTCGAACAATTAATAAGCTTCTTTTATAAAGTGAAAGAATGTCCGATCCTAAGTCTGTCTCAGGTAACACCGACTTATTCACCCAACGGTTCCAGTACATCCGAATTTTTTCAACAGTCAATTGTGTTCCAATCTCACTTACATACTCATGAATACTACTAACTTCTTCCTTCGTTCTTCCAACTGTCATCCAATAATAGGCTACTTTCTCACTGTTAGGTTCCAGCTTCGTTTCCAAAGAAAATGTGCTATCTACTGATCCCTGTGCGATGGGATTCACATGTAAGTGGCCGTCTTCAGCATCGCGCCACGTACCTTCAGCAGCCTGGAATCGTTTCACACCAGAAGTATACTGTTTAATCCCCGCCCCATCTATTTCACCATTAAAAAGAAAATATCGATATCGTTTGTAATGAATCATCGACTTAGTATCCGGACAATAATAAGCTGTATCGCCTACTTCAGTTTCATAAATATTCAGATCTTGATGAAAAAAAATCCTAACGTCACGTCTTTGACCTTCAAGGTTATGAATCGTAATCTTACGAATCATCAGCATCTCACGCTGATGGACCCCCTCTTCAAACACAAGCTTAAGTCCGAGATGAGGATGGACAGCCGTACTATATGTTACCAGCGTGTCTTGATCATAATTAGGCTGAATCTCCCATTCAGATGAATGTAACCATGAAAATTTCCCATCTACCCAAACCCCTATACGATTTGCATGACCTTGAACGTGATTTTGCTGCCCAACATACGGATAATAAATATCTCGTATTTGAAGAAACTGGTCCATATTTATAAGCAATTGTCCATTTCCTATTACTAAGTGTCTTGGCATTTTGCTACCTCCTATCCATCTCCTACACTAGTTTATTGCACGAGTGGACAGGTCATTACTTAAGCTTTCTAATTATATGAAAAAACCACACTCTAATTTAGAGTGTGGTTCGATCACTATGCATTAAGGTCGTATCGTTTCCCCTTCACAACATAAATCACGCTTTCGGAAATGTTCGTACAGTGATCACCAATACGTTCAACATAGCGGCATATAAATGAAAGCTGTTGAATTTGACTAACACTTTCAGGATGTTCGGTCATTAACTCAAGTAGCTCCTTCACAAGACGACCATACATGTTGTCAATTTCATCATCTGCATCAGCAACAGCCATAGCCTTATTCACATCTTCATCATAGAAAGACGCAAGAACTTCTCTCAACATGTTATTTGCTTTCTCAGCTAGCGCTGGGATTTCTTCGATTGGCTTTACGAATGGCTTGTCGCCAATACGGATAATCGACTTTGCAATGTTGACCGCAAGATCTCCAACACGCTCAACATCTGTTGTAATTTTAAGTGCTGAGATGAGTCTTCTCAAATCTGTTGCAAGCGGCTGCTCTTTGGCAATTAACCAGATCGCTCTTTCATTAATTTCTTCCTCAAGTCTGTTTATTTTATGGTCATTTTCAATGATCTCAAGAGCTTTGTTAACATCCTGAGCTTTTAATGCTGTAATCGCATCATCAACTGCTATTTGTGCTAGTGATCCGAGTTCAAGTAGTTGTGACTTTATCTCATCTAACTGTTCCTGGAAATTCTCTCTTACTACCATGGTTGCTCACCCCCGAATTTATTAACCGAAACGGCCTGTAATATAATCTTCTGTACGCTTGTCAGTTGGATTAGAAAACAGCTGATTCGTATCAGAAAACTCAACGACTTCACCGTTTAAGAAAAAGGCGGTTTTATCAGAGATACGAGCTGCTTGTTGCATGTTGTGAGTTACAATAATAATACTGAAATCCTTCTTCAATTCCTGAACAAGCTCTTCTACTTTAAGGGTAGAAATTGGGTCAAGAGCAGAAGTTGGTTCATCCATTAGAATCACGTCAGGCTCAATAGCAAGGCAACGCGCAATGCAAAGACGCTGCTGCTGCCCACCGGATAAACCGTAGGCATTCTCGTTAAGACGATCTTTTACTTCTTCCCAAAGCGCTGCGCCTTTTAAGCTTTTTTCTACGATTTCATCTAAAACCTTTTTATTTTTAATTCCATGAATTTTAGGGCCATAAACAACATTTTCATAGATTGACTTTGGAAATGGATTCGGTTTCTGGAAAACCATACCTACCTTTGTGCGCAAGTCTTCTACTTTATATTTGTTTTCAAAAATGTTTTTCCCTCGATAATTAATATCACCAGACATTTTTACAATCGGCACCATTTCTACCATTCTGTTAAGTGCTTTAATAAAGGTTGATTTCCCACACCCAGATGGCCCGATGATGGCTGTTACCTGATTTTCTGGAATTTCAAATTTGATATCTTTAAGTGCTTGATCTTTACCGTACCAAAGATTGAAATTTTGAATGCTATAAACTGATTTCTCCTCTTTATTCTGTTTTTCTGAACGAGGAGCTTTCACAACTTTTTTTTCATCCATGATTGTTTTCAATTTCAAAATCCCCTTTTCACATTGATGAGAGTTTTATTCAATCTACAGTCTCTTTGAGAATTTATTTCGTATTAATACAGCAATTGAATTCATAATGAGCAACATTGCGAGAAGTACAATAATACCAGCTGCTGCTACATCGTGGAATTCCGTTTGTGGACGACTTGTCCAGTTGAAAATTTGAATAGGCATTACTGTAAATCCGGACAGTAAATTCTCAGGTAAATAGGCTACAAACGTTAGTGCACCAATCATTAGAAGTGGAGCTGTTTCCCCAATTGCTCGAGAAAGGGCAAGAATTCCTCCTGTAAGTATTCCAGGAATAGCAGCAGGAAGTACTACTTTCTTGATGGTTTGCCATTTTGTAGCACCCATTGCATAAGAAGCTTCACGTAATTCTTTTGGAACAGAGCGAACGGCTTCTTGAGCTGCTACTACAATAATTGGTAGAATAAGCAAGCTCATCGTTAGTCCACCTGCAAGAACACTACGCCCCATTTCCAACATACGAACAAATACAGTTAGTCCGAGTAAACCAAAAACGATTGAAGGTACGCCAGCCAAATTGGATATATTGATTTGAATAAAAGTTGTAAACTTATTTTTCTTTGCGTATTCTTCGAGATATATCGCAGTTCCTACACCAAGAATGAGTGAAACTGGAGCAATCACAGCCATTAACCAAAGTGAACCAAAGAAGGCTGCTTTGATCCCAGCTTTCTCAGGGAAACGCGATGCGAAATTTTGAAAGAACTGAAGGTCGAGATAACCAATTCCTTGAGTGAATATCCGATATAACAAGATAACAAGTACAACAAGGGCAAACATCGTTGCACCAAAAAAGATTCCTTTAAGAATTTTATTTTGTGTTAATCTGGTTTGCATTCTACTTTTAACTTTTGCCTGATCTACTAATTGCATTAGTATTCCTCCCTGAATCTACGAGAAATATATTGCGCGATAAGGTTCATGATAAGCGTGAATAGGAAGAGCGTCATACCGACAGCATAAATGCTGTAATAAATTGTCGTTCCAAATCCGGCATCACCAAGACTTACCTGGACAATATAAGATGTCATCGTTTGGATCGATTCCGTAACATCTAATGTAAGCTTAGGTGTTGCACCACCCGCTACTGTTACAATCATCGTTTCACCAATTGCTCGAGAAATCGCAAGCACAAAGGATGCAATAATTCCTGATAAAGCTGCTGGCAACACAACTTTCACAGCTACTTCAAAACGAGTTGCCCCAACACCAAGCGCACCTTCTCTAATTGCATTCGGAACAGAACTCATCGCATCCTCAGAAAGCGATGCAATCATGGGGATAATCATGATTCCAATAACAATACCAGGACTTAACGCATTAAAGACCGGTAAGCTCGGAATAATGTTCTGTAGTACAGGTGTAACAAAGGTTAAAGCAAAGAAACCATACACAATTGTCGGAATACCTGCTAATACTTCTAGAATCGGTTTAATAAATCTTCTTACACGATCACTTGCATATTCACTCAAATAAATGGCTGCTGCAAGACCAAACGGGATAGCAACCAGCATGGCAATTCCAGTAATCATAAGTGTTCCTGAAATAAGTGGCCAAATACCGTAATCAGGATCACTTTCAAAGAATGGATACCAATCTTTGTTTGTAAAAAACTCAACAATAGACACATGGTTAAAAAAGGTGATTGTTTCGACAATCAGTGTAAACACAATTCCGAGCGTTGTTAATACCGAAATAATTGCACATAAAAGCAATAAGCCCGGTACAAGTTTCTCCATAAACTTCGCTCGTGCTTGATTTTTCTCTTTTTTGTCTTTAATCATTTGACGAACTGAGCTTTGCATTTATTACTCCCCCTCACAAAGAGCAAAACAGGATTAAGTGAGGAGTATGAACTCCTCACCAATCTGCTTTAATTTATTCTTATTTACCAGCGATTTCGTTTAGCTTATCCATATCTTCTGTATACTTTTCTTCTGGAAGAGCTACGTAACCTACTGCTTCAGCCATATCTCCAGCGTTCTCAAGTGCGTATTTAGTGAAATCATAAACAGCTGGATTATCAGTTACTGCAGAATGTTTTACATAAGTGAATAGTGGACGGGAAAGTGGTTCATAAGATCCGTCTTGAATTGTCTCTGCATTCGGCTCTATTGCTTCGCCGTCACCGTTAACAATTGGAATAACATTTAAGCTATCTTTATTTTCAAGATAGTAAGCATATCCGAAGAATGCCATACCGTTTTTAGAACCAGTTACACCATTTACAAGTACATTGTCGTCTTCAGAAAGTGTTGCTTCTTTTACCATTTGCTCATCTTCTAGAACAACTTCATTAAAGTAATCATACGTACCAGAGTCCGTACCTGGGCTAAATAGTTCGATTTTTTCTTCAGGCCATTCAGAGTTAACGTCACTCCACATTGTTGCTTCGCCAGTCCAGATCATTTTAAGCTCGTCGATTGTAAGCTGATCTACCCAGTCATTTTCAGAGTTAACAACGATAGAAAGGCCGTCTTTTGCAATTTCAAATTCAGTGAATTCAATTCCAGCTTCTTCAAGCGCCGAAACTTCTTCTTCTTTAATCGGACGAGAAGCGTTACTCATGTCTGTTTCTCCAGCTGCGAACTTTTCGAATCCGCCACCAGATCCTGAAACACCAACACTTACTTTTACGTCAGGTTGTGCGGAAGCATATTCTTCAGCTACAGCTTCCATGATTGGAAATACTGTAGAAGATCCGTCCATTAGTACGTCTCCAGAAACTTCACCATCGCTGTTTGTGCTACCAGAGTTTTCTGTATTACCAGAGTTATTCCCGCAAGCTGCTGCGAAAACCATTACTAGCGACATAACTACCATGAGCATAATACCTTTGAACTTCATGTAATTTCCCCCTAAATGGATGTTTGTACTTGTGACCAACCAGGTTGTTTGTGTACTGGCCTCTCAATCACAATTCTTAGAATACAGGCTAGATATTAATGTCGTATAAACCGAATGTAAAGAGATTGTAAATGCGTGTCGGAAAACGTTTTAATTAGTCTTTTTTGGGGCATACCTTACTTTTGCAATGCATTCAGCCTATCACTTCACCTCAATCTGACAGATATTATTCATTAATTTGTCCTTAAACAATAAAAAAAACCGCTTTTCAGCGGTTTTTCATGAAATGCTATTCTGTTTCTTTTTTGTTAGCCTCAATAGGTTTCTTCGCTTCATCTTTTAAATCAAAATAAGCATCTAGAACGCGTCCACCTATTTTTTTATTAACATATCCTGAAGAAGAATCATTTACTTCTGGAACTACTACAGAAAAGGCTACTTCGGGATTATCATAAGGTGCATAGCCAACAAGGGTTAAATTATATCCATCTCCGATTTGCGCTGTTCCAGTCTTCCCAGCAGCTTGATAATCATCACTTTGGAAGTAAGGATAATGTGTACCTGCGGTTCCATTTGCCGTATTCATAACCATCCACATCCCCTTTTGGACATGTGTCACTTCTTCTTCACTCATTTTAATTTTGTTTAACACCTCTGGAGTGTTTTGGAAAAGAATAGTATTTGATAGACCATCTTTTTCAGAAGGTTCATGAACTTCTTTTAATATGTGTGGCTCAATACGATAGCCGCCATTTGCGATTGTAGAGGTATACTGAGCCATTTGCATTGGTGTATACGTATCATACTGTCCAATTGCAAAATCGAGAATTTTACCGAATTCATTCACACCTCCGTTTAATCCTGCACTTTCACCAGGGAGATCAACCCCGGTTTTAACGCCGAGACCAAACTGGGAGAATGACTCTTTTAGCTCATCGTAAGCTGAAGGGTCATAACTACTACTTTCGTACGGAGCATAGTCATAGTCAGCCATCTTCATCGCGATTTTCCACATATATACGTTTGAAGATCTTTGTAAAGCAACTAGGTCTGATATAGGCCCCATCGCATTAGCCGTATACGAAGATTTTTTACCTTCGTCCTTAAAGTATAAAACTTCATCCACAAGCGTCGTATTCGGGTTAATAACACCATACTGATAACCTGTTAAAACAGTTGCTCCTTTAACAGTCGATCCCATTGCGTAGGAGTCACCGATCACTCCAAACGTTCGGTCTTTAAACTCTCCGTTGCTATATTCCTTACCAGCAAGAGAAAGAATTTCACCTGTTTTGGGATCCATCATGACTACATAGCCTCGTGTTGCCCCATATTGTCTTGCATCACGAAGCTCTTCATCGAGAATTTTCTCGACTTTCTTTTGAAGATCGATGTCTAATGAGAGGACCAAATCGTTTCCTCTTTGTCCTTCAATTACTTTCGGTTCACCAATCGGCTCTCCTGATTTGTCGGTCACGTAGGTTTGCTTTTCTTTTTGACCTTTTAAGTACTCTTCATATTCTTTCTCGAGATAGCTAATCCCCACTTTGTCATTTCTTTCGTAATCTCTCAAACCATAATAATCTAACTCATCTTTAGGGATTGGTCCGACCCTTCCGAAAATTGTTTGAAGAGTATTTCCATAAGGATATTCTCGAGTTGCGTCTGCTTGAATTTCTATTCCAGGTAGTGAACCAAGGTTTTCACTTACTTTAGCAATTTCATCTTCAGTTAAACCAATCTTAATTGTTTGAGATGATAAAGCGTACCCAGTATCCATCGCCCTTTTGATAGCAGCTACCTCAAGCTCTTGTGGATCGTTCTTAATCTCTTCTAAATCATCATCATTAATCCGTTCAATTTGGAGTTGATAAGCTTCACTCGACTCAAGTTCTTCCCACTCTTTTTCCGTTAGCTTTGCCTTCGCTTTTTCCGGATTCGTCACAATCCAATAATCTTTAAGATCTCGATCAATGACATCATCTGTATCTTTTTCAATATACCCAGCTAATTTCTGAGCTAATTCAAGCCTCTCAGCTTGCTTAGTATTCTGCGTTCGGATATAGGTAAGCGCAAATTCAGGGTTATTATCAACCAGAACTCGCCCATAACGGTCATACATTTTCCCACGAGGCGCTGTTGATTCTGCTGTAACATTCTCAGTTTGCTCAGAAACACGCTCGTATTCTTCACCATTTACAATCTGTATAACGCCCAGTCGAAGAATTAATGTAGAAAACAAAAGGAATACAGATAAAAATAATATATTTAGCCTTAAAGGCACATGATTTTTCTTTTTCTTCGTGTTCACGATAGACTCCCTTCCCTTAAACAAATATAGACACCTGTTCCAGACAGGTGTCTCTGCTCTCTCTTCTACTTACTATACTTAGTGATATAAAAAAAGTAAAGGGTCTAATGAGCTATTGTACGGCGTCAGGAGAAGGGTTTGGGGGATGGGGAGCTTGAAGTTTTCTTACAAACAGGTAAATAAACGAATGGCCAGCACCAACAATTAATAATAAAATCGGAATGCTCGTTTCATCGTCGAATAACGCTACTGTTATTAAGAATAAAAGAACGGAAACAATTCGTCCTAAGTTTAAGTACACCTCTCGAACAACAATGTACTCAATCCGCATTTCAGCTGCATTCCAAGCCTTACCGATCACATCGTACGTAAGCGAAATGTAGGGGACAAGTAAAAGTGGATAAGCAAGAGAAATACAAACACCATACATTAACAACCGGGCAAACGTTAGGTCGGATACAAGCAAGAAAACCGAAGCGTAAAGAATAAGTCCGCCATATAAAATAGCCTTCTTACGATATCGCGGTTTAATCAATCTCGTCGCCAAATAATAGGCTAAAAACGATACTCCTGAATTAACAAGTCCAAATGTACCAATTGCAAGCTCACTTTCCGTCGTAATAAAAACCAGGACAACGATAATGAAAATAAAGGTACCTTCTCTTATACCTTGAAAAAAATGCGCGTGTAAAATGTTAAGCCAATCTGTATTCGCTTTTCTTTCTTGAAAAACACGTGTAAATGAAAAAGTCCCTTTGGCAGAACGACGTTCGAGAAAGAAACTTAAGATTACAGCTGCGAAAAACAAAGCAAGTGAGACGGCAAATATTACTTTGTATCCCGTGAATGCTTCTAGACTTGAAATAATAACACCAGCAAATATTGGCCCAATCATCCCAGCGAAAGATGTAAGTAAACCAAGGAATCCATTAAAGAAATCCCTTGTGTCCGGTTCTGTAATTTCGAATGTTAGCACATTAAATGCAAGCCAATAAAAGCCAAACCCTATTCCGAGTAAAGCGCCCAGTAAGATAAGCAAATGACTAGCGTTCTGACCAAGAAAAAGCACTGTTATATAGAAAAGAGCGAGAAAAATCACTCCAATCCGCAATACAATAACTCTATCCATTTTCTTAGCCCATCTACCTGCGAGAATAAAGGTAAGCGGCTGACTTATAACCGCAGCAAGGTTGTATATACCTATATCCGCAAACTCACCAGACTGCTTCCACAAGTAAACATTTACGAACGTATTTGAGAGCGCAATACTCAGCGCGTATAAACCACCGATTGTAAGTAATAACAACAAATCTTTTGTTACTTCTATCTCACCAATCATATGTTTTATAACTTTCATAACAAACTCCCCTTTTTTCATCCACCCTTATTTTGACTTAAATTCTGTTCGTTATGCGGATGAAACAAAAAGGATAAACTGTTTTTGAAAGGGGACTGGGTATGTATTACTTTCTATATCGGACAGACTACATTACTGAAAACAGTCAAATCCAACTACTTCAAAGCGTTCAACATCTTATAGGAGATGATGAACACTCGTTCTTTATTAATAGGATGAGGCACTATCTTCAAATCCAATATCGAAATGATCTCATCTCATTAACCATCACAGATCATCAAGTTCTGATTTGTACACCTCATGATTTTGAAACTGGCTGTGATTTTACAGATTTTATAATAAATTTCATGCTACACCATTTAGGAAAAATTTATACCTTAATCGAACCATAATAGAAAAACCCCCAACATAAATGTCGGGGGTTTTGAAAGCTTGGTAAATTATTTAGCTGCTTCGTAACGCTTTGCAACTTCATCCCAGTTAACTACATTCCAGAATGCAGCGATGTAATCAGGACGTTTGTTTTGATACTTAAGATAATAAGCATGCTCCCAAACATCTAGCCCAAGAATTGGTGTAACACCTTCCATTACTGGAGTATCTTGGTTTGGAGTGCTTGTTACTTCAAGTTCTCCACCTTTTACTACTAGCCAAGCCCAGCCTGAGCCAAAACGACCAGCTGCAGCATTAGCAAATTCTTCTTTAAAGCTTTCAAAGCTACCAAATTTCTTTTTAAGTGCTTCGCTTAGATCACCTGATGGTTCGCCGCCACCGTTAGGGCTTAGCAATTGCCAGAAAAGTGAGTGGTTAGCGTGTCCGCCACCATTGTTTCGAACAGCCGTGCGAATGCCTTCAGGAAGTGCGTCAAGGTTGCCAAGAAGATCTTCAAGGCTCTTAGATGCATGCTCCTCATGACCTTCTAGTGCACCATTTAATTTTGTTACATATGCGTTATGGTGCTTGTCGTGGTGGATCTTCATTGTTTCTTCGTCGATGTGTGGTTCTAGTGCATTGTAGTCGTAAGGTAGTTCTGGTAGTTCAAATTTAGCCATTGTGAATCTCCTCCTTAAATATAGTATGTAACTTGCTGTTAGGGTAGCGTTAGCCACCACTTGAACATGATGTCGTCACAAGTTTACACTAGCAGAATTGTCATGCGTTTTCAAATAATAAACCTTTGAATTTCCGCAACACAGATAAAGTTTCCCCTCAGTATATGGAATTAAACATCTTAAAGAAAAAAATCGAGAATTAACAGCGTAATAACATACATAAAACATAAAAAAACTCGTCATTAATTGACGAGTGGGATCTTTATTGAGTGGTGGCTCCGGACGGAATCGAACCGCCGACACGAGGATTTTCAGTCCTCTGCTCTACCGACTGAGCTACAGAGCCAAATCATGTTATCAGTATTAATTTTAATTAGTATGTAGTTTGCATTTACATTAAAAGTAATTTGGCCTTGCTATGAGCTTAGGTTGCCCCTAGGGCACTCCAATTAAATTCTGACGAAGAAGTATGTTCGACGTAGTAAGAATTTAATTTTGGTTGCGGGGGCAGGATTTGAACCTGCGACCTTTGGGTTATGAGCCCAACGAGCTACCGAACTGCTCCACCCCGCGATGATGTAAAAGAACTTAATTTGCATCCATTTTTTAGAAAGCTAACTTTTAGAAAATGGAGGAGGAAGAGGGATTCGAACCCCCGCGGGCGACTAAGCCCCTGTCGGTTTTCAAGACCGATCCCTTCAGCCAGACTTGGGTATTCCTCCGATATGCATTTGGTGGACCCTGCAGGACTCGAACCTGCGACCGGACGGTTATGAGCCGTCAGCTCTAACCAGCTGAGCTAAGGGTCCTTATGTAATAAGTGGGGCGGCTGATGGGAATTGAACCCACGAATGCCGGAATCACAATCCGGTGCGTTAACCACTTCGCCACAACCGCCATGTTGTATCGTTGAAATATATGGTAGCGGCGGAGGGGATCGAACCCCCGACCTCACGGGTATGAACCGTACGCTCTAGCCAGCTGAGCTACACCGCCATATGGCTCCACAGGTAGGATTCGAACCTACGACCGATCGGTTAACAGCCGATAGCTCTACCACTGAGCTACTGTGGAATATTTCTTAACGACAAGAACTAATATATCATATGGATAAAGAAAGCGTCAATAAGTTTTTCGAATTTAATTGAATTAATCTTAATTCCAATTATGAAAATACTATATCACGCTTTCATTTTGTCATCAAGAACTTATAGGACATACACTAGGAACACAACAACCATGATCGTTTGGAGTAATCCTTTCATAACAGCTCCACCAAGAAAACCAAGCAATGAACCTACACCTACTTGAACAGATTCTTTAAAAGCTTTTCGATGAATAACTAGTTCAGCTAAGATAGCACCGATAAATGGTCCAAGGATGATCCCTGCAAACGGAATGACAAATGGGCCAACAAGTAAACCAATTGTACTCCCCCATATCGCCGCCTTTGACCCTCCATACTTCTTCACGCCAAATAAATTACTAGCATAGTCCGCAACAAATAATAACATCGTCAGCAGAACTTCAACAATCCAAAAGGAAATAGTCATTGAACCAAAATCAAAAAACACCCCATACAGGATAAACCCAACATAAATAAATAGTACGGCTGGAATAATCGGATAAATCAATCCCACAAATGCAATGATGAACGACGCAATAATCAGGCACCATATTAGAATATCCACGCTTTCAACCTCCCTTCAACTTGACTCTATTTTAGCGGAGATGTCACTTTTCTTCTATATAATGATAAAAAGAAGCAGAGGCATCCCTCTGCTTCCCGCATTTATTCTTCTCCAATGACGGCTTCTGCAATATTCACCGCATGGTCACCAATACGCTCAAGGTTACTGATGATATCAACAAAAACAATTCCAGCACTTCCAGTACATTCACCCTCATTTAGACGAAGGATATGCTGCTTACGAAGCGTTCTTTCCATTTTGTCGATCTTATCTTCTAGCTTAACAACTTCCTGCGCCTTAGCTACATCCCATTTATCGAGTGCATCAAAGGCTTCATTGAGTGCAGAAAGAGTCAGATTAAACATTTCATCAAGGTCTTTCATAGCAACGTCAGTCATCTTCACTTTATTGCTTATTTGATAATCAACCAACTCAACAATATTCTCCATATGATCCCCAATACGCTCGATATCACGAACTGAGTCCATTAGCATACCGTGTCGTGTCGACTCATCTCCAGACAGAGAAGTTGCTGATAATTGGATAAGGTAATCTGTAATTTTATTATCCAGGTTGTTAATAGCTTCTTCATACTGAGCGGTTTTTTCAGCGCTCTTCTGACTCTTAGATGTTAAATAATTTGATGCTTCTTTAACACCCTTATAAGCAAATCCGCTCATTCGAATCACTTCTTCTTTAGCTTGTCCTAATGCAACAGATGGAGAGCGTTCGATAAATACTGGATCAAGGTGTTTTGGCTTATATTCAATCGTTGCATCATCACCAGGAATAATTTTTGTAACGAGATAGGCAAGTCCGGCAATGAATGGGAATTGGATAACAGTATTTGTAATGTTAAAGATCCCGTGTCCGAATGCAATCGTCATTTCCGGTGTTAAGTTTAATGCGTCTCTTAAGTATTCAATAAACGGCGTATAGGCGAATAAGAATATTAGGAAAAGCGCCGTTCCAATTAAATTGAAAATAACGTGAGTCAGTGCTGTACGTCTAGCGGCAACGGATGCACCGATAGAAGCAAGAACTGCTGTAATCGTTGTACCGATATTATCTCCAAACAGAACTGGTAATGCAGCTTGAATATCCATTGCGTTCTGTGAATAAAGACCTTGCAATACACCAATTGTCGCACTGGAACTTTGTACAATGACAGTAAATACTGTACCGATCACAACGCCTAACAGTGGGTTCGAGCTCATGTTTACTGTTAATTCTTGGAAAGCCTCAAGGCTACGAAGTGGTTTCATTCCCGTACTCATTAATTCAAGTCCAAAGAACAACGCACCAAATCCGAAGACGATTTGACCAGCGTAGTTAATTTTCTTGTTTTTAAAGAAGAAAATTAACAAAGAACCGATGGCTATAATTGGAAGTGCGTAATCTTTAATAGGAAAACCAATAATAAATGCTGTAACAGTTGTACCAATGTTCGCACCCATTACAACGCCAATTGCTTGCTTGAGAGTCATAAATCCTGCGTTAACAAGACCGACTGTTAAAACCGTTGTTCCTGAACTACTTTGTATGAGAATAGTTACAATGACCCCAGCGAGTACACCCATAAACGGGTTAGTCGTAAAGCGATCGAGAATGTCTCTTAATCGATCACCTGCTGATCGTTGAAGGCCGTCTCCCATATACTTTAGTCCAAACAGGAAAATACCAAGACCTCCCACAAACTGAAAGATCATCTCCTGAACGTTGAGTTCCATCATTTCAACCCCTTGCACTTATGTTTTATTTTTTCGACAATACTCAACAAAGTCCCTTGTCTATTATCTACATCGCTCCCCCCTTTGTAAAGAGTTAATATAGATTTGTAAAGATATTATGCTTAAAACAAATTTGTTTCAATAAAGTTTCACCAAGAATACTGTTCCCTTCTCTCTATATAAGATAAACTGATTGGGTGGAGAAATGCTCCACATTTAGAAAGGAGATTATTAATTTGAACGTTTTTAAACAACTTTACTACAGCTTATTTTCCCCTAAGATGATGGCCAGGTTCCGTTTTCAAAAGCTAGGCAAGCCAATATTGTACGTATTTTTACTTATGTTCCTTTCTTCTGTGCCAGTTGGAATTATGACGGCTTTATCCTTTACAAACGCTTATGAGGATCTCAAAACACATATGTCAGATCTACCAGAATTCACTTTAGAGGACGGATCTTTAACAAGTGAGCAGTCTGAACCGCTTATTCGACAAAATGATGAAAATACTTTTATTTTTGATGCGACAGACCAGACAAAGCCTGATGATGTTGATCAATATGATTCCGTTATCGCATTCCTAAAAGATCGTGTAATCGTTGTAGATAGCGGTGCTAGACAGGAGTTTAATTACAGTAACTTTAGTTCGATGACTTTCACGAAGCAAGATGTTAATGAGCTAAGTAATAATCTGGACAACCTGCTCCCTATCTTTATTCCGTTACTGATATTCGTTATCTATTTGTTTCAAACCGGCCTTAAGTTTATAGGAGTTACCGTACTAGCTACAATTGGACTACTATTGAGAAGTATTACCGGAAGAAAAGCTTCTTATAAACAACTTTGGGTCTTATCTGTTTATTCAGTAACAATTCCAACGCTCTTCTTTGCGATTATGGCCCTCATTAAAACAGCAGTCCCTTTAGGATTCCTACTTTATTGGATTGTGGCCATCATGCTACTTTATCTTACGATTAAAGAAATCCCGTTACCAAAAAAACGTGTAACGAACGAGCAAGCAAATGATTCAACAGAAGAAAAATTTTGATAATTTACTCAAATCCCTTGCTTTTCACTTTAAAGTGATGTAGATTATGAAAAAAGCGACACAATAAAATTCCATATATTTTCAATTCTTATCAAGAGAAGCAGAGGGACTGGCCCTATGAAGCTTCAGCAACCACCGGATATTTTCTGGTAAGGTGCTAACTCCAGCAAGTTGATTTCAACTTGGAAGATAAGAAGAAGAGCAACCAAAGTCTTCTTCTTATAGAGGGCTTTTTTTATTGCCCTTATTCAATGAAAAGGAGATTGATTATGTCGAATAAACAGTTAGAAACACTACTTGTCCAATTAGGTAATCATTCAGATACTAAAACCGGTGCGGTAAATCCTCCAGTGTACTTCTCCACATCGTATAGCCATGAAGGCATCGGTCAATCCACTGGATTCGATTATTCAAGAACCAAAAACCCGACACGATCCATTTTAGAATCCGCTATATCAGAACTCGAACATGGTGATCAGGGATTTGCTTTTAGTTCCGGAATGGCTGCGATTCAAGCAATCCTTGCCATATTCAAAAGCGGCGACCATATTCTCGTCTCAGATGATTTGTATGGTGGGACTTTTCGATTATTTGCCCATGCTGAAAAACATTATGGTATCTCCTTCACATATTTTGATACACAAAGCAATGAACAACTTTCATCACTCCTAACTCACCGTACAAAAGCCATTTTTGTTGAAAATCCATCTAATCCATTAATGAAATTAACAGATCTTGAAAAAATTGCACGGATAGCAGAAAACAGGGACCTATTATTTATTGTAGACAATACTTTGTTCACCCCTCTTCTACAAAACCCACTACTGCTTGGGGCGGATATCGTCGTGCATAGTGCCACTAAGTATTTAGGCGGTCATAATGATATTCTCGCAGGGCTTGTGGTTGCAAAAGGTGAGAATATTTGCGCTGAAATCCAACAATACCAAAACGGTGCAGGCGCTGTGCTTTCTCCTTTTGATTCCTGGTTATTAATGAGAGGCATGAAAACCTTGCCACTCAGAATGAAGCAGCATGAAGAGAATGCCAGAAAGGTAACTGAATTTTTAACGAATCATGAAGCAATAACAGACGTTTTTTATCCAGATAAAGGTGGGATGCTTTCTTTCAGATTGCGGTCCGAAGAATGGGTAGATCTCTTTCTTAGAAAATTAACACTTGTCACATTTGCTGAAAGTCTTGGAGGGGTAGAAAGCTTTATCACATATCCTTCAACTCAAACTCATGCTGAAATACCAGAAGACATCAGACTTGAAAAAGGGGTGTGCAATCGACTGCTACGTTTCTCTGTTGGGATTGAAAACATCGATGACTTAATACAGGACCTGAATCAAGCATTGTCCATTTTTAAAGAGGAGGTTGTTCAAATTGACAAATACTGATTATACATTTCAAACAAAACTTCTTCATAACGATCACAAATTTGATAGAGCTACAGGAGCTGTTAGCGTCCCTATCCAACAGGCTTCTACATTTCATCAGGTGGATTTTGACCAACCAGGAAAATACGATTACAGTCGTTCAGGCAACCCCACTCGCGAAGCGCTTGAAGAAACAATTGCCAATCTTGAAGGTGGGGTTAAGGGATTTGCGTTTGCTTCTGGGATGGCCGCTATCGCCACCTCTTTTATGCTTCTTTCACAAAACGATCACGTTCTTATATCTGAAGACGTCTACGGTGGGACGTATCGCATGATTCACGACGTTCTCGGTAGATTTGGAATTAAACATACTTTTGTAGACATGACAGATTTAAATGAAGTGGCGAGAGGTATTCAATCCAATACTAAAGTCATCTATATCGAAACGCCTTCTAATCCTTTGCTGAAGGTAACTGACATTCAAGCCGTTGTTAAATTAGCTAAAGCGAATAATTGTTTAACATTTGTCGATAACACCTTTATGACACCTGCTCTACAACGTCCGTTAGACTTCGGAGCCGATATCGTATTGCATAGTGCTACGAAATTCATTTCAGGACATAGCGATGTCGTCGCTGGTCTTGCTGCCGTAAAAAGTGAGGAATTAGCGGAACAGCTTGCATTCCTGCAAAACTCGTTTGGATCGATCTTAAGCGCTCACGATTCCTGGTTAGTTCTCCGTGGCTTAAAAACATTGCATTGTCGACTAGATCAATCGTCTAGATCTGCGTTTCGTCTTGCGCATGCTCTTACTAAAGAAAATATGGTAGAAGAAGTCTTTTATCCAGGGCTTTCTTATCACCCTGGTCACTCCACTCATATTTATCAAGCCGCTGGTCCTGGTGCAGTTTTGTCCTTTCGGTTACCTGATGAAAATGCCGTGCGTCTATTCACAAAGCATGTTCAAATTCCTGTTTTCGCGGTAAGTCTTGGTGCCGTAGAATCAATTCTCTCCTATCCAGCTAGAATGTCACATGCTTCTATGCCTCCTATAGAACGCAGAAAACGAGGCATCACAGATGGATTATTGCGATTGTCTGTGGGACTTGAAAATCCTGATGATTTATTAAAAGATTTCAAAAATGGATTTGCAGCTATTAGAAAGCAATACTCCGCTTCCGAAGCGAGTGGTCAACTATGAGTTTCCTTAATAAATTAAAAAACAATATTCTAATCGGTGATGGCGCGATGGGAACACTTCTCTATTCATATGGCGTAGATCAATGTTTTGAAGAGTTAAACCTATCGCATCCAGAGCAAGTATTAAACATACACCGCGCATATGTAGAAGCAGGTTCAGACGTGATACAAACGAACACCTATGGAGCAAACTACAGTAAATTAGCGAGATATGGTCTTGAAGATCTTGTAAAAGAAATGAACACTGAAGCTGTTAAATTAGCTCGACAAGCAGCAAACAAAGCGACTTATGTATTTGGAACTATCGGTGGCATACGAGGAATCAATACTCAAAAGACTTCTCTTGATGAAATCAAACGTAGCTTTAGAGAACAGTTATACTGTCTTCTACTTGAGGGCGTTGACGGGATCTTACTCGAAACTTATTACGATCTTGAAGAAATTTCATCAGTCCTTGGGATTGCTCGAAAACAAACGAATCTCCCCATAATAGCTCAAGTTTCCATGCATGAACCCGGGGTTTTACAAAACGGGACCTCCCTTCCATCTGCTCTTAAACAATTAGAAGAGTCTGGAGCAGATGTGACAGGTGTTAATTGTAGACTAGGGCCATATCATATGATTCAAGCTTTTGAAGAGGTCCCCCTTTCAACTAGTTATCTCTCTGCTTATCCAAATGCAAGTTTACCTGACTATGAGGAGGGACGATTGGTTTACCCCACTGCCCCTGATTATTTTAAACAAAGTGCTGAATCTCTCCGCAAACAAGGTGTTCGATTAATTGGAGGATGTTGTGGTACAACACCAGAACATATTGCTGCTGTTTCAAAAGCTTTAAAGGGAACAAAACCTATTACTCATAAAAAAATAGAAGTAATAGCTAAAGAAGTCACGCAAACCGAAAACAACATAGATCGTTTGCCCCACTTGCATGAAATTGCTCAAAAGCAACGTTCTGTTATCGTAGAGCTTGATCCGCCTAAGAAGCTAAATACAAAGAAGTATCTCCAAGGTACGAAGGCCCTACAAGAAGTCGGAGTAGATGCTATTACACTAGCTGATAATTCCCTTGCTTCACCTCGTATTTGCAATACAGCTATGGCATCAACTATTCAGTCACAATTTAATGTTCGCCCTCTCGTGCACATAGCTTGTAGAGACCGGAATATCATCGGATTACAATCGCATATAATGGGGCTTCATACACTGGGAATTAATCAAGTACTCGCTGTTACTGGAGATCCTACAAAAATAGGAGATTTTCCAGGTGCAACTTCTGTATATGACGTATCATCTTTCGACCTTATCCGGTTAATCAAACAATTCAACAACGGGTTATCTTATTCCGGTAAATCACTTGGGATGAAGACTTCCTTTTCGATCGCAGCAGCTTTTAACCCTAATGTTCGCCATCTTGATCGAGCTGTCGCAAGACTTGAGAAAAAACAGCAGTATGGGGCGGATTATTTTATTAGTCAGCCTATCTATAGCGAAGAACAATTAATCGAAGTACATGAAGCTACAAAACATTTAATGTGCCCTATTTACATCGGAATCATGCCGTTAACAAGCTATCGAAATGCCGAATTCCTGCATAATGAAGTACCAGGAATAAAATTATCTGATTCAATACGTAAGCGAATGTCCACAGCCACCGATGCCAGTGAGTCACAAAATGAAGGACTCGCCATCGCAAAGTCCTTAATTGATGCAGCATTCGATTTATTCAATGGCATTTATTTAATAACACCGTTTTTGCGCTACGAATTAACAGTTGAATTAACTCGTTACATTAAAGAAAAAACTCGTATTGAAGAAGAAAGGAAGATTCATAGTGGTCTACCCCTCATTTGAAGATCTACTTAAGAAGAGAATTCTTGTTCTTGATGGAGCCATGGGAACAATGATTCAACAGGCTAATCTTATGCCTGCTGATTTTGGTGGTGAAGATTACGAAGGCTGCAACGAATACTTATCTTTAACAAGACCAGACCTTATCTCCTCAATACATGATGATTACTTAGCTTGTGGTGCTGATATTATTGAAACGAACACTTTCGGAGCGACCGATCTCGTTCTCGACGAATATAATCTTGGCCATCTTGCTGAAAAGCTTAACTACACATCTGCCATTCTAGCAAAAGAAGCAGTTTCAAAAGTGACGACATTTGATAAGCCCCGTTTTGTAGCTGGTTCAATGGGGCCAACAACAAAAACATTATCTGTTACAGGTGGCACTACATTTGAAGCTCTATGCCGATCCTATCAATTACAAGCAAAAGGATTACTAGAAGGTGGCGTAGATCTCCTCCTTGTTGAAACAAGTCAGGATATGCTAAATGTTAAAGCCGCTTTTATTGGGATTTCAAAATCTTTTAAAGAAAGCAATCGTTCTGTTCCCCTTATCATTTCTGGTACTATCGAACCGATGGGAACAACTCTCGCAGGTCAAAGCATTGAAGCTTTTTATTTATCACTTGAACACATGAACCCAGCTGTTGTTGGTCTAAACTGTGCAACAGGACCAGAATTTATGAGAGATCACCTCCGCTCTCTATCAGATCTTGCCACAACTTCTGTGAGTTGCTATCCAAATGCGGGCCTTCCAGATGAAGAGGGGCATTATCATGAAACGCCAGAAAGTTTGGCATCAAAAATTAGAGGATTTGCGGAAAAAGGATGGCTAAATGTAGTTGGCGGTTGTTGTGGAACGACACCTGCTCATATCAAAGCGATATCAGATTCTGTGAAGAATGTTCAGCCTAGAAAAGTACCTCACTCCCACCCGCACGCAATTTCAGGGATTGAGCCATTTATCTATGATGAAAACACAAGACCTGTTCTTGTCGGAGAGCGGACAAATGTGATTGGTTCACGGAAATTCAAACGTCTTATAGCTGAGGAGAAATTTGAAGAGGCTTCTGAAATAGCTCGCTCACAAGTAAAAAAAGGAGCGCAGGTTATCGATATTTGCCTAGCAAATCCTGACAGTGACGAACTTGCAGATATTGAGAATTTCATGAAATATGTTGTAAATAAAGTAAAAACCCCTCTTATCATTGACTCAACAGATGACGCGGTGATTGAAAAAGCCCTTTCTTATTCACAAGGAAAAGCGATCATCAACTCAATTAACCTCGAGGATGGAGAAGAACGATTTGAAGCTGTCACTCCTCTTATTCATAAATATGGCGCCGCCGTTGTAGTTGGCACTATTGATGAGATAGGGATGGCGATAACAGCTGAACGTAAGCTCGAAGTTGCTAAACGCTCACATGAGCTACTCGTTTCTAAATACGGTCTCAAATCTTCGGATATCATTTTTGATCCACTTGTTTTTCCAATCGGAACAGGCGATGAACAATACATCGGCTCAGCTTCTGAAACAATTGAAGGGATAAAGCTTATTAAAGAAGCGCTCCCGGACTGTCAGACTATACTCGGAATTAGCAATGTATCATTCGGGCTTCCTCCTGTAGGGAGAGAAGTATTAAACGCTGCCTATTTGTACCACTGTACAAAAGCAGGATTAGATTACGCAATTGTGAACACTGAGAAATTAGAACGATACGCTTCCATTTCTGATAAAGAAGTTCGGCTTGCAGATGAACTTCTTTTCGAAACAAACGACATGACTCTTGCTGATTTTACAGCTTATTATCGTGGTAAAAAGAAAGAAAGTAAAGTACAAACCTCGAACCTCACGCTTCAAGAACGACTTAGTTTATATGTAGTAGAAGGAACAAAAGAAGGTTTGCTGCAGGATTTAGAAAAAGCCCTTAATGAATACAGTTCTCCACTTCAAATTATCAATGGACCTCTAATGAATGGGATGGCAGAGGTGGGTAAATTATTTAATGATAACCAATTAATTGTTGCTGAGGTACTCCAAAGTGCAGAGGTGATGAAAGCTTCCGTCGCTTTCCTCGAACCTCACATGGAAAAAGAAGATGCCTCCCATACCAAAGGGAAAGTATTATTAGCAACCGTTAAAGGCGATGTTCATGATATTGGTAAGAACCTAGTTGAAATAATATTAAGTAATAATGGTTTCGAGGTGGTTGACCTTGGAATCAAGGTTACCCCTACCGATCTTATTCATCAGATTCAGGAGCAAGAGCCAGATTTTGTTGGACTTTCAGGACTATTAGTGAAATCTGCCCAACAAATGGTTCTGACCGCTCAAGATATGAAGCAAGCTAAAATATCTATACCAATTATGGTAGGCGGTGCGGCTCTATCACGTAAATTTACCGATAATAAAATTTCAGCTGAGTATGATGGACCTGTTTTTTATGCAAAGGACGCAATGGAAGGACTATCGCTTTCCAATCGGCTAAGTAATGAAGAAGAAAAAAGAACTCTTATGGAAGAGCAATCTAAAAAAAGAGCTACTCAACCTGTCATAGAAAGGAAAACTAGCTCTAATAACGGAACGGCCGTTGCTGTTAAACCTGTTTCTAATGTAACGACTGATGTGCAGGTTTATCAGCCATACGATCTCGAGCCGCATATTTTAAGAAATTACTCTGTTGCACATATTGAGCCATATATAAATATGCAGATGTTAATTGGACATCACCTGGGTCTTAAAGGGAAGGTATCAAGACTATTAAAGGAAAAAAACGAGAAGGCTGTTCATTTAAAAGAAGTGGTTGACCAGCTGTTAACTCGAGCGAAAAAAGAAAATTGGATACAGCCCTCAGCGAAGTATCAATTCTTCCCAGCACAGTCCAATGGGAATGAAGTGATCATTTACTCTCCACATGATCATCAAACAGTTATTGAACGGTTTTCGTTTCCTCGTCAGCAAAAAGAACCTTTCTTATGTCTTGCTGACTACCTTCGTTCGGTATCAAGTGGTGAAATGGATTATGTTGGATTCTTTGCTGTTACAGCGGGAAGAGGAATTCGAGAACGTTCTCTAGAGTTAAAAAATAAAGGTGATTATTTGGAAAGTCATGCACTACAAGCATTAGCTCTAGAGACTGCTGAAGGTCTTGCTGAACACATTCATCAGTTGATGAGAGATAAATGGGGATTCCCAGACCCCACAGATTTCACTATGCAGAATCGATTTTCAGCAAAATATCAGGGTCAACGCTTTTCCTTTGGATATCCTGCTTGCCCCGAACTCGAAGATCAAAACAAGTTATTTGCACTCATTCATCCCCGAGACATTGGGATTGAATTAACGGATGGATGTATGATGGAGCCCGAAGCCTCTGTCACTGCAATGGTTTTCGCTCACCCAGAAGGAAGATACTTTAACGTTTTATAAGAAACAAAAGGAGGAGCCAGGGCTCCTCCTTTCTTATCTTATGGTAATTTTAGGATCGCTTCAAACGTATCATTGATGATCTTGAAACAGAAAAATAGTCTAAGCGAATCAATAGCATGTGATTATAGAAATGTCTTATTCATAGCTGTTTCTAAAATGTCCTTCTTTTCACTTTCGCACAAGTTATTGCTCTTTATTTCCAGCCTTTTCTTATATAAACTCTCTACATACTGTCCATATGACTGGTCATATTGCAACGAAAGGTCATCTCGAATTTTCTTTGCGAGCAACGGACTTGCTCCACCTGTGACAACAGATATCACTAGTCTTCCTCGCCTCAACGTTGCAGGTAGAGACACGTTACCTCTGTCAGCCTGATGTGATGCATTAACTAGCTGATTATCTTCGGCATGTTTGACAACAAATTCATTCACTTCATACGAATTGGTCGCTACAATAATTAAAAACGCATTATGTATATCACACTCCCTAACTGCGCGTTCCACGAGGGTAATATTGTCAGAATCCACATATTTCTTAATATCACTGTGAATAATAGGGCTTACTACTTTTAGATTCGCACCGCAACCAAGTAGACCTTTGAGCTTCCTAAGCGCGATACGACCCCCTCCAACAATGACAACTTTTTTTCCTACCAGGTTAAGGGTAACCGGATATTCCCTCATACCTTTACCTCCATCTCATATGCTTCTATTACTCTTTCTTTCAATACATCTTTCAAAAATTCATGGTAGCCAAGGTAATGACAAAGATAGAAATCTGGACCATCTCCATCTAACCTACTTATTTTATGTTCCATTTCTCTCATTAGAACACCTGTAAATAAAAGATAAGGAATGACAAAGACCTGACTATTAGTGCCGTTTTTAGCGTGTTTAATTCCTTCATCAAAGGTTGGAGTTGCAGCTGCAAGATAGCACACAGAGACCTTTTTAAATCTCATCTTTTCAAGGATTCGCCTTGCGATTCGATCTAAATCTCTTATTGTATCAGGATCACTACTTCCTCTCCCTACAAGTAGAGCACTTGCATCTTGTTGAATGGAAACTCCTGTCTCCCTAACTCTTTCTTCTATAATAGAGATCAACTTATCGTGTACTCCTAAAGGACATCCCATGTGAACAGTTATCGATGGAAATTCTCCAGAGACGCGCTCTACTTCGTTCGGAATGTCCTTCTTTACATGAGTTGCTGCAAGTAATAAGACGGGTACTACCACAATTTCTTTCGCACCTTGTTGTACACATGTTGATATACCTTGATAAATATCGGGCTTCGAAAGCTCAAGAAAACATGTCTCTTGGATTGGATACCCAAGTTCTTTTTTACACTTCTCAACAAATTCTACCGCTTGATTTCTTCCTTCTTTCACGCGACTACCATGACATATATATAGAACGGCTTTCACTATCCACCACCTCCTATAAGGCGCTAACGACCGACTTAGTGCTTTGTTCATCTCGTGACATTTTCTCAAACCAATTCAGTTTCGACCTTAGGTTTACCACTTCACCCACGATAATCATGCTTGGGTTTTGCACTCCTGCTTTCTTTACATCTTCTGTTATTGTCTCAAGGGTACCCGTTACCGTTTGTTGCGTTTGTGTTGTTCCCCAGTGAACAAGTGCAACAGGAGTTTCTTTATTCCTTCCATATTTTCGAAGCATCGAGCAAATATAAGGTAAATTTTTCACTCCCATATAAATGGCGAGTGTATCTATACCTTTGGCGAGACTCTCCCAGCGTAATTCTTCTTCTTCGCCTTCTTTACGATGACCAGTTACAAATGCAAATGTTGAACTTAGTTCACGATGTGTTACTGGAATGCCTGCATACATAGGGGCAGCAATACCAGAAGTAATACCTGGAACGATTTCAAAAGGGATTCCATGGTTTGAAAGGACTTCGGCTTCTTCACCACCTCGACCATAAACAAAAGGGTCTCCTCCTTTTAACCTTGTGACCACTTTCCCTTTAAGTGCATGCTTTACGAGAAAACGATTTATGGTTTCCTGTTTTAGTGTGTGGTAATCAGGTAACTTACCGCAGTAAATTAACTCGATCCCTTCTTTTGCGTAATCGAGAAGGTCTTGATTGATTAAGCGATCATAGAGGATCACATCTGCCTGCTCAATACACTTTACGCCTTTCACTGTAATTAAGTCGATGTCTCCTGGTCCTGCGCCAACTAGATAAACTTTCCCCATCTGATTTCCTCCTCCACGAGATGATTTTATTCTTAAAAATCACTTAAGCTCAAAAGTTATTGATTTATAATCAACCCTTGCTTTACTAAATAGGACATCACTTTATCAGCACATTCTTCTCTGGAGTGGTTGTCCGTATCAATGGTGATTTCGGGATTGATCGGTACTTCGTAAGGAGATGATACGCCTGTGAAGTGAGGAATCTCGCCACTACGAGCTTTTTTGTATAATCCTTTAGGATCTCGACTCTCACACTCATTTATTGGACATTTCACATATACCTCAATAAATTCACCTTGTTGCAGAAGTTCACGTACTACTTGTCTATCACTATGGAACGGGGAAATAAATGCAGTGATTGCGAATTGACCGCTATCAACTAGTAGTTTAGACACCTCCCCAATACGTCTAATATTTTCCTTGCGATCTTCTTCTCGAAAACCAAGATCCTTATTTAAACCCTGACGGATATTATCACCGTCTAGAACATAGCTTTGGACGTTTAATTCATGAAGCTTCCTTGAAACATCATTTGCCAGTGTTGATTTCCCGGAACCAGACAAACCTGTAAAGAAGAGTACTGCACTTTTATGCTGATTCCTCTGCTGCCTCATTTCTTTTGTTACCACTGTATCGTGCCAGGTTAAATTATTGTTCACTGTCATCTCAAATCTCCCCCTTATGCGTTCACTGTCTTCTCACTCATTCCTTTAATTAGTACCTCCACAACCTCAGGACGACTAAATGTTGCCGGAGGCTGCTCCCCATTTCGTAAAAGGGCACGTACTTTAGTACCTGATAAAATGACGTGATGCTCCTTCCCATGCGGGCACGTTTTGGCCGAAGCCATGCTATCGCACTTCTCACAGTAGAAACTGTGTTCAAAGAAGAGTGGTGTAATTCCTAATTCCTCGCTTGTAAATTGACTAAAGATTTCCTGGGCATCATAAGTGCCATAGTAATCACCTACTCCGGCATGATCTCTCCCCACAATAAAATGTGTGCATCCAAAGTTTTTTCGAACAAGCGCATGAAAGATTGCCTCTCTTGGCCCTGCATAGCGCATAGCAGCAGGAAAGACACCAAGGTGCACACGATCTTCAGGGTAATAGTTCTTAAGTAGAACTTCATAGCTTTCCATTCGAATTTCTGCTGGTATATCATCTGATTTGGTTTCACCTACAAGAGGATTCAAGAACAAGCCATCCACTGTTTCAAGTGCGGTCTTTTGAATATACTCATGCGCTCGATGAACCGGATTTCTTGTTTGAAATCCTACAACTTTCTTCCAGCCCTGACGTTCAAAATAATCTCTTGTTTCAGATGGATCATAATGATAGCGGTCAAACTTGCCTTTTTCGGTTCTTTTAATAAGCGTAATTGGTCCACCAATGTAAACATCTGGTCTATCGTAAACTTTTTTCACTCCTGGATGTTCACTGTCCTCTGTTAAATACACGTGGCGCGCCTCCACTCCCTTATCAGGAGTATATTTGGATTCCACTTCTATTGTGCCGTACACAGTCCCATTATTAGTTAACTTCACTTTATCACCAATTACGATCTCAGCAGCTCGTTCGTGCGTAACTGGCAACGTAATAGGAATGCTCCATGGCAACCCGCTTTCTAATTTGAGGTGATGAACGACTGACGTATACTCATCTTCATTAAGAAAACCAGTTAACGGACTATACGCTCCTGTTCCGATTAATTCCAGATCACTTAACGCAGTAGTGTCTAGCTCAATTTCTTTAATAATCCCATCAATTTCAGTATTAGGTTTGTAACGGTTAATCAATGTTCCTCCATGCGCGTTAATTGTTGCCATCTTAATCCCTCCAAATTGAATTTATTATAAGCTTCCTTCGTCTTGTAATGTTCTCTTTTGAGAGCGAATCGATCGAATTAAACTTCCTGATCCAAGCGTCGCTAGAATAACGCTGCCAATTGCAATTAATGTATATAAATCACTTTCTAAAAAAAGTTTGATCATACTATAAGAAATAACTAAAGAAAAAACCGGTGAAACTGCCCAAACTTTAATCATTCGCGTAATGACATCTTTCTGCCAAAGCTGAAATCCATCTTTAGCCGTTCCAATACCAATGATCGATGAGGTGGTAATCTGGGTAAGCGGCACCGGAATCCCAAATAAGGAAGCTCCAATCACAAGTCCAGCGCTCGTACCTGATATAGCACAACCTTCACCAAGTGAAAATTTTGTGATGCGATAACCATTCGTTTCAATGACACGTTTACCAAAAACTAAAGCACCTAAAGCAACAAAAGCTCCCCCAAAAAATGCGCCGTGAGAAAGGGATAAAACTCCCGCTCCAACTAGCGGTCCAATCGCATTTGCGACGTTATTCATTCCTGCTGAAAAGGCTTCTAGAAAACCGGCTACAATTAAAAAAATGGTGAGTGGCTTTTGCCACTTTGAAGTAAGATTGATTCTTTGTTTTAAAAGACCTAAAATTTTCCCAACACTGAGAGCTGTCGCAAAAGCAATAACCGGTATAACGATCCACAACAACATAATGAACATCACATTCTGAAAGTACAAAGCACGATAAGCAATACCAACTCCTACCACTGCGCCCACAGTAACTTCACTTGTTGATAATGGAATCCCCATCATATTTGCTAGAAAGAGCGCTGTTGTAGCTGAAATGAAAATAATCAAGATAACCTTTAGACTGAGTACGGAAGAAGGTATAATGCCACTCCCCATTGTTTTAATAACATTACCTCCACCTAATGTGGCACCACCAACAATCCCAATCGCACAAACACTCAGTGCTACGCTTCTTCTTTTAATCGCTCCCGCCCCGTAAGCCACTCCCATCGATGCCGCAGCTCCACTAGCGCCAATATTCATAGCAAAAAAGAGAGCCACCGTAATAACTAGGGTTGTCATGACCGTCACCGATTTGGTGCTGAATCAAGATGCAAGCCGCATTCCGTTTTTTCCTGATTTGCCCATCTCCCAGCTCTAGAATCACTACCTTCCAATACCCTTTCAGTGCATACCGCACATCCTATACTTGGGTAGCCTTTATCATGAAGGGGATTGTATGGTAAATCCTTTTCGTACACGTACCTCCAAACATCTTTCCATGTCCAATGAATAAGTGGACAAACCTTAATCGCCTGAAACTTATCATCTCTATTGAAATAATTTGTCTTTTGTCTGAGTGGCGACTGCTCTCTCCTTAACCCTGAGATCCAGGCACTTACATGATCTAATTCTTCATGCAATGGTATGATTTTTCTCAAGTTGCAGCACTGTCCCGGGTCTCGCTCCCATAGAGCATCCCCTTTACTTAATGCTTGTTCTTCGACCGACTCCTTTGGTTGCTTTAACTTAATATTTAGAGATGGATATTTAGCTTTTACTTTATTAATTAGCTCATAAGTCTCATTAAAATGGAGACCTGTATCCAAAAAAACAATTTTCGCGTTCTGGTTTATCCGGGAAATCAAATCAATTAGAACGACACCTTCAACACCGAAACTACAAGCATATACAATATCACCTTGGTAAATTTGATACGCCCACTCCAGAACTTCAAGAGCCCCTTTCGTTTCTGATTCAACGTTGAATTCAGGTTCCTTCCCCGACCAATTATCATAGAACCAATTCATTTCTAACCCTCCCAATTCCGATCAAGGAAATATATTTAAAAGTTTAAAAAAAGAGGCGATTCTAACCTTTAGGGTTAGAACCGCCTCTAGTTTCTCTAGTCAGCGCCAATATTAAAGTCGTTCTTTTTCTTTTCTTTCAAGTTGAACAACTTTCCCATCTTGAACAACAAGCGTAATTGATCCAAATTTCAACGAACTTAGCATTCGTTCTATACGTACAGCAACGTCTGAAAAATTCTGGTCTTTCGTTCCCATCATGCAACCTCCCTTTGTCGTAATAATCATGAGGAGAAGCTTATAAATGAAAAAAGCCTTCCCAAATTGGAAAGACAGATCAGGTTACCTTAATTCACCTTATCTTCCAAAATGGACTCCATTTTGCTGGAAGTAGCACCTTGCCAATCAGGCAGGTTGCTGGACGTCAACGGGCCAGTCCCTCGGTCTCTCTTGATAAGTTATTTTCTAAATCTTAACTATTATCTAACAACATGTCAACCCTAGTTTAGAGATCGGGATAAAGGGATTAGAAAAGAATATGAAAAAATCCCCGAATCTATGACTCGGGGACCATTTTAAATTGGATGACGTTTACTTTCTTCTTTTTTCTCTTCTATTAAGATACGCGTACCATCTACAGACGTAATAACTACTGCCGTATCCTTATCGATCCAACTTCCAACAGAAATGGCGCTGTACTTTTTCTCATTGACTTGTATTGTTCCACTTGGTCGAAATGGAGTAATTGTTATAGCCGATTCTCCAACTAAACTCTTATACTCAGAGTTCATGGAATTATACCCCATTTCACTGCTTAATCGATCCTTTAACGTCATTTTCGTCCACATAGAGCGTGCGGGGAAAACACGCAAAAACAGGAATGAAGCAGCTGTACCAATTAAAAAACCACTTGAAACGAGAAGTCCATAAAGGAAAGTTGGGGAAGGAATGGCTACGGCTGTAACCATCATAATTAATCCAATCAGACCAAATGTACCATCGTTGAGTAATTTCCCATCAAGAATAACTAAGCCTAAACCAACAGCAAACACAAGTCCCATCCAGAGAATTGATGATAAAGAAGTAAGATGGAAACTAAAATAAAATGTGAGCAATAGTATTCCGATCAATCCAAAAATACCTTTTACACGGACAAGTAACTCAGCAAACAAGAATAGCACGCTAAGTAAGACGATAAGAAAGCCAACTGCTGGCAAAGATAGAATCTCCATCCTCGCTCCCTCCTTTTCCTTCTTCTCTTATACGTTCAAAAGGGAAGAAAGTTTCAGTCACTTGTCACTTTACGATTGAAATACCCCTTTTATTCCATCAATAATCGCAATAAAGAAATCAATGATTTTTTGAATAAATGACTGTGTCTCGTCT